>JABJAH010000015.1 GCA_018666155.1 Rhodospirillaceae bacterium | reverse complement strand
TCGTACGCCGCCCGCTTCTGCTCATCTTTGAGCACTTCGTAAGCTTCGTTTAACTCTTTGAAATTCTGCTCAGCCTTCGTGTCACCCGGATTACGATCGGGGTGAAATTTCATCGCGAGTTTACGGTACGCTTTCTTAAGTTCGTCTCCGGACGCGCTCTTGCTGGCGCCAAGCACATCATAATAGTCGCGCTTCGCCATTTACGCTTCCCGCTTTTTGACACGTGCGGCGGTCCGGTCCGCGAGGACCGGAATACACCACATCATGTTGAGTAAGCACGTCATTGAACGACTGTAAGACACACGAAACGACTAACGCGTTAAGTCTTGTCTTTATCGTCGACTTCTTCAAAGTCTGCGTCGACCACTTCAGCGTCATCGGGAGACACGTCTCCAGCTTCCGCTCCATCGCCACCACCCTCGGCATCGCCAGCAGCAGCTTGCTCCGCTTCGTACATCGCTTGGCCGAGCTTCATGGAGGCTTGCATCAACGCTTCGGTTTTGGCTTTGATGTCATCGACATCTTCAGACTCAAGAACGTCTTTTAGCTCTTGGACTTTTTCTTCGATTTCAGCTTTATCGGCTGGATCAATTTTATCGCCATGTTCAATAAGTGTCTTTTCCGTCGAGTGGACTAAGCCGTCGGCCTGATTCCGGGCATCGACAATTTCACGTTTTTTCTTATCGTCCTCAGCGTGGACTTCCGCATCCTTCACCATCTGCTCGATATCGTCATCGGATAATCCGCCAGACGCCTGAATACGAACCTGCTGTTCTTTGCCCGTCGCCTTGTCTTTGGCCGACACGTTCACGATGCCGTTGGCGTCGATATCAAAAGTGACTTCAATTTGGGGCACACCGCGAGGCGCCGGTGGAATGCCCATAAGATCAAACTGACCAAGTAGTTTGTTGTCAGCGGCCATTTCACGTTCACCTTGGAACACCCGAATGGTCACGGCTTGCTGGCTATCCTCTGCGGTCGAGAACGTCTGGCTCTTGCGCGTCGGTACAGTGGTGTTGCGATCAATCAACCGGGTGAACACGCCGCCTAGGGTTTCGATACCAAGTGACAGCGGTGTGACGTCGAGCAGTAGAACATCTTTAACGTCGCCCTTTAGAACACCAGCCTGAATGGCGGCACCAAGAGCAACAACTTCATCAGGGTTCACACCCTTATGCGGATCACGGCCGAAGAATTCCTTCACCGTTTCCTGAACCTTCGGCATACGTGTCATGCCGCCAACCAAAATCACTTCATCAATTTCGCTTGCCTTGAGGCCCGCATCCTTGAGCGCTTTCTTGCATGGCTCAACAGTCCGCTGAACAAGGTCTTCAACCAAAGCTTCGAGTTTGGCGCGCGTCAACTTGATGTTGAGATGCTGTGGGCCAGAAGCATCAGCGGTGATGAAAGGAAGGTTGACCTCTGTTTGACCAGAGCTAGAGAGTTCGATTTTAGCTTTCTCAGCACCTTCCTTAAGGCGTTGCAGCGCAAGCTTGTCCTGACGCAGGTCGATGCCACTCTCTTTTTTAAATTCGTCGGCAAGATACCCAATGATGCGTGCATCGAAATCTTCACCGCCAAGGAACGTATCACCGTTGGTGGACTTCACTTCGAAAACGCCGTCGCCAATTTCTAGAATCGAAACGTCAAAGGTACCACCACCAAGGTCATAGACCGCAATGATGCCGGTCGCTTCTTTGTCCATGCCATAAGCAAGCGCCGCCGCTGTCGGCTCATTAATGATGCGCAAGACTTCGAGGCCTGCGATTTTACCGGCATCTTTCGTCGCCTGGCGTTGGCTATCGTTGAAGTACGCGGGAACTGTAATGACCGCTTCGCTAACGGTCTCACCGAGATAACTCTCAGCTGTCTCTTTCATTTTTTGAAGAATGAATGCCGACAACTGTGACGGCGAATATTTGTCTTTGTTCGCTTCAACCCACGCATCACCATTCTCACCCTTGATGATCGAGTAGGGAACGAGATCTTGATCCTTCTTAACGGTCGGATCATCAAACCGGCGTCCGATGAGGCGCTTAATTGCAAAGAGCGTATTTTCCGGGTTCGTCACCGCTTGGCGCTTGGCGGCTTGGCCGACAAGGCGCTCTCCCGACTCAGCGAAAGCAACCATCGACGGGGTCGTGCGAACACCCTCAGTGTTTTCGATCACGCGCGGGTCCGAACCGTCCATAACAGCAATACAGGAGTTCGTTGTCCCGAGGTCGATACCAATAACTTTGCCCATAATCTTTTTCCTTCTTGTTGAGGCGAACGTCCCGAGCCCAGGTGCGGCGCTGTGGGGCATCCCCCGATCGTCTTTTTTAGCGGTCAAGCCGGGTCTTTTTTAGAGACCTGGTTTCCCCGCCAGGGTCGAGGGGTATATAGGGGGTGGGCGAAAGCCCCGCAACAGGAAGAAAGACTCTTTTTTCCAGAGTTTGAGCGCCTTATGGGTCCAATAGCCGATTTATTCCCAACAGACCTGCCAAGCGGCACCGTCCACCTTAAATCCATATTGGTAGCGGGCGTTCAAGTTCGGCTGGCCAAAGCCACCCAGAAAGTGGCAAAAACGGCAGAATTCAGCCATGCCCGGACGAAATCCGGTGGCGTTTATTCGGCCGAAATGACCAATTGTGGCGCCTATGGGTGGTGGAGCGACGCCGAAGGGTATCGCTACACCGAAATTGACCCCCGATCTGGGGCACCATGGCCCCAAATGCCGAAATCCTTCACAGAGGCCCTAAAGGTAGCTCTATCGGGCACAACCGTGGCTGATTTTAAGCCAGATGCCTGTCTCATTAACCATTACGTTGCCGGGACGAAAATGGGGCTCCACCAAGATAAAGACGAAGCCGATTTTGCGCGGCCTATTGTTACCGTCAGCCTGGGCGCGGCGGCAGATTTTCTGATCGGTGGCTTCGACCGATCGGACAAACCAACCTCGGTATTGGTGGAAAGCGGTGACGTTTTCATCATGGGTGGAGAGAGCCGCATGCGCTTTCACGGTATTCGTAAAATTTATTCTGGCTCGAGTCCTTTGCCCTGCCTAGAAGGCCGCCTTAGCCTGACCTTTCGCAAAGCAACCTAACGGGTAGGCCTTAAATGACACGCAGATCAGCTACATCAGGCTCGCCCTATGAAGACTCCATCGGCTTCTGCCGTGCTGTCCGTATCGGTCAAATGATCTCTGTCGCCGGTACCGGGCCGATTGGGTTCGACGGTCAAACGGCGTCGCCCGGTGACGCTTATGGCCAGGCTAAGCGTTGTCTAGAAATCATCGCCAAAGCCATTGTCGATTTAGGCGGACAAATCGAAGACGTGGTCCGCACCAGGATTTATCTCGTCAACGTCGACGATTGGGAAGCTGTCGGTCGAGCGCACGGAGAAATTTTCAGCGCCATCAAACCAGCCGCAACCATGGTCGTGGTCAATCAACTCATTGGTGAAGACTGGCTCGTTGAAATTGAAGCGGACTGTTCGGTGAGTGCCGCCTAAAGATCCGTGTCGGCACAGGCAATTCTAAACTTCTCGACCGTCACTGGCATGTCCTCAGTAAATACCTTGCCGCGTGCTTCCATTTCGTTCGTAAAGAAGGTGACGTGGACCGGCTTCCAAATTTCAAGAGGCCGAATAGCGGGTCCATCGACCACCGTTTCTTTTTCCGTGATGCGATTGAACGGCAGAGTCAGCAACCCCGTTGTTTGTAAAACGGCGCGGGGTGCACTCTTCGAATCCGTCAGAACAGAATAAGCGCCTAGCTCCGGTGTAATGGAGCGATCGCCTTCAAACATCAATGGCGATGTAAACGTTCCCGTTTTATCGCCGGCAAGAATGAGTTTGGTGATGATTTCTGTTGTTTTCGGCGTGCCCCCGATAGAGCGCACACGATAAAATCCATCCGCCGGCGGCGCCGATAGTGTGGGTAGGCACGCCGCCCAAAAATCCGTAATTGCGTCTGCTCTCGCCGGCGCAGATAGACCGCCGAGAAGAGCAAATATGATGGCAGCCGTACGCATCATCACGCGCCCTTAAAATAGACAACGTCGAATGGTTCGATGATGACAGGCATATCATCGGTACAGCTCTTGCCATAAGGCGCCAACAAGCCGTTCCAATATTCACGATGCAACGGCACCCACACGTCTATGTCTTGAACAGGTGGTCCGTCTAGGCCGGTTTCTGCTGGGCCGATTTCACCAAAGGTTGTTTCGCGCGTCTTTGTAATTCTGACGACAGCTTGGGGAGAACCATCGTAGCCGGTCAAAATAATCGGCGTCCCTGGCACCGTTTCAGGATGGCCTTCGGCTGCCATGACCCACGGTAAACTGAACGTGGCAATTTTTGTACGCGCGTTAATGAACTCCAGAATCATGCCCGTGGTTTCTTCATCGATGCCGATGGATCTGACCTGATGATCTTCTCCGAGATCTGGAACAACTGCTGAAACCTCCGCCCAGAAAGCATCTAAATCGGAATCGTTGGGGAGCTTTGGGCCGTCACCAATTACGAGAGTGCGAGTCATTTTGCGTCACCTGTTCTTGTTAACTGTCACGAAGGATCTAGAACCACCATACCGTAATCACCGACGCGAACGAAACCGAGAGATTCATATGCTTTTTGTGCAGGCAGGTTATCTACCTCTGTGAAAAGTAGCGCTTCCGCTGCGCCACCGGCTTTCGCATCTAGGAGAGAGCCGGCCACCACGGAGCGTGCATAACCACGGCCACGGCTCTCTTCCGGTGTGAACACACCACCCACTTGAACCGTGTCCCGTAAAACCGCGTTAAAGCTTGTCATCGCGACAGGACGGTCATTGTCTTCGAGGACCCAAAGCCGTTGTTCCTCTATGGCTCCTCTGAACATTTTTTCGTTTCGGGCATCATCGATGGCGTGCTCGGGAAAGCCCATGGTGATGCGGTCATACACCCGCCGCCACGCCACCAAAACTGGAACATCTTCAGGCGCAGCACGCCGATAACCAACCAAACCCGTCGACAGTGACTTAGGAATTTTGAGGGCACTAAGGTCGAGTGTATAGAGATATTCCGGTACGACCTTGCCGAGACAGCTGCGGTCGATGTCCATTTCTGGCTCCACCACTTTGACCTGAGACCACGGCCCAAGAATGCCGGTTACAACGCGTTGTGACTCTTGCGCGACGGCGATCGCCAGTTCGACGGGTGCGGTGGGAGCTTGCAAAATGATGTGGCCATTCCAGTAGTGTGCCGCGACGTCTGTGAGATGGTCGCCATCGAACGCACCAACGTAGAGGCCTTGATAGCGTGCCGGGCCGTCTACGACTCCAGCTTGAAGTACATTCGATCTAAGGAACATCGAAGACGCACGATGATTGAGAAGAAAGGCGTCTAGAGCGTCCCGATCAGCCTGGCCAAGACGTCGTATTGATGTCATGCCGCTAGACCGTTTGAGGAAAAACCAAATCGAAGTGTTCGACCATCACGATCATGTCTGGACTTGGCTCAAAATCGTATGGCTCGAGTAGCTTCGTCCAATAGGGCCAATGAATTTCTTGCCAGCGCTCAAGTTTTCGAGCACCCGGGCCTTCGACAACCAAATGTTCTTCAACGATATCTTTGTACGGCACGGGTGTGAACTGGGTGGTTCTAACAATAGCGTGTGGCTCACCGTCCATATCGATGACGACAGCGTCAGCGCCAACCATTGGTCCGGGGCCGGGTTGACGATCAAGCAACGGTTTTAGGCCGAAGGAACCGCGTTTATGGCCGCCAAGGACAAGGGGTAAAATAATATCAACGGTTTCCTTGGTCGCGCCAATGCGGCGCACCCAATAGTCATCACCAAGAGATGCACCGGACTCTTTAGCCCTGGCCCAGAACGTGTCTGTCTTCGCTGATTTTTCCATTAATCATCACCGTCATAGGTTACGCGCCAAATGATTTGACTGACATCATCGGCAATCAATAGTGAGCCGTCGCTCGCAACGGCGATCCCACTGGGCCGCCCCCAAACCTGAGCGCGATCGTCACCTCGGGCCCAAAAACCAGACGCGAATACGGTGTACTCGTTCTTGGGTTGACCATTCTCGAACGGCACATACACCACGTTATACCCGCGCGGCTGAGCCGCATTCCAAGATCCATGCAATGTCACAAAGGCGCCACCCTGATAGGAGCTTGGGAACTGATCCGCCGTATAAAACGTCAAGCCGATGGGCGCGGAATGTGACCGGAACAGCGTGTCGGGAACGATGGCCGACGCAACCAATTCCGGCTTGCGGTCCGCAAAATTGGGTTGCGGATTGTTACCGAGGTAGCTGTAGGGCCAGCCGTAAAAACCACCATCCTGGACACGCGTCATGTACTCAGGCACCAGTTCATCGTGGAGCCCATCGCGTTCATTCACGACCGTATAAAGATCCGTCGTGCCAGGGTAGAACGCAGTGCCAACAGGGTTACGCAATCCCGTCGCAAAGGTGCGCTGACCGGAACCGTCGATTTGAAACTCTTGAATGGTTGCGCGCGGAATGGGCTCCTCTGCAATATTTCCCCGGCTGCCAATCGCAACATAGAAACGCGACCCATCAGGATGCAAAACAACATTGCGCGTGGAATGACCACCTGGGTCACCCAACGCCCGGCGGGGCGTGACCTGAACAGGTTCGGCGCTGGATTTTGTGTCACCGGATGCATAGGGCATCCGCCACACACCATTGAGATCGCCAACCAAAACAAAGCCATCGCCAACGGCAATGCCATGGGGATTGCGAAACCCATCTGCGAACGCCGTAATCGTTTCAGCGCGACCATCGCCGTCGGCATCACGCAGCAATGTAATTTGACCGATGCGGGGCTCGCTCAAAAACACGGAACCGTCGGATGCGACTTTCAGATTCCGTGCATTCTTAAGTCCGCGCGCAAACTCATTGACCGTGAAGCCGGGAAGAACGGAGGGTTCTGCACGCGCCGGCTTAGGAATAGTGCGCGGCGGATTGGCAGGGCTAGGCGGTGTGTAGGGTTGCGGTAGAGCCGCTACATCAATGGAAATGACTGTTCCAGGTGTTTGCTCAAACAAGTCCTGCGCGTGAGCCGCTGTCGAGGACAGCAGCAAACAACTCGCAACAAGAGCCTGAAACCTAGCCATCGTAGGAAATCCTCCACACCGTCTGACCAACGTCATCGGAAAGCAGCAAGCTGCCGTCTGACAATGCCACGACACCCACGGGGCGTCCCCACACCTGACTGTTCTCCGAGTCACCGTTCCAGAACCCGGACGCAAATACTTCATAGCCTCCCGTCGGCTTACCATCCTCGAAGGGGGCATAGACCAAGGTGTAGCCGCGCGGTTGATTGGCGTTCCACGAGCCGTGGAGCGTTACGAATGCACCGCCGCGATATTTTTCAGGAAACTGATCGCTTGTGTAGAAGGCAAAGCTGAGCGCCGCTGAGTGCGCGAGAAACGGGACGTCTGGACGAATGGCTGATTTGACCAAGTCAGGTCGTTTGTCGGCAAACCCCTCCTGCGGGTAAGAGCCCATGTAACTGTACGGCCAGCCAAAGAATGCCCCCTCGGGCACGCGGGTGAAATAATCGGGCACCAGTTCATCACCTTGGCGATCCCGCTCGTTGACCACCGTATAGAGATCCGTCGTCCCTGGATAAAACAATACGCCGGTGGGAACACGCATTCCCGATGCAAACGTTCGGCCAGGACCGCCAGTGATAGGGAACTCCTGTATCGTCGCGTGCGGTAACGGGTTTTCGCCGATATTGCTGGCTGATCCGACGCCAACGTAAAACCGTGAACCATCGGGATGAACGACAACGTTACGCGCCCAATGAAACCGCATATCTGGCGGGCCCAATGCGCCGAGTGGCGTGAGCAATTGACTGGATGACGACGAATAACTGCCGTCCGCACTATGCGGATATTTATGCACGCCAACTTTGTCGCCAATCAAAATAGCGTCATCAGTAAACGCGATGCCATGCGGCATGTTCAGGTTGTCGACAAACGTAAAGACATCGTCCGCGACGCCATCTTGATCCGCATCACGCATGACCGTGATACGACCCGCCGTCGATTCTGCGATAAAGACATCACCATTGGGTGCAAGCACCATGTTGCGCGCATGGGCGAGGCCCTCGGCAAACAAGCCGATGGAAAAACCGTCAGGAACATTCGGAATATCATCTGCCGTCCGCGGGCGCGGGCGGGAGAAATTCATCTCGCGTGGCCGGCGCTCGGTATCAGGATTTGGCGCGGCGAGCCGATCAAGGTTGATGCGGAGTTTCTGGCCGACGGTCTGATCGAGTGGCGCAGCGCTCGCGGTCAACGCGACGCTTAAGCTAACCAGAACTCCAAATGCGACGCCTGTCAGACGAACGACCATGCCGAATCTCCTTAATCCAAAACAGGATAAGAGTCGTCGCACGGCCTCGGGATCAGTTCAAGCAGACGGACCGCCGCCCCTCCACATTGTGATCACCCCATCGGGTTAGGCAGAGGTATCCACGCTGGCGTTCTCGTCGGTGACTTCAGCAGCTAGGGTTTCCCGCTTCGGTCCGCCCTTAGCGATTACCACCATGGCTGGGCGCAGCAAGCGATCAGCCATCATATAGCCTTCCTGGACGACCTGAACGATGGTGCCGGTCGGTACATCAGTACGCTCGACTTCTTGCATGGCTTGATGATGGTTGGCATCGAAGGGTTGATCGAGCGACACAAACTTTTTGACGCCTTGGCCTTCAAGCACAGTTTCAAGCTCTTTGCCTGTCAACTCAACGCCGACGGCCAAGTTTTTAACCAGGTCGTTATTGGCTCTCTTATCTTCGGGCGCTGCAAGCAAAGCACGCTCCAGGTTGTCGGCAACCTGCAATATCGCTTTACAAATGTTAGAGGTCGCATACTTCGCGTTATCAGCAATACGCTTGTCCGCACGCTTGCCAGCGTTCTCACCTTCGGCAAGAGCGAGAAGGCGGTTTCTATGAGCGTCGGCCAAGGCCGCCTCTAATTGAGCAATCCGCTCTTCCGGCGTGGGTGGGGCATCTTCGGCGATCTCCACCACAACAGGTGCCTCAGCGGCGTCCGTCTCGCCAGACTGAACGTCTTCAATGCCTTCAACGACAACGTCCGTTTCAGGGGTCTCGCCCTCAGGCGTGAGATCTTCGGATTTGGGATCTATATCTGACATACAAGAGTGTCCTGTCTCTTAGTGTTTAAGTTTGTCCAAGTAGACGACCGACCACTTTGGCCGTGTAGTCCACCATCGGAATAATGCGAGCATAGTTAATGCGCGTGGGTCCTATGACTCCGACTGCGCCAACAATCTGTTCTCTGCCGTTCTTAAACGGTGCGACCACCATTGAACAGCCAGCCAAATTGAACAGTTCGTTTTGAGCACCAATAAAAATCTGCACACCCTCTGCATCGCCGACCAAATCGACCAAACGGACCAATTGTTCACGGGTCTCAAGAACTTCAAACAGATGACGCACGCGCTCCAAATCTTCCAGCGCAGTCACATCATTCAGAAGGTTGGCTTGACCACGAATGATCAACGAGCCACCGGCGGATTGATCGCCAGACCAGGTCGCAAGACCGGCAGCAACCAGCCGCGCCGTGATTTCATCAAGCTGAGCGCGGCGTTGCTCAAGTTCGGCGAGGATGCGGCCTTTGGCCTCACCCAGGGTTTGCCCTCTCAATCTGGCAGAAAGAAAGTTGCCGGCTTCAATCAGGGCGGACGGCGGCAAGCCCTCAGGTACTTCAATCACTCGATTCTCGACCAGGCCGGATTCCGAGACCATCACGACCAGAGCGCGGCCTGGTGCCAGGCTGACGAACTCAATGTGTTTGAGGGCATCTTCCGTTTTCGGCGCCATCACCAGTCCAGCCTGACTGGTCAGGCCTGATAACGTGGTCGAAGCCCCTTCCAGAACCTCCTGCACGGATTTGCCCGAGGCCGCACATTTGGCCTCAATTTCTTGGCGCTCCTCGGAATCAAGCCCGCCAACTTGCAGAAGGCCCGAGACGAATAATCGCAACCCAGCTTCCGTCGGCAATCGTCCAGCTGAGGTATGGGGCGCAAAAAGCAATCCTGCGAGTTCGAGATCCGACATCACATTGCGGATAGTCGCCGGCGATAAACTGCCATCCAATTTGCGGGCGATTGTTCGCGACCCGATTGGCTCCCCAGTTTCGACGTAGGCGTCCACAATCTGCCGAAATACTTCACGCGACCGCTCATTGAGTTCGAAGACCGGGTCCGTGCCGGTGCCGCGGGGCTGATGCAGTTCTGTAACCATGTCCGGCTATGTAAGGAAGGGGTGCTCAGCCGTCAATGAACGGGCGTACTCCAACACGCATTTTGTCAGTGAATCCCTCGGATTATATTCACAAAGCTTGTTCCCGGGGGCCATGACCGGGTATGGAGACCCGACATATGGTGCCGGATCCCCGGCGCGTAATAGGAGACCGTCTATGCGCCCCTCTGGCCGCACACCCACCGACCTACGAGCTGTGACCTTTGAACTAGGCTTTGCCAAACACGCCGAAGGGTCATGCTTGGTTAAATTTGGCGACACCCACGTGCTGTGCGCCGCAAGCGTCGAAGACAATGTGCCCGGATGGATGCGAGGCACGGGTAAAGGCTGGATTACTGCCGAGTACGGCATGTTGCCGCGCGCCACCAACACCCGCACCGCCCGGGAAGCTGCCAAAGGCCGACAATCCGGACGGACGCAGGAGATTCAACGGCTGATTGGCCGCGCTCTGCGATCCGTGGTGCGGATGGACGGCTTTGGTGAGGTCCAGATCCGCATCGACTGCGATGTGCTTCAGGCCGATGGCGGCACGCGCACGGCTTCAATAACCGGGGCCTACCTGGCGCTGCATCAGGCGTTTACACGCATGATCGATCTCGGTGTCATGACCGAATTGCCCTTCTCAGAGCCCGTCGCAGCTGTTTCTTGCGGGATCTATAAGGGCACGCCGGTCTTGGACCTGGACTATGCCGAAGACTCTAATGCACAAGCCGATGCCAATTTCGTCCTCACGGGCTCTGGTAAAATTGTCGAGATCCAAGGTACAGCTGAAGAAGACCCCTTCACCGTCGAAGAATTTCAAGGACTGTTGGATTTGGCACAATCGGGCTGCGCGGACCTGGTGCGCATGCAACAGGCGGCGCTCGATGCGGTTGTGGCATCAGCGTAGTTTAGGACGACACTGATGAGTCATCGACACTTCGACGGAGGCCGGTTGATTGTTGCCAGCCACAACCCGGGCAAAGTGCGTGAGATCAAAGAACTCCTCACACCCTTTCAGGCAGACGTGATCTCTGCCGGAGATCTTGATCTTCCAGAACCCGAAGAGACAGGCCTGACATTCACGGCCAATGCAGAACTCAAAGCATTGGCGGCGGCGCAAGAGGCTAACGCTGTCGCACTTGCCGATGACTCAGGATTAGCTGTCACAGCCTTAGATGGCGCGCCGGGAATTTACTCGGCGCGGTGGGCCGGACCGGACAAAGACTTCGATTTGGCGATGCGCAAGATTGAATCAGAGTTGGGAGAGAAACCAGACCGAACGGCAAAGTTTGTTTGCGCCCTAACATTGGCGTGGCCCGACGGGCATTGCGAAACCTTCGAAGGCACGGTGTCAGGCCTGCTGACGTTTCCGGCACGGGGCGATAAAGGCTTCGGCTACGACCCAATTTTTACTCCCGATGGGCATGACATAACGTTTGCAGAGATGGACCCTGACAAAAAGCATGGCATGAGCCACCGCGCCGACGCTTTTTCTAAATTGGTTGCCGCCTGCTTCGCATGACCACATCCCCAGACACAGGCCGGGCCGCGCTTGATAACGAACTCGCGCTTTATGTGCACTGGCCGTTTTGCGTTTCCAAATGTCCCTATTGCGATTTTAACAGTCATGTCGTCGACACCGTTGATCACGGTGAATGGCGCGACGCGCTTTTGAGAGAGCTTGATTTCGAAGCCCAGAGAAATCCAGGTGCCAAACTTCAATCCATTTTCTTCGGTGGCGGCACGCCGTCTCTCATGGACGCATCGACAACGAAGGCTGTCATCGAGTCAGCCAAAACGCATTGGCAGCCGATTGACGATTTGGAAATTACACTTGAAGCCAACCCAGGCACGGTCGACTTAGATCGTTTCGCTGCGTTTCAGGACGCGGGGATCAATCGTTTGTCTTTGGGTGTGCAAAGTCTTGATGACGAACAACTAAAGTTTCTTGGCCGAGGCCACACGGCTGCCGAGGCGCGCCTTGCCGTTCAGCGCGCCGGGGATGTCTTTGGCCGGCTGTCCTTCGATTTAATTTATGCACGGCCCGGGCACACGGCCTCAGAGTGGAAGTCGGAATTGTCAGAGGCGCTTGAACTATTGATTAGTGCCGGTGGCCGTCATTTATCTTGTTACCAATTGACCATCGAAGAGCATACGCCGTTCAAAACCGAGTTTGATCGCGGCGCCTTCACCTTGCCCGACGAAGACGGCGGCTCGGACTTGTTTGATCTGACCCAAGATATTTTAGCAGCGGCCGGACTGCCCGCCTATGAGGTGTCCAACCACGCAGGGACTGGTGATGCCTGTCGCCACAACGTTCATGTCTGGCAAGGCGGCGCCTATGTCGGCATCGGCCCCGGCGCCCATGGCCGAATCAACAGTAGTGGCATCATGCGCTCCACCCAGCGGCTAAAGCCGCCGGCCCAATGGCTGAAGCGCGTTGCGGCCGAAGGTCATGGTAGTCAGAGCGAAACAGTTTTAACGGCGCAACAGAGGGCAGAAGAAATGGTCATGTTGGCGTTGCGTCTCGACAGTGGTCTCGATCTGATCCACCTTGAGCACGCGACCGAGCTGTCACGTCACGATGTTATCTCCGAAGAAAATATGGCGGCGCTGGTCTCAGAAGGTCTTCTCAAGATGTCGGAAAACGTTTTACAAACAACCCGTCGGGGCCGTCTGGTCCTCAACGGAATTATTCAAACACTTCTCAGCTAAGTTCACAAAAAACATATGGCAAAGTTTATCGTTACCGGCGCGACCGGCTTCATCGGTCGTCATGTTGTTGCAACGCTTCTCGAAAGACGGCACTCGGTTGTCGGGATTCATCGAGGCAAGACCCCACCATCGCTAGCCAATAATCCACGATTCACATCCGCCAAAGCTGATCTCACGAAAACGCAAAAAGCTGAGATTTGGGCTCCAATTCTAGACGGTGCCGACGCGGTCATAAATTGCGATGACACTCAGTCAGCACCACTGGCGCTTTTTGGAGCGTGCAGCGAATTCAAAGTCACGCGGTTTATTCAAATCTCTGAAGCTAAAAGTAACGATGAATCGCTAACCAAAACAGATCTGGACTGGGTGATCGTGCGACCAAGCCTCGTCTATGCCCGCGGCTTTCTCGGCGGGACATCTTCGCTCCACAGTATGGCTGCATTTCCCGGCGCAATACTTCTATCGGGCGACGGACAACAGAGTTTTCAGCCCATTTACATGGGTGATGTGGTCGGCATTATCTGTGAGCTATGCGAGGCCTCTTCTTTTAGCCGCAAGATCATTGAGCCCGTCGGCCCAGAGACTCTGACCCTGAAAGAAATTCTGCTTAAGCTAAGGCGCTGGCTTGATATACCGCGCGACGCGACGTTCTCACTTCCAAGCTGGCTCCTAGCCGGTATGGGGATAGCTCAGATACAGAAGTCAGAGACCGAAACAACGCAGCCCTTCATCGGGCTATTCGCGCCAGCGGCTCGGTCTATGGACGACGTACTAAAAGCACGCCCCGCCAATACCGGTGACCGAAGAACTGCGCAGCTCGCTTTGCTCTCACCAGTCATCACCGCGGTGTTGTTTTTAACTTGGATAACATCGGGACTTTTAGGGTTCGCTTTCGGTGTACCCGCCGCACAAGACCTACTCGCAGCCCTTGATCTGCAGTCAGCTGATCCACAGCTGACGACATGGATTACCTCAGGTTTGAATGTCCTGTTGGGTGTGCTTCTTTTGACACCCTTGAGCACCGGGTTTCTGGCGGGCCTGCAGCTTTCAACAGTCGTCGCCTATACCACCGCTTTATCAATAGCTCTGCCACATCTGTGGCTCGACCCATTCGGGCCTCTCTTGAAAAACGTCCCGCTTCTTTTACTCATAGGGATATGGGCAATGCTCCGGCGTCGGCGTTAATTCACCCGCTACTTCACAGCCGAGATCATCAGCCACGACCGGTATACACCTTTTGATGGGCCACCAAATTCGGTGTTGCCCCGCTCTGCTTTCGCGGTTGCGTCCTGATAACCCACGGCGATGTCGTTGAAACCGGTGTCTTTGCAGAGCTTTTCAAAATCCGCCGTCAACGCGCCCTTCCAGAAGGGCTCGTAGTTGTATTGGATTTCATAATCACCGCGGATTTTGCCCCAGGTGTCCAACTCATCAAGACGGCCAGGCACCTCTAGGTGAACCATTGCGCCACCTGGCTTTAGAAGACGATGACACTCCTTAAAGATGTTCGGTAAGGCCTTGCCAGAGGTCTCATGCAACACCGCGCTTGACGTAATAAGATCGAAACTCTCGTCTTCGAAATCTGTGCACTCTGCATTTTGTTGTGAGAAGTGTACGGGAATATCCAACCGTTCTGCCCGAGCGTGGGCATAACGCATCATGCCAGCGCCAACATCGATGGCATGGGTTTCCGCTTCAGGAAAATAACTGGCGATGGCTAAAGTGGAATGGCCGACTGTGCAGCCCATATCGAGCACGCGCAGCGGCTTGCCTTCAGACCAGCGGGAATAATAGTGCGACACAATAGTGTGGCCGCGAATATCATTCATGTATCCGCCGTTGCGGCCCATTTGATAAACCACGGCGCCGCGATCAAACACCGCACCTTGGCGCACATCACGTTCGCCATATGTGCCGTGATAATTGCCGGGCATACGGTGGATGTCTTGCGCGGCGATGTACCGCGGCACTTCAAAATCTGGATTGATGCGAACCGACCCTTTGGGGTTTTCAATCTCAGCCTTGTCCATGAGATCATCGATTTGCCGATCAACACAGGTGCCGACCGCGTCCCACATCATGTCCTGCGCTGTAGAGACCATCGTGACCCACGCCTGGTATGACGTTTCTGGCTCCATTTCTTTGCGGAGTTCTTGGTGATTGCGCGGCGCGCGGCCATGCTTCTTTTCGAACTCAGGAAGAATCTTTTTCTCCAGCAACGTTCGCTGGCCACCATCAAGCTTTGTTGCCATGAACGTTTTCATGTCGACGATTGCGAGTTGCTCAGCAATCTCGTCGTGGGTTGATTCGGGCATCATCGGGTGGGGGCGATGGGCGTCCATAGTCTCTTCCTTCTGTCAAAAAGCGTGCGGCGTTTAATTGGGTTAAACGTCGTCGAACTCTTTCATGATTTCATCATAGTTTTCGTCTTCCGTTTCCAGGCGCGCAGTTTCTTGGCGCAGAATACGAAAAACTTTTTGCATGATGCGGCTGCGCAGACTAGAGCGCTCACCATTGGCGGCCGTGTCCGCGTTGTACTCTTCAACATCTTTTGTGCCAAAGCCGCCTTTGGCTTCAGAAACGCGCTCATGGGTATCAAGCCGTTCGCGCAACACAGATACTTCCACGGTCAATGCCATGACCATCGAAAGCAGTTGATCCTTGGTTGGACCGTCGTGGAACGGCGACGGCCGCCCCTTTGGAATCCATACTTTCTCTGCGGGGCCAAATAGGCCGGGTGCAGCAACCATGAGGGTCTCCTTTATGTGCGCATATATGTCTTTGTTACTCTAAGGACTAGCTTAAACCCTTCGGCCCAAAGACAGCATTGAGGAATCGCAATCGTTCACCGTGTAACCCACACCTAAGGGTTCGATTACCAGGAAATCTGCATCGCTTTACCACGGTAATCGCCAGATTCTACGCAGCGCAGGCCCTCCGCGGCAACATCGGCCCGAGCCACTTTCCACCTGACTTTCTGTGGTGGGCTAGGCCCCTCCCACACTGTGTAATGTCCAGTCGCAGACTTGCTGACGAGCATCGGCGGCCGCAGAATCGTCCACGCCAATCCCGAAGTCTTAATCACAGCTTCCTGCAGTGTTTTGTCGGGAATGATGTGTTTCAAAATGACCTTCGCGACAAGACGCACCAAGAAAGGGCCGGTACCGGCACTCTCTGACGCACCCATAGAGCTGACGGTAACCAGCCGGGTCACCTGCGCTGCGTTCATTCCCTCAACCACGACACGGGTGACACGCTCATGTTTGTTGTCGGGCTCTTTGTTGGAAAATCCATAGGCCAAAAAAAGCGGCATCATGGTCAGATGTGATCGCAGCTTTGACCGCCTCTGCATCAAAAAGGTCACCTTCTATAATCTTCAGGTTTGCACTTTCAGCCGTCAATTTAGTTGGATCACGCACGAAGGCGGTAACCCTGTGCCCGTGAGCCAAAGCCTGTCCGACAAAGGCTTTGCCGGTGCCACCAGTGGCTCCAAAGACAAGAATGGTCTGTGGTTTTACGTCTGTCATAGCTTTGAGCTTATCTATGTTTTCGCAACCAATTCTGTTCGTTCACCGGCGGGACCGATGAACGTGGCTGCAACATATCCGTCGTACAGCGGCATCGGCGGCGCAATGAATTCAACGTTCAAGTCTTCAAGAGAATCCGCCTCGAACGTTGTCATCGCAACACCGGGCGGTAATTGGCCTGTTATGACCGGGCGCGCACTAAACTGCGGCTCGTATTGGTCCAACTCCAGTTTGTTGCCCCGTTCTGACGTCACCAAAACGGAGAGCTCATAGTTGTGATCGGCGGGAAGACCTTGCGCATCTGAGAGCACACCGACCGGAAACACCAGATCTCCTTGGTCACCCAATTTGAATCGATCGATGTAGAACTGCTTCAACGCGGCACGATCAGGGCCAGCCAACACCATGATGAAAATGCGATCGATCAGGGTTTTGGGCTCGGGATGATTTGACGCTGCCCGGTCGCCAATATTGCCCGTGAGGTAGACCACTTCGTCGGCAGGGCCGAGCACCTGCATCGCGCGGATGGGGGACGAAGACGTCAGTTCGCGGGGCAAACCAAGCACCTTGAACGGCGAACCCTCGAGCTTTTTCATCACTACATCGACGTCGGAGACCGTGATCTCGACGGCGGCCCAGCCCCAGGTGGTCAGTGTCTTAAAGCCTGGCACGGGGTCAATTTCGACCGCACGGAGGTAAACATCCTCGCCACTGGCTGGTCCGAGCAAAGAAAAACGCCGCCCCTTACTCGCTGGTGCGCCCCAGGATTGAGCCAAATCAGCTGAGACGAGGCCACGCTCTACCACCCCATAATCGAGCCATTCGCCATACCAGGCCTCGGTTTTAGCGATATCTGGCGCCCCCAAAGTGGCCATTTTTATGCGTTTGAGACGTGAGCCTGAACCGATCATTTCGGGCGCTCCTTGGGCTAAGACAGAAGATGGCGCACCGGCGCTAGCGACCACATGGGACGCCAAAACACCTGCAAAAACGGCTCTTCTACTGGGGTTTATGGGATTTTTCCTCATAAGGACCAAGCTACCCGCCGCGACTGATTTTAGCGATGACGAACTGGGTCCTAGTCAAAATCCGAGAATTTGCTGATTCATAAATTAAGAGGTCCGTTGAGAGTCTAGGTCCAACAGACTGACTCTTAACAATAAAATGGACTTTATTAACGCGCCGTTTACCTTTGCAGGCGACCCTGTGGATGTGAGGATGGCCGCCCTTTTTTAAGGGGTTGGCTGAAGTGAGATGGGACGCACCGGCACTTGTCCAATGGGCAAAAGTTGCGCTGGTGCACAGAGGGACGATCGCAGGGATGTACAACAGCCGCCTCGACGGGCTGACTGACTATCCGTTTCAACGCCTAAGCGCGCTGTTGGCGGACATTACACCGCCGGCGGACGTCGAACCCTTAGCTATGTCCATCGGCGAACCTCAACACCCTGCCCCTGATCTTATCCACGAGGAGTTGGCCCGCCACGCGACAGAGTGGAATAAGTACCCGCCGACTGCCGGCACCAAGACTTATCGCCGTGCTGTCGCGGACTGGTTAACCCAGCGCTATAGCCTGCCCACCGACTTTATCGACCCAGATAAAAACACACTGCCGGTGGCTGGCACCCGTGAAGCGTTATTCATGACCGGTGAGCTCGTTGTCCCGCCTGAAAAGAATGGCCAAGTGCCCGCCGTCCTAATGCCCAATCCATTTTATCAGGTCTATCTGGGCGCTGCCGTTATGGCCGGCGCTGAGCCAGTTTTTGTTCCGGCAACGAAAGACAACGGTTTTATCCCGGACTTTCAGAGCCTAGACGGTGACGTCCTAAATCGTACGGCGCTCGCCTACCTGTGCAGCCCGGCCAATCCTCAAGGGTCGGTCGCCACGCTTGATCAACTTAAGAACGCGATTGCCCTCGCCCGCAAACACGATTTCGTTTTGGTTGGTGATGAGTGTTATTCGGAAATTTATTCGGACACACCGCCACCGGGTTTGATTGAAGCGTGTGCTGATCTTGGTGACGGTTTGGGCAACGTGCTGGTTTTTAATTCTTTGTCGAAGCGGTCTAGTGCGCCCGGACTGAGAGCTGGTTTTGTTGCTGGTGATCCGGATCTGATCACAAAGTTCCAACGCCTGCGGTCACATGCCGGCGCTGTGCAACCCTTACCCGTGATGGCTGCAGCTACGGCCTTATGGCGTGATGAAGCGCATGTTGAAGCTAACCGCTCGCTCTATCGGCAAAAGTTTGACGACGCAGAAAATATATTCGGCGATCACTTTGGGTTCTCCAGGCCTGCCGGTGGTTTCTTCCAATGGCTTGATGTCGGCGACAGCTGTGACGCGACCGTCAAGCTGTGGCGTGACGGCGGTATTAAAGTTCTACCCGGATCTTATTTAAGCCGCCCGGGCACCGACGGCGTTAGCCCCGGTGATCAATATATTCGGGTCGCCTTGGTCCATGACCGAGACGCCACCAAGACTGGCTTAACTCGCATGTTTGAAATTCTGTCCTAAGAGGTTTGAGCGTTATGGCAACGTCGGCAACACAAATGGAAACCGGACCCTTTCTGCCACCGTCAATGGTCGCGGCATTGAAGCGTTCGGTTTGGGCTGCAACCGGCATCGGCATCGTCGGTGTCGCGCTCGCCGCGCTCGTCACTTTGGTTAGCTACAATCCAGGTGATCCATCTTTGAACACAGCGACAGACGCCGCGGTTCAAAATTGGCTCGCAGAGCCCGGTGCGATTTTTGCCGACGCTATACTGCAATCCTTAGGCTTTGCCGCGCTTGTGCCGCTCGTGATCATCGCGGCATGGGGCGGACGCGTCATGCGCGCGGAAACCGTTTCATGGTTATGGTTGCGAACTGTTTCCATTCCTGCAGCAGCACTTCTGCTCTCCATCGGGCTATCCGGTTTCGTGCAGCCATCCGGCTGGTCCTTGCCTGCAGGGCTAGGTGGATTCTCAGGCCACATCTTACTTGATCTCTTTGCCGTATCTCTCAGTGGTCTAGGCGCTGTTGAAAGCTTGCGTTGGCTCGCTGTGATATTCGGATTGATCGGCGGTCTTACTCTGACCCATTGGATCACAACGGTTCCCGTAGAAGCCTATGGCGCGATCCTGCGTTGGGTTCAGCGTGAAGTGTTACGCACCGCCTTCTGGCTGCAGGGACTGATGCGCCAAATCAGTGGTGAACACGCTGAGCGCAACGCGACGCGTGCATCGAGACGGGCAGAATCTGCACCGGCTCAACGCCGTGAACGGATTGAACCTAACCTCGCAGACGATGTCGAAGACATTGACGACTACGACGATGTTGAGGAGTTTTTTGACGCGCCGGCACCCGTCTTGGCGCGAGACGCAGATATTGTTGTCGCGCGGAAACAGGCGGCCAAACCCTCAAAGAAAGAGCTCGCGGCACGGCAGGGCTCATTACTGCCCGCAACGCCTGAAGGTTTTGAATTGCCGCCACTCGACATTCTGAGTATGCCGCGCGTTGAAACCGCGACACAGATCGATACCCAGGCACTAGAGCGCAACGCCAAGATGCTCGAAGGCGTGCTCCAAGACTTCGGGGTTAAGGGTGAGATCATTAAGGTGCGACCTGGACCGGTCGTGACTCTTTACGAACTAGAACCGGCTCCGGGCACCAAAACAGCGCGGGTGGTATCCCTAGCGGATGACATTGCACGCTCCATGAGTGCCATCGCCGTACGTATCGCCGTCGTACCAGGCCGCAGTGTCATCGGTATTGAGCTACCGAACGAACGCCGCGAGACCGTATATTTCCGCGAAATGTTATCGTCCGACGCGTGCGATAAGTTTGACGGTAAGCTGACCCTCGCGCTCGGCAAAGACATCGGCGGTGCGCCGGTCTATGCCGACCTAGCGCGCATGCCTCACCTGCTGATCGCCGGAACAACGGGCTCAGGCAAATCCGTTGCCATCAACACCATGATCATGTCGCTGCTCTATCGTCATACACCTGACGAAGTACGCATTCTGATGATCGATCCAAAGATGCTGGAGCTTTCAATTTACGATGGCATTCCACATTTGCTGGCCCCTGTCGTAACAGAGCCTGGCAAAGCGGTTGTCGCTCTCAAGTGGGTCGTGCGGGAAATGGAAGACCGCTATCGCGCCATGAGCCAACTCAGCGTGCGCAACATCGCTGGATACAATCAGCGTTTGAAGGAAGCATCGAAAAAAGGCACGACACTGACCAAAACAGTTCAGACCGGATTTGATCCTGAAACTGGTAAGCCGATTTACGAAGAGCAAGCTCTTGACCTAACACCGTTGCCTTACATCGTCGTCGTCATCGATGAGATGGCCGACCTCATGCTCGTCGCCGGCAAGGATGTTGAAGCTGCCGTCCAACGCTTGGCTCAGATGGCGCGTGCCGCTGGGATTCACGTCATCATGGCGACCCAAAGACCGTCCGTTGATGTGATTACCGGAACAATTAAAGCCAACTTCCCAACCCGCATCTCATTTCAGGTGACGTCAAAGATCGATAGCCGGACCATTCTCGGTGAACAAGGTGCGGAACAATTATTAGGTCAAGGGGACATGTTGTACATGGCCGCCGGCGGACGTATCACCCGCGTTCATGG
>JABJAH010000014.1 GCA_018666155.1 Rhodospirillaceae bacterium | reverse complement strand
GCCTCCATCGTACTGCCACCAATATGAGGGGTTAAGATGACGTTCTTAAGACCTCGCAAAGGACTCTCAAATGTTTCATCAGGCGACGCCGGCTCTTTCGGAAACACATCAACTGCCGCACCAGCCAGATGCCCGTCACTTAAGCATTTTGCGAGGGCATCAATATCAACAACATTACCCCTGGAGGCGTTGATCAGATGCGCGCCCTTTTTCATAGCTCGAAGACATACTCTGTCTATCATCCCGGCCGTCATTTCTGTTGACGGCACGTGAAGTGAAACCACATCGGAACAGGCGAGCAGTTCATCAAGGGCTCGTATTGCGGTCGCATTACCGAGCGCTAGTTTTTCTACGATATCGTAAAACACAACGCGCATGCCTAACGCTTCAGCCATGACTGAGAGTTGAGTGCCAATGTGGCCATACCCAACGATACCCAATGTCTTGCCTCTAATCTCATATGATCCCGTGGCAGACTTCATCCAACCGCCTTCATGTGTAATCCATGATTTCTCAGGAATTCCGCGTAGCAACATAATGGCCTGAGCCAAGACCAATTCCGCTACAGAGCGAGTATTGGAGTACGGAGCATTGAATACGGGTATCCCCCGCATCTTCGCAGCTTTGGTTTCGACTTGGTTGGTGCCAATACAAAAGCATCCGACGACCATTAGCTTTTCAGCGACATTGAGCACGCTGTCAGTAATTTGGGTCCGTGAACGAATTCCAACCATATGAGCATCGGCAATTCGGGCCTTGAGCTCTGTCTCGTCGAGCGCTTCCTTCACCTCTTCAACTTGGCCATATCCTTGCCGCTTGAATAAATCCACCGCGTTAGCATGAACGTTTTCCAGTAGCAGAACCTTGATCTTATCCTTGGGAAGAGAAAGCTTACTCATTACGATATCGCCTTGAATTGCATGGTTTATTGACCCCGCTCGACGTCCCTATGTACCACGCGCTCTATTGAATTTGCCCTACCGGTTTGGGGATGGCATGAATACTGCCAGAACTCTGGCTGCTAGCGCTGGGGTAGCACATTTCAATTCAAGCTTGGAGCCCCCAAAGGCATTTACACAGACATGCATGTCCCGCATGGCCGGATTGACCAGCAAGGATCAGAACAGATGACCGGAAAAATTGACGCGCGTCTCGCAGAACTGGGGCACGATCTGCCAGACGCAGCCGCACCCGTAGCCAACTACGTTCCATTCGCCACGTCGGGCTCGCTGGTATTTATCTCGGGTCAGCTACCCTTAAAAGATGGAAAACTGCTTTATACGGGTAAAGTTGGCCCCTCGGTTTCGGTAGAAGAAGCTGCGGCCGCAGCTCAACAGAGTGCACTCAATGTCATTGCGCAGCTCAAAGCAGCCTGTGGAGGAGACCTCGATAGGGTCAAACAGGTCATCAAACTCGGTGGTTTTGTTGCTGCGGGAGATGAGTTCACGAGCCACCCAAAAGTAATAAACGGTGCTTCTGACCTTATGGTTGACGTATTTGGTGATGCAGGTCGGCACGCGCGTGCTGCTGTTGGGTGCCCCTCATTGCCCCTCGATGCCCCGGTCGAAGTTGAAGCCATTATCGAGATTGCGTAGGGTTCAAGACTTAATCGCTATGGCCATGGACATACCCGAACCTAACTCTCCCGATTTGGAGTTTATTACTGTACGCGTCGTGCCATCGATCCATGAAGTTGATGCGACGCAATGGGACGAATGCGCCAGACAGGGGACACCAAACTTCAATCCCTTTGTCCGACATGCTTTTTATAGCGCGCTCGAAGACTCAGGCTCAGTAACGCACGATAGCGGTTGGCAGCCACAACATGTCGCGATTGAAACGGCAGAGGGTGCCCTTCTCGCCTGTGCGGCGATGTACTTGAAAGATCATTCTTACGGTGAGTATGTCTTCGATTGGGGATGGGCCAATGCCTACGAACGCGCCGGAGGACACTACTATCCAAAACTACAATGCGCGGTGCCTTTTGCGCCGGTGACCGGGCCTCGCCTAATGGTTCGGCCAGACACGCCCGGCTTCAACACAGTAGATCTCAAGCGCATGCTTTTGACAGGTATGATCGAGGTCGCGGATCGGCAAGAAGTATCCTCACTCCACATTACTTTTCCGGATGAAGAAGACACTAACGTGATGGCGGCCGCCGGCTTGCTTGAGCGATATGGCCAACAGTTTCATTGGAAGAATGACGGCTATCAAACGTTTGACGATTTTCTCGATGCTTTGTCTTCTCGTAAACGTAAAAATATTCGCAAAGAGCGCGAGAAAGCGAAAGCCAGCGGAGTAACGATTTATGCGGTAAGTGGAGACGACATCACGAGTAAGCATTGGGATGCTTTTTATCGTTTCTATCGCTTAACGTCTGACCGTAAGTGGGGCCAAGCCTATATGACACGGTCGTTCTTCGAACTCTTATCTGAACGCATGGGCGATCAAGTCGTGCTGATAATGGGCGAAGAAGATGGTGAGATTGTCTGTGGCGCCCTCAATCTGCTCGGTGGCGATACTCTGTATGGCCGCAATTGGGGAACGGTTGTTCACTACCCCATGCTGCATTTCGAGGTCTGCTACTATCGCGCAATCGATTTTGCAATTGAGAAAGGCTTGAAGTGGGTTGAGGCTGGAGCACAAGGACCACACAAGCTTCAACGAGGATATCTACCTCGAAAGACATACTCCGCACATTGGATTTCTGACGGAGGCTTCCGCGCGGCAGTCTCACAGTACCTGGGTCAAGAGCGGCCAGCCATCGAAGAAGACGTTGATACCCTGACTGAGCTCGGGCCATTCAAGCGAACAGGTCGAGCAAGTCCTTAAAGACCGAGATTGCCTCTGTTTAAACGCCGGTTTGGATCAAGCAATCCCTTGATATCCGATAGAAGTCGAGAGGTTTCTGGGGCCAGCGCATCCTGATAACGGTAGAACTTAGCCAACTGAACATGCACAGCGCCTAGGTCGTGGAAAAAATCACGCAACTCAAAGCGGAGTTTTTGGGCGTATTTACGAGCGTCATGGTTTGCCGGGATATCGCGAAATTTCTTAGCCTCATCCGCCGTTAGGTGTCGAAGATGATGCTCACTCACCTCATCGATCCAATAGAAGCTTGGTTCACACATGAAAAGTCCCTGGCCATAATTGGTCATGTAGGATTCCCACATTCCGTGCTTATCCATCTCGGTTCGACGGCTATTGAAAAATTCTTGCACGGCGGTAGCGATCTCAACTGCTCGGCTTAGTGGCCACAATGAATTGGTGGGGACCCATCTTTGGCCATCTTTACCGAGAAAACCGCGAACGGAAAACCCTCGGGCTTCCATTGCTCGAGGCATGATGTTGGCGATCTCGCGGCTCCGCTCAAGGCAAATTTTTCGCACAATGTCGAGCCCAACCTCGGCGGCATCTTCTGTTATGGCTTCGACGGTAAGGTGGAGTGACCATTTGACACCGTCCATGAAGTTAGTGCCGGCCGTCGCCATCTTCATAGAATCTTTTATTCCCGACATCAGCGTTGAACCGGTGGTCGAAACATCGCCAAGAGTTTTGATCGCCTCCTTAAAGCCAACCTTTGCCGCATTTTGGCTCTTGAACGGATCGAGACCAACCCGCCGGGTTACGAAGTCATAGGGCCCAAGCTCGATCATCGTTCGCGCCAGGTCTTCATACGTCTCAAAGGCGAACGACCCATGGGCAGTGACGCCGATCTTCTGACTGATGTGAAGCGAAACACCCGTCTTAATACCCAGGGAACCAGTATCCCCGAGGAACAACCCGGTAAGATCAGGTCCATAATCACGGAAGAAAGGCGTGTCGGGGCCTTTACGGCCCCAAGAACCGGTCCGCACCATTGCTCCATCTGCGCGAACGATTTCAAGGCCCAATACACCCTTCATCGTTGAAGGCACGTTCTGTGACATGGCTCCGCCGACAGTCGAATAGATACCCGAAAACGGCGCCGGAAAATCAAGCTTTAGTCCCTGCTCCTTCAATGCGTCAGCGATGCTGATCCACGTACAGCCCGCGTCGACCACAACATACCTGTCGATTACATTGATTTCGCGAATACGGTCGAGACGCCGAAGGTCAATTAGCATGCAACCGGATTCAGCCGGGACATATCCCTTGGTGTAGGACATCCCTCCGCCACGGGTTGAAATGTTGAGATCTAACTCTTCGGCCGCTTGTACAAGACTCGCGACTTCCTCCGGCGAACCGGGTTGGACGACAACTGCCGCTGTCTCGGACTCATCCCAAAAAAAGATGTCGTTGCTGTAGACACGCCGTTCAGCTTCGTCAGTGATGACAAACTTGTTTCCGACGATAGACGCCAATCGAGCGGCCGTATCTTCGATAGGAAGAACCGAATCAGGCATGAAAGGAAGTCCTTTGTATTATGTGGTCGGAGAAGAAATCTCGGTTGTGCCACCATTTTGGTCGATGGCAACATAAGTAAACAGACCGGCCGTGACCATTAATGGTGATCCATGTCGGGCCCGCCTCACCCAAGTTTCAACGTGAATTGCTACGGATGTCCGTCCAATCCGATCGACGGTCGTATAGCACGTAACTTCGTCACCAACGTGAATCGGCTTATGGAATTTCATACTATCGACAGCAATGGTAACCACTCGCGTGTTTGTGCAACTCGACGCATGAATTGCGCCAGCCATATCCATTTGACTTAAAACCCAGCCGCCAAATATGTGGCCTGCTGGGTTGGTATCCGCTGGCATGCCGACGGTTCTCAGCGACAATTCACCTTGGGGTTCATTCGGATTTAAGGGATCAGTCATTTTCGCACCATATCCACAACATATTGTGATTAAACGATTATATTAATACCGTATGCAGTTGTTGCCTGCACCGCTGTGTATATAATGCGCCCATGTCAGACCTTTTCCAACAGACCGGCAAGAAGAAATCCAAGTACACAGCCAAGGACATCGAAGTCCTTGAAGGGCTAGAGCCAGTTCGGCGCCGGCCAGGCATGTACATTGGCGGCACCGATGAAAAAGCCCTGCACCACCTGGTCGCAGAAGTACTCGACAACGCGATGGACGAAGCGGTTGCCGGGCATGCCAGCAGTATTGAAGTTCACCTCGGTAAGAACAACGAGGTCACTGTACGAGACAACGGCCGCGGCATTCCTGTCGATCCACATCCGAAATTTCCAAAGAAATCTGCCCTCGAAGTGATCATGACGACCCTGCATTCAGGCGGTAAATTTTCTGGCCAAGCCTACAAAACGTCAGGCGGACTGCACGGTGTTGGCGTGTCAGTCGTGAATGCCCTGTCTGAAGAAGTGACGGTCCAGGTCGCTCGAGATAAAGCGCAATGGGAACAAACCTTCAGTAGAGGTGAGGTCAAATCGAAGCTCAAGAAGCTTAAGGCCTCGTCGAACCGGCGCGGCACCATCATAACTTTTCGTCCCGACGTAAAAATCTTCGGCAAAGAGGCGTCCTTTAGACCATCGACCGTCTACAAAATGGCTCGATCAAAGGCCTACCTATTTGAAGACGTGAAGATCAAATGGTCATGTGACGAAGCGCTGATCACCGGAAAAGATGACACGCCCGTAAAGGCAGAATTGCATTTCCCTAAAGGCTTGCAGGACTATTTGTCGACTGTGACAAGCGGCCGAGCATTGGTGAGCGAGTCATTTTTCTCGGGCTCGGTTGAAACCGCGGACGAAAGCGGAAGAGTCGATTGGGCAATCTGTTGGCCCGAAGATCAAGACGGATTTCTGAATTCGTATTGTAATACGGTTCCCACGCCTGAAGGTGGCACGCACGAAGCTGGATTTCGTTCCAGTTTAGGGAAAGCGCTAAAATCCTACGGTGAGATGGCCGGCATAAAAAAAGTGAGCGCTCTGACCGCCGAGGATGTCGTTGGCGGTGCTTGCGCCATGTTGTCTGTGTTTGTTTCAGAGCCGCAGTTCCAGGGTCAGACAAAAGAGAAACTATCCTCCGCTTCCGCAACAAAGCTCGTGGAGGGAATTCTTAAGGATCATTTCGAGCATTGGCTATCGGGTGACCCAGAGATCGCCGGCCAGATACTAGAATTAGCGATGTCACGGGCTGACGTCAGACAGCGCCGTAAACAAGAAAAAGACCTGGATCGTAAAAGCGCGACTAAGCGGCTTCGCTTGCCAGGTAAGTTATCGGACTGCAGTAGAACGACTGCTGATGGAACCGAATTGTTTCTAGTTGAAGGTGACTCCGCCGGCGGATCAGCCAAACAAGCACGAAATCGCGAGACTCAAGCAATACTGCCGCTTCGCGGTAAAATATTGAACGTCGCTTCTGCGACCCAAGATAAACTTCGCGGCAATCAAGAGTTACAGGACCTTTTCGAAGCACTGGGCTGTGGGCGCGGAGACAAGCTCAACCTGGACAAACTAAGGTATGAAAAGATCGTTATAATGACGGACGCCGATGTCGATGGCGCTCATATCGCTGCATTGCTTATGACTTTCTTTTTTAGAGAAATGCCAGACCTCGTCGATGCCGGTCGACTCTATTTGGCGATGCCGCCGCTCTATCGTTTGAGCCAGCGCGGTAAGACTTTTTATGCCATGGATGACAAAGACAAAGATCAAATTGTGAAAAAGGAATTTGATAGCCGTGGCAAGATTGAGGTGAGCCGGTTCAAGGGGCTCGGTGAAATGCCCCCAGCGCAGCTCAAAGAAACAACCATGAACCCGGCACGCCGCACCCTATTGCGTGTCACCTTACCTGATTTAAAAAATGGCCCAGATCAAGAGTCAAAAGAAACGGCGAAATTGGTCGAGCAACTCATGGGGAAAAAACCAGAGGCGCGTTTCAAGTACATCCAAGACCACGCGGAATTTGTAGGCGATCTCGATATATAAGCATCCGCCTACTATCATATTGCTCCTCTTCGTTCAGGTTAATGTGAGGCCAGGTCTATGATCGCAAGAGCAGTACAACTCTCGCTCTTCACACTTATTTCGTCAGCCACTGTTTTTTCTGCATCGGATTTGAGCGCACAAGACGATGAAAAAGCGGTGATGCTCGTACAAAACTACCGCAGCGAAACCATCACGATGGATTTCTCATACGTCCTGGCCGATTACTCCTGGCAACTGATGGAAAGAGACATCGGGATCGATGGCGACCTGACTTATAAATTTCCAACAAATCTACCAGGCTGCGACTACTTAATAGATTGGGACATTGATAATGCACGACTCACCGTTTCCAACGAGCGTGGCATTATCTGCACGAAAGATGTCAGTATCTGCGAACGTAAGATGATCTCAATCGAGGTCCGCAGCAACGTATGTTATATGAAAAGCAGATAGCGTTTGCCGATCGGCATTAGGCAAGCTTATTTAAGATAGCCGCAGGGTCAGCGAGCGCTTCCGGATAGTACTGCTCCGCCATTTCACGGTAGTCGTCGGGCAGTCCGTCCACATCGAAGGCTTTGCTGCCCAACGCATGAGACGTCGTATGACCCGGCAGATCACCCATCTCCATCCAAGGACGCCAACTGGTAATACCGGTATAACTGAGCGTTGATGAGATCGTCGGTAAATCAGGATTATTTACATCTTCAAAATCACCTTTATAGGTGACCGACTCGCTATAGATGACCTTGCCTGCTTTGGGGTCAGCCGGCACGACCTTCGCGCTCGATGCTTCCGTGATCCAGACATTGCCATCCTTCACTGTTACTGGCCCGAGCCAACGTTCAAACCGTATTGATCCGGATGGGCGCATTGCGGTTTCAGAATCCGTTCGCTCGACTTCTCCGCCCATTTCCGTTAATTCGTGAAAGACTGGACGAATAGTGCTTTTTTTGGGACCGAGCTTCAATCGAGGCACATCGACAGTCTTACCTGTATACGGAATCTTGAGCGTATCGAGTACTTTCCCCGTCTCGAGGTCCGTATAGAACGCCAGTTCAAAACTGCTCAATTCGACCGATCCGTCATCAAGGACCTTATGACGCGCAAAAGTTCCCGTGACCATTCCCATCAGTGGAACAATTTCAGCATCAACCACCCCGTAGCGCTGACCTTTGAGCCAACCCATGGAAATGTCACCCTCTTCGTTACCGCGCATCCGGTGAAGGTTGCGCAATACGCTAACAGGATCGGCCGGATTAAACGCACCATTAGCAGCCCGCGCTTGTTCAATGGGTGAACCCACACCGACTGCGATAGCCGTTGCTAAGCCACCACCCAACACACTACGACGCCCAAGTTGAGTTGATATTTCAAAACTGTTTTTCACATATCACCTGATATCTATTAAATTTTATGAGTGCCTAAGGCACCTCAATTAACTACAGGAATTATCCTGAAATGCGACCGGACAGGTCGACGAAGCAGCCCCATTATAAAACACCTGCTCCGCATTCGAACTGTAATAACACCCGCGTACAATCGCGCACTTGCCGCGCTTACTGACCGTGTAAACAGATACTGGATACGTACCATCAGAACGGGGCGTTATAGATGCACAATGCTGGACACCGGGCCGAACCGTTCCAGCGTACAGTGTTTCCATCCCCAGAAACGGACCGCCTCGCGTATAGGCGACGGTCTCCCCGCTACGATTCACAATACACAGGGCTTGTGCCTGAGAAGCCAGTAGTGCCAATGCCGTAATTAGACCTAACTTCCCGAGCATTTTATGCCCCCCATGGATCAATTAACGCCAACATCGAGCTGACATGCAGCCCTAGTGCGCGTTCCATAATGCTGATTGTATCGCTATCATGCCATCAAAGATAATAAGAACAAAGCCAATGTCGATTTTATCAACGGTGAATACATTGAAGACACTCACTTTCTTCGTGGGCTTATTGACCTATTTAGGCCTGTTACCTTCTACGCCCATGTACGCCGCGTCGACATCTCCTCTACGAGTTGGGGTCGCCGCCTTACCAGCTAGCGATGGGGATCCCCATCGTTCCGTCAGTGTATTCACGACATACACGTGGTCACCGGTATTTGAGACACTGACCACATTTCGAGAAGACGGTGAATTAATTGGAGAGCTGGCAACTTCATGGCAACAAATAGAACCAACCGAGTGGCACTTCTCACTTCGCGATGGCGTTGTTTTTTCCAATGGACGGCCTTTGACTGCGCATGATGTCGTTCACTCACTCGACTACTTAAAAACGCCCCATGGCCAAACTACGAGCACGGCGCGTGATCTATCGGTCATTTCTAGCGCCTACGCAGTTGACGATTCTACGGTCTCCATCAATACCCATATGCCGTCAGCAATTCTGCCGAGGATTATGGCCGCACTTTATATTGTTGAGCCCGATCACTGGGATGCTTTAGGGCCGGATGAATTCGCAAGGGATCCAATCGGATCGGGGCCATTTACCGTCGAGTCATGGGAACAAGGCCAAGTCGCTTACTTGGCGAACTCCCGGTCATGGCGCGCACCGAAAATTGACAAGATACAAGTCTTGCAATTGCCGGAGGTGACCACGCGGCTTCAAGCGTTGATCACCGGCGGAATAGATATCGCTATCGGAATGGGCCCAGATGACATTCCGCTCATCGAGGCTGGTGGCGGTTATATGCACCAGCGGAATCCGATCGACGTGATTAGCATTACGTTTGTCATTGAAGAAGGCAGACCCGCAAACGACGTACGCGTACGTCGCGCCCTAAATTACGCCGTCAATAAGAACGCGATCACAGACGTTCTCCTATCAGGCTATAGCAAACCGGCAACGCAAGGCGCGGTCCGTGGCTTGCTAGGGTACAACCCCGATCTCCGCCCCTATCCCTACGACCCCGAGAGAGCGCGTGCGCTCCTCAAAGAAGCCGGATACGAGGACGGATTTACGTTGGACATCGAAGTCATTATTGGCTCGAACGCATCAGACAGCGCCATATATCAATTGGTCGCATCCAATCTTGCTGACGTCGGCGTTACAATGAGAGTCAGCTCGATCCCAACATCTCAGATGGTGAGAATCATTCTGCAGGGGAAATGGAAGGGCGATGGTTTTAGCCAGGTCTTTGGCGCATGGCCAACGTTCGAGCCGATTAGAACGATTCGCCTGCATTCTTGCCTATGGCCAAATCCGTGGTTTTGCGACAAGCGGATTATGCCGACAATGGAAGCCGCAATGGCATCGCCCAATCTGGAACGTCGGGCGGAACTGACCCGTGAAGTACTCACATTTTATCACGAACAGGCGACAGCCCTCCTATTGCATGAGATCCCCTTGCTTGATGCCATCGGGCCGCGCGTGATTGGGTATGCCCCCAACAAGGGCAAAATCAATTACGAAACGATAACATTGAGAGACTAAAGTTAACGGGGATCAGGAGACACGCGGCATAGCTTTATGCCTTTGTTGCCACCCGTAAACAGACTTCCCAAAGTGCCGGGCATCTTCTCCAAGCCGTCATCAACATCTTCACAATTAAATAATAGTCCGTCGTCGTACCAACGCCTAAGCCGGTCTTCAGCCTCCTGAAACCGGTGTCGGTAGTCGAATATGAAGAAGCCTTCCATACGCGCTCTTTTGCGCACTAAATTTATATAGTTGCGCGGCCCACGACCTAAATCGTCGCGATAGTCAGTGGCAATAAAACCACAAATGACTATACGTGCGCTTAGTGCGAGGCGCGCTAAGACATCGTCAAGAATCTCGCCGCCAACATTATCAAAAAAGACATCCACGCCATCAGGACAGAGCACGGCTAACCGGTCGCCTATCGACTCGTTTTTGTAGTCGATGGCATCGTCAAAACCCAACGCTTCGGTTATCCACTGGCACTTCTCTGGACCACCCGCGATACCGATAACCCGACACCCCGCAATACGGGCGATTTGCCCCGCCACTGAACCGATCCCGCCTGCCGCCGCCGAAACGACGACCGTATCGCCAGCGCGCAGACGCCCCACATCCATCAGGCCAAAATAGGCGGTCGCACCAGCGCTTCCCAGAATGCCAAGTGTCATGGTTAATGGATCAATAGGCTTAACAACTTTCTGTATACTCAAGACGTTTGGATTTTGTTGAGCCGGTGACTGAATCGAAAAGTCCTGCCATCCGGTTGATGCGATAACAATTTCTCCAACGCTGTAGTTCGGATTGCGAGACTCCGTAACAGCAGCAACGCCACGCCCCCGCATAACATCGCCGACGGCAATTTTGTCATGCATGCTAAGGCTCTTCGAGATGTAAGACCGCTGAGCCGGTGAAGTACCCAAAGCGATCGTCTGCACGACGAATTCACCAGCATCAGGCGCGGGCATGGGAGATTCGGTGAGCTCGAAATGTTCGAAACCAATATCTTCATTTAGTTCGGGATGACGAGCTAGGCGCCACTGACGATTCACACCCATAACTAACCCCTGCACTTGTTAGGCGGTTTTCCAGAGCCCGATAATGAGATGCTGCCGCAAACCATCATGTTTTCAATCATATTCACCACGACCGACAAATGCGAGCGGCACTAACCCCACGCAACAAACAGCTCGATTCATTAGTTGAAAAATGGTGGACACGACTGGGATTGAACCAGTGACCCCCTCGATGTCAACGAGGTGCTCTCCCGCTGAGCTACGCGTCCATACCAGCGTACTGCCCTTGGCATATCCCCAGGGTAGACGGGCACTTCTTTTAGGTGGACCGCCGTACTATTGCAAGTGTTTCGGAACGCTGTAATTGGGGTATGCTTCATGACTTGAAATGTGAGCTGGCCTGACACCAGCCGAAGCCGCCAAGCCCGGTCAAGCAGGATAGAATGAGTAATCTGGCAGACTTATCGGACCCTTTTGAGGTCATCGCGCCGGTCGGCCCTGCCACGCCTCTGGTTCTCTCTTCGCCCCACTCCGGCAGCTATTATCCAGTAGATCTCATCGAAGCCAGTAGCCTCAGCAAAACCGCTCTACGTCGTTCGGAAGACTGCTACGTCGACGAACTTTTTTCTGCGGCGAAATTTACAGGCGTACCAATGATTCGAGCGCTCTATCCACGAGCCTATTTGGATCTAAATAGAGAGCCATACGAGCTCGATCCTGAGATGTTTACTGGCCCTCTACCAGATTTTGTCAACTCGGCGTCTCCCCGTGTTGCCGCCGGCCTGGGCACGATTGCTCGGATTGTCGCGAACCAAAAAGAAATCTACGCTCGGAAATTAACGTGGGCCGAGGTGGAGACCAGGGTAAACCGCCTTTACAAACCCTATCACCAAACACTGAGGCGGCTTGTAAATGCAGCTCGGGATCAGTTTGGCTACTGTGTATTGATTGATTGCCACTCGATGCCATCCGCTGGACTTCCCACAGGGAAAGGAATTAAAGATAGCGTCGATGTTGTCTTAGGTGATCGCAACGGCCTTTCTTGCTCTTCAATCGTCACCGAGGAAGCAGAGCGTATCTTGGGAGGCCTAGGATACTCGACCATCCGTAATAATCCTTATGCGGGTGGCTTCACGACCCAGAGCTATGGCGAACCTGAAACCGGAATCCATGCTCTGCAAATAGAGATAAACCGCTCGCTCTATATTGATGAAACGTCCCTCAATCGTCGGCCAGGTTTTGCGAAGTTAAAAGACGATCTGAGGGTATTCCTAGAGACCCTTTCAGCATATGCAGGAGATGCACGTAAGGCGTTAGCTTACCAGAGACTTAGTGCGGAATAGACGAAATTAAATATCGATGATATCCACATATCCCATTGTAATGATTAACTATATTTGTAATTTTTCAATATCGAGGCGGCCATAGCGACCCTATACAATCCTTGTTGTTTTTGGCGGACCGAATTAAAGTAAGAAATGGTCGCCCAGACCGTAAAATTGTCAGCAACTTCCTGAGGCGGCCGGCCGCATTATACCATGGCAGAATTCGACAACCTCACACTGTACCGGGAGAAATCTACGGTTCACCGCTTCGCCGAACTCGGTGACAGCGACGGTGAAGAACAGGTACTCGAAATCCGTTCAAATCGACTGACGATTCCGCTCAAGCTGGCCGATCGCACTTTTAATTGTGTTATTCGCGGTCAAAATATGGCGGCTACACTTCGTTTAACAGGATTTGTCGTTGACCAGTTTCGCCGCGATCCAGGAATGGTCCATGACGCCAAAGACATAGATTGGGAAAGCCTTTGGTCGCGCCGACTGTCCACCTACGAATCTACCTATAATCCAGCAACCTGGGTGTCCATCCATCTCGACGGAGAAGAGGTTTATTCTAGCGGCGAAGATGGAATGGAGGTTATTCACGAAATCGAGAACCTGGCTGGTGGGGGCGATGTCAGCGATACAATAATTATGGAAGCGTCGAGTAACGTTGTTGGCGCGCTTGATGACCTTGTCGTCGAGCATGATAGCCAGACCGCATTTGTATTTACTGCCTTTGCCGCGTATCACCGCGCCGCTGTACTAGAGAGAAAAGGCGGTAAAACAGGCTCGTTTGCGATTTCGGTTTATCATCCCACCCCAAAGAAGCCTATTCGACTGAGCTACTTCCTCGGTCTATCCGCCGACATTCTAGAAGCATTAACGATGACCGAATTTTTACAGCGCGTGCAAAGCATGATCGACGACGATTCGATTAGCTCCACACCAATTACGCCGCCACAGATAGCCGCCGCTCGAAATCGAAAAAAGGATTTGATGGAGCAAATCACATCCTTTGAGGCAGCCCAAAAAGTGACCTACAGGCCTGAACGGCCAACTTTTACTTAGATTGAGGGCCATACACTTTGGCCGACCTCATTCTATCTGAATTCCCACTGATCATTGGTCTATTGACGACCGGAGCCGTTGCCGGATTTCTCGCCGGTTTACTGGGCGTTGGCGGCGGTATCGTTATTGTTCCTGTCCTTTTTACGGTTCTAGGAGCCGTCGGCGTGGACTTGGACGTTCGTCTGCATATGGCGGTCGGCACGTCATTGGCTACGATTATTCCAACTTCAATCGCGTCCGTTATCGCCCACCATAAGAGAGACGCTGTAGACTGGCTGCTATTCAGAATCTGGTGGCCCGGAATAATCGTAGGCGTCGTTCTCGGGACTTGGCTTGCAACCACCAAGATTAGCGGGCCAGGCCTTGCGCTTGTTTTCGCCCTTATTGCACTCATCGTGGCTGTTGATCTGATTGTACGAGACAGATCAAAGGTCGACGAACAAGTCGTAGCTGACCAAACTCACTTGTGGTTTTACAACGCTAAGGCATCATGGGTACCGGCAATCATTGGTGCACTTTCCTCAATGATGGGTATCGGCGGCGGAACACTCTCTGTCCCGTTCCTTAATGCAGTCGGCTACCCAATGCATCGAGCGGTAGCAACATCTGCAGGATTTGGGTTGATCATCGCCATTCCGGCGACCTTGGGATATGTCATTGGTGGTTGGGATGTCGTCGGTCGACCATACGCTTCATTCGGATACGTCAACGCCTTAGGCTTTATTATAGTTGCGGTTACGACCGTGCTCACCGCACCGCTGGGCAGTCGCGTCGCGCATGCGCTTAAGCCGCAAACTTTAAGACTGCTATTTTCTGGGTTTCTTTTTGTAACCGCGGCAAGAATGCTAACTGCATTTTTGTAACCAGTCAGCGGCCTCTGACGTCTTTAATCTCCGGCCGCCCTGGTCACAACTAAGAGTAAGACAAGAACAACGGCAACGGCCTGGGCCTTGACGCGCCACTGCATCAACTTATTGCCATACTTCAGGTGAAAGTCACCGCCCTTAACGAAGGCAAACAAGCCGGTTACGAGCACACCGAGTACCGCCAATAGTGACAACGCCAAAAGAATAATCAGGACGGTTTCCATAAGGATTTATACCTGATCGCTTACGCCATGGATTACAATGTTTATCTTAGTTTCTAGACTTTATTAACCCGCGCCCTTGATGCACGTCACCGTATAAAATGCCCATTAATCTCCAGTTTCTGGGCAGATGCTGTATCATAAAAATTGTAGTGGTTATGGGTGATATTGTGGAGGCCCCTATGCTTGGCACTGTTCTTATCGCTGACGATAATGCCATGGTCCGCGACTCGCTGGGCTATGTTTTGAGAGAACGCGGCTACACCGTTCTCGAAGCCGAAGACGGTGAAAAAGCTTTAGACATAATTGCTGAAACTGACATTAATTTAGCCGTAATCGATATCATGATGCCCTCGATCGGTGGGCTTGAATTACGTCAAGTCCTAAGCGAACAGAAAAGGCAATTGCCAGTCATACTCGTAACTGGTCAGCCTGAAATCGTCGGAGGCCTCATTGAAGATGACCCCGATTACCTGTCCGGACGCATGAGCCTTCTTCAGAAACCCGTGCATCCGGTTACGTTGCTAGATGAAGTAGAGAAACGGATATCCGCCGAACTGGCTTAGCGGTCCCGACTGAGGGTCTTATCCGTCGGCTTCGGCAGCCGGCGTCGGTGCCGCAGAAAAACTCTCGCCGCAACCACAGCGGCCAGTTTCGTTTGGATTTGTAAAAACGAAACCGCTTTCCATTTTAGTCTCCTGATAATCCAGCTCCGATCCGAGCAAATACATAACTGCCATAGGATCGATAAAAAATTTCACACCACTCTGCTCAACGACATCTTCGAACTTGCCTTGCTCATCTGCGTACTCAACTTTGTACGCGAACCCAGAGCAACCCTTTGTTTCGATCCCGACACGAATGCCAGCGACAGGATGATCTGCTGCGTCGATGAGGTGTACCGCTCGCGCGACTGCCGCATCTGTAACCGTAATCGGGGCCGCTCGTTCTAAAGAAGTCATTTCATATCTCCCAAGGGTCTGGGGCTAGAAGCATTAAAACATATCCAGAGCAACACGCGCGACCTCTGACATATTCTCAGGTGTCCATGGTGGGTCCCACGTAATCGTTACTGCAACGACACCGGTTCCTTTGGTGGCAGCAACAGCATCAGCGACTTCACCGGGAAGTGTTCCGGCCACCGGGCATGCCGGTGCAGTAAGGGTCATAGAGACATCAACATTGCCCCGCTCACCGATGTCCAATTCATAGATCAGGCCCAGATCATAAATATTCACTGGAATTTCTGGATCAAAAACACTGCGAAGCGCCTCTACGACCGCAGATTCCGTCGCAACGTAATCCGCATCATCAGGCAAAGCAGACCCGCGTGACACGACATCGCCTTCCTCAGGCGGTTCGCCGTCCATCGCCGGCATAGAATAGGGCGGCATCATTAAGTCAGACTCCTTATCATTGCTATGCGACTCACCTAGCCTTCAGTTGACACGTTACCCGCACCGTCAAGGCACGATATGAGAGTATGCCATGGTAGGTTTGCGCACTTAACTCTCGCGGGAAACTGGCGAACGCCGCTTAACGCGCTTAATCGCTTTAACCTGGGACCAAGTTCATCGCCAAGTTCTTCCATTATTGCGTCAGGAGACGTCACTTCCCTACATAAGGTATTGACCGCTCCAGTCATCACTTTCGCTTCTTCGGCAGTCAAGCCCTTCACGGCTTCGGTCATCATCGATGCCGAGGCGATAGAAATTGCACACCCTTTACCGTCAAACTTCAGATCAGCAACGCGGCCGTCATCGTCTAGAGCCGCTGTAACCGTGACTCTGTCGCCGCACAGGGGATTTTTGCCTTCACTACGACAATCATGCCGTTCCACGGTACCCGCATTGCGCGGCGATTTGCCGTGATCCAATATAATTTCCTGATACAGGGATAGAATATCCCGATCTTTCTCAGCGGTCTGCATTAGCACAGAATCTCCCGCGCCCGCCCTAATGCATTGATCAGGACATCGACTTCTTCCCTCGTGTTGTACATTCCAAAGGAAGCACGAACAGTCGCGGTAACTCCAAAGCTATCCATCAATGGCTGCGCACAATGATGCCCTGCCCGCACACAAACGCCGGAACGATCAAGAATGGTTGCAAGGTCGTGAGGGTGTGCACCCTCCAAAACAAATGACGCTACGGCCGTCTTGTTCTGCGCCGTACCGATAAGCCTAATACTGTTTAGGGCCTGCAATTGCTCAGTTGCATACTTAAGCAAATCGTCTTCATGGGCGGCAATAGCCCTTTGATCAAACCCGGCAACGTAGTCAATGGCTGCACCGAGACCGACAGCTGGAACGATGGGTGGCGTACCCGCCTCAAATTTAGCCGGAAGCTCCGCCCATTCGCTCCGCTCGAAGGTCACATTACTGATCATTTCACCACCACCTTGGTACGGCGGCATCGCATCGAGTAAATCTTCCTTACCGTAGAGCACACCAATTCCATTAGGGCCGTACAATTTATGACCTGAGAACGCGTAAAAGTCACAATCCAGATCTTGAACATCGACGTGCTCATGGACGATGCCTTGGCAGCCATCTATGAGAACAACAGCGCCGACGGCATGAGCAGCACTGATAATTTCCTTAATCGGTAGGATTGTCCCCAACGCGTTGGAAACATGAGCCACAGCCACGAGTTTCGTTTTCTTGGACAAAACCGACTCCACGGCACTCAATGAAACCTCGCCCTCCGGCGTAATCGGAACAACCTTGAGAACGATGCCGCATTGATCGCGCAGTAACTGCCAAGGAACGATGTTTGAGTGATGCTCCAGGCCGGTGATGACAACCTCATCCCCCGAACTTAGAGATCTACCAAATGTTGCGGCGACCAGATTAATTGCCTCTGTCGCCCCTTTCGTGAAGACAATCTCGCGATCAGATTCGGCATTGACGAATTGACGAACGGTCTCTCGCGCAGCTTCGTATTTACTAGTGAGTGTCTCGCTCAAAAAATATGCGCCACGGTGAACGTTGGCATACTCATGCTCGTATTGGTATCGAATGGCGTCGATGACGGACTGAGGTTTTTGCGCAGACGCAGCGCTATCTAAGTAGGTCAGAGGCTTGTCGTGGACTGTCCGACTAAGAATGGGGAAATCCCCCCTCACCGATTCTACGTCAAAAACGCGCAAGTCAGTCTTCGCAGTTTTATGAGCTAGAGCACTCATAATTCACCAATTGACAGAATTCTCTGTCGCGCTAGCCATGTCTTGACCAGATCGAGAATCAAATTACGGACCGGCTCATCGGCAACATTTAGGATAACATCGTCGAGAAACCCTTCGACCAGCAACGCGCGCGCTGTCTTTTCGTCGATGCCTCTACTGAGAAGATAGAAAATGTGTTCAGGGTTCATTTCCCCCGTTGTCGCGCCATGCGCACACTGCACATCATCTGCGTAAATCTCTAATTCTGGCTTGCAATCAACTTCCGGGCCTCGATTCAATAACAAGGCTTTGTGAAGCTGTCTGCCGTCGGTTCTTTGCGCAGTCCGGGCAACATGAATACGGCCCTGGAACACCCCACGGGAGTCTCCACCTAGCACACCTTTGACCGTCTGTTTCGACTCTGTATCGGGCGCGAGATGCAGTATCTCTGAAAAAACATCACTGTGCTGATTACCGGACAGGCCATATGCGCCGTCTACGGTGGTAGCAGCGCCGTCTCCTTCGAGCCGAACCTGAACCTCTCGACGCACCAGATGCCCCCCCAAAGACAAAACAAAAGACTCATATTGCGCATTTTGTTCAACAGAGACCGCCGTCCGGCCCAGATGAAACGCGTCACTATCCTCACTCACGATTGTGTAATGACGAAGAGCGGCGCGCTCGCCCAAAATAATTTCTGTTGCCGCATTACTGAGATAGGCCTGTCCTGGCAGCCCGACGTGACACTCAACAACGGTCGCCTGTGCCCCTTCCTCAAGAACGATTTCAAATCGTGGATGAAAGGCGCCGGGCGATGACCCTGAAGCGCCGATAGACAGAATCTGAATTGGTTGTTCCAATTTGGCGCCGTTAGAAAGATGCAGAACGGTGCCTTGCTCCATAAAACCTGTGTTCATGGCTGCCGTAAATGATTGAGCCGGTTCCATCACAGCGCCCAGAACATCTTTCAAAGAACCCGGTGACGATTTCAGAACATCAGCGAAGGGACTAAGGGTGATTCCAGCCCCAAGATCTTCAAGCTTGTCTGACAAGTCACTCCGATAAACACCGTTAACGAACACAATTTTGAGTGCCCCATCCAACAAGGGCACAGTGACCGGAAGCAACGGAACGTCGACATCATCAGCCGTGCTTGCAGGGATGAATGGCGTCTTAGCGATTTGGTTAAGAGAGGTGTATTTCCAGGCTTCTGTTTTCGGTCCAGGCACGCCCTGTGTACCAAGCAGTGCCCGAGACGTTTTCCTAAGCCCATCGATCCACGACTCATTTGCACCAGGCAATGCGCCAACAGCGTTCGCGTAGGTGTCGCCAAAGGCTGTAGCGGTGATGGTTTTAACGGCGGTCATCGGTTGTACCCGCCTTACGCCGCTTCACTCTCTTCGAAGCGAGCATAACCTTCAGCTTCCAAGAGTTCAGCAAGAGTCTTATCGCCACTCTCAACGATTCGTCCACCGACTAGAACGTGAACATGGTCTGGCACAATGTATGACAGTAGCCGTTGATAATGGGTGATGATCAAAAAGGCGCGGTCTGGACTGCGCAGCGCATTAACACCGTCGGACACCACCTTGAGTGCGTCAATGTCGAGACCGGAGTCTGTTTCGTCGAGGATGGCGAACCGCGGCTCGAGCAGACTCATCTGCAGCACTTCCGCTCTTTTCTTTTCGCCACCAGAGAAGCCTACGTTGAGCGGGCGCTTGATCATCTCATAGGGAATCTCGAGCTCTTTGGTCTTGCTCTTGATCAGATTCAAAAAATCCATGGCATCGATTTCATCAAGGCCTTGCTCGCGCCGCTTAGCATTGAGCGCCGTCTTCAGAAACGTCGCCGTCGCAACGCCTGGAATTTCCATCGGATACTGAAAAGCCAGAAAAACACCAGCGCGAGCTCGTTCGTCAGCCTCCATGTCTAGCAAATTTTTGCCATCAAAAAGGACGCTGCCTTGCGTAATCTCATAACCGTCTTTACCTGCGAGCACATATGACAGTGTACTTTTTCCGGTTCCGTTCGGGCCCATGATTGCGTGTATCTCGCCACCATCCATGTTCAGATCGATTCCCTTGAGAATCTCCTTACCATCGACGGATACATGCAAGTCTTTGATTTCGATAAGCGACATCTTGATACTTCTTCTTCAACGGTCGGTGATTTAACCGACGCTACCTTCCAGACTAATCCCAACGAGCTTTTGTGCCTCTACAGCAAATTCCATCGGCAGTGTCTGCAGAACTTCTTTGCAAAAGCCGTTCACGATAAGAGAAATGGCTTCTTCTGGGTTCATTCCGCGTTGCTGACAGTAGAACATTTGCTCGTCGCTAATCTTCGACGTCGTGGCTTCATGTTCAGTTTGAGCCGTTGGATTACGGCTTTCTATATAGGGCACCGTATGTGCACCACATTGATTACCGATCAGCAAACTATCGCATTGGGTAAAGTTACGTGCGCCTTCCGCCTTAGGCTGGATGCGGACCAAACCTCGATAAGTGCTGTTCGACCGACCAGCTGATATTCCTTTGGCAATAATCTTAGATCGCGTGTTTTTGCCCAAGTGGATCATCTTGGTTCCGGTATCCGCTTGTTGGCGATTATTGGTAATAGCGACGGAGTAAAATTCTCCGCTCGAATTATCGCCTTGCAAAATACAGCTTGGATACTTCCAGGTAATCGCCGATCCGGTCTCGACCTGAGTCCACATCACCTTCGAATTCTTTCCGCGGCACGCCGCACGCTTAGTCACAAAATTATAAATGCCGCCCTTGCCGTCTTCATCCCCTGGGTACCAATTCTGGACCGTGGAGTATTTAATCTCCGCATCGTCCAACACAACCAACTCGACAACAGCTGCGTGGAGCTGATTCTCATCGCGTTGAGGCGCGGTGCAGCCCTCCAGATAGCTCACGTAAGAGCCTTCGTCGGCGATAATTAAGGTTCGCTCGAACTGCCCTGTGTTTTTTTCGTTGATCCGGAAATATGTCGACAACTCCATAGGGCAACGCAGTCCTTTGGGTATGTATACAAAGGAACCATCTGTAAACACCGCGCAGTTTAGCGTCGCAAAGAAGTTGTCACTGTACGGAACAACTGACCCAAGATATTTCTGCACAAGCTCCGGGTGCTCTTTAATCGCTTCCGACATCGGGCAAAAAATGACGCCGAGCTCATTGAGTTTCTTTTTATACGTCGTGGCGACCGAGACACTGTCGAACACCGCGTCAACCGCGACCCCGGCAAGCATTTCTTGTTCACGTAAAGGAATACCTAGTTTTTCATAGGTTTCCAGCAACTTTGGGTCGACTTCATCAAGACTTTTTGGCGCATCACCTAAATTGGGGGAGGCATAGTAGTAGGAGTCTTGGTAGTCGATTTTTGGATATTTGAGCTTGGCCCAATCAGGTTCTTGATCTTCTTGGGTCAGCCACAACCGGTATGCCTTGAGACGCCAGTCCAACATCCATTCTGGCTCTTCCTTCTTAGCCGAAATAAAGCGAACGATATCCTCACTAAGCCCCTTTGGAGCCATGTCGGATTCAATATTCGTTTCCCAGCCATATTTGTATTTTTCGACGTCACGAACGGCATCGACGGTTTGTTGGGTTGCAGCCATAATTAACTCACCTGTTCTGACTGCAACGTCTGTGCATCGCTCGTTGATCGAGAACGTTCCGTCGGTGGAACTTGGCCTGCACCGTGAAGATCAGTCATCATTTCGGCCAGTGTCACATCGCGCAACGCACCTGTTACCGCACGGTTCACGCGATTCCATTTTCCGCTCGCGGGACAAAGACTTTCGTAAGAGCATTGTTCGTCGGACGTATCAACGCAGGCGGTCAAAGCGATTGGTCCTTCGACGGCCTCAATAACGTCGGCGACCGTCGTTTGATCGGCAGGTCTACTCAAACTGTACCCACCTCTTACTCCGCGATGGGAGACCACCAACCCCGACTTAACGAGATGCTTCATCAGCTTAGCGACAGTTGGCAGAGGAATACCGGTATTGTCCGAGATCGCCTGCGTCGGTCTAATCAGACCGCTACTGGCCATGTCGATCAGCACCACTGTGGCATAGTCTGTTAACTTGTTGACTTTAAACACTAATTCGACGCCTCAAAAGCAGGACCAAAATAGTCTAGTTTCACTAGTGTCTTTAGTTAAGGATGACGACAATTTCAAGGGTGGAAGCCAGCTTCAGCCCAATTAAAGTGAACCAATGGACCATCAAACACTCATTATTCTGACAGAACCCCTATTCCAGCCCGCGCTTTTGCAAGCGGCTTTGAGCCAAAACGGTGCTGATGGGCTCAACGTTGAGCCGGTTGATACCCTTGATGCTCTGATCGCCGCGCTTGACCAAAGTGCTGGCCCCGTCCGTCTCGCCGCATTCTGCTCAGGAATTATCGTTCCCCCGGGCATCCTAAGCCGCATTGACGCAGGGGCGTATAATTTCCACCCAGGACCACCAGAATATCCGGGGCTCTTCCCGTCGTGTTTCGCGATTTACGAGGACGCAGAAACCTTCGGTGCCACGGCACATCTCATGACCGATAAAATTGATAAGGGAGAAATCGTCGGCGTTGAGCATTTTGCGATGCAGAAGGACTCAGACCGTATGACGCTTGATAAGATGGCCCTTGAGTGTGTTCTGCAACTGTACCACCGCCTCCTCCCTCATCTTGTCAAACTCGATGCGCCGATCACACCTTCGGGTGAAGTCTGGCTTGGTCGTCCACGATCAACCAAAGATTTCAAAGCCCTGTGCGAACTTCCAGACGATGTAACTGCAGATGAATTTGATAAGCGTTATCGTGCCGTTGGAGAAGGCCCCAACCATGCCCTGACGATCACACTTTTCGGCCAGCGCTTTAAACTTGATAATTCACGGACAACTGAAGACGTTGTCAGAGGCGGCCTACCGACGACCTAAAACATTAGCTTGGGTTCTGACCAAGACAGTTCGCTAATTGTAGCGCCAGCCCTCGCATCAAATCGAAGTAAAGGGCCTTTCCCGGATCTAGCTCTGCTCCCAAAGGATCTAGGACACCGGTTCGGATATCAGCAGCTTCGGCGACGACCCGCATCACCTTTGGCTCAAACCCTGGCTCCGAAAAAAGGCACACGGAGCCAAGCTGCCTAGCGCTCTCTCTGATATTCGACAACCGGCGCGCACTCGGCGTCCGGTCGGGTGTGACTGTGATCGCACCAACAGCGTTTAATTCGAAATATCGATCGAAGTATTGCAACGCGTCATGCGCCACTAAGAACGGTCGATCCTTGACCGGTCCCAAAACATCGAGAACCTCAGCCTCTAACTCACTCAAGTTCTTCAGCGCAGAATTCGCATTATCTGCATAGATTACAGCATTCTTAGGGTCCGTGTTCGACAAAGCCTCGACCACGATTGCTATCACGGCTCGAGCGTTGTTCGGGTCCAACCAAATATGTCCATCAACATGACCGTGATCATGATCATGATCATGATCATCGTCGGCATGTGTCTCGCCCTCTTCATGATCATCTTCAGAACGCCAGATGCCACCGTCGCGGTTTGCCTTCAGGGCAATGCGGTCGTCAGCTATGAGTTCAACAATGTCCGCATCTGAGGCCAACGTCTCTAGCGGCCCTTCTAGAAAGGTCTCTAGGGGCTCCCCAACCCAGACAACGATGTCGGCAGCACTGAGGGCCTTGGCATCAGACGGGGCCAAAGTATAAGAGTGCGGTGTCTGCCCGCTTTCGAGCAAAAGACCAGGCGTCCCAACCCCATCCATAACGGCTGCCACCAATGAATGGATCGGTCGGACTGTGACAAGTACGTTGGGAGCAGCTGCCTGGGCCGCCGCGGTGACAATCACCCAAAGCCCCACCGCAGCTAATATTCCACATTTCAGGAACATCATTTTTACCCTTCACTAATTCGTTCTAATATGTTTTGTTATATCATAACACTTTGGTGCTCTGTCTATAGGTATTTGGCACACAGAAATGAGCTTCCCGAATCCCCGTCACGACCATGGCCGATGCGTCTCAGGCGCCCTGAAAACGGCTGAGAACAAGAGCCGCGCCCTCGGTCTTCGGTTTACCAAGACCCGGCGCAAGGTCCTGGAGATTTTATGGCAAAGCCATAGCCCCCTCGGGGCATACGATATCTTGGACCGGTTGCAAGAAGACGGACGCCGGCCCGCACCGATGGTCGTCTATCGTGCACTAGACTTTCTCATGGAAGCCGGGCTCGCCCATCGATTGTCTAGTCGCAATGCCTTCATCGGCTGCTCCGCACCGGACGATCATCACGAAGCCCAGTTCCTCATTTGTGATCAGTGCGGCTCGGCAGCCGAAGTCGAAGCCCGGCCTATCGCAAAAGCGGTTGAAGAGACGGCCGCATCAGCCGGCTTTCGTGTCCAACACCGTGTCGTGGAAATCACCGGCATATGCCCCAATTGCCAAAATTGAATTGGAGCACGCAATGGCAGACACACAAACGTTGATCAAAGCGTCCGGCCTAAAAGTGAGCCGCGGTGGCCAAATGATTCTAAATGGAATCGACCTCACCGTAGACTCTGGTGAAATTGTCACTTTGATTGGCCCCAATGGTGCCGGGAAATCAACTTTAGTGCGCGCCCTCTTAGGACTCGAGCCGACGGATAGCGGCACGATCACGCGAAAAGCTGGGCTCGTGGTTGGGTATCAAGCCCAAAAGCTTGTCATAGACCCGACCCTCCCCCTGACTGTGAGGCGCTTTCTGACTCTGACTCATCAACAACCGGACGAAGAGCTCGCGCGTACCCTTGATCACGTACAACTCGAACCGATTCTCGATAAGAGCGTTCACGTGTTGTCCGGTGGGGAAATGCAAAGAGTCCAACTGGCGCGGGCGATACTGAGAAACCCAGACCTATTGGTACTGGACGAGCCGACTCAAAATGTCGACATCAGTGGTGCGATCGATCTGTACCGTCTGATTCAAGAAACGCGGGACCGACTGAATTGCGCGGTTGTTATGGTATCCCATGACCTGAACGTCGTTATGTCAGCAACAACACGCGTATACTGCCTCAACAATCATATCTGCTGCTCCGGTCGCCCCGCTGAGGTGAGCAAACACCCTGAATTTCTTCGTCTTTTTGGCCAAAGCGCGGCCGACATGTTGGCGATCTACACCCACCACCATGACCACGACCATGGCCCGGCTGGTGAAGTGCGACCTACGCATACACATGACCACGATCATCCGCATTGATAGTGAAGGCCGCGAGAATATATGGATGACTTCCTAGTACGTGCCGCCCTAGCCGGGATAGGCGTAGCCGTCGCCGCAGGCCCGCTCGGATGCTTCGTTGTATGGCGTCGCATGGCCTACTTTGGCGACACTCTCGCCCATTCAGCATTGCTTGGCGTCGCCCTCGGGTTCTTACTCGGAACGGCACCAACTTTTGGCACCATGGCAACCGGAATCATCGTTGCAATGCTTCTTGTCTGGCTTCAACAGAAGCGAGATTGGTCAAGCGATACACTGCTTGGGTTACTGTCTCATACAACGTTGGCCGGCGGGCTAATCGCGATTACGTTTGTTCAAGGCGTCCGCATTGATCTCATGGCGTACCTGTTCGGCGACATCCTCGCCGTTTCCACAACAGACGTTGCATGGATTTGGGCCGGCGCTGTCATCGTCTCTACTGTTGTTGCCCTATTGTGGCGCTCCCTCGTTGCCTTGACCGTAAATAAAGACATGGCGATGGCTGAAGGCATCCCCGGTCATAGAATAGAGCTGGCATTCGTTATCCTTATTGCAGTCGTCGTTGCCATTTCAATGAAAGTCGTGGGCATTTTACTTATTACAGCGATGCTCATCATACCGCCCGCCGCAGCGAGGCACATGGCGAAGACCCCGGAGCAAATGGCTCTCTTGGCCATCCTGGTGGGATGCATAGCAGTAGCGATGGGGCTTGCTGGCTCTTTCCAGTGGGATATTCCGGCAGGGCCAGCGATCGTTCTTTCCGCAGCGGTTCTATTTGCCGTTGGTATGGCGATCGGGCTAATGAGCAAACAGCGCTCTATTACATAAGTCGAAGGCAACTCTTTGAGCTGATCAAGCGTTAAAAAGGAGAGCTCAAAGTCATGGTGTCGTTCCGGGAAGTACGTCACGATGATACGAATTAGGTCGCCCTTATAGGGATAGATATGAAAGAGCAGCACGCCATCGTTAAGCTCTCGAAGAAACGGCAAGAGCCGACTGAAGCCACGCAACGAGGGTTCACTGTTGTCATTGGCGCTCATAGCTTAGATATGGCGATTGTTCGGGAAGTGCACTGGCTTGCTAAAGAATCTGGCGCACCCCTTACAGTGTATATGGTCGCACCAACGACGCCTTGGATTAGCGCGCTGATAACCCCGCAAGCCGAACAGATCAAACGCCTCGTCGCGCGGCTAGATGCACGATTAGTCACGGTCACTCCGAAAGAAGCGGCTGAGAAAATTGCAACAGAATGGGACGACACTTCACCCACGCGCGTCTTCTTCGGTCCACGCAAACGGTGGCCGTGGGACATCGGTGTTAGCCGTGCCCTATTTCATCAACTGACGTCGTACACTAACGAGATCGGCGTTGATACAATTATAGATTCGCCTGTACCGGGTGACGCTCGGACACACGTCGTCTGGCGTCTCGATCAACATCGCCCGTGGTATCACGACTACGTACTCAGTCTATTTGCCGTCTGCATTGCTGCGCTTTCGGTGCAATGGCTCAAAAACCTTATGCCCGCCGAGAATCTTTCAATCGTTTTCCTAACGGCAGTAATTTTTAGCGCCACTGCCTACGGTTTTGCCGCTGCGCTTTTTGCGTCTGTTATCAGCGTTGGACTATTTGATTTCTTTTTTGTATCTCCAACGTTTTCCTTTTCTTTCAGTTCTCCAGATAACGTTCTCCTCGTCATTCTATTTGTCTTGGTGTCTGGCATTACCAGCAACTTAGCTGGCAGGCTGCGCGACCAAGCTGAAGCAGCTCAGGAACGAGAGAGTGAAGCTCGCGCCCTATTCCAACTGACTCGAGATGTTGCAACATCCGACACCATCGAGGAGACCTACGCCGCTGTGGTGCGCCAAAGCGCGTCTCTATTCGATGCCGAGACAATCGTTTTGGTGCCTTATCAAGGACCGTCAGACTCCGACACAAGCAAAGCAGCGAAATCACTGCAACCTGTTTATCCGCCACAGGCTGGACTCAACCAAGATCATATTGAAGCCGCCCGATGGGCTTTTGCCCACGGCCAGTCATGTGGCCTGGGCACCGACAAATTCTCTGTGCTTGATACCTTTTTTCGCCCACTTGAAACAGCCAATGGTGTTGTCGGTGTTCTCGCTCTTAGGAAAATTAGTGAGACCGTCCTAACCGGAAACAAGGCTGGGCGTATGCTTGATTCAGTATGCCGTTTGTCGGCTGTGGCTGTTGAAAGGGCTCGACAATCCCAAGAACTCGAGAATGCGCGCGTCATCTCTCAGACAGAGAGCCTTCGCTCGGCGCTACTCTCCTCGATCTCACACGATTTCGGCACGCCACTGGCATCTGTTATTGGATCGGCCTCTAGTCTGCTGACCTACGGCGACCGCTACACACCAGAGGTGACGCATGAGTTGCTCACGACCATTCTGGAAGAAGCAGAACGCCTAAACAAATTTGTCAAAAACCTCATGCAAATGACACGGGTCGAGTCTGGCGCCCTCATTCCTCGGCTACAGTTGACTGATGTTGATGACCTTATCGGAACCACGTTGGACAGCGCACAGCGACGACTTGAAAAGCATGATCTATATGTTGAAGTTGCGGAACGCCTGCCCCTAGTTAACGTAGACTTTGTTCTATTGGAGACCGTTTTGATGAATCTCCTCGAGAATGCATGCAAATACTCTCCTCCGGGAACGTCCATTGCCATAACGGCTTATGAAAAAGACGGACATGTCGTCATTGACATGAAAGACAATGGGCAAGGTATCCCCAGTGAAGACTTAGGTGCGATCTTCGATAAATTCTTTCGAGTCAAAGCCAGAGACAGAAAGATTGCGGGGACCGGGCTCGGGCTTGCAATATGTAAAGGCATCCTTGAAGGCCATGGCGGTTCTATCGAGGCGTTGAGCGATGGCCTTGGTCAAGGAACGACGATGCGCATTCACCTTCCATCGGACACATCAGACATTGCAATGACAGCATAGATAATGACTGCAACAAAAGATCATAACGGGCCTGGCGCCAAGATACTGATTGTCGACGACGAACCTCAGATTCGCCGCTTCCTTCGCGCCAGCTTATCCGCCCACGACTATCAAGTGGTTGAAGCAGAGGACGGCAAGAGCGCCGTCAAAAGCTGCACTGTCGAGCTTCCGGATCTGGTCGTACTCGATCTGGGATTGCCAGACGTCGACGGACTAGATGTCATCTCTCAGATTCGAGAGTGGTCACAGGTTCCAATTGTTGTCTTGTCGATACGGTCCGATGAAAGCGACAAGGTCGACGCGCTTGATCGCGGCGCCAATGACTTTGTCACCAAGCCCTTCGGCATGGCCGAATTGATGGCTAGAATGCGTGCCATTCTCCGCCACTCTGGAAACTCGGATCAAAGTGGAGATCCAGTAATCAAGGCCGGTAACGTCGAAATCGACCTTAGCAAGCGCCTCGTAACGGTTAATGGAAGCCCAGTCCGCCTGTCACGCAAGGAATACGACCTAATGCGTATCCTCGTTTCGCATCCTGACAAGGTCGTATCCCATCAACAGATACTCACTGAAGTATGGGGACCGGGCTACGTTGAAGAGACACAATACTTACGCGTTTACATTGGTCACGTGAGACAAAAGCTTGAGGAAAATGCCGCGGAGCCAAAACTGTTCCTAACAGAACCAGGAGTTGGCTATAGGTTTCAGACGGACATCGCCTAATCTAAAAAAGAAAACTCCCCGCAAGGACTAGCCCTGCGGGGAGAAGGTTCCACTGGTTGCTGTTGGGGGGGATGGGAGACGCAGAGCCAGTGGGTGTCGAGAAAATAAAAGCGGTTCTTAAGCAGCGACCAACCCAGCAGCATCTAAACCAAGCGCTGTACGCAAATTGGCGCGCCCCCGAGAGAGGCGAGACTTAACCGTGCCGACTGGAAGGCTGGCAAATTTAGAAGCATCGCGGTGAGACGTTTCTTCAACACCAAGCATGACAACAGCATCACGTTCAGCAGTTGATAATTCATCAATCGCCGACATCGTTTCTTTCAAAAAGATATGGTGCATCTGGGAAGGCCGCTGTACGCGATCACCGCTGTTATCGATATGTTTAACGTACCTGCGGGCGACCGCCTCCCGACGCTTCTCGCTAATAAATATGTTGCGCATCATCGTGAACAGCCACGATTTCAGATTCGTACCATCTTGGTAGTATTCCTTTTTGAGCAGTGCCCGCTCGACACAATCTTGAACGAGGTCGTATGCGTCATCTTCCGAGCGAGTTAGGGAACGTGCAAACCGGGTAAGGTCTGGCAGCAGTGTCTCAAGCTCTGATTGGAATACTGTCATAGTAGCCTCCGTTTCGGGTTAGTGACACGGGGTCCGGGTGAGCCGGGAACGATCCGAAGGGCAGACTTGAGCCCCGTGCCTTTTTCCGAGGTTGAGACTCCGTCATGAAGCCGTAAAAGAGCTATGTGGATCGGTGTCGAATCCCATAAAAATCGCGTAAGGAACCCTGTGGCATGAATAAGGCACGGAGGCCTGATAGCGCTCACTAACGGTGCGTTGATTCACACGTAATATACTGAATTTATTGGGAATTATGGGGTAGCGTACTGCTGCACCGGTCTAATGAACTGACCCGAAACTACGCATAAAAATTTCATAAAAACTGAGGCTTAAAGCCAGTGAACTTAAGACCTTTTATTCAACATTCGCCAAACCGGACCAAGGAATAGACCGCTCAGCCCGGCCCCGAGAAGCAGCTCGACGCTGCGTTCAAGTACCGCGACGGTTGAAGTCGAAGCCTGGGGGTCTTCAGCGAGCAAACCAACGATCACCGCAACAGCAAGCAAGACGAGGCCTGCGTACAGGAAGGGGTTGTTCTGATCTTGGTTGCTGTAAATCTGCATACCCTACCAACGCCACTCTGTCGTAATGGTTGCAGGATAGAGGCGAAAAAAAGGCAAGTTTTTCTATTGCTCAGGCGATGCCCTACGGAAGCTCTGCCAGCGGTTGGGATCGCCGTCCCGATAGCGCGCAACATCAGGGTAGGGATAAAGCGGTCTGGACATCTCAACGTCCTCATCCGCCGGGGGAAGATGTGCTGCCGCGAAGTTACCGGGGTCGTTCTTCAGCTTGTATGCAATCAACTGTTCTGGTGCCTCATCGTTTTCTACCCAGTCTTCCAGAGCGGTCAGAGCATCAACACGGCTTGGCCCTTCTCCTCCGACGCAATGGGCGACTCCGGGAAGCATAAATAACCGGTAGAATTCAGATGCAGACTCTTTTCCGCCCATGAAATTTTCAACGTCGCTTAGGTAGTCGATCACACCAAGCGGTGGGACGGATTGATCACTCCAGCCCTGATAAGAAATAACCTTCCCTCCGCGGGCAACGAACGCACGCAAATCGGGACTCGCTGCATTGTTGAGGTGACGGTTGTACCCCATACGAGACGGATCACGATCAAAATCAAAATCTTCAGGCATCCAGCTGGGGCCCGGATCTTCAGCAAATGCGACGTAGCGAAAGAAGTCTCCACCAAACAGATAGTAGATCGACGGCTGCGCGTTAACGCCAATATACGCCGGAACCCAATTCGGCTCTGAACCCGGCATCGGGACAGCGCGATAGAGTGGCGTACCAGATGAATCAATAGCGCCCTGATAGACCTTAGACACGACCGCCACTTCTGCCTTGGTTAAACAGTCGTCTTTATCGCGACCGCGGCACTGCAGAGTCATGGGATCAAAGGCGCACACGCGTGGGTCATCGATGAGGCCGTCTTCAAGGCCGTCTATGCTGTCACATGCACCAAGGACAGCAGCATGTAGGGCCGGAATCTTGGACGCAGCCAGTATTTGATCGCCGTTGTCATCGAGGTTGGCCAGGGCACTCCATATTAAGTGCAGCCCGCCACCAGGACTAACCCCGGCCGGAGCTGCCGCAATGACACCATCAAAATCAGCCGGAAAACGCTGGGCGGAAATGAGGCCCTGTCGCCCACCCGTAGAACAGCCGCGGAAATAGGAGCGTTCGATATCCCGCCCCATCGCCGTTGTCAGGATAGCCTTAGCGGCTTGGGCCGTTGCATGGGTGGCGCGATAGTAGAAGTCGATCTCGCCTTGCGGGTTGTTGTAGGCCCATTTTCCGTCGATCGGCGTGCTCTTGTGACCAAGATCAGTCGATACACAGGCATAGCCGCGCGCCACCGCATCGTCGCACTGAGCGATCATCGCTGTGGTGCCACAGAAACCGCCACACCCTTGCATCAGTAACTTGCCATTCCAGATCTGCTGAGGAATGCGAAACTCAAACCCGACCGAAGGCGCGATATACCCTTCGACTTTGCAATAGGCTGGAAGCTGTCCGTCGGCGCGGATCTCAGCAGCGGAGGTGACTTGGGCAGGAGCATCCGGTACGCGGGAAAAGTCAGCGAACGCTAGGCTTTGGCAGGCCAACGGGGCCGCACTCGCGGTCGGCTGGAGCAACATCGAAACAGCGATGCAAAGAGCCGCAGCGCCGACAAACCGTATTCCTTGATAGACCATATCCCTGCCCCCAGATGACTTAGGGCCATGATCATACGCCGCCGACCGGAGGCATGGGAGTCCGGCCATCGACCAACCCCACAAACGGGCGTTTCCCCAACCCTGGCGACGGCCTAAGGTGGCTTAACGATAGGTCAGTGGCCCCTCACCCCAAATCAGAACAAAAACGGAGACGCGCGATGAAAGTCTATGAAGTCGGAACACAAAAAGGCATCGACTCCCTCAGGGCGGCTGAACGGGACGAGCCCACAGCAGGGTCTGGGCAAGCTGTCGTTAAGTTTCACGCCAACTCTCTCAATTACCGGGACTACATGGTCCTCAACGGCACCTACGGCCAGGGGGGCAACGAAAACCTTATCCCGGTCAGCGACGGCGCCGGCGAAGTCATCGCAGTCGGAGATGGTGTCACGTCGGTGACGGTAGGCGACCGGGTCTGCGTCAGCTTCTTTTCGGCTTGGATGGATGGACCTTTCGGACCGCAGTATTTCGGATCAGACTTAGGCGGTGGCGCTGAAGGAACATTGGCCGAATACGGCGCGTTCTCCGCGGACGCCTTAGTCAAACTCCCGGATTCATTTTCCTACGCTGAAGGGGCCTGCCTGCCCTGCGCCGGGGTAACTGCCTGGAACTGCATCGTCGAAGCAGGGCGCGCTCAAAAAGGCGATACGGTACTACTGCTTGGCACCGGTGGTGTCTCAATCTTTGGGGTTCAAATTGCCAAGGCTAAAGGCTTAACCGCCGTCATTACCTCATCCAGCGATGACAAGCTGGCGACAGCCAAAGCCCTCGGGGCCGATCACGGCATTAACTATAAGAAAGCCGACAGCTGGGCCAAGGCCGTGCTTGAAGTCACAGGCGGCACGGGCGCAAATGTCGTCGTCGAGACCGGCGGTCCGGGAAGCCTTCAGGATTCCTTCGAAGCAGCAGCCTTTAACGGCACCATTGGCATGATCGGTGGCCTTGCCGGAGACGCCAGCGGGCCTCTCAACACCGGGCCCTTGGTCGGCAAGAACCTCAATCTTCGAGGTATTACAGTGGGTAGCAAGAAAATGCTTCAAGATTTAGCCGATACGTTTGCCGCCGAAAGCCTCAAACCTGTCATAGACAAAGAATTTTCCTTTGACGATGCTGCGAATGCTTTCCGACATATGGAAAGCCAGGCACACTTAGGTAAAATCGTAATCAGTCACAACTAACACCGGTCGGATGCGGATTTGAGGGGATAACAATGAAAGCGTGGGAAGTTGGTGATCAAAAGGGTCTAGGTTCATTGCGAATGGTGGAGCGGGACCCTCCAATCGCTGGGCATGGTCAGGCCGTGGTAGCGATTAAAGCCTGCGCGTTGAATCATCGTGACCTAATGGTGATGCGAGGGGGATATGGTGGACCTAAACCGGAAACCCGCATTCCCCTTGGCGATGGGGCCGGCGAAGTCATAGCAATCGGCGAAGGCGTGACCAACGTGAGTTTGGGCGACAATGTCTGCGCGACGCACTTTACGGGCTGGATCGACGGCGCTTTTAAACCGTCCTATTTCGGGCATGACCTTGGCAGCACTGCAGATGGCACACTTGCAGAACAGATCGTCGTTCCTGCGGCTTGCTTGGTCAAAACACCAATGAATTTCACGCCAGAAGAAAGCTCAACCCTTCCGATCACCGGCGCAACCGTATGGGCCTGTGTCCAAGCTCTTGGCCAGGTCAAAGCTGGCGACACCGTACTAACGCTGGGTACGGGCGGAGTTTCTGTGTTTGCCCTTCAGTTCGCCAAGATGAATGGCGCGCGCGCTGTTATCACGTCATCAAGTGACGAAAAGCTCGAGCGTATGAAGGCGTTAGGTGCAGACGTTACGGTCAATTACCGCGACAATCCTGACTGGGAGAAAGAAGTTCTCGAGCAAACGGGCGGCGTCGATATTGTTGTGGAAACTGTAGGCACAAGCACTCTCGGCAAATCAATGGCCGCTTGCGCACCCAATGGGCGGATTGGCTTAATCGGCGCTCTTGGTGGCCAGGGTCAACCCAACATGGGCGGGCTTCTGCTCAAGAATTTAGTGCTTAAGGGCATTACCTCAGGCAGCAAAACAATGCTTGAAGAGTGTGTCGCCGCAATTGAGGTCAACGGAATCGACCCTGTGATCGACAAGATCTTCTCTTTTGAAGATGCTCCTGAAGCTTACGAATATCTCGACAGTGCTGCTCACATTGGCAAGGTCGTGATCAAGCTTTAGCGCCCGTTTCCGCATGTCGTTTGATCGAGGCCAATAGGCGCAATCGAATCAATCCTGACCACGGACGAATGATGAACCAGTACACTGAGAACCCACGTAGGGTTTTCTTATCTGTGCACAGCACACGAGTCTCTGTATCAACTCGTATACGGTCATCACCAAGATCTGTCAGCCAGAACGCCCACGCTAACTTGATACATCCGGGCTCATCAAAGGCTCGAAATGCTATAGCGTCGACAGATGCCTTGTCCTCCGGTGTATTGCTTCCACCGATCAAGCCGCGCACTAGATTCGTGGGCGGTGTTTTAACCAAGGGAAGGAAATCGTCGACCGACATGTTTCGATCTGAGACATTTTTCATCATAAGCTTTGCTGGAATGCGCCAAAGCCGCATCAGAATTCGTGCGATTTGAGAGTCACTCAGGTCCATCGCCTCAACTGCGGCAAAGACGTGTGCTTGGGTTCCAAGCACCACAGTGGTGTGGTGTTCCGTGAACTGATACTTGGGAAGCAAGCTGTCGAGGGCCTCAGACATGGTGTAACTCTCTGTATTTCTGTTGGTTTTCGCCATTTTTCAATGTCCACTATGGCAATCCTGGCAACTATGGCAAGATCAAGGAAACGGAGGGCTTCATGAAACCAGAACCACATTTCAAGCGCGTAGCAAGAGACGATCTCCCAGAGCATATGCAGACATCCTGGGATGGGTCGATGGCACTACACAAGGATGCGACATTTGTCGAAACCTTCGGCAACGCGCCGCATATGTACGACTGGTACATGGACGACTTCTACAAGAAGGTTTTCTACTCCGGCCGAATTGAACGCAGCGTGATTGAATTGGTTCGACTGCGCCTCGCAAATATTCATGGCTGCGCACATTGCAACCGAGGAGACAAAGTCGCTGCACGTGAAGCGGGTGTCTCAGAAGAACAGATTAATGGCCTGGACGACTACGAGAACGGACCCTTCTCTGAGAAAGAAAAAGCCGCCCTCGCCCTGGCGGACGTCATGGTGCTAACGAACCCTATGGGGACAGTAACGAAGGAACTGCATGAGCGCTGCTCTCAACATTTCACTGACGGTGAGATGATGGAAATGGGCGTAATCATGGCCGTACTCTGCGGCATGGCAAAATTCATCTTTGCGTACGATTTGGTCGAAAAAGAGGATTACTGCCCATTCATTCCCGGACAGCAGGCCGCCGAATAGGCAAACCAAAAAAAGTTTTTCAAATTTGTGAGGAACGAGCCCATGCACGGTTCGAATGGTGCATCGAGCCCATGCACGTGAGTTCGCGCGAACGAGCCCCTGCACTAAATTTATTGAGAAATCACAAAATTGTGCGGAGGCTTATCCCTGACCCCACTTGACCCAAGCACCATGGAAAGCAGAATTAATAAAATATGCTACTATAAAACGTAGTTGGAAAGTCTAGCTAATACCCAGGCTCGCGGTTGTAGTCCTCGCCAGCGGCATCGATATACTCCTGATACTCAGGCGGGATGATCGGCGTATAGGGCGGGTTCCAATCTGGACCATCGGTATCTTGCCAATCCGTGGCAAAACGACCGCCTTTGCAACGGCAGAGATGTAGCGCCCCTCCCCACGTCGCAAATGGGCCGTGCTGAATGCCAGGGGGACGCCAGAAATAGCCCCCATCGCGCATCACCCCGATGGGAAAACAAATATCGCCAAGAATAGCGAACTCTTCCTCTACAACAGGATGAATCTCGGCTTTGGCGGTCCACCAGCCCGGCGCCATGCCGATCAGCCAGGTCAGCTCACCGGTTTCCGGTTCTTCATAGAGCTTCTTGTGGGTGGTACCCGACGGATCCCAGTCTCCGGAATTCATATGCTTGCGCGGACCCATGTGCGGCGACATGGTCAACGTGTCGACATACTCCATAAGCCGTCGGTCGTCGAAATCAGCCGTTGGTGCGGAATTGTCACTGGCATGCGGTTCGCCTGAGAAGAACGTCAACACCACTGCGCCCGTTGCGGAACTATGGCTTTCGCGAAGATAGCCCTTTGGCAAATGGGCATAAGCGTGTTTGCCGTAGGCGCGGCCATTGATCTCTACCGCACCTTCGAGGACAAAGATTTCTTCATCGACATCTAAGGTATGTGGAGTTATGCGCGCCCAGCCTGCCGGATATCGCAAAATGGTACTCGAGCTTCCGTCGTCGCTATCAATACTGAGGATGCGCGTTTCAATTTCAGGTCGTGCCCCACCGTAGAGCCCCTGAGTAAACGGAATGATTTGGCTTTGAATAAATTCCACATGTGGTCTGGCCATGTTGCCCCCCGCTCGCGGTTCTTTAAGTCGTCCTCGTCTTAGCCATCATACGATTGAAGAGCTTCGGTGCAAAGCGTTTGAGCCGCAGCCCAGTCATCGCTTTGCCCTCGCCTACGTTGATTTCGGGCTCTTTCTTGGCCAGCCCATTCAACACTCGGCGCGCGCACTCTTCAGCCGTCAGGCCCTTGCTCTGAATACTGTCCATCTTGCCCCAGGTTGAACCATCCCCCGTAAGTGCATTGACCGAGACCTGGCTCTGCACGCCAGCGATAACCAAGAGAGAAACATCAATGTTGGAGGCTGTGAGTTCTGCCCGGAGCGCGTCAAAGAATCCATGCAGTGCATGCTTAGACGCTGAATAAGCTGTCCGCATGGGTACACCATACTTGCCCGCTACACTGGAAGTGGCCACCAGATACCCGGACTTACGCTCAAGCATATGAGGAAGCACACGCTTGGTCAGGTCGATAACGGCAAAGTAATCCAGTTCCATGATCGCGCGATCGACACTGATGTCCGTATTTTTGCCGAGAGACCTTTGTGATACTCCGGCGTTATTGACCAGCATGTCGATATGACCGAAACGACTGAGCACTTTGTCTACGGCAGCCTGGCGGCCGGTGTCGTCCAGCATGTCAAAGGGGAGGCAGAGAATTTGGCCGGTGCGGTCTGCGCAGGCTGACGCCACACGCCGCAAGTCGGCATCTCGACGCCCTGAAAGTATGAGATGCGCGCCTTCTTTTGCGAAGGCGTAGGCTAACGCTTCACCAATTCCGGATGACGCGCCGGTGATCCAGATAACCTGATCAGCAAATCGCATCATTGGGCGGCTTTAAGCCGCGAAGTGGATATCATCCGCGACAATACCCGCACCCGGCTGCAAGGTGGCAACGACGGAATAACCATCCTCATCTTTGCCGTTCTCGTCATAGTACAAGGCGCTATCGTCTTCCGAGTAAACCAGAGAGGCATTGCCAGCAGCATGGGCGGTGTTGTCACCCGCATTGGTGCCATCGTAGCCACCTTCTATGGTCGAGAAGTTCACTCCCTCTTCCGCTGTACCGGCATTGAAGCCAAAGGCGCTAGCAGAGAGGATGACGCTGTCTTCTCCGGAAGTAAAATCTTCAATCAAGTCATCGCCGCCATCAACAGCGTTGAAGATAAATGTATCTGAGCCCTCGCCACCAATCATGACGTTGTCTCGGGCGTTGCTGATAAACACATCTTCATGATCAGAACCGATAAGATTCTCTATGGAGATGAGGGTATCGACCCCGCCCTCGCCATCTAGGCCTTCGCCATTTTCCAGATCTACAGTTACACCGAAAGAAGATCCGGAATAATCAGCGGTATCTGTACCGAGGCCGCCAATAAGACGGTCATCGCCTGCGCCGCCTGAAAGCATATCATCGCCCTCACCGCCGAGCAGTAAGTCACTACCGCCGCCGCCGTTCAACTTATCGGCACCGCCAAGCGACACCATTACGTCATTTGCACTCGTTCCAATGTATACATCTGCATTTCCGTCACCTTGATGGGTGACCTCGCGGGCCGTTAGAGTCAGACCGGTATCGGTGAAAGTAACATCTAACGCGACATCGCCCCAAGCATCCAAGCCTTGGATTTCGTGAAAGATTCCAGAGCTGCTACCCCATTCTATAACGCTGAAGCGATCTCCCGCTGATGCCTCAAAGTCATCCCAAGACAAGACATCTAGCACACCACCCATTTTTAGATTCTGGCCGAAGCGATTTATATCGTAATCAATATTGTCCGTGCCGCCGAGTTCTATGATGGTCTTGCTTGTAATTCCAAAGATAGCATCGCCACCTTCAATGACGAACAAGCCGGGCGAACTGCCGCCGTCGCTGGTTCCGTTATTCGTGAAACTACCCCCACCGAGAACAAGATTAGCGAACCCAGTAAGATTGCCGTTACTATTGTTGGTGAAATCTCCACCCTCTGTTTGGAAGGTTCCATTTATAGTCATGCTGCCATCGTTAGTGACATTCAGGCCATTAGTGTCAACTGTTGAACCAGACCGAACAGTTACCTGACCGCTAGATTGAAAATCGATAGTGTCAGTTGCTGTACTCGTTCCTGTAAATTGCAACGTAGAATTAGTTCCCACATCAATAATTCCACCAGACAATTGATCAAAATCGCCAGAATTCATGTTAATTGTAACATCTTCATCAATATCAAGCGTACCGGAATTATTAATCGACGCAGTAATTGTATTTGTGTTTGAGGAAGAATCTTTAATCTGAATTGTACCCGTATTATCTAGGGTCCCAGAAGTCACCGTCAGAGAAATCGAGCCGTCATTTCCCGACCCAAAGACGATATTGCCAGCATTCGCAATGCTACCGGCACTAGTAAAAGACGTAACTCCAGAAACGCCCGAATCAAGCAATAGCGCACTGCCAGATAGGTTGCTCAGGCTACCAACTGTACTGGCACCGGCAGAGTCATTGATAGAAATTGTACCGGTGTTTATGAAATCTCCAGAACCGGAAATACCCGCATTGACTTGCATTGTCGCATTGCTTGAAAGTGTGAAATCGATACCGCTAGCGACCGTAAAAGAGGAGCCTTGGTTTACGTTAATATCAGACCCTATTGATAAATCCGAATTAACGTTGATAGATCCCCCGGAACTATTATTGATGGTTCCGCCCGATATGACCCGCGAGCCACCCTCACCCGATAAAACTTCAATAGTACCGGTATTTGTAATGCTGGCGCCGGAACCTAGATCAAGGGCCGCATCGTCTGATGTGGTAGAGCTCAGCCGGATAGTACCTGCATTGGTAACCGCACCGGAAATATTTAACGCGGCCGAACCAGAAGCACCCCGCACTTCGAAAACAGCACCGGTATTGATATTTACACCGCCACTAACGGTCATAATATTCTCAGTGCCAGCTGTGAGAAATAGTGCGGCCCCGCCATCGAGGATCAGTGGTGCGGAGATTTCACCCCTATTGGCATGCAGCACACCCTGAACGGTTAACGTTGATGTACCCCCGACATTGCCGTTATTACCGCTCGAGTCTCCAAGATTGAGTGTACCGTTAGACCCAAGTGTAGTGTTGGAATTGATACTGAATGTGCTATTGACGAAAATCAGCTCAGCACCGCTACCAAAGGTAAACGTGCCGCCATTAGCGTTCAGAGCATTACCGGAGAATTTGACATCCGTTTCAGCTGCAACATCAAACGCCCCACCCCCTTGATGGCTAATGTCGCTCGTAAATGTCGTGTCAGTGTCAAGATCAAAGGTTCCGTTGTTCAAGACCGGTGCGCTGATAAACCGTTCGCCTCCTCCGCTACCAACGAGTGTTTGAATAGTACTATTGTTGGTGATGCCTCCTGAGTTATTTGAAACACGAGCTTCACCGGCGCCTCCGGAGTCCGTCATTGTGATCAAGCCATCATTGATCAATGTTGTGTTGGATAGCTGTAGTTGTCCATTCACCGCTGTCCCACCAATAATTGTAATCGTCGCACCTGATTGATTATTGAAAGTCGAGCTGGAGATGGTGAAAGCAGCGCTGGTGGCATTGGCGACCTCTAGAACACCCCCAGACTTATTATTGAACGTCGCAATATCAATACTTCCCTGTAGCGCTTTAACGGTCCCCGTGTTGTCAAGAATTCCAGTCCCATTTAGAACGCCCGATGATGAAGTGCCGCCAATTTGAATGGTACCAGCGTTAGAAATCGGACCACCAGAAGTAAGCGTCGCGCCACCGTCAACTAATATAATATTCGCGGCAGTAGTCGTGACGGCATTACTGACCACAAGAGTTCCATTTGCTATATTTAGTTCCGAAGAATCGCTCATGGCCAGTTTTCTGATTGTGGCGCTAGAGCTGCTGTTATTAAATGACACGTCTGACGAAGACCCAGAAATAGTGACCTCATCCGTCGCCCCGGGCAGTGTGTCGCCACTCCAATTTGCTGCCGTAAACCAGTTGCCATTGGTATCGCCATCAAAAGCAACAGCAGCAGGGTTCATGCTTACCTGTACGGTGGTGACAGACTCGTTAACACTGCCTTCCGTCAACGTGATCGTAACATTTTTACTAGCAGTTTCCGATGAACCCACATTCGAAAACTGAATATTCTGAATAAGCTCCTCAACAGCAGCCAATGTCGCAGAGCTAGTAAATGTGACGACCAAAGCTGCGGTCCCTGTCCCGCCTGTAAAGGTCCCTATTACATTGCCGGCAAAGGTTACGTTGGAGCCAGATACTCCAATCTGCCCAGCCGACGTGCCAACATTCTTTATGGTTAAACGGTCATCTGCGGTGTTGTTGGTAGTGATCTGGACCTTCAAGGTACCACCACCTCCAGCGTCATATAGTGATGTATCAACATCAGTAACAGTCGACCCGGCGTCAATGATGACCGCACCGTCGCCATCTCTGTAGATGAGCGCAGATACAGTCGACAGTAAAACCGGGTCGTCGACAGACTGTAAACTGATGTCAACAACCTGATCTACCGGATCAGTACTAGAGTCATTTAAGCGAAAGGTGAAGCTCGCTATATCATCACCTTTATTATTAATAACCGGTTCATAAATTATTAAGCCGTTAGCATTCGTAACCGTATCACCAGCAGAAATAGCAGCGCCCTTAGAGCCTCCATCAGTAGTTTGATACAAGGTACCGCTAGTCGGCACGGCCTGGATAGTTATGATGAGTGAGTCGCTGTCCGGATCAACCCCACCCAATTGAATGGTCATAGTCGTGTCTTCTAATGCGTAGAGTTCAAACTTTGAGCTCGATTTTACCGGCGCAGACTCATCTGACCGGATGACTCCGCTATCTCCATCATTGCCTTTTCCGAACTGATCAGCATCGAAGTAATTAACATAGATATCGCCGTTACCTTCATCAAAACCCCACCGCCCACGTGCACCACTAATACCTCCGTCTAATTTCCCGCTAAAGACAGTATTAATGTTGCTTGAGGTCAGAGCCAGATCCCAATTCACCACTTCATCGATCAAGCCGGTGAAACCGTTCACCGGATCCGCACCGTTGCTGGAGTCAGCACCGATAAACACAGGATCATCATCGTTATCTGACCCAATCGTTAGGCCAGTCGCGCTATCGACCAACGCACCATTAACGTAAAAGGAAGCACTGGTTCCGCTGACAGAAATAGCGACATGGGACCACGCCCCAGCAGTTATCCCAGCGCCCGTGGATGCCACTGTAGATCCCCCGAAAAACTCAATTTCAAGTTCACTGTTCTTAAGGCGGAAAGAATAACCGTTCGCTGACGAACCGGTAGTGTGGGCGAATATAGTCTGCAATCCACTTACACCGCTCGGTTTAATCCAAGCAGAAACTGTGAAATTACTGCCGCCCCCATCGAGATCGCTGCTATCGGAAACCTTAATAAAGTCGTTACCGTCAAATTTTGCTGAGTTTCCTGCAAACGGGACAGGCTGCTCGGTGACCGTGGTTCCGAGCGCAACAGGCCCCGCACTAAATACTGACGCACCACCTGAGTAAGTGGTGTCAGTGGTTACTATCCCACCCTCTGAGTCTGTTGAAAATGCGCCGCTATAATTAGAATCAATGGCTAGCACCTGTATCGGCGTAGGTGTTCCGGCATAGTCAGATGCTGGCAAGAAACGAATTTGGGTGGATGAACTGAGTAATACTGAACTACTAGAGCTTGCCGAACCGATCGAAACCCATGTAGAGCCTGTAGTGGTACTAAATTGCCAGACACCTTGACTTGAGACCTCCGGGTTGACCACCACCGCAACGCCAACAAACGCATTACTATCAGCATCTGAATAGAGAGATGAAAAGAGAGTGGAAATAGTTTGACCGGGTGGATTAGCAGTGTCCTTTAGGATCGATGACAAGGTAGCTGACCCGGAAAGCATAGGCGCATCATTCACAGATGAGACCGTAATGTTTACGGTCTGAGTGGTAGTGCCACCCTTAGGATCGGTTATCGTGACAGTAACCGTATCATTCCCGTTAAAATTAGCATTTGGCGTATAAAAAATTCCACCGTCACCAATGGACGTTAATCCGTTTGAGCCGTTGGTTGCTGAGACAAACTTAGAGTCACCATCGGGGTCAAATGCAGAAACAAAGAACCGAAGGGGAGTATCTTCGAGCACTTGGAGCGAACTCCCTTTGCCCACCGGCGGATAGTCGAAGAACCAAAAATTATTTGTAGATGACCCAACGATAGTGCCATCGCTACGGCCCGTGGCATCGTTGACCGTTACACCACCTCCTTCAGTGAACGGATAGTAGGCTACTAAGGAGTCACTTGTAATAATGGAGCTGGATGCGGGCAATGAAGCGATCGACGATGGACTCAGAACCTTGCTGAAGATCGCAACATCGCGGATAGCGCCCTCGAAATCGTGAAGCTTAACATTGTCAGTCAAGCGACCGATCAGGATGTCATCATTATTGACCTGTCTATTATTGCTGGTCAGCGTCGCGCTACCTACTGAAGATCCGTTAATAAATAAACCCATAGATCCATCGGAACTGTCATAGGTCGCCGTCACATGGATCCACATTTCGGGCTCTACTGAAGCAACTGATATCTCATTGGTAGAACTACCGTTACCCATCCGAAATTCTAAAGTGCTTGTGCCCTCATTGTAGATGAGAGCGAAATCGCCGTTAGCAATAGTTGCACCATCAGGGTGTTTAGCGAGAATAATCTGATCGTCACCTGAATTTTTGGCTCCCGCAAACCAAGCAGAAATAGTGAAACTGGTTGGCAACTGACTAATACCCGTATCAACATAATTAGTATTGTCGAACACCAGAACGTTGGCCGATGGAATGGTACCTACTCCACCGGAACCCGTGCCATTCAAAGCACTTCCACCAGAGACAAGATTAGGCACGGTAGTACCGCTTAAATTCTCAAAGTCGTAGGAAATCAGGAGGTTTGCTTCATTCCCACCGGTTGTGCTGAAAGCGGCCGTCGAGATTTGTGAAGGCTCCCGAACCGTATCCCAAACACGTATTTCATCAACCCCGCCACGAAAAAAATGAGTGCCGTCAGAGCCGACATCAACAAGCCCAGTGATAGAAAAGTCTAGGTCGTCGCTTTGAGTGGTCACGAGTGTTGCGCCAGTGTCTTCAACACCGTCGACATACAATCTCAATTTGTTTGATGTAGCATCGAATGTATAGGCAACGTGATGCCAAAACTGGTCGTTAACGGTGACAGAGGACGCCAGTTGCAAAGCATTGCCCGAGGTGTCCATAACTTTAACGGTCAACACACCATTATTTAGGAATACACTAGACTGCTCACTACCGCTACCGTTGCTAAGGTTAACAATAGGCCGAAGTCCTGATTCTTTGCCTGACCTAAACCACGCCTCAACAGTATGCGAGGTTACAGTTACATTACTGTTGCTCAACACGTAGTCATTTAGACCGTCAAACTGCATATATTTACCAGAGGCGACGCCGGTAGCTATCGGGTTATTATTTGTAATTGTGGGGGCAACGATAGGTGCAACAACTGGAGCAACGGCATCCGTAGGAGCAACGTCATCTGTAGGAGTAACGGCATCTATAGGGGCAACATCATCTGCTGAAATAGTAACAACACCAATGGACTCATTACTGAGAATAGCGCCTACAGGTGAAGAAAGTACCACCGAAAATTCTTCGGGACCTCCAGAGCCAGACGACGTGTCATCAGCTAATATCTGAACAGATATTGAACCGGTCGTTTGCCCGGCAGGAATAGTCAAGACTCCACTTGTTGCTGAATAGTCTTCGCCGGCGATAGCTGAACCATCAGTCGTTGAAAAACTGACGGTTACGTCGGCGGCAGAAGTTTCTGACAAGGAAACCGCGAGAACCGCTGAGCCGGGGCTCGCATCGGATATAACGATGTTGCCGATAGAAATTTTCGGAAGGTCAAGAGATTCGCTGTCAGGGAGGGCAAGAGATTCACTGATCGTTACGGTTGCAAAAGAAGGCTCACCAAGGACCGTGCCTGGATCATTTATTAACTCGACAGTAAACGTTTCAGCCGACTCAGCCATACCGTCGGTGGCAATACCAAGAGTGACGGTCTGGGTCAGCTCACCCGGTGCGAAAAAGATGGAACCACCAAGCGCTCCCGCCGAAAAGTCTTCGGCGGTTATATCGGCACCGTTTATCGAATAAGAGCCACCTGCTGCTACCGTGGTATCGCCGCCACGACTAAATGTTAAGACAACAAAAGCACCCTCATCTACTATTTTCACATCTGTTGTGATCGAAATTGTGGGCGCGGAAGAGTCTACATCGGGTTCGGAAGAGTCTGCCTCGATGGTGATAACAACAGAACCGCCACCTGCAGCGATGGTGGCACCATCACCAGCGATTAGACTTAATTGTATGTCTTCAGCTAATTCAGGCGACGAACCTGTCGCGTCGGTAAAAATAGTTATGACGCCGGAAGCCGTCGTTTCTCCAGCCGCAATCGTACCGCTAAGCGAAGAGATATCAAAATCCACACCCGGTGTGGCAGTACCACTGGTATCTAGACTAAATGTTACATCACGCAGCGATGATCCTGAACGGGTAACAGTGTAGTTTATGACTACTTCACCACTGTCTCTCACGGTGTTTTTATCTACAGATAAAGACAGCGCTGGAAGAATATCAGCACCGATAGTTACACCAACCTCAACATTATTAATTATGACGTCTGTCGCGGGTGCATTTGACGAAATTCTCAAGAAGAACGACTCTTCGCCTTCACTAAAATTCTCTGCATCATCAACTATTATGGGCACAGTAACAGTCTTCGTGGTCTCACCTGGACCAAACGTCACTGAACCGGCAGTTGCAGCATAATCCTGTCCCGCAATAGCCGTGCCGTTAGCCGTCGTAAAATTGACCGTTACCGTAGTTGAGAGGTCAGCACTACTTCGAGTGATTTCAAATATGGCGTTATTAGATGAACTGCCTGGCGCATCACTGATAACTGAAGATAGAGATTGAACGCTAATGTTGGACGGTACAATCGGAACAACGTCATCATTATCATTATCGTTATCGTTATCGTTATCGTTATTATTGCTCGTGGGGTCATTATTAGTCGTCGGCGCCAAAGGCGTCGTTGGTGCCAAAGGTGTAGTTGGTGTCAAAGGTGTCGTCGGTATCAAAGGCCTATTCGGTGTCAAAGGCGTCGTTGGCGTGAAAGTGGACGTAGGTGTCGTCGGCGATACAGTCGTTGGTGTCGTCGGCGACACAAATGTCGTTGAGTCTCCAGTCGTGGGCGATCCAAACGTCGTTGAGTCCCCAGTCGTCGGCGATCCAAACGTCGTTGAGTCCCCAGTCTTCGGCGATCCAAACGTCGTTGAGTCCCCAGTCGT
>JABJAH010000013.1 GCA_018666155.1 Rhodospirillaceae bacterium | reverse complement strand
GCGCCAAATTTTTGTCGAGCGTGATGGCATGACGAAAGCACTCTTCTGCATCTGTGTTTTCGTTCTGAGCTGCGCAAACAACACCCAGATTGACCCACGCATCAGCGTGCTCCGGACGAAGGTCGACGGCGCGACGATAGGCCGCCTCGGCGGCATTTAGCCGGCCAGATGCCTGTAGCGCATTGCCCAAATTAAACCGTAAATCCGGCGACTTTGGCGCATAAGCCAAGCCTTCTATCAAGACCGTTGCAGCACCTTCGGGGTCCCCCATCGCTTTAAGGGTAATGGCAAGGTTGTTATAGGCCGGCACCACGCCCGGACTGATGGCTAAGCTAGCGCGGAAGGCGTCTGCGGCCTCGTCAAACCGGCCAGCGTCGCGAAGGGTATTGCCCAAATTAAAAAGGATGTCGGGCTGGTCAGGCATGCCACGCCGGGCCAGTTCAAAAACATCGATCGCCTCATCTGTGCGGCCAAGCCGCCGCACCGTGTTGCCAAGGGTATTGAGATAAACAGGATTATTCGGGTCAATCTGGAGGGCAGCTCTGGCATATGCCTCAGCATCGACGAGGCGGCCTTGATCCTGAGCGATCGCAGAAAGCAAATTATGCGCATCTCCAAATTCAGCGTTCTCCGCCAGCAAAGCTTCGCTTGCTATTATGGCGGCGGCAAGATCGCCATTCTCGTAGGCAGAGACTGCCCCTTGAAAAGGGTCCGTCGACGGAAGTGTGGTGTTCTCCATAGCCCTAACCTATAGAGTTCCTGAAGCGCAGCAATGTTATATGATATTTGCGCCACCCCATTCGCATCACTTTCAACGTCCGAAATGCCAGAGACACCAGATCAACCTAATGCGCCCATAACGAAAAATGGTGAAGACCTGTTCGCTGCCTGCATACGCCGTGGCGAAGATTTTCTTGCGGTGGGCGCTTTAGACGAGGCCATGATTCATTTTGAGAAGGCGTGCCGCATCGCGCCAACCTCTGCTCTTCCTCTTTATAAACTTGGCACGATTCAATATCGCAAAACTGAAAATGAAAAAGCCATTGACGCATTGGTGGCCGCCAACCGTCTAGACCCAGATAATCCCGACATTCTAAATATCCTTGGCGCAGCTTACGGCCGATCCGATCAACCCAAAGAATCATTGGCCATTTTCCGCCGCGTTTTCGAATTAGACCCTAGTCATGCGGTAGCCGCGATGAACTGTGGTCGACTTCTTCTCTCGATCGGACGCACGGAGGAAGCTGAAGCTTGGCTGACCAAGGCAGCAACAATACGTCCAAAACATGGTGAGACTTTAAGACTATTAACCGAGGCACGCCTAGCCGTTGGGCAACCACGTTTAGCCATTGTATCGGGCGAGAGCGCGATTCTTTCTGACCCTGAAAATGCTGGAGCACGCCTAGCGCTTGGCCAAGCGTATTTGTCGGTACGCAAACTTCAAGCCGCTCACGAACAACTCTCTTTGTTTTTGCAACAGAAGCCAAATCACCCTGAGGGGCTATATTTTCTTGCTGAAACCGAAGAAAAAAATGGCCGCGTGGATGTCGCACGCGCTTTGTATCGTCGCGTTATGGAACTCGAAATCGATCCAGAGTTCAAAACCCTTATAGGGTTAAAGACAGCCCTCACCCTTCCCGTAATCAACAAGAGCTCTGATGCTATCGCTAAATATAGAGCGATAATTGACGACGCACTTTACGCCCTTCCACGTGGGCCAGTTAAGGACGCATACACCGCCGGTGGATTCACCAATTTTTATTTGGCGTACCACGGCGAAAACGACCGGGATTTACAGGAACGTATCGCCGGTTTCTATCTTGAGTGTTGTCCAGACCTTGCGACGATTGCACCACATGTGGGGAAATCCTCGAAACGGGAAAAATTCCGTGTCGGTATACTTTCAAGTTTTCTGCGTGGTCATACAGTGGGATATTTATGCCGGGGCATGATCGAGCATTTGGATCGAGACCGCTTCGAAATCATCCTGCTGCGCAGTCCTGTGCTGCCATTGGAAGATCCGGTTGCCCCAATCATAGCGGCAATGGCAGATCGTGTTATTGATCTGCCCGATGACCTGGCCCGAGCACGCGCTATCGTTGCCGCTGAAGAAACAGACCTGATCTATTTTCCAGAAATCGGGATGGAAGACCTCGTTTACTTTCTTGCGTTTGCTCGTTCGGCGCCGGTACAGGTAATGGGTTGGGGGCACCCTGTAACCAGCGGAATCCCGAATATGGATGGGTTCCTATCCGTCGCGGCTATGGAACCTGAAGAATCCCACAACCATTATAGCGAGGCCCTCATTGAACTTGACGGTCTTTCGATATGTGTGCCGGAACCGAGTATGCCAAGCGTAGCAACAGATCGCGCTACTTTCGGCATGGACCGCAAAACGCCCGCCTATTTATGCGCCCAGAGCCTATACAAGATTCATCCTGACTTTGATTCGATTGCAGTAGCATTGTTGGAAAAAGATCCAGACGCCCATCTTTACTTTCTCACCATCCATACGCATGCGGATGAGGTGTTCTTGCGCCGGCTAGAGAAAAGCATGGGCGCCAACATCCATCGGGTAAAAATCCTACCGCGCGTGAGAAGTCGTGATTTTACAGCTCTACTCGCCAGCGCTGATGTTCTTTTAGACATTCCCCACTGGTCCGGCGGGAAAACCAGTCTCGAAAGCCTGATAACAGGGACCCCTATTGTCCACTGGCCTGGCGCCTTTATGCGAGGCCGACATACACTCGCCTTCTACAAACGCATGGATGTGATGGATTGCGTGGTCGATAGCGCGGACGCCTATGTCGAAACCGCCTATCGCCTGGTTCATGACCAAGTATTCAGGACATCTGTGCGAGAACGAATTCGGGAACGTGCGCCCTTACTATTCAACGATAGATCCGCCATCACTGAAATATCAGATGTCTTTGAAAAATTGATCGTAGAGAGTCGTCAGGATACCACTGAGGGTACCTGATCACGCGGTGAGAATTGCAAGGCACTAAGACGTGCGTATGTCGCGTCATTCTTCACCAACTCATCGTGGGTTCCGCTTTCAACGACACGACCGTCAACAACGACGTGAATACAATCGGCGTGCTGAACCGTTGCTAATCGGTGCGCGATAACAACCGTCGTCCGGCCCTTGCGAAGCGCATCCATGGCCGTTTGAATCTGCGTTTCGGTTTCAGCATCCAACGCGCTTGTCGCCTCATCAAGAAGGAGAATAGGCGCATTCTTGAGAACGGCACGGGCAATCGCAATGCGTTGCCGTTGTCCGCCGGACAATGACTCGCCACGCTCTCCGACCAGCGTGTCGTAGCCGTCGGCCATAGTGAGAATGAATTCTTCTGCACCCGCTGTCCGCGCGGCATCCGCAATTTCATCATCCGTCGCGTTGGGCCTGCCAAAGCGAATATTGGCGCGTACAGAGTCATCGAACAGAAGTACATCTTGTGAAACAAGAGCAACCGATGACCGCAAGGATTCGATTGTGACGTCTCGGATATTCTGCGCGTCAATCAAGACACGGCCGGAATCGGGATCAAAAAAGCGGGGGACCAAATTTAGAAGTGTGGTTTTGCCTGCGCCGGATGGCCCAACCAACGCTGTGGTTTTACCGGCTTGCGCCTCGAACGAGACATCATGCAGAGCGGCCTTGCCGTCGTCGTAGGAAAAAGAAACGTGCTCAAAAACAATCCCGCCGCCAGAAACCGTGAGAGGCTTCGCACTTTCTGCCTCCGTGAGATTTGGTTTTTCATCCAGAATGGCGAATAGGCGTTCAGCGCCGGCGAGGCCTTCTTGAATTTGGGCGTTGAGATTGGCCAACGCTTTCATCGGACGATACGCCATTAACAAGGCCGTGATGAAAGAGAAAAAAGCGCCGGGCGTCGTCGTGTCTTGAATCACCCGCCAGCCGCCATAAACGATGACAATCGTGACAGCCACACCACCAATCGTCTCCATTAATGGGCTCGACAACGCTTTAACCCGCTCAGCCCGCATCACAAGGTCGCGCACGGAGCGCGTCATCGCCGCAGCCCGTTCAGACTCATAATCTTCCATGCGATAGGATTTGATCAGACGCATGCCTGTAAAGGTCTGCTGCAGGACGGTCATCAATCCACCCGTCTGGGCCTGGGTATCGGCTGTGACATGACGCAGCCTACGACCTAACCTCGTGATCGGAATGACCGTTGCCGGAAAGACAACGAATGCGACCGTCGCTAGTAACCAGTCTTGATAAAACATAACACCGACGAGAAAGATTACCGACAAACTATCTTTGCCGAGCCCGGTCAGCGCTGTCGAAACCGCTTGTCGCATCATGCCGATGTCGGTGGTAAACCGGGACATGAGGCCGCCGGTCGTCTGGCGCTGAAAAAATGCCAGGTCTTGGGTCATCAAGTGGCGGAACAAGCGGTTTTGCATGTCCATAAGCACGCTCTGGCCGACGCCGGTCATGAGCACGGTCTGGGCATAAGTCGCCACCCCTTTAATGGTGAAGACGGCAAACACGGCACCCCCCACAGACCACAGCAAATCACTCCGCCGTTCGACGAAAACCCGATTAACGACCGGATCCATGAGCCACGCTAGGGCGGCTGTCATTGCCGCCACAAGCACCATGAAAACGGCGGCCAGGGCGACGCGCGAGCCATAGGGCGCAACAGCTTCTCGCACAAGGCGGCGCAGCAAGGGGCCTGATTGAGTATGTTTTTCTGCTTTAGACATAACTATACGGAGCAGTTAACGGTGCGGGTTCGACCATGTCTAGAGCAGCGCGTGGTCCGCTTCAATCGACCGACCCCACATTTACAAGAGTCAGGCGTAAGTTGTAGGTTGGGCAATCATTTAAACGCCCGTGCGGCTTGCTCCAGCAGGCATTCCCTTCCGGCCTTCAAGTAGGTGTTTCGCTTTATGCGCGATACTGCGTCTTCACCGCTACCCTTTATCGATCTACAAGCGCAGCGGTCCCGCATTTCTGATCAAATCGATGCAGCCATTCGTCGCGTCCTCGATCACGGTGCGTTCATCATGGGCCCCGAGGTTGCCGATGTAGAAAGCCAGCTGGCCGAGCGCACCGGCGCCGCCCATTGCCTGACCTGCGCCAGCGGCACTGATGCCCTAATCCTACCTTTGATGGCCGCAGACATTGGACCCGGTGACGCCGTCCTAGTCCCATCCTTTACATTTACGTCTTCTCCGGAGGTTGTCGCTTTGCGCGGCGCGACCCCGGTTTTCGTCGATGTTGATCCGCACACATTTAATATGGATGCCGACAGCCTAAAAGCTGGGCTGAGCGCCGCTGAACAGGCCGGGCTCAGCGCAAAAGCTATCATGACTGTCGATCTTTTTGGACAGCCGGTCGACTTTGACCCCATCCGTGACATTGCCGATCAAAACGGGCTTTGGATTCTCGACGATGCGGCGCAAGCCTTTGGCGCAACCTACAAAGGATCCCCACTCGGCACCTTGGGGCGTGTCACGGGAACGAGTTTTTATCCGTCAAAGCCCCTGTCTTGTTACGGCGACGGTGGCGCCGTTCTGACCGACGACACAGATCTCTATGAACGCATGAAGTGCGTTCGGGTGCACGGCAACGGTGGCGGGTCGGCCGACGCAAAATGTTTAGGCCTCACCGCGCGCTTTGATTCCATACAAGCGGCTGTCTTGCTTGAGAAATTGAAAATCTTCGACGACGAATGCGCGGAACGAAACGATGTTGCTCAGCGGTATAGCGACGGCTTGTCAGACGTTGTGCAGACACCGCAGCTCATTGATGATGCAACCTCTGTCTGGGCTCAGTACACGCTAGTGTCAGACCGTCGCGACACCATCGTCGAAACGCTGGCCGCAGAAGGCATCCCGACTGCCTTGTTTTACCCACGGCCGTTGCACGCTCAAGGCCCCTACCGGAGTTATCCGGTTGCCGGTAACGGTTTGCCTGTAACGGATCGCCTGGCAGAACAGGTCGTCAGTTTGCCGATGCATCCATATTTAGAGCCTGACGCTCAAGCTCGCATCATTGCCGCCGTGCGGGCGGCTCTTTCGTCGTAAGACCACAGCAAAAAATGACAGTTCACTCAGCATTGCGGGCGGCCGTTATCGGACTGGGACGCATGGGCATGCATCATGTGCGGACGTGCACAGATACAGCAAACGTAACTCTGGCTGCGGTCTTTGATGAAAGACCGGATGTCACGACGCAAGTCGCCAAAGACACCGGCAGTCAAGCGGCCACCGACCTAGATGCATTACTTGATCAAATTGATATGGCGATTATCGCTGTCCCGACTCAACACCATGCGGCGATTGCCGTGCCTTTGCTTTCATCTGGTGTGTCGTGTCTGGTTGAAAAACCAATAGCGGCAACCGACGACGATGCCGTCGTGATGATAAACGCTGCCGCAGCCGGCAAGGCCTGTCTTAGAATCGGTCATGTGGAACGCTTCAACCCAGCAATCACCAGTTTGAAATTTGCGTTGGATGACGACCTCAAAAACGGTAGCAGGGTTACGTCGCTTTCAGCACGACGATTTAACCCCGCGGCTGATCGCAGCTATGACGTCGACGCAGTGCTTGATCTTATGATTCACGACCTCGATCTGCTCAACACTCTAGAAGTCGGCGCAGTGACTTCTATTTCGTGTGCACCCGGCAGCACCGAGCACCATGTGACAGCGATGCTCGCTTTGGACTCCGGCGTCACGGCGTCCTTTGATGTCAGCCGGGTTGCATCCACGCAAGACCGAAGCCTATCCATAGAAACAACAGAATCGGTTTTGAAACTCGACTTTACAGAGAAAACCGTCACACGGATTGTGGATGATCTATCGACGCCATTGGTTGTCGATAAGACGGACCCGTTGCGGGCTCAGTTGGCGTCGTTTATCGCAGCAGTGCGTGGCGGCGAGACAGCGGCGGCAACAGGACAGGACGGTCTGGCTGCTCTCCGACTGGCCAATCGCGTGCGCGAAAACGCCGGACTCCTATGAGCACGGCGATCACTGCCAAGCCAGCCAGCCGCAGGGCCCTTTGGTCGTGGGCTTTGTTTGATTTTGGCAACTCTGGCTTTACCACCGTTGTCTCAACCTTCGTATTTTCTGCCTACTTCACCCAAGCCATCGCACCGGATGTAGAGACGGGGACGGCGTTGTGGGGAACAGCAACGGGAATCGCCGGGCTGATCATCGCCCTCACCAGCCCCATCGCCGGCGCAATAGCCGATCACACGGGGCGACGGAAACCTTGGTTAGCGTTCTTCACTCTGCTGTGCGTGGTGGCAACAGCAGCCCTGTGGTTCGCGGCACCAGGCCCTGACTCAATTCCTCTCGCTCTCACTGTCGCGGTGTTCGGAACGGTCGGTTTCGAGGTTGGCTTGGTTTTCTACAACACCATGCTGCCGGACCTGACCACGCCCAACCGGCTTGGCCGCGTCTCCGGTCTGGCCTGGGGACTAGGCTATGCCGGTGGCTTGATCTGCTTGGTCCTTGCCCTCATCGGCTTTGTCCAAGCAGATCCGGCGCCGTTCGGGTTGGACAAAAGTAACGCGGAACATGTGCGGGCGACCATGCTACTGACCGCCGTCTGGATCGCGCTATTCACCTGGCCACTGTTCGCGTTTACACCGGACAGTCCAAAAACTGGGATGCCGCTCGGCACCGCTGTGAGGCAGGGTCTTGCGGCATTGGTCGCAACGATCCGCAATGCCCGGCAACATGCCAACAGTTTCCGATTCCTGATCGCCCGCATGATCTACATCGATGGCGTCAACACCATGTTCGCCTTTGGCGGTATCTACGCGGCTGGAACCTTCGGGATGACATTAGAAGACATTATTGTCTTCGGCATCGCGCTGAATGTGACGGCCGGTTTAGGGGCAGCTGTATTTGGCTGGGTTGATGATCGCTATGGGTCAAAACGGACCCTGACAATTAGTTTGGTCGCGTTGACGGCCTCAGCCGTCGGTGTGCTGGTGGCCCAAACTGTGCCTCAGTTTTGGGTGACCGCGCTGATCATGAGCACCTTCTTTGGCCCGGTGCAGGCCGCGAGCCGGACCCTTATGGCGCGTCTCGCACCGCCAGAAATACGCGGCGAAATGTTTGGTCTATTCGCGGTCTCTGGAAAAGTCACCAGCTTCGCCGGGCCGTTCATCGTCGGTGCGGTCACCGTCCTAGCAGGCAGCCAGCGGATCGGCATGGCAACAATTCTAGTTTTTCTGGTTGTCGGTCTAATTCTTCTTCAAACCGTTAAAGAGCCTGACCGTTCGTCTTAAGCTGATCTTAGGCACCGCGATTAGTGACGGAAGTGGCGCATGCCCGTAAACACCATAGCCAAACCTTTGTCATCGGCAGCGGCAATCACCTCATCGTCACGGATCGACCCACCGGGCTGAATAACCGCCGTGGCCCCTGCTTCGACGGCCGCCAAAAGCCCATCGGTAAAGGGGAAGAACGCATCGGACGCCACGACTGAGCCAACAGTGGCCGGCGTATCAAGCCCCGCTTCCTTAGCCGCATCCATCGCTTTGGCGGCAGCAATACGGGCAGAGTCGACCCGGCTCATTTGCCCCGCGCCGATGCCGACCGTGGCGCCGTCTTTAGCATAGACAATGGTGTTCGACTTAACGTGCTTGGCGATCGTGAACGCAAACAGCATGTCTGCAGTTTGATCGTCGGTGGGTGTGACCTTGGTCACGGTTTTTAAATCGTCGGCCGTAATATGACCGGTGTCTTTTGACTGGGCCAACAATCCGCCCGCAACCGGCTTCACCATGCGCGCGGTCTCGGACACGTCGGGCATCTCACCGGTCAGAAGAAGGCGGAGGTTTTTCTTTTTGGCAAACTTAGCGCGCGCCTCATCGTCGGCATCGGGCGCAATGACGACCTCAGTAAAGAGTTTCGTGATTTCCGTGGCAAGAGCACCGTCGAGAGGACGGTTAAGCGCAACAATGCCGCCGAAGGCCGATACGGGATCGCAGGCTAGGGCTTTAGCATAAGCCGACAAACAATTATCGGCGACGGCAACACCACAGGGGTTGGCGTGTTTGATAATCGCCACCGCCGGGCGATCAAACTCTGCGACGAGCTCGAACGCGGCATCGGTGTCATTGATGTTGTTGTAACTGAGTTCCTTGCCTTGAATTTTCTCGGCCGTTGCGACCCCGGGGCGGGCGTCTCCAGAAAGATACAGGGCGGCCTGCTGATGAGGGTTTTCGCCGTATCGCAGATCTTGTTTCTTGGTGCCAGCGACCGAAAGCCAGCGTGGAAAAGCATCGCCGAGTTGATCGGAGAACCATGTCGAGATGGCGCTGTCATAAGCCGCGGTCCGCGAAAACGCGCGCGCTGCAAGAATGGTGCGGAGGTCATCTGAAACCGCACCGGCATTGGCCTCCATGTTGGTTTGGACTTCAGCGTAATCTTGCGAGTCAACAATCACGGCCACGCCAGCATGGTTTTTGGCGGCGGACCGGATCATGGCTGGGCCACCAATATCAATGTTCTCGATACAGGTCTCGAAATCAGCGCCGGCGGCGACGGTGTTTTCAAAAGGATACAGATTGACCACCACCAGATCGATCGGTGCAATGCCATGATCGGCCATAGTTGCTTCGTGGTCCGCATTGCCGCGCACGCCGAGTAGGCCCCCGTGGACGTTCGGGTGAAGGGTTTTGACGCGACCATCGAGCATCTCCGGAAAACCAGTGAGGTCGGAGACTTCTCGAACCGCAAGGCCAGCATCCGCAATTGCTTTGGCCGTACCGCCGGTGGAAACCAATTCGACGCCCTGACCGCTTAAGAATGTAGCGAACTCAACGAGGCCGGTTTTATCGGAAACAGACAACAGCGCACGGCGCACGGCGGAAGCGGGCATGGTCACCTCAAATGATCAGACGATTAAACGCGAGAGCCGGGGTGTAGCATGGCTCATGCTGAGGGAAAACGCCTTAGGCACCGCCTGATGCTGAATTATTTGACGATCTTCAGATGCGGTGATGAGACGTGATCGGTAGGGCCCGATTGAGCGCGCTCGGGCCGCGAAAGCTCGGGCACCAAATCCGTTAGCACCTCCAACGCAGCGGATTCTTGCTGCCGGGTGCAGGCGTCGTTGAGATGATCCAGCCGCGCGGCGATGGTCTCAAACGCGCTGACCCTTGGACGCGCAATCAAGATGCCATCCATATCGGTGCCCACCGGTGGTTCCTGACCATGGAACAACTCCTCAGTGAGCTTGTCGCCTGGACGCAACCCGATGATTTTAATTTTGATGTCTTCATCTGGAACCTTACCCGCCAGATGAATGATCTGCCGGGCGAGATCTATGATTTTTACAGGAGCCCCCATATCGAGAACGTAGATAGCCCCTCGATCATTGCGCCCGGGACCCAACGCCGCCGCCTGTAAAACGAGTTCGACCGCTTCGCCGACGGTCATAAAGTACCGTTCAATTTCCAGGTGGGTGACGGTCAGCGGCCCGCCTTCGGCCAGTTGTTTTTGAAATAAGGGTACAACTGAACCGGTCGAGCCAAGGACATTGCCAAACCGGACAGTGATAAATCGGGTGCCGACGCTAGCGACATCTGCCGCCTGACAATAAATTTCAGCAAGGCGTTTTCCGGCACCCATCACGTTGGCCGGGTTAACCGCCTTATCCGTCGATATCAGCACCATTTCTGGCACTGCGTGGGCGAGACAGGCATCCGCAATCACCCGGGTACCAAGCGCGTTGGTTGCTAAGCCTTCGAGCGGATTATACTCGACCATGGGAACATGCTTGAGCGCCGCTGCATGGAAGACGATGTCCGGCTTGGCTGATTCAAACGTAGCGTTTATCCGTCCTCGATCTCGCACATCAGCAATGATCGGTTTCATATCCAGGTCGGGCCAGGATTGCCGCATTTCCTGTTCGATGGAGTAGAGATTGAATTCGCCGTGATCGAGCATCGAGATATGAGCCGGGTCAGCCGCCGCGATCTGTCGTATCAATTCGGAGCCAATTGACCCGCCTGCCCCTGTCACCAGGATACGCTTGCCGCGGATGAGAGCATCCATGGCTTCGCGATCCAAACTCCGGGCCGGCCGGCCAAGAAGATCTTCAAGAGCGATGGGCCGTGGTGCAAAATCAGGTTCATCGTAAGCACGCAAGTCGGCAACAGGCGGAAGTTTCGTGAGGTCCGCTCCCGTATCCTGCGCGACACGTAAGAGATCCCTGAGAGTTTCTCGGGTATTCTCGGGGCGCGTCAGAATAAGGCGTTGGGGTGCGAGGTTGCGTGCAGCCAGCGATGTAATAATCGACTTCACGTCCCGCTCTAGGCCGAGCACTTCGACCCCATTCATAAGCTGGCCAACACGGCCTGGCGTTGCGGTGACCAGGCCGACGACCCGATACCGGCTATAGGTGTTCAACTGGGTTGCCCGAATAAAGTGAGCGGCCTCATCGCCAGCGCCGACCATCAACACCGGAATGCGGGCCGCTTCTTCTTTAGCCAGGAATCCAAGCCGACGGTCTTTAATGAGTCGGAAGGTCAAACGCGGCGTGGCGAGAAAAACGACCAGAACAAACCAGCCAATAAAAGGAACCGACCGAGGCACGTCTTCGAGGCGGGTGAACAGGAACATCAGTGGGATGAACGCCAACGCGACACCAGTCGCGGACCGTACGATGTTGACCGCGTCAACGAACGAAACGTAGGCCCAGACGTGGCGATACAAACCGGTGAACAAATAAATTATCAAAGCAATGCAGGCATATACGGACGCAAGCTGAAGTATGATCTCAACTTGATCGAACGCCTGGGCGCCGAGGCGAAGAAAAAAGGCCACGCCCACCGCAAAAAACGCCATCGCCGTATCATGTAATAATACGAGCAGGTTACGCGGCTGGGTGAAGAGTTTACTGATAGATTTCACGACAGTGTTCTGATTCCGAACAATTCAGCCTTGAATCATACCCGATTCAGAGCGAAATCACCATGCCGACCAACCACCATCCACCATCAGACACTGGCCCGTGACATAGCTCGCAGCGTCAGAGGCCAAGAACGCAGCGGCGCCTTTAACATCTTCTTCCGAAGCCATACGCGCCAATGGTGTCCGCTTTTCATAGGCTGCCTTAAACCGAGGCGCGGTATCTCGTTCGATCCCGCCAGGCACAATTGCATTAACGCGGATGTCCGGCGCCAGAGACGTGGCTAGCCAGCGCGTCATCTGCATCAAACCACCTTTTGATGCGGCATAAGCCGCAGGAGTACCTGGCACGTCTTCGGCGTCATAGAGCGACCAGTCTGGCCCCAGGGCACCGTAGATAGACCCGATATGGATAACGGACCCATGCCCTGACTCACGCAGATGGGATAGGGCAGATTGGGTCAGTGCGAAGGGGGCCGTCAGGTTGACCTCCAAGGCTTCCCGCCACTTACTCAAGCTTTGCAGTTCGACCGGGGTCGTCCAACCGGTGTGGGCATCGGCGCCAACAAAAGCAGCGGCGTGGACAATTATATCAAGACCACCCAAAGCATCGGCGACGGCGGCCGGCGCGGCACGCACCTGGTCTTCAACGGCGAGGTCTACGGTCAACGCGGCATGCTCGCCGGCTTCCACTGAGGGTAAACTAGATGCCACCGCGCTGGGATCATGACGATCAAGCAGCGCAACACGAGCACCGCACTCAGCGAGCGCACCGCCAATAGCTTGGCCAAGGTGCCCGGCCCCGCCCGTTACCAACGCCGACCGGCCAGCAAGATCAAACAGATCGGGTACGGATCGCATCAGGAAAACTCTCTATCTTTATGCATTAAGGGTTCAATCTTCGCTCTTGGTGAATACATCGCTGTAATCTCGATTCGCCTGATCAAGATCATGAGATTGACCAACATCCATCCAATACTCTCGCAACGGAAACACTGTTGGTGGTCGGCCCTGATCAAGCAAGTGTTGAAATAGATCGGGCATATCCAACGCTGAGTCCGACGGAATGAGGTCGAGCACCCCTGGGTCGATTACGTATATACCGGCGTTGACGAAAAAAGTGTGCTCTGGTTTCTCGGCAATCGATTTCAATGTTTCAGCGGAGGTCTCGACGACGCCGAAGGGGACTGTAAAGCGATACTCGCTTACGCCCATGGTGGCCGACGCGCCGTGGTTCTGATGAAACTTTATCAAGTGATTGAAATTCACTTTGGTCAACACATCGCCGTTCATAACAATCAACGGTGATGTCGGGCGCTGAGGCAAGAGCGATAACGCGCCACCAGTTCCCAAAGCATGATCTTCACGCAGATAGGAAACCGTCGCGCCGAACGCCCGGCCATCACCAAAATGCTTTTCAATCATCTCGGCTTTGTAATTCACCGAAAGATAAATTTCGTTGAACCCTTGAGCAACGAACCGCTCAATGATGGTTTCTAATATCGGCCGACCGCCAATTTCGAGCATTGGTTTGGGGACGTCGTGTGTCAGCGGGTGAAGTCGCGTGCCCTGACCACCCACCATAAGAACCACAGTATTGCCACCCTCAGGCTTTGGGTCGAGCTCCTTGAGCACCCTGAGATCAACGATTTTCCCGGCATGATCAATCAAAGGAAGATGGCCGATTCCCGCGCGCCGCATTAGCCTGGCAGCATCTACATCGGGAGTATCAATCTTCGCCGTGATCGGTGTTGTATTCATGACCTTTGCGACGGAATCAGAGAGTGACACACCGGCAAGAATCCCGCGCCGAATGTCGCCATCAGTCACCGTGCCCCGCAAAACACCATCTTCATGCACCAAACCGAACGGCACACCATGGGTGTCGATGATCTTTAATGTTTCCAAGATCGTTGTGTCGGGCGTGACCAAATTGTCTTCAACGGTGCTCACGATGACGGCATTCCTAGATCGGCAGTCTCGGACGGATTGACGACGCGAGCGGGGTTGCCAACCACAGTTGTGCCGGGCGCCACATCGGCAATGACAACCGCACCAGCGCCCACCACGGCCCCGTCACCAACCCGGATGCCGGGCACCAAAACCGCACGGGCTCCAATATGGCAATCGTCGCCGACAGTAACGCCGCCGCACAGCACCGCCCAGGGCGCGATATGACTGTGAGCCCCGACCCAGCAATCGTGATCCAGGCTGCCCCCCGTGTTCAGTATCGTGTTGTCCCCGATGTTCACGCCAGGGTGAATGATTGAGCGCGTAACCGCTTGCACCCCCTCACCCAACGTTGTGCGCTTGGAAACGGAGGCATCACCGCTCACCACGTTGACGAACTCAAACCTATTCTCTTTGAATTTTTCAAACACCGCGCGGCGAACATGAAGCCCCGATTGACCAGAACCGGGCGCATTGCCAACGGCATTCACCAGAACGACATCCGAAGGCTGCCGGGCAAGGACCGCCTCGTCGTCGCCAATGACGGGAACACCATAAAGATCCGTTCCGTGCAGCTCGGTATCGATATCTACAAGTGCCGCTGGCGGCGTTCCCATAGTCTGAAGAAGGTGAACCAACACTCGAGCGTGACCGCTAGCACCGATCACGACGATATCTCGTCCATTCACTGAAACACTCATTTTGCGGGCGGCTCCCCTACGATTAGATCATCGACGTCGTACGCGCGATCCGCTGATGTGCCGAGTATATCCCAGTAGTGAATTGGTGCGATGCCATCTCCTGGCCGCCGTGACCCTAAATTCGTCTCTGTAAATATTTCACCTTGGGCAATCGATGCCGTCGCTACCAAACTTTTTCGGGCCACCGCAGCAGTATTTTGTTCTTCAGCACCGAATGTTTTTTCGCCTGTTCCAAGCGCCACTTCAACGCATCGAATGGCAGCGATCATGTCCCGTAGGGCGGGCGGCTCAAGAGATGCAGTGTGATCCGGACCCGGTAACGTTGCATCAAGGGTGAAATGTTTTTCGATAACCGACGCCCCACGCGCCACCGCAGCGGTCGCGATGGCGATGCCCTGACTATGATCGGACAAGCCGACGGGAAGGCCGAACGTGGCACCAAGTGTTTCGATGGCGCGAAGATTGATCGACTCTGCCGTCGCCGGATAATTGGACGTGCAATGGAGCAACGTGACCTGCGATGCCAAAGCCGCCTGCCCGGACTCGCTGTTATATGCGTTGGTAAACGCGGGGATGCCCGGGACCAAATTAAGATTCTCAGCGAGAGTCGTATAGCCAAAAGCTAGGACTCCTAGCGCTTCCTTAATGTCTTCGATTCTCGCCATACCGGTCGAAAGAATGACCGGTTTCCCGGTGCGCGCCATCGCCAGCAACAGGGGCGCGTTAGTCAGTTCACCGGAGGCTATTTTGAGACGACGGACATTGAGCGTCCGGACAAGAAGGCCAAGGCTGTCTTCGTCAAAGGGCGTTGAGAGGAACTCGATTCCAGCGGCGGCAGACGCGTCAAAGAGAACCCGGTGATTATCATCTGACAGTTCTAAGGCCTTGAGCATGGCGGCCTGACTGTCGTCGGCACCTGTGTTGCGCACCTGATAGGCGGCTTTTGGAGCCCGCGCGGTGGCCAATTTCTCGCTCTTAAAGGACTGGAATTTGATGGCATCAGCACCAGCATCAGCCGCCACGTCGACCATGGCACGCGCACGGGCGATGTCGCCATTATGATTCACGCCTGCTTCGGCGATGACAAAGGTATGAGGCCTAGCAATAGTCACGGTGTTAGGAGGTAGACCAGGGGACAAAGCGGCGCAACGGAAAGATGGTTTGTGACCAGCGCTCCGTCCGGTAATGTGACTGGGTCAACCCGTTGAAGTAACTGAGATTTCTGTGGCCACACCGCCTGATATCCTATTTCTGATAGCCGCCCGTGGTGGCTCAAAAGGCCTGCCGGGAAAGAACCTGAAGCCCGTCAGTGGTCTATCGTTAGTGGGATACAAAGCCCGCGCGGCACAGCGCTGCCAAGCCCGTAGCCGTTTAATCCTTTCCACCGACAGTGAAGATATAGCTGCTGAAGGCCGCCGCCTGGGTGTCGAGGTTCCGTTCACCAGGCCCTCAGATCTCGCGACCGACGCAGCGACATCCGACAGCGTTGTCGCCCATGCGATGGACTGGATCGAAGAAACCGAGAAGCGGACTTATGACGCGGTCATGCTATTGGAACCGGCATCACCTTTTGCCACAGCCGCTCATCTCGAGAACGCCATCGCGCTTTACACAGAACGAGACGCGGACCTCGTCGTTGGTCTGCGACAGCTTGACACCTATGCAACGTTAACAGGTGACTTTAGCCCGGACGGGTCGATCGCTTCTATCGTCGAGCAGATGCATGAGACAGATGGATTGCGTCGGCAAGACCTCCAGCCTCAAGTGACGATGAACGGCGCCTTCTATTTGATCAGCTGGTCCGCCTTCCGCCACACCAAAAAAATCTATGGTGACCCTGCGCGATGCTACGGTTTGGTCATGGACCGTTGGCACAGCCTCGAAATTGAAACCGCCGAAGATTTAGCCCTTGCAGAATACGCGGCCGCAAAAGGCCTGATTGATCTGACGCCTTGGCACGACGCCGGAGCCAACCCATGAGGAAACAGATATGAGCCGACGTATCTGTGTTGTCACCGGGTCCCGCTCCGACTTCGGGCATCTCTCCTCTGTGATGCGCGCGATCGATGCCCATAGCGACTTAACGTTGCAAACGGTGGTGACCGGGCAACATCTCGATGCGCGATTTGGGGAGACATGGCGCGACGTCGAAGACGAAGGGTTCACCATCGACGCCAAGGTCGATCTTGATCTGGGTAACGACACACCGCTGGCCGCCGCGAGAGCCGTAGGAACGGCTGTCATCCATGTCTCGGAAGCCCTTGCGACGTTAGAGCCAGACATCGTCTTGGTTCTTGGTGACCGTTTTGAGATTCTGGGTGCAGCCGAAGCCGCATTGATGCTGAATATTCCGTTGGCTCATATCCATGGTGGTGAAGTCACCGAAGCAGCCGTTGATGACGCCATCCGTCACGCCATCACCAAGATGGCACGGCTGCATTTTTGCGCGGCTGAGCCTTATGCAAAACGCTTGCGGCAGTTGGGCGAAGACCCTGCCCATATTCACTTGGTTGGTGCACCTGGCTTGGACCATCTCGATACCCTTACATGCTTAAGCCGAGATGCGCTGGCCGCAGATCTGGGAATTGCATTACCGACCCCACTATTTGTTGTCACCCATCATCCGGTAACACTACAGCTTGACCGCGGTGCCGCAGAAATTACCGCCGTTGTAGATGCGCTCAATCAATTTGACACGGCAACGATGGTCTTTACGGGTGTTAATTCGGACCCGGGGTATAGTCTTGTGCGTAACGCGCTCAACGCGTTTGCAAGCAAGGATAAAAAACGGAGATGTGTTGTCGAGTCTCTTGGTTATAAACGCTACCTCAGTCTGCTTGCGATCGCAGATGTCGTGATTGGTAACTCGTCATCGGGCCTCATCGAGGCCCCCGCCATTGGCGTGCCAACCGTGAATGTCGGTGATCGGCAAAAAGGGCGGTTGCGCGGACCACTGGTTATCGACAGCGTTGCGGACAGTGACGCGATCACGGCAGCGATCACGCGCGCGCTAGACCCGTCATTCAAAAAGTCAGCCGACGGCGACGACCCCCCGTATGGTCGCGGAGGTGCTGGTACAAAAATCGCTGACGTTCTGGCGGAAACTTCTATGGATGCCCTCAAGCAAAAATCCTTTCACGATCTCCCATAGGTGTTCCGGTCAATAAACTCTGTTCGAATATCCATGGGATATTCTCTCTCTTGCCCGCATTGGGGCCACGCGCCTATGATCGGGCCTCTTTTTTTTCAGGCCCATTGGAACATTCATGGCCAATAAAACTGCTCTCATTACTGGCGTAACTGGACAAGATGGTGCCTATCTCGCCGAACTCTTGCTTGGCAAGGGCTATACGGTGCATGGCGTAAAGCGCCGGTCTTCGTCCTTCAACACCGGCCGTATTGATCACCTTTATCAAGACCTCCATAAGTCGGACGTGCAGTTCTTTTTGCACTATGGCGACCTAACTGATGCGACCAATCTGATCCGGCTGGTGCAGGAGGTGCAGCCAGACGAGATTTACAATCTCGCAGCGCAAAGTCATGTGAAGGTGTCTTTCGAAACACCGGAGTACACTGCAAATTCCGACGCCATGGGAACGCTCCGTTTACTTGAAGCCCTGCGTATTCTTGGAATGAACGATACGCGGTTTTATCAGGCCTCAACGTCTGAGCTGTACGGCAAGGTGCAGGAAACACCGCAAAAAGAAACCACGCCCTTTTATCCGCGGTCACCCTATGCCGTGGCCAAGCTTTACGCCTATTGGATTACGGTCAATTATCGGGAAGCCTACGGCTTTCACGCGTCCAACGGCATTCTCTTCAATCATGAAAGCCCACTGCGCGGGGAGACATTTGTCACCCGTAAAATCACACGGGCGGTGGCCGCGATTGAGCTCGGCCTTCAAGAGAAAATCTACTTGGGCAACATCGATGCGAAACGCGATTGGGGTCACGCCCGCGATTATGTCGAAGGTATGTGGCGCATCGTTCAACACCCCGAGGGAGATGACTTTGTTTTGGCCACGGGCGAAACGCATTCGGTGCGCTCTTTCGTGGAACGCGCCTTTGCGGAATTCGGCCGGGATATTAAATGGCAAGGCGAGGGCGTAGATGAAAAAGGTCTTGATGCCAAAACCGGCGCCGTTCTTGTTGAGATAGATCCGCGCTACTTCCGGCCAACCGAAGTTGAATTGCTGCTTGGTGACCCAACCAAGGCTTACGAGAAATTGGGGTGGCGCCATACGACCTCATTCGCCGACATGGTAAAAGAAATGGTGGCCAGCGACTTAAAAGCCTTGCAAGACGAAAACCGTCGCTATCAACCAGACGACTGACAAGACCAATGACTAACCTTCATTATTCTCTCGCCGGGAAAAAAATCTGGGTGGCGGGCCATCGCGGCATGGTTGGGGCAGCCCTGGTCCGGCAGCTGGAAACCATCGACTGCAACATCATCACTGCCACCCATGGGGAACTCGACCTGACCCGGCAGACTGATGTCGAACACTGGATGGCCGAGAATAAACCCGACGCTATATTCATGGCCGCAGCACGGGTCGGCGGCATTTTGGCAAACGACACCTATCCGGTCGAATTCCTCATCGACAATATGAAGATCGAAACCAATGTGTTTTCAGCCGCACATGCTGTCGGTGTTAACCGCATGGTTTTCTTGGGATCAAGTTGCATCTATCCACGACTCGCCGCCCAGCCAATGAACGAGGACGCGCTTCTGACCGGTCCACTAGAGCCAACCAATCAATGGTATGCCATCGCCAAAATAGCCGGCGTTATGATGACACAGGCGTATCGGCGACAGCACGGACGCGATTATATTTCCTGTATGCCGACCAATTTATACGGCCCCGGCGATAACTTTGATTTAAACGAAAGCCATGTCCTGTCGGCATTGATCGTGAAAGCTCACCAGGCCAAAGAGGCCGATGCTGAAAGTTTCGCAGTTTGGGGCACCGGCAATCCGAAGCGAGAATTTCTGTACGTCGATGACTTGGCACAGGCCTGTGTATTTCTGATGGAACGCTATTCGGCTGACGAAACCATCAACGTTGGCTGTGGCGAAGACATCACCATTCGTGATGTCGCACAGACAGTGGCAGATGTTGTTGGCTTTACCGGCACCATCACCAATGACCTCCACAAGCCCGACGGGACGCCGCGCAAGTTTATGGATTCAGGACGAATTAATGCCTTGGGCTGGCACGCGTCAACATCCTTAAAAGAGGGCATTGCCAAGACGTACGCCTGGTATCTTGAGCACGGCGCGTAGCGCAAGTGCGACGCAAAACATCATGGTGAATACAAAAAGAGGCCAGGAGATGTATGAGGTCGCCCGGCGGCTTATTCCGGGCGGCAGCCAATTGCTCTCTAAACGCCCTGAGATGTTTTTACCAGGAGGCTGGCCGAGCTATTACGCCTCGGCCAAAGGCATCACGGTCACCGACTTGGACGGCAACACCTATCGCGACTTTTCCATCGGTGGCGTAGGCGCGACGGTTTTGGGCTATGCCGATCCAAACGTGGATAACGCGGTCAAAGCCGCTATCGACCAAGGATCCATGAGCACCCTCAACGCGCCTGAAGAAGTGATTCTGGCTGAGCGCCTTACCAACCTCCACCCGTGGGCAGATATGGCTCGATTTTCACGGGCCGGTGGCGAAGCCATGGCCATCGCCGTCCGCATCGCGCGAGCCCAAACTCGGAGGTCCATCGTCGCGGTATGCGGGTATCACGGCTGGCACGACTGGTACCTGTCCGCCAATTTAGCTAAAGACGATGCCCTCGACGGTCACCTTTTGCCAGGGCTCGACCCAGCTGGTGTGCCTCGTAGTCTGGAAGGATTGACCCGGCCCTTCCGATACAACGACGTGGACTCGCTGAAAGATATTGTCTCCGCCTGCGGTGAAGATCTCGCGGCGATTGTTATGGAGCCGGCGCGTGACTCGGACCCTGACATTGGGTTTTTGGAAGGTGTCCGAGACATCGCTAATCAAACCGGAGCCGTTCTAATATTCGACGAGATTACGGCAGGTTTCCGTATAAATACTGGTGGTATTCACCTTACCCTTGGCGTCAATCCCGATATCGCGGTGTATGCAAAAGCCTTGGGCAACGGATACCCGATTTCAGCGATTATTGGGCGCAGCGCAATCATGCAGGCGGCCCAGAACAGCTTTATAAGCTCGACGGCTTGGACCGAAAGGATCGGGCCCACCGCCGCACTTGCCGTGCTGGCGGCGTATGAGAAAAAAGATGTGCCCGCTCAATTGATCAAAACGGGCCAAAGCGTCAAACAGGTTTGGCACGACGCTGCCAGCCACACGGGCTTAGACGTCACGGTGAGTGGTCTTGATCCGTTGGCACACCTCAATTTTATGGGCGACGACGCACAAACGCAACGAACGTTGTTTACGCAAGAAATGCTCGATCGAGGGTTCTTAGCTGGGCCCGCTTTTTACGCCATGGCAGCCCATACCCAAGAGGACATCGCGGACTACGCCGATGCCTGTCGCGAAGTGTTTGCCCTGATCGCATCAGCCGCATCAACAGGAAGCATAGAGGGCCGGCTGCGCGGGCCGATTGCACATTCAGGGTTCAAACGCCTGACCTAGACGGACGTTGCGAAGAATTCTGTAGGCTTTTCCCTTGATCACTCGAGGTGTGAGCCGTACAAAGCCTTATACCAATTCACTTTTTTCGCCTGGAGGAGCCGGCCAACCGGCATGCAGATCTACCTCCCCATCGCCGAGATGTCGGTGAATATTTTCCTCATTCTGGGTATGGGTGGGGTTGTCGGCTTGTTGTCTGGCCTGTTCGGTGTTGGTGGCGGGTTTCTTATGACCCCGCTGCTCTTTTTTATCGGCGTCCCGCCAGCTGTTGCGGTCGGCACTGAAGCCAATCAAATCGTCGCCAGTTCTGTTTCCGGTGTTCTCGCTCATTGGCGGCGCGGCAATGTTGACCTGCGCATGGGGGCCGTTTTAACCGTCGGGGGACTCATCGGCTCCACCTTCGGTGTCGCTTTGTTCTCCGTATTGCGCGGGCTTGGTCAAATCGAATTGGTGATTTCGTTGAGTTACGTCATTTTCCTAGGCGTCATCGGCGGACTGATGTTCTACGAAAGCACTAAAGCCATCTTGCGTCGACGGGCTGCACCAGCGGGCCGCTCGCCTCGATCAGCGCGTGGTCCGGGTCGCCATACGTGGATGCATGGCTTGCCCTTCAAAATGCGCTTTCGTAAATCAAAGCTCTATATTTCTGCCCTGTTGCCGCTCGCAATCGGGTTCGTCGTCGGCATCCTCGCCGCCATCATGGGAGTCGGCGGTGGCTTCGTCATGGTACCAGCCATGATTTATCTCCTTGGCATGCCCACCCAAGTGGTGATTGGCACCTCACTTTTTCAAATCATCTTCGTCACCGCCAACACGACCTTTCTCCAGGCAACGGTCAACCAAACCGTTGATGTGGTCCTTGCCCTTATTCTACTGATTGGCGGTGTGGTGGGTGCACAGGTTGGCGCACGAATGGGCGCCAAGCTCCGTGGCGAACAATTGCGCGTTCTGCTCGCGCTGATCGTTCTCGGGGTTTGTCTCAAGCTCGCTTTTGATTTGGTCGTCACACCCAGTGAACCGTTTTCCTTCGGCGGTATCGGAGAATGAAAACACGGGATGTCTTGCTGATCATCGTCCTCGCGCTCGGCCTGGCCCGACCGGCAGCGGCACAAAGCGTTCCCCTTGTGGCGGACCTTTCAAACCACCTGGTTGCCATTACCACCGGTTTTACGGGCACTGATGTTTTGCTATTTGGTGCAACGGATGGCCCTGGCGATGTTGTCATCGTAGTCCGTGGTCCCGCAAAAGATGTAACCATTCGCCGCAAAGATCGTTTCGGACCGATTTGGGCGAACTCCGAAGCCGTCGCGATGCGAGACGTACCGTCTTTTTACAATGTTGCGAGCAATCGCGATGTTGAGGCGTTTACGTCTGAACGAATACGCTCGCTCTACGAGATCGGTGTCGAGAACCTTAAACTGAAGTTCGTCGATTCCGGGCAGCCCGAAGACATTCGTCAAACCTATGGGGACGCGCTGATCCGGTTGAATACGGAGCGTGGCTTATACAGTCCAGAAAATGGAAAGGTGTCGCTGTTGGCGAACCGGCTGTTTCGAGCAGAGCTTCATTTTCCAGCCAATGTTCCAACCGGAGCTTATGAGGTCGGCATTTATCTGTTCAGAAACGGTGACGTGGTCAGCGGCGAGTTCGTCCCTCTGATCATTTCGAAGACCGGTATTGGCGCTGATATTTATGACTTCGCTCACAATTTAGCGCCGCTTTATGGGTTGCTCGCCATTGTTATTGCTGTGCTGGCCGGTTGGGCGGCGGAAGCCGCCTTCAGGCGGACTTAGGAGTTGTGGCCGTGACAGACCAAGACCAAGACACTCTGGAGCATCCCCGCACATTCCTGCTCGTTGTTGATTCGTCTGCGGAATTGAGCGCAGCGCTTCGCTTTGCCTGCCGACGCGCGCTACACACCAACGGAAGCGTCGGCCTGTTTCACGCTGTTGAGCCATCGGATTTTCATCATTTCGCCAGCATCGCTGATCTCATGGACACGGAAGCCCGCTCTGAAGCCGAAAAACTTCTTCAGCGTGTTGCCGCTGATGTACAGCGGCAAACAGGGCGGATGCCGACGTTGTATTTGCGCGAGGGCGACACCAACGAGCAACTTCTCGCGGTTATTGAAGAGCAGGCGGATATTTCCGTGCTCGTCCTCGGCGCGAGCGCCGGAGAAGAGGGGCCAGGCCCCTTAGTAACGGCCCTTTCTGGCCGTTTAGCAGGTAAAATTGCCTTACCTGTCACCATCGTGCCAGGAAACCTAACAGCAGACGAAATCGACGCCTTGACCTAATTTCTGATCCTCGTTTTGCTCACAGACCGCCTTCGCCCTTGAGACTGGACCGATTTAGTCCTAATTAACTGGCAGACCTTTCAAACCCGACCAGGATATTTCTGATGTTTATTCAAACCGAGCCGACCCCCAATCCAGCAACCTTGAAGTTTCTGCCCGGCCGGCCGGTCATGGAAAGTGGCGTGGCTGATTTTACGGCTGCAGAAGACGCGCAGCAGTCTCCCCTTGCACGTCGGCTCTTTGAATTGGATGGCGTCACCGGGGTTTTCTTTGGCACCGATTTTGTAACCGTCACCAAAACCGACGACATGGATTGGCAAGTGATCAAGCCACTCGTCCTCGGCGCCATTATGGATCACTACACTTCGGGCCAGCCTTTGTTGTTGGACGGTGCCGCCGGCAATGATGAAAACGACACCTTTGCCGATGATGATGCAGACCCTGATGTCATCGAGCAGATCAAAGAACTTATTGAAACTCGGGTGCGGCCAGCCGTCGCCCAAGATGGCGGTGACATCATCTACAAAGGCTTTAAGGGCGGCACGGTATATTTGCATATGCGTGGAGCCTGTGCCGGCTGCCCAAGCTCAACCATGACGTTAAAGTCAGGTATTGAAAATATGCTGCGCCACTATGTTCCAGAAGTAACGCAAGTCGAAGCAGTCCTGTAATCTAGGCGGCTCAACAACACGTTTGGAGCTGCTCGTTGCTGCGCGTCATAACATTCCTTAAATCTTTGGGCCTCTGGATCATTGGGGCCCTTCGTGCACTTTACGCCCAAGCGATCCGTCGACCGCTTGAAGCAGAAGCTGTCGCCGTCGCGATAATTTTATTTCTTGCGGCAGTCCAAATCAGCGACACGACACGCACCATCAGTGACGGCCGTATTATCCTTACGGGTGAAGACCTTGCGATCGACGCTCTTGAAGAAACCTTTGTTCGATTTGGCTACTCCCTTGATGGTATCCGCGAAGAAGATCGCGCAGTTCCGCGACTCATTGTTTCAGACGTTCCAGAGGGCCTGAAAGACATACGGGCTGTCGACCGACGGAAGCGCATGTTCTTCCGTTCTGTCCTTCCGCTAATACTGACAGCGAATGAAGAAATTGCGATAGATCGTGATCGCCTGCTCACGATCGCCTCGACCTTCAGTGTTGATGACGAGGACATAAACTTAGATGAGGCCGCTAGTATTTGGATTGATGACCTCGCCACACGCTACGGCATTGACCGTGTCGAAGAAGACGTCAGCCTACCCGAATTAGTCGATGTCCTAAAAGCACGCGTTGCTCCTATTCCCACGGCTCTTGCGCTTGCTCAAGCTGTCGAAGAAAGCGCCTGGGGCACGTCGCGTTTTGCACGTGAAGGCAACGCCTTATTCGGACAGTGGGTATGGAACGAAGACGCCGGCATCGTGCCGACGGAGCAACGCGAAGGCCAAGCTTACGCGGTTCGCGCTTTTGCAGCGCCCCTTGAATCGGTAAAAGCGTACGCAAAAAACCTCAACACCCATTGGGCGTACGCCACGTTTCGCGAGCGACGGGCCGCAACGCTAACCGCGGGTGAAGACCTGGATGGATGGGCTTTGGCCGAAACACTGACACGATATTCGGAACGCGGTGAAGCCTACGTCGAGTCCTTACGTGCCATTATGCGGGTCAACCGACTCCAACCTCTCGACAACGCAAAGTTGGCTGCACCGGACGTCATGATTCAGATGGCAGAAGCGAACTAAGATTTATTGTTTAGTCGAGCCAACCGTCAGCGATTGCGCGGATGAACCGCGACGCCTTCAGACTCAAACCCCGCAATCATTTGCCATCCGAACCAATGCCATCGCCCTTGGGTTATGCGGTCCACGGATTGCAGAGTGCAATTCAACCGCGTGCGACCGATAGGAAACGGTGTCATTGGAGTCAGTGAAAGGATGTTGGCGCGAACGTCTACCGCGAGCGGTGCACCCGTTGGCCCAAAACAAGTCACGTCCGCCAAATTAGAAAGCGAGTCTGCAACTTCAATGGTGATGGTGGGAGGGTTCTGCTGAAGGACCGGATCGGCAGGAGAGATCGCCGCCACTGGTAGCGGTACGGTTTCAATTATGAGGCGAAACCGCTTAGCACTGCCGTATTGTTCGTTAAGGGCGAAGCGCGGGAGATAGAACGTATTGGCCAGCGGACCAACAGCCCCCGAATGTTGCCCAAACCCAGCCGTAAACCCCGCATCGCGAACCGCCGTCATGTCGGCAAGGCTGGCCTCACCATAGGGGTAGGCGAATAGTTTTGGCGCCACTCCAAGACCTCGCACAAACGTCGCGGTCATGCGGGCTAAATCTTGATTAACCGCCGCTGCACTCAAAGACGGGAAATGGTTGTGACCATGGCTATGGGCGCCGATAGAAACACCCTCTTGTTGCAGCGTGAGGATTTTATCCCAGGTCATCATGTCGCTGTAACCCGCTTCCACACCTTCTGTCGCGACAAAGAGGGTTACCGGAAAAGCCGCCGCCTTAAGGCGTGGCCAGCCGATCGTCAGAAAAGACCGATAGGCGTCATCAACCGTAATGGCGACAGAGCGCGGTGGCAGACTGTGTGCGCCGTTTAATGCCGACACTACATCGGCCAATGGAACGACGGTGTATCCGCCCTCTTTTAGAGCCTCGATGTGATCTTCAAGCTGAGCGATGGTTGTGTTGGTCGACGGCAGGTCGCCTTCACCGAACCGGTGGTACATCAGGATCACGGCCGCCTTGGACGCTAAGGCTATGTGACCCGTCCCTACGGTAAATAGTGCCGTAGCGAAACAAAGTCTGATAAGCAGAAGTTTCATAACCGCTATTCTATCAGATAGACGAAAAGGACGCGCCATGCCTCGCTCTGCTCTTGATGACACCGGTCTCGACCTTCTGTTCCGCGACGCTAGAACACAGAACAGTTGGCACCCCGAGCCGGTGAGCGACGACACTCTTCATAAGATATTTGATCTTTTGAAAATGGCGCCGACGTCGGCGAACTGTTCTCCGGCGCGGTTTGTCTTTGTCGCCACACCCGAGGGCAAAGAAAAACTGAGGCCAGCGCTGCCTGCAGGCAACCTGGATAAAACGATGTCAGCGCCGGTTACCGTAATAATCGCGCACGACATGCGATTCTATGAACACTTGCCAGAGCTGTTTCCTCATACGGATGCGAAAGCCTGGTTTACCGGCAATGATGACCTCGTGACCGAAACAGCTTTACGGAACGGCACGTTGCAAGGCGGCTATTTGATGATGGCGGCACGGTCGCTTGGCTTGGACTGTGGGCCAATGTCTGGTTTTGACGTTGATATGGTAAACACGACCTTCTTTCCCGACGGCCGCTTCAAGGTCAATTTTCTCTGCAATATCGGCTATGGCGACGACAAGAGCGTGCACCCTCGCGGACCTCGCTTTGACTTTCACCAAGCGTGCGAGGTGATCTAAGGGCCTTATCCCCGTTTAGAAAAGCCTATCGCGTCGTAGGCTTCAGCCAACACAGGGTTCGCAAGATCATTGGCTTTGTCAGCGCCGCGAGCGAGCAATCGGTCAAGTTCAGCGGGATCAGACAATAGTTCGGTCATGCGGTCTGCGATTGGCCCAAGGATTGATACCGCGAGATCAGCCAACTTGGGTTTAAAGGCACCGAATCCCTGGCCCGAGAATTCTGAAACAACATCGTCAACGGACCGGTCAACCAAAGCCGCATAAATATTGATGAGGTTGGCCGCTTCGGGACGCTCCGCCAAACCCGCTGCCGAATCCGGCAACGCTTCGGGATCGGTCTTCGCCCGTTTGATTTTATCGGCGATGACATCAGCAGTATCTGTCAGGTTAATTCGTGTCATGTCGGATACATCTGACTTAGACATTTTGCGTTGGCCGTCACGCAAGCTCATGACGCGTGTTCCCGGCCCCTGGATAACAGGTTGAGGTAATGGGAAGACGTCTTTGCCCGTGTCGACATTAAATTTCTGGGCAATGTCGCGCGCCAACTCCAGGTGCTGTTTCTGATCTTCGCCGGTCGGCACATGGCTCGCTTTGTAAACCAAAATATCGGCGGCCATGAGGTTAGGATACACCATCAAGCCCGATGAAGCTTTTTCTTTATTTTTTCCCGCTTTGTCTTTGAACTGAGTCATACGGTTGAGCCAGCCCAGACGCGCAACGCAGTTAAAAATCCAAGCCAATTGGGCATGAGCCGGCACATGGCTTTGGATAAACAATGCGCTTTGTTCGGGATCAATTCCCGACGCGATCATGCCCGCAGCTACTTCCCGTGACGATTGAGCAATTTCACCAAGGTCAGGCCAAACCGTAATCGCGTGTAAATCGACAATACAAAACAGACATTCATAGTCGTTCTGCATCGCCACCCAGTTTTTCATCGCCCCCAGGTAGTTACCAAGATGCAGATTACCGGTGGGCTGAATGCCCGAAAGAATACGATTGCTGGGAAACGCCATGAGACACGCCGTAGGTTTGACTGTGAGGTGACGCGGGGATAGCCCAGCGCTCTCATAGGGTCAAGCGGGCTAGACAGCCTCGTCTGTTGGTGCAGTACGGCGGAGGCTTCTGAAATCGCTCAGCGCGGCCCCACCCGTCGCAAGAAGAACGCCACCATACACACCGACACCAAGAATTATGAGGCTGGTGAGGCCTAGGGCACGTGGCAATTCAGCCGCTGATGCTATTCCCGGCGCACCAAAAAGAGAGCCGAAGGTGTCGGTCAGAAGAGTCAGGCCTATCCACACCGCAGCTCCCATCGCCACACTGGCCAGACAAATGCGAGGCAGACGCTTTGTCAGCCGCTCATCAGAAACGAGATGGCCGCGCCGCACCAAAACAACGCCAAGCAAACCAGCGTTTAGCCACGCTGATATCGCCGTGGCTAAGGCGATGCCCACGTGTCCGAGTGACCGCATGAGAATGAGATTCAGAGCAATATTAACGATCATCGCCACCGCCGATATTTTGACCGGCGTCGCTGTATCCTGACGACCGAAGAACCCAGGCACGAGCGCTTTGATCAAAACATAAGCCGGTAGCCCAGCAGCTAAGGCAGCAAGAGCTGCGCCAACGGCCTGTCGATCAGAAACGGTGAAGGCGCCGCGCTCATACAGCGCAGCCGCAATGGGGTGCGCTAGAACTAAGAGCCCGACGGCAGCCGGAAGAGTGAGAACAAGACTGATTTCGATCGCACGGTTCTGGGCCCGGAGCGCCTCTTCGGGATTGTCATTTTGAATGGAGCGAGACAGCATTGGTAGAAGAGCGACTCCGATACCAACACCAATCACCCCGAGTGGAAGCTGGTTCACGCGATCTGCAAAGTAGAGCCATGACACGGCACCAACGGAAACCAGGGTCGCTATTATTTTGTCGATGAGAAGATTGAGCTGATACAGGCTAGCCCCAAACACCACCGGTAGGATTCGTATGAGCAACTGCCGTACCCGTGGCGACAACCGCGGCCGAACGAGCCCAAGGGGCATCCCTGCGACCCGCACGCGCCATGCCAACCAAGCAAATTGAATGACACCGGCCAACGCAACCCCCCAGGCCAGCGCGACGGACGCGTCCATCCCGGAGGATAAGGCAAACAAAACCGCCGTGATCAACGTCAAATTCAAAAGAATCGGAGTTGCAGCTGCGGCAGCAAAACGGTCTAGGGCGTTAAGCACACCAGACTGCAACGAAACCAGAGAGATGAAAAATAAGTACGGAAAAGCGATGCGGGCCAGTTCGGATGCACGTTCCATTTGACCTGGGATATTGCTGAAGCCAGGCGCAATGGCAAACAACGCGACCGGCATCGCGACCATCATCACCAGAACGAAGAAGAACAATACGGTGGCAAGGACGGCAAAGGATTGTTCGGCAAAGCGCAGCGCTTTATCTCGGCCTTCTTTTTCCAATATCTCAGAGAAAATCGGCACGAACCCAGCCGAGAACGCTCCTTCAGCAAAAAGACGGCGGAACAGGTTTGGAAACTGAAAAGCGATCAGAAACGCGTCTGCTGCCAGACCCGCTCCGAGCACACCAGCAATCAGGATATCGCGAACAAAGCCTGTCACCCGGCTGATCAAGGTCATGCCGCTTACGGTGGCGAACGCACGCAGAAGGGATTGGCGAGATCTCATATGAGAGGTTTATATCACCACGGCTTCCGGGCATAGATGTGGCCCAAGCGTGGCATGAAAAAGACCAGCAGCTATTCAGCGGCTGTCGACTGCACGGCTGTAGGTTTAGCAGCTCGAACTGAAAACTCGTCCGGCACACCGATCGCTGTGCCAAGCGCCTCGCGGACCTGTCGAATTTTATTTTCGTTTGCCACCTTCATGCCGAAAACATCTTTGACGTAAAAAACGTCAACCACACGCTCTCCGTAAGTCGAGATGTGGGCCGATCCAATCTGCAAGGCCAACTCAGAAATCATTTTGGTTATGTCGAATAAAAAGCCGGGTCGATCATGGCCATTGATCTCGATAACGCTGTACACTTTTGAGGCCGTGTTATCGATGATAACGCGGGGCGGCGTTTCAAGAGCATGGCTTAGACTTGGCAGGCGGTCTTCTGCACTTTCAAGCTCTCGATCGAGACGCAATCGCCCTTCTAATACCGCAACGACGCGGGATTTAATTCGATTAAGCTTTGTCTCTGTCGTAATGGCCGTACCGTTAAAATCTTGAACCGTGAACGTATCTAATGCCATGCCGTTGGACAGGGTTACGATTTTGGCATCAACGATAGAAACATTGGACAACGCGAGGGCCCCTGCAATTTTCGCGAATAAACCCGGATGATCGGGGGTATAGATTATCATTTCAGTGACTGCGCGGGCCTTATCAATGTTGAAGGCGACTGCGATATCTTGATGACCGTGCTCCGCCGCTCGAATGAACCGAGCGTGGCGTTCGTGCGTGTCTGCATCGTAAGTTACCCAATACGCAGGGAAACCCGATGAAACAAATTCCTCACGGTCAGCCGCTGGCCAATCAGATAGGCGATCAGCGAGCGCCGCGCGAGCGCGATTGATCCGAGCGTCCAAGGTTACTGTCGAGTGGCCGCCAGACATCCGTTCATCAGCGCGAATATAAAGTTCCCGAAGGAGCGTTGCCTTCCAGTCGTTCCAGACCTTTGGTCCGACGGCTCGAATATCGGCACAGGTTAAAACGAGCAAGAGCTTTAAACGTTCCGGCGACTGCACCGCTTCGCAGAAGTCGACAATGGTTTTCGGATCATCAAGATCCCGCTTGAATGCGGTGTTGCTCATCAACAAGTGTTTCTGCACCAGCCAACTGACGGTTTCCGTTTCTTCCTCCGTCAAACCAAATCGTGGGCACAAAGAAAGCGCGATCTGCGCACCCAATTCGGAATGATCTCCACCCCGGCCTTTGGCAATATCATGTAGAAGAACGGCCACATACAGCGCACGACGCGACTGCACTTTGCCAACGACTTCTGATGCGATCGGCAACTCATCCTCGAGTGCACTGTTCTCGATGCGGTGCAGAATTCCAATGGCTCGGATGGTGTGCTCGTCTGTGGTGTAGACATGGTACATGTCGAATTGCATCTGAGCGACAACACGACCAAAGTCAGGCACAAATCGACCAAAGACACCTGACTCGTTCATCAACCGCAGAATTCTTTCAGGACCGCCTTTGAACGTCATGACGTTGACAAAAAGACGATTGGCTTCTGCGTCCTCGCGAATATCAGACACCAGGTGCAGACTACGGGTGATCAGCTCAAGAGCGCGTGGATGAAAATCGAGCCCGTTCTCTTGGGCAACATGAAAAATGCGAATCAGCTTAATTGGATCTTTGCTGAAGGCGTCGTCATTCTGAACTGTGATTCGGCTACCTTCGACATTGAAGCCCTCTAAGGTCTTACGGCGCAGCGCAGCAGGTAAACGCAATAGCGGTTTGCGGCGCTCTTTTTCTTCAAGCACGGCCACAAATATTCGGGTTAAGCCACCAACGTCTTTTGCTATTAAAAAATAGTGCTTCATGAATCGTTCGACAGCACTGCCGCCCGTATGGTCCGTATAGCCCATGCGTTCTGCAAGCTGCTGTTGCAGATCAAACGTCAGACGGTTATCGGCACGACCCGTTAGATAGTGAAGATGACACCGAACGGTCCAAAGAAAGTCATAGGCCTTGCGGAATCGCAGCGCCGCGTCGTCATGGATTAAGTCACGGTCAACCAAGCCTTGAATGTTTGATACGCCATAGAGATATCTGGCAATCCAATACAGGGTATGGAGATCTCTCAAGCCGCCCTTGTCTTCTTTGACGTTTGGTTCCAACACATATCGGCTGTCGCCGAGCCGTTCGTGACGGGCGTCCCGCTCCGACAATTTGGCTTCGACGAAAGCCATGCCCGTTCCTTCAACCACCTCGGCGCGGAATTGAGTTTGTAGATCATGAGCGAGATCTTGATCCCCCCATAGCCAGCGAGACTCGAGTAAGGCGGTACGGATAGTCATGTCCGCCTGAGCTTGTTTTAAGTTCTCACCGACTGTGCGAACAGCGTGACCAACTTTAAAACCGAGGTCCCACAACACATAGAGCATGTACTCCACTAAATTTTCGGTGAAGGGCGTTTTCTTGTACGGCAACAAAAACAAGAGATCGAGATCGGACCCTGGCGCCAACTCGCCACGGCCGTACCCGCCGACAGCCATAAGACTCAGCTTCTCCCCCATGGTTGGGACGCCACGCTTAAAAACACGCGCAACAGCGAAATCGAATAGAACGCGAAGGATTTGATCTGTGAGGTAGGACAGTTCGACAACCGTGTCTGACCCGGTGCTTTCTCCACTCTCGAGACGACGTCTCGCTTCATCACGCCCGGCAGTCAAAGCGAGTGATAGTTCTTCCATGAGAATGGGGCGGACAGCTGACTCAGCGATGTCACCCGATAGTCGGGCGTCCAGTTTTTCGTCCACCGCGCGACGGCTAATCAAGCTGCGAGGGGAACGGACTTTGGTCACTGACGTGCTTTCTGAAATAGGGACGAATGATTGGTCGCAAGCATCAACACAGCCGAAAGGGCTCGAATATTTATCGTGGCGTAACCCCAGAACGCCTTGCATCTTCCGCGGAGATTTTGACCACCCGTTCTTGGCGTTGTGGAATAATTGGCGGGCTGTTCGTCGCTTCTCCAAGGGCGGAAGACCCCGTGAGGCCCTCTAACGCAAACCGCGACTTCATCCTCGCGTTGAGAATTGTAAGTGCCTCTAACGTCTTGGCTTGGCCAATGAACAAAATACCGAGAATGATCGCAGCTCCAGATCCGGCCATGGCGTAGACATCGTTGACCCAGGGGTAACCCGAGAACGCCAGCATGACGCCACAGGCGCATCCGATGATGCTCATCCAGCCCATAAAATTGAGAATACGGGCAATGGCTGGAGAGGTCGGTTTGTCTTCGTTAAACGAAAAGGCCATGCCGGGCCTCCTGACTCAGGGGTGAAATCGGCAATTTACGATGCCCACACTATAGCATTGATATGGGGTCAGGAGTCGCTCTCTGCCAGGAGCGCCCGCAAACGATACATCGCGTTTAATGCCTCCTTTGGGGTCATTTCGTCGGGCGCCAACTCCGCCAGAGCCGATTCAGCCGCTGACGGACCGGATGGGCCGATAACCGGCGACGGTGTCGGCGCTGTCATAGCGAACAGCGGTAAATCTTCCGCCAAACGGCCAGCGTTGCCAGCGGCTTCGCCACTTTCGAGTTGCTCCAGCACCTGCGTGGCGCGGGCGATTACTGGCGACGGTAATCCCGCCAACTTAGCCACGTGAATGCCATAGGACCGGTCTGCCGTTCCGGGTGCAACTTCGTGCAAGAACACGATGTCACCTTGCCAATCACGCACCTTCATATGGTGGGGTGCGAGATGATCAAGTTTTGAAGTGAGGGCGGTTAGCTCGTGGTAGTGGGTCGCAAACAAGGCGCGGCATTGGTTGCCGTCATGGAGGTACTCCAAAGTCGCCCAGGCGATAGACAGTCCGTCGAAGGTTGCGGTGCCGCGGCCGATCTCATCGAGAATAACCAGTGAGCGCTCGGTCGCCTGATTGAGAATGGCAGCTGTTTCGACCATCTCGACCATGAAAGTTGAGCGGCCGCGCGCCAGATCATCAGCCGCGCCGACGCGGGAGAACAAACGGTCAACCACACCAATACGGGCCGCGCCCGCCGGAACAAAGGATCCCATCTGGACCAGAATTGCGATCAACGCGTTTTGACGTAAGAACGTCGACTTACCGGCCATATTGGGGCCAGTGATAAGCCACAAGTTTCCACCAGCGCCATCGCCCGAACTATTAAGTTCACAGCCGTTTGGAATGAAGGCGGCATCTGAGGTGCGAGATAAAGCCGCTTCAACAACGGGATGACGACCATCTTCAATTGTAAAAGTAGTACTCGAGTCCACCGATGGCCGGGTGTAGCGACGCTCCACTGCGACTTGGGCCAAGCCAGCGGCAACATCGATCTCAGCCAAGGCCTCCGCCGTTGTGGCAACGGCCTCTACACGGCTCATCACTTCTTCAATAAGAGTCTTGAAGAGTTCTAGTTCTAGGGCGAGCGCTTTATCAGCTGCGGAGCGAATGCGATCCTCAAGATCGCCGAGTTCAATCGTTGAAAACCGCATGGCATTAGCCATGGTTTGACGGTGAATAAATGCCGTTTGCCCGACGGTTGCCTCAGCCCCGGTTGCCGTGCGTCCAGTCGACATCAGGCCATCGCCATGGCGCGCCGAAACCTCAACATAGTAGCCCAAGACATTGTTGTGGCGCACTTTGAGCGTTGAGACGCCCGTTTCTTCCACATACCGGGTTTGCAATCCGGCAATATTTTTGCGGCTGTTATCCCGAAGGCCGCGCAACTCATCCAGCGTCTCGTCATAGCCTGCCCGGATGAAGCCGCCGTCCCGTGCAAGCATCGGCATATCGTCATCCAAGGCGCGGGAAAGGCGATCCACCAAAACACCGTGCTCGCCAAGCTTCTTGGTGACCGCGGCAAACGGATCGGGCCGCGTTTTATTGGTCGACCCGGCAACCACCTCGCCAACCATGGTTTTCAAGTCTGGCGCCCTGATGAGGGCATCACGGATCGCAGCCAAATCCCGCGGGCCGCCACGATCTAGCGTGATCCGACTCAATGCCCGTTCAATATCCGGCGTCGTCTTCAGCACATCGCGAATCGCCAGGCGGCCCGACGGTGAATCGACCAATGCTTCAACCTGATCGAGGCGTAGTGCGATCGCCGCGGGGTCGGTGAGAGGGGCCGCAAGCCTGGAGGTCAGTAGGCGCGCGCCGGCACCGGTGCGGGTCATATCAATAACGCCGAGAAGACTGCCCTGCCGCTCGCCTGTCAGGGTGCGAGCTAATTCGAGATTACGCCGTGTCGCCGCGTCGATCTCCATGACAGCACCATCATTGAGCCGGCGTGGCGCCTTGAGCCTAGGCATCTTCCCCTTCTGGGTGAGGTCGATGTAGTCCGCGAGTGCACCGGCTGCCGCGATCTCGGCGCGGCCAAAGGTGCCAAAGGCGTCGAGGCTCTTAACGGCGTATAGGGTTTCTAAGCGACGGCGGGCGTTATCAGAATCAAACCGCACCGACGGTAAGAGCGTGAGACGGTCATCCCAGTCTTCAAACGAGGGGCCAATCCCTTCATCGTCACGAAGGTGGTCTGAGACCAGTATTTCTCCAGGATCAACCCTGGCCAATGCCGCACCAAGCCGATCAACGCCGATCTGCTGAAGTTCTAAATCACCGGTTGAAACATCGACCCAAGCCAAACCAAGATCACCGCCTGCTATGGCAACGGCGGCAAGGGCATTGTGGGCCCGCGCATCGAGCAGTCCCTCTTCGGTGATGGTTCCAGGCGTGATCAGGCGAACAACATCGCGTTTAACGACCGACTTAGATCCGCGTTTTTTAGCCTCTGCCGGGCTTTCCATCTGTTCACAGACGGCTACCTTGAAGCCCTTTCGAATGAGCTTGGACAAGTAGTTTTCGTGGGAATGAACGGGGACACCACACATCGGGATATCTTCGCCCGCGTGCTGCCCGCGTTTGGTCAACGCAATGTCGAGGGCTTCGGCCGCCTGTTTGGCGTCATCGAAGAAAAGTTCATAGAAGTCGCCCATGCGATAAAACAGGAGGGCTTCCGGGTAGGACTCTTTGATCGAGAGATACTGCACCATCATTGGTGTAGCGCCCGCATTGGCGGGCGACGGTGTTGCGCCCGTTTTAGCGGCCGACGGTGTCGCGTCTGCTTTGGAAGCAGACTTCGTCGATCCAGGATCGGGGAAAGGGTGAGTTTCGTCGGGCACAGTGGGGACAGACTACCTCAGACACGGGATACAGAAAACGGTCCGAATCGGTCTAAAACCGATCAATCGTTGGGGTAATCACCTCTAGGCCTTGGCTCTGACTCATTGCTAGACCAGTATTGTGTACGGACCCGACCAGCGGCGGCCAAGGCGAGCTAAAGTCTCAAGATGATTGTACAAGATAGCCCTACCGGATCACGCCGCTTCGTCATGACCATGGAGCAGCACACGGCCTTTGCCGATCATCTTGCCGGTACGTTTGGCAACGCAGAATTTGCACCCATCGACAATGACGCCGTGCGTTACGTCATCGCCAACCATGACGCCGGCTGGCGCAAGGTCGATCCCGATGTTCATATTAATCCTGCAACCGGCTTGCCTTATCACCTGGCCGAGACTCCGTTTGAATTTACCTCGCAAACAATGCGCGGCTCGACCGACTTCAATGCGCAGCAAAGCTCTTTGGCCGGACTTATCTCCAGCATGCATACAGCGGGGCTGTTGAACGGCCGTTACGGACTCGCCCCTCCTGGAATATTAGCGCGGTTTGATGGCGAGAAAAAAATCTTCGCCGAAGGTGTTCTGTCCGATGAGCTTGCTCGCCAAGAACAGCTGAAACAAAAGATTGATGTTAGCGAAGACGTCGTGTGGACGGCCTACAAACAGCTGCAATTCTTCGACATGCTGTCGCTGTATTTTCACAGTAAGACGGCCGGGTCACGTGGCACTGGTACCTTCCCGGACGTTCCGACAAAAAGCGGTAAGGATGTCACCGTCACAATTACGGAACGCGATGACGACTCTTATGCCTTAGACCCCTTCCCTTTTGCAGCGAGCGGTACGGCGTTTTCGTTCGCGGGGCGTTGGATGGAGCCGATTAAGGGCGAGGCTGATGGGCCAGCGGCTTTCGACGCCGCAGCGGTGTCGCAGCAGACGGTGACTCTGGTTTCAGGTTAAACGGTGTCGTTCTGTCGTGCCGTCTCGGTATGGGTCGGAAACCGTTTCATGAGATAGAGCAACAGCAGAATACCCGGGATGCCGGCCACGGTGGTGAGAATAAAAAATGTAAACCAGTCGACTTGGTCTGCAAGCCACCCACCACCAGCAGCCAGAAACGTACGCGCGACGTTCATAAACGAACTCAACAAGGCATACTGAGTCGCCGTATACGCGAGATTACACAGACTCGATAGATAGGCGATAAATGCCGTCCCGCCGATTCCATTGGCAAGGTTTTCGATCGAGATCACAGCCATCAGCACCGGAACGGATGGTCCCGCGAGCGCTAGCGCTGCGTAAAGTAAATTGGTGAGCGCCATACTGATAACGCCGAACAACACCGACTTAAGTATGCCGATCCGCAAGACCATCACGCCACCGAGAATGCTGCCGATGATGGTCATCACCACGCCGTAGGTTTTTGAGACAACGCCGATCTCGGTGAGCGTAAATCCGAGCTCCAAATAGAAGGGATTTGCCATCGCAGCCCAAATTCCGTCTGCGTATTTGTAGAACACGACAAATAAAAGAATGGCCAATGCACCCGGGCGACTAAAAAATTCTACAAAAGGCGCAACGACCGACTCTTTAATCCACTGGGTGTATCGGACAATGCGGCTGGCGCTGGTGTCGTCTTGCTGTGGTGGATGCATAGGCTCGGGACTGAAAAGTGTCGTCACCAACCCTACGGCCATTAAAGCAGCCATCGTGATGTATGTGATTGTCCAGCCGGCCGCATCGGCCAGGATGAGCGCGCCTGCGCCAGCGGCTATGAGAGCCAGACGATAGCCGAGCTGATAGACCGCCGCGCCAGCGCCTTGCTCATTTTCGTTGAGGGTTTCGATACGATAGGCGTCGATGACAATGTCTTGTGTCGCTGAGGCAAACGCCAAGATTACCGTCCACAACACAGTTGTCGCCAAATTCACGGTCGGGTCAGACAAGGCGATCCCGACCAAACTGGAGATACAAATGACCTGGGCCAAAATCAGCCAGCTGCGGCGTTGACCAAAGAGGCGCGTGACGATTGGCAAAGGCAGCCTATCGACTAATGGTGCCCACAAAAATTTCAAGGTGAAGGCTGTGCCGGTTAGAACAAATAAACCAATCGACGTTTTGTCGATTCCAGCTTGAGACAACCAAGCCGTCAGCGTGCCGAACATCAATAAAAATGGAAGTCCAGCAGCAAACCCGAGTAGAAAAATGATGATCAGGCGGCGCTGGAAATAAACGCGGCTCGCAGCAATCCAATCTTTAGCGCGCTGTCCTGTCATCCGCCCAGATTACGCTGCGTCAGCGTTTCTGGCCATCTTCTTGCGGTCGTTAGGATCAAGGTAGCGCTTGCGAAGACGAAGGCTGGACGGCGTCACTTCAACCAACTCATCATCCTGGATATAGGCCAGGGCCTGCTCCAAGGACATCAGGCGCGGCGGTGAAAGTTTTATGGCGTCGTCTTTGCCTGAGGCCCGAATGTTGGTGAGTTGCTTGCCCTTGATCGGATTCACTTCGAGATCATTGTCCCGGGTGTGCTCACCAATAATCATGCCGCGATAAACTTTGACACCCGATGGAATGAACTGCGGGCCGCGGTCCAATAAATTGAACAGCGCATAGGCCACGGACTCGCCGGCCGAGTTCGAAATTAACACCCCTTCGCGGCGTGTTGCGATCGCCCCCTTGTGCGGCGCATAGCCATGATAAATCCGGTTCATAATCCCAGTGCCACGGGTATCCGTGAGAAATTGGCCGTGATAGCCGATCAGTCCGCGAGACGGAGCGAGAAAACTAATGCGCACCTTGCCCGCGCCAGATGGCTTAAGGCCGGTCATTTCGGCCTTGCGCTCGGACATCGCCTCAACAACTGCGCCTGAGAATTCTTCATCAACATCAATGACGACGTCTTCAATCGGCTCTTCGCGTTTGCCGTCTTCGCCGGTTTTATACAAAACCCGCGGACGTGAAACGGAAAGCTCAAAGCCTTCGCGACGCATAATCTCAATCAGCACTCCAAGCTGCAGCTCACCACGTCCGGCAACTTCGAACGCATCGCGTCCCTCGGCCTGACTGACTTTGATCGCGACATTACCTTCGGCCTCACTAAACAGGCGCTCACCAATCTGGCGGCTGGTGACCTTCTTCCCTTCGCGACCGCCCAAAGGCGAGTCATTCACAGAGAACGTCATGGCCAAGGTCGGTGGATCGATAGGCCGGGATTTTATCGGCTCCATAACTTCGGGGGCGCATAGAGTGTGAGCAACCGTCGCCTCTGACAGACCAGCAATCGCAACAATGTCGCCAGCGTCGGCGCTTTCGACCGGGACTCGCTCTAGTCCACGAAACGCGAGCAACTTTGTAGCGCGGCCGTCTTCAAGTTTTTTTCCATCAATATCAAGCGCCTTGATCGGCATATTGACCTTCGCCCGTCCGGTGGCAATGCGCCCGGTGAGAATACGGCCGAGGTATGGGTCTGCTTCAAGGGTCGTCGCCAACATGGTAAACGGCGCTTCCGTATCATGTTTGGGCGATGGCACATGAGAGATGATGAGATCGAATAAGGGATTGAGGTTGACGCCGGTATCCCCTTCGAGATCTTCAACCGCCCAACCATCACGGCCGACCGCGTACAGAACTGGAAAATCGAGTTGGTGTTCGTCGGCACCTAAAGCATCAAACATATCGAAGACTTCGTTGAGCACCTCTTGAGGGCGCGCATCGCCGCGATCAACTTTGTTGATGATCACAATCGGGCGCAGACCGAGTTCTAACGCTTTAGACACGACGAACTTGGTTTGGGGAAGCGGGCCTTCTGCGGCATCAACCAAAAGCACGGCGCCGTCGACCATGGACAAAATACGTTCGACCTCGCCACCGAAATCGGCGTGCCCTGGTGTGTCGACAATATTGATCTTGGTGTTACGCCACATTACCGATGTGCACTTCGCCAAAATTGTAATGCCGCGTTCGCGTTCAAGCTCACCTGAATCCATGGCGCGCTCTTCAACACGCTGGTTCTCACGCACAGTTCCTGACTGGCGGAACAGGGCATCGACCAGTGTGGTTTTACCGTGGTCAACGTGAGCAATGATCGCAATGTTGCGAAGCGACATGAGAGGTATCCGAACTAAAGTCAGTGTTTGAAGGTTTTTTAGTAGCCGTGTTTGGCAGCGAGGTCTTTCAAGGAAACCTCGGGACGGGCACCCAGATGGCAAATGACTTCGCCAGCTGCGAGGGCCCCTAAATTGGCGCAGGTTCTAAGATCGTCGCCGCGGGTATACCCGAAGAGGAACCCTGCTGCATAGAGGTCTCCGGCACCTGTGGTGTCGACGACCTTTCCCGCAGGTGCAGCGGGGGTTTGAATGAGCTTGTCTTTGGTTACCGTGACCGCGCCATCAGCGCCACGGGTCAGCGCGGCCATATCGACACGCCCTTCCAGGGCCTCAACCGCTTCATCAAAGCTATTGGAACGGAAAAGGGTCGTAATTTCCTGCTCATTGGCAAAAACAATATCAACGTACTCATTCACCAGATCGAATAAATCGTTGCGATGGCGCTCAACAACAAATGGGTCGGACAGGGTCAGCGCAACTTTGCCACCAGATCGAGACACAGTCTCGCAGGCGCCGATGATGGCTTGCTTTGTTTCCGGTAAATCCCACTGATAACCCTCAATATACAAAACCTTAGAGGCAGCGATGAGGTCTTCGTTCATATCCGCAGCCGACAGAGATCCGCTAGCTCCGAGATAGGTGAACATGGTGCGCTGGGCGTCAGGTGTGACGAGAATGATGCAGCGCGCCGTCGCTAAACCGCTGGTCAGGGGTTCCGTATCGTAATGAACGCCAACAGCGCGAATATCATGGCCAAAAATCCCGCCAAGCTCATCAGACATGGTTTTACCAATAAAGGCCGGTTTTCCGCCAAAAGAGGCGATACCCGCCATGGTATTCGCGGCTGAGCCACCGGATGCCTCGATTGCCGGTCCGATATCCTTGTATAAGGCATCAGATTGGTCTTCATCGACCATGAGCATGGTGCCCTTCGCGGCATCATGTTTGGACAGGAAAACATCTTCGGCGTGGGCCAAAACATCGACAATCGCGCTGCCGATTCCGACCACATCAAAACGGGCTTCGGACATGGTAACTCCAGGTCTTAGGTTAGACAGCCAAGCTAGCGGCGGCGCAGTATAGCGGCGACTTCTATGGACACAAGCAGCCAAGCCCGGGAGGCCAAAACCCAATGATCAGAGCCTTTGCCAAAGCCGTCGCTCAGCTGCCCGACCCCCGCATTCGCGGCATCATTGCTAAGAGCATCGCTGGAACAATCCTGGTGTTCATATTGCTAGTTTTTGTCGTCGGGTGGAGCCTCGCCAGCACGACGTTTTATGAGGTTGGCTGGGTCGAAGCAGCCCTGGACGTTTTTGGCGGCTTGGCCAGCCTGATCCTGGCTTTGATTCTTTTCCCAGGCATTGTCAGCGCCCTGGCCTCGATATTTCTGGAAGACGTGGCAGATGCGGTCGAAGCACGCCATTACCCCGGCCTTAGTCCGGCTAAAGTTTTGGGATGGGGTGTTTTGCTCACGGCCTCGGCGCGGCTCATCGGTTTGACCATAGTTCTCAATCTCATGGCCCTGCCGTTCTATCTCGTTCCAGGCCTTAACCTTGTCATCTACTTCGGGTTGAACGGCTATTTGCTCGGTCGGGAGTATTTTGAAGTTGTCGCCCTGCGACGGCTCAATGCAGAAGACGCCAAAGCATTACGCCAAAAGCACCGTGCCCAAATCACTCTTGCCGGCGCAGGAGCGGCGATGCTTTTGACGATTCCAATCGTCAATATGATCGCCCCTGTGCTGGGCACCGCGGCCATGGTACATTTGTTCAACACGTTAAACGAAAAACAATTAGATATAAGCACACCGGCATAGCGTGCCTTTGGCACTCAGCATAAACCGCTTAAGACGGTTATATGACGATTGATTGGGACTAGGGATTCATGTTCGGCAACAAAAAGTCGAAATCGCAAGATCAAGATAAGAATGGCCCGGCCGATGACGCCAGCGCCGAAGAGAAAAACGCAACGTCGAGCGTGGACGAACCTGCGCAACAGATAGAAGAGATTGGCGCCTTGTCACTTGGCAACGAAACGTCGCCCGTCTCACCACCACGAAAACCGTTTAAAAAAGGGTCTCTTATGTCCAATCCTCCCAGTTCTTCATACCGGCCGGAAATCCCGCGCAAGGTTGTTGATATTCCAAACCCGTCACGGCTGCATACCGACCGAACTGAGTCATCGGACGATGACGACGGCAATCGGCTTGTCGTTGGAAAATCAATCTCCGTGACCGGTGATATCTCGGCGTGCGAGACCCTCATCGTTCAAGGCACCGTCGAAGCCAACGTCGCCGACGCAATAACGATAGAGGTCGCTGACGGGGGTCTCTTTAAGGGGGATGCAGAAGTTGACCACGCTTACATTGCCGGTACGTTCGATGGAACGTTGCGCGCCAGGCTCACTTTGGAAGTCGCAGAATCCGGCCATGTCAAAGGCAACATTCACTACAATAATATTTCCATAGCATCGGGCGGCCGTGTTCAAGGTGCCATCGATGTTATTGATGCAGAGAATGCGTAGGCGGGCGCACCCGCTGCCACAGTCTATTTAGTTTTTGCGCGTGTCTTCTTTTTAACCGGCTTGGCTTTTGCCCGCGGCTTGGCCGGTTCTTGGCCTGGCGGCAGCGTTTTCGGTTTGAAATTGCACAGATCATCCACGGGACACCGCCAGCAATCTGGCTTCCGCGCCTTGCATAAGTAGCGGCCATGCAAAATCAACCAATGATGGGCGTGCTGCATATACTCCTGAGGCGTGCGCTTCTCCAGTTTAAGCTCAACCTCTAGAGGCGTTTTACCCGGCGCTATGCCGGTGCGGTTGCCAATGCGGAAGAGATGGGTATCAACCGCAATGGTGGGATGACCGAACGCAATATTGAGCACAACGTTCGCTGTCTTGCGGCCTACCCCCGGCAATGTTTCTAGCGTCTCACGATCTTCTGGAACTGTGCTGTCGTATTGCTCGACAAGAATATTTGACAGCGCGATAACGTTCTTCGCTTTCGAATTAAACAGCCCGATCGTCTTGATGAAGTCTTTGAGCTTGGCTTCACCTAAGGTAACCATCTTCTCAGGCGTATCGACAATCTCGAATAACGGACCGGTGGCTTTATTGACGCCAACATCCGTCGCCTGGGCCGACAAGACGACGGCCACCAGCAATGTGTACGAATTAACGTAATTGAGTTCACCCTTGGGTTCAGGGTCGAGCGCTTGAAGGCGCGCATAGAACTCGGGGATGTCTTTAACTCGCATCCTCAATCAAGACCAAGGACATCAGCCATGCCATATAGACCAGGGTCCTTGCCCTGCAACCAAAGAGCGGCCCGCACTGCGCCGCCGGCGAAAATGCCACGCGAACTGGCTTTGTGGGTTACCTCAAGCCGCTCCGCTTCATTCGAGAACATGACTGTGTGATCGCCGATGACGCCGCCACCGCGCAATGTCGCAAAACCGATTTCACCGGTCGCTCGTGGTCCGGTCTGACCTTCTCTGGCGTACCGCGCGACATCATCCAACGGCACATCGCGCCCCGCCGCCGCCGCCTGGCCAATACCAAGCGCTGTTCCCGACGGCGCATCAACTTTATGACGGTGGTGCATCTCAAGAACTTCGATGTCGTAATCGGTGCCGAGTTTCGCAGCCACTTGCTTAGTCAACGCGAAAAGGAGATTAACTCCGACCGAAAAATTTGGAGCTTGGACGGTCGGCACTTTTTGCGCCGCTGAGTCAATCACCGCTTGATCATCCGGTGCGAGCCCGGTCGTCCCAACCACATAGGCGGTTCCGGTTTTTTCTGCCGCCGCGGCGTGAAGGCGCGTTGCTGCTGGAACCGTAAAATCAATCACTACGTCAGAAGACGAAAACAAAGCGTGCGGATCATCGCCGACAGAGACCCCAACCGGATCCATGCCAACCAGTGATCCGAGGTCGGAGCCGATATGTCCGCCCGACATCTCCGTACCGCCGGCAAGGATGCAGCCTTCGGTGGCGAGCACTTCTTGGATGACCATGCGTCCCATACGGCCAGCACAGCCAACAATTCCTATGGCGACAGTCATCTCAAAAAACACTCCAAATGCGATGCATTAAGTCAAGGTGGCAACTTAACACAACTCTACGGCCTTTTATCGGCTCTCTGCGTCTCTATACTAAACCGATGGACCAAAACAAAGCCTCAGACCAATCCGGGCAAGACGGTTATAACGCCATGCTTGAAGCGAATGCTGAAGCACGGCTGACGTCAGCTCGGGCGATTCTCGGTCCACTGTTCCAGACATTCTCACCCACGTCGGTGCTTGATATCGGCTGTGGGCATGGCGCATGGCTGCAGGTGTCGCGGGAATTGGGTGCCGATACGATTCAAGGTGTCGACGGGCCGTGGATCGACACTGAGGCGCTCGCTATTCCAGCCTCACAGTTTATGGCGCAGGCTTTAGATGAGCCACTCGACCTTGATCGCAGGTTTGATTTGGTCGTGAGTTTAGAGGTTGCTGAACATCTGCCAGAGAGGGCGGCCGATACTTTTATCGACAGCTTGGTCCGGCATGGCGATGTCATCTTGTTTTCTGCCGCTGTCCCCTTTCAAGGTGGGCGCGGGCATGTCAACGAACAATGGCAGACCTACTGGGCTGTAAAATTTGCAGATCACGGATACCAAGCCTTTGACACGATTAGACCGACGATTTGGGGAAACGAGTCAATTTTTTGGTGGCTGAGACAAAATACGATCCTGTTTCTCAACCAAGCCTCACTTGAACAGTATCCTGAGATGAACCAAGAACGCGTCACCGATCTCAATGCGCTAGCTACGGTGCATCCTGCTTTGTACATGCGATGGGTCGCACAAAGTCAGCGATAAAAAAATTTATGTTTTCGCTTTTCCGCGATGCATCTCAAATAGCATAGACTCGAAATCCCGCGCGAACTGTTTGGCGTTACACAATGGTGAAGCGGCAACTCGCGCCCTTAATTCTAATCGCAGGGGAACGAGGGCTTTTGGGTTTTGCGCAATGGCAATCGCTTTGCTGACATAATCGTCTTGATTTTCCGATATCCAACCGTCGAGCCCAATCGCACTTAAAAAACTCACAGAGTGACGGTGGCAGAAAGCGATGCCGGGTAACGTGAGCACAGGAACACCCATCCATAGACTCTCACACGTCGTCACGCAGCCGCTCCAAGGAAACGAGTCTAGTGCGATATCGATCTCTCCGTATGCCTCGAGATGGGACGTATGGTTGGTCGGAGCTCTAAGATCGATACGATCAGACGAGATGCCGAGCGCCGAAAATTGAGCCGCAACACGATCGCGGGTTTCGGGCTCACCTAATGCGAAGTGTTTGAGCACAAGCCGAATATCAGATACTGCGCTAAGAATTTCCGCCCAGGCCGAGAATGTGCCCTCGCTAAGTTTAGAAATATTATTGAAACAACCGAACGTGACGTAGCCATTTTTTGTCCACGGTAACGCATGAACGGACGGGGTATCCGATGGCGGGGAATAGCAGGCGTAGGCATTAGGTAACCTGATTGGCTTTTCAACAAAGTAGGGGCCTTGGTCTAGCGGTGTTTCAACAAGGTCGGTGATGAAATAGTCGATTGCGGAGAGGCCAGTGGTTCCGTGTTGACCGCCGGCCCACTTGGCCTGGATCGGAGCAGGCTTTCGCGCCAAAACGCCCATCTGACCACCAGCAGAATGACCTGCCATATCGATAAGAATGTCGATCTGATGAGAGCGGATAAGCTTGGCGACGGCAACATCATCCAGTTCATGTGTGTCATGCCAAGCGGTGGCCAAACTCTTGAATCTTTCGGTGTAGTCATCGTTCGGAGAATTATTCGCATATATAAAAAACTCCACCTTTTCTACGCTCACTTTCTCCAATCCCGCGAGCGTAAGGTACCCAACAGCGTGGCGACAAAACCGTGCGGACATCAGGCCAACGCGTAAGGTTTGTTTTGTCGGGGACAGGGCCTCATCGCGATACGGCTTGACGTCGGTGACATGTCGATCCGCCCAGCCTTTAGCCATTCGGCGAAGATCATCAAGAGAGATGGTTTCCAGTGCGTAAGCGTTCCGCAGATAGAACCCATCGCCCTCCGCATCTTTCACCGGTCCCGTTTGCGCTTTCTCAAAATATGCGTGAGCCAGCTGGGCCTGCCCGCTGCGGCTATAGGCTAGGGCAAGGTTGTAATCCAATTCAGGCGCGTCGCAGCCAAGATCAGTGGCCGTGGATAGAGCGAGGGCGGCTTGCGCAGGAAATCCCGTCCCTAACTGCTCAAGGCCAGCTTGATACAAGGCTTGGCTAAGGGTCGCTATTGCCTCAGGACCCTGGTTGATTGCGGATGGCACTAATGATCTTAGGTGCGCGATGCCGTGGACGGAGTCGTCAGTATTTTTGGGCGCACCATCGTCGGCTAGACGGAAGCCGAGATTTCGCACCACACGGCGTAGAATGTTTGTCATTCTTCACTCAAATCAGAGAAGTCAGCTACAGTCCACATTTGGTAGACACGACAGTGAGCGGTAAGAATTCGTGAAAGAGAAAATTCCTTCATTTGTTCAGGTATATCCCAACATGCTTGGGCCTGAATATTGTCGATTAATTATAGACCGGTTTGAGTCGGATGATCGGCGACATCCATCAACTGTCGGGCGCAGCGAAAAACGTGAAGATCCAGGCCGAACCGGAACAACTCTAGATATCCACGACACAATGGAAGACTGGCAAGACGTGGTCGTTCAAACCCATGCAGCGGTCGCAAAGGCCGTTACAGACTACGCCAATGCTTTTCCCGCACTTGTTGAACATCTTGAATCAGGCCGAGTCGGCTGCAGATATCCCCGCATTGAGCGGGTGGATCCTGGTCAAGGGTTTCAGTGGCATGCCGACAATGCGGGTATGGATTCGGCCGAACGCGTAATTGCGTGTCTGCTTTATTTGTCAGACGTCAAAGATGAAGGCCATACAGAGTTTGAGCATCAGAACCTGAAGGTTCGGCCCGAGCCTGGAAAAATTGTCGTCTTCCCACCCTACTGGACGCACTTGCATCGCGGCATCAGCCCGACAAAAGATGCCAAGTACACTATGTCTTTCTTCTGGTCCTATTTAGACGGTAAGGAACCACAGCCAGAGCGGTTGACCTGGTCACAACGTTTGACTGGACGTCTTTAGACTAAAGCTAGTCCGCTAAGTCTTCGAAAAAATCTTTGATCTTATCGAAGAACCCTTGCGCTTCTGGGCTATAGGTTTTCTGATCACTGTCTTTCTCAAAGTCTCGCAAAAGTTCTTTCTGCTTCGGCGTCAAATTGACCGGAACTTCAACGGCAGCTTCTAAAAACATGTCGCCGCGTGCAGTTGAACGCAGCACGTTCATGCCTTTACCCCGTAAGCGAAACTGGTGGCCGTTCTGACACCCTTGTGGAATAGAAACACGAACCTTGCCACCTTCAATGGTCGGCACTTCAACTTCGCCACCAAGGGCCGCGATGGTCATGGAGATAGGAACCCGCATATACAAATTCGCACCATCGCGCTGAAACAGCCGATGGGATTTGAGGCCGAGGAAAATATAGAGGTCCCCAGCAGGTGCTCCGTTGAGGCCTGCTTCTCCTTCGCCAGCCAGACGAATACGGGTGCCATCTTCCACACCAGGCGGAATGGTAACCTCGAGTGTTTTGTCTTTTCGAGTACGGCCTGTGCCGCGACACTCGCCGCATGGATTCTTGATTACCCGACCGGCGCCACCGCAGGTGGGGCATGTGCGCTCAACCGTGAAGAAGCCTTGCTGACTGCGAACCTTTCCAGCGCCGCCGCAAGATGAGCAGGTATCCGGCGCAGCACCATCTTTACCTCCAGATCCTTCACAGGACCCGCAAGTCGATGAGGACGGCACCGTAATAGTCGCCTTCTTTCCGTTGTAGGCGTCCTCAAGGCTGACTTCCATATTGTAGCGAAGGTCTTGGCCGCGAGACTGGCCACGGCCTTGTCCACCGCGACGCCCACCCATGATATCGCCGAACATATCGTCGAAGATGTCAGCGAAACCACCGCCAAAGCCACCGCCACCACCACCACCACCGCGCTGGCCACCGCCTTGTTCGAAAGCCGCATGCCCAAACTGATC
>JABJAH010000012.1 GCA_018666155.1 Rhodospirillaceae bacterium | reverse complement strand
GTGCCCATACAGGCGCGACCTTTGCCATTCAACTCGCGATCCAATACTCCGACCGTGTTAACGCACTGGTCCTATCTGGGCCGCCGCTACACCCCCCCTTGGCTCCTGGGGCTTCCCGCCGCAAGCCCCAAATGAAGCCACCCCCACCGCCGCGAGAAGACGGCACTCACCTTGCCGAGTTGTGGCAGGCGCGATGGAAAGTCGCAGCGCCGATCGACCCAAATATTTTTCAGAAACGGTTTCTGACCGCGGTCATGACCGGAGCGTCGTCTATATCCGCCTATCATGCGGTCTACAAATACGACCTCACAGAGCGGCTTAAGCTGGTCTCGTGTCCAATTCTTATCGTCTACGGAGATCGTGACGTAGAAACACCGAACATCGAGCGTGTTTTACCCCTCATCCCCGATATCCCCACGCAAGTCATTCCAGACGGCAACATCTATACTGTCGACGTCTGCACGGAAGCGTGGTGCACAGCGGTCGGCGATTTTTGCTCCGCGGCCTTGGCCTGACTACTTCATTCTAAGGACAGGCATCCGGTCGTCGGCTTGTTCGGTCAGCGCCCTCAAACCAGCCACTTGGCCAGCCGTGACGTCAGCCGCACCATTCCCCCAGGACGTACGCATGAACGACACGATGTCGGCAATCTGCTGATCATTGAGTGTTTTGCGATAGCCGGGCATGCGATAGGCATCTGGCGTGCCGTCGACAATCAAGCGGGATGAACCATTCAGGACAATATTGATGAGAGACGCGGGGTCTGGATCCATCACTGGTGGATTTCCTGCGACGGGCGGTAAATAGGGCGGATAGCCGGCGCCTGTGTCGACGTGGCAGGATTCACAATTCTGCATATACAGATTGGCGCCAGAATTGGTGCGCCGCTCTGGGCCGCGCAAAACTGCCACCGTTGACTCGTCGTAGCTGTATTCGCCGTCATCATGGGCGGCAGGCAGTGAAATCAGATACGTCGCCATAGCGTCGAGATCATCGTCGCTGAGATACTGGGTACTGTTGATGATGACTTCATCCATTGTGCCAAAGGCCGTCGAATGCATATTGCGGCCAGTCTTTAAGTAGGTGGCCAACTCGTCCTGAGACCAGCGCCCTAATCCAGCTCGGTTCGACTGGGTTAAGTCAGAGGCATACCAGTTGTCGAGAAAAGCGCCCGCGAGATACTCTGGGTCTGACTCGTCAAATCCGGCCTCGTTCCATAAGATACCGCGTGGTGTATGACACGCCCCGCAGTGGCCCAATCCTTGAACAAGGTAAGCCCCCCGGTTCCAAGCGGCGCTTTGGTCCTCATCCATCGCGTAAGTTTCATCATCGAAAAATAAGACATTCCAGATCGCTAAGGGCCAGCGGAAGCTGAGAATCCAAGGGATCTCGTTCTGTTTGTTTTCCGCACGGACCGCTGGAACTTCGTTCATGAAATAGTCGTAGAGCGCCTCAATATCTTCATCAGAAATTTTGGCATACGACGGGTATGGCATCGCAGGGTAAAGGCGGTGGCCATCCTGGGCCACGCCGTGCCGCATCGCGTTGTCAAAATCTTCCAAGCTGTAGGTGCCGATCCCGGTTTCATCGTCGGGCGTCACATTGGTGACATAGATATCACCGACCGGGGTGGCCATTTTAAGACCACCGGCCAGCGCGTCTCCACCTGGCATCGTATGACACGCAACACAGTTGGCTGCTCGGGCGAGATACTCTCCGCGAGAAACATTTTGATCCGCTTCGGATTGGGCTTGTGCCGCAAACGCGAACAGGCACAACGCCGACCCAACTAAACTCACCGTTTTCATCATAATCCCCAGAGCTCTATCTCCCGCCTAGCTGCGGTTTCGGGGGCAATGGTAATGGAGACGGACGCCGAGGCCAAGGCAGGCCACTCTGTGACCATGTATTCTGCAGTGCCCACCGGATTGTGGACCGAAATCACTGGCATCGGCATAATCCCTCGTCTAAAGACTGAGGCATACTGGACTGCAGAGAGACCCTCACGGGTCCGGCGTCGTCATTTGAGAAGAGAACGCAAACCATGAAAAGACGAAACTTTATAGGTACGTTGGCGGCAGCTTCTGTCGCGTCTACCGCAATGTCGCGTAAGCCAAAAGGAGCTGAGTCCGTGGATTGGGATTATATTATTGTTGGTGCGGGAACAGCTGGGCTGCCAGCCGCGATTTTTGCATCGCGCAGAGGCGCTCGCGTTCTCTTGATTGATGCCGCCGAATCAGTCGGCGGCACGCTTCATATGGCCAACGGGCAGATCGCAGCCGGCGGATCGAGAACACAGGACGCCAAAGGGATTGTTGATAGTCCCGATGCCCACTACGACGATGTCATGAGGATCACCGAGGGACTTGCCGATAAAAACGTCGTTCGTCGGACTGTAGACGAAGCTCCCGACACCATTAATTGGCTTCTCGATAACGGCCTCACCCCTCTGCCCAATCACCCAGTCACTGGATCCGACCCCGGTCGACCGACCTACACAACCGCACGCTATATTTGGGGTAAGAACGAAGGTCGGGATATTCTCGCCGTCGTGGTCAAAGAGCTAGAACCAGAACTAGCGAGCGGACGTGTTGTCACGCAGTTAGAAACTGAAGTGACCGAGCTTCTGACCTCAGACACCGGCGCCGTTGAAGGTGTGCGGGCCAAATCCGCGGATGGGGAACATACGTTCCGTGGCCGTCACGTCCTGATCACAACGGGCGGATACGCGATGAGCCCCGAGGTCTTCGAAAGCCTGGTCGGAGAGCCAGCCTATTCAGCGGGCTCCTACCCAAGTAATCTTGGCAAAGGCCTAGAGCTTGCCACCTCCGTTGGCGGCATGTTGCGCGGCCATGAGCTCCATCGCGCCGGGACTGGCTCAATTTTGACGGACGACGCATTCCCCGCGAAACCTTACGGCCGCTTCAACACAGACCCTCTGCAACGCCCACCTTGGGAAATATGGGTCAACAATAAGGGACAACGGTTTATTCGCGAGGATGAGCCGTTTTCTGAGATACGGGCATCCGCTTTGGTGAAGCAAGATAAGTTCCGCTACGCCATTGTCTTTGATGATCAGATTCTAAAGTCAGCACCAAGCGGGTTTTCACGTTGGACTGATGATGAGTATCAAGCCCATTTCAACGACCACCCTATGTTCTTCAAGGCAGATTCATTAGAAGAGCTTGCGAAGAAGGCCGACATTGACGTTAAGGGTCTGGCGCAAACTATTGATGCCTATAACGAGAGTGTCGGGTCAGGCTCTGATCCTCTGGGACGCGAGTATATGCCACGCAAGATCTCAGCAGGGCCCTACTACGCCGTCATTCATCTCGGCAGTTCGGCCACCTCTTCAGTCGGCATTGTGGTCGACAAGGATATGCGGGTGTTGAAAGAGGATGGAACACCAATACCCAATCTATACGCCGCCGGAGAAGTGCTTGGCAGTGGTTCAACCCTCGGACATGTCTTCACGCCAGGGATGATGCTAACCCCCGCACTGGCTATTGGGCGCTGGCTGGGGATGACGCTGCCGGTTTAGTACGCTTTTTTTGAGATCAGCGGTCGGGCGAGCGGTCAGTTCGCCGACCCGCTGTTCTTAATGGGCACCTGGACGCAACTCTGAGGATTACAGAGGTGTACGTCGCCGGTTAATTGGTCAACCCGATAGACGGATATGGCGTTGGTGTTGTTGACCGGCATGATGCGGTAACGATCTAGACTCATCAGCGCCAAGAACAACCAAACGCTACACAACAGTATCGCCGATATGACAACGGCCCGCGATATGGCGGTTGAGAGAATGCCCGCCTTTCTTCGGCCGGTGGGGCCTACCTTTGGACCGTCTGGGTCTCGCTCTTCCTCAATTGACGGTTCAGGTTTAGCCGGAGCCGGGGGAGCTTTGTCTTCTGCCATGGACTTACCTTCTATCAAACGAGCCAAAAACCAGCATACCACCGAAGTTTATGGATGCTAAATGAACAGGGATGGCTTGCCCGGCCTAGCAGACATACCTTCTAATTTTGTTGAATTCACCGTGGGTGGTAAAGGTGGCGCACCCTGGGGAACACAAATAATCTATATTTATCAACCATTTAGAAAGAATGGCTCACCGAAAGTACCCAAGGAACCACCCTGTGAATCATACGTATTGGCCCACTCGTCAGCTGATCGAAGGTTTAGATGGTAGTGATCTGTCGCACCTGCAAGGCAGGTCTTGAGGCTGCCGTGCCGCCGATAAAATTGCGAAAAATAGCTGTTCGTTTCAGGGACTAACCAACGGCTGTTATTTTTACGTACTTACCATTGATTTCATTGCCTTAAAGGCACTAGCGGCATACTTTGGAGACGGGATAAAGCGCGGTTTAGGGGTAATTTTCATTGGCTGAGCGCCTTAAGGTAGCGATCGTTGGGTCCGGCCCAGCTGGTCTGAGCGCTGCAGCTCATGCGGCAAAGCTTGGCATGAGCCATGTTCTGCTCGAGCGTGCCGCTCATGCAAGCGACACCATATACAAGTATCAAAAGGGCAAGTTTGTCATGGCGACGCCGGACATTCTGCCCCTTCGCTCGGACTTGTCGTTCAGGGCTGGCCGACGCGAGGAGATTCTTGCCGCTTGGGACGAAGGACTGGATTTTTATGGAACAAAGATCCGGTATGAAACAGACGTAACAAAAGTCGATAAAACCGAGGACGGGTTCTCTTTGACCGTAGCCGGCGGTGAGACAATTGAAGCTGAAAACGTAATTCTGTCGATTGGTCTTCAAGGCAACATCAATAAAATGCGGTGTGATGGCGGTGATCTGCCGCTCGTCCAGTATCAATTGGACGACCCCGACGAATACGAAGCTGAAACCGTTGTCGTTATCGGCGGCGGAGATGCGGCCATTGAGAACGCTGTCGCCCTGTCAAAACAGAACACGGTCATTATCATCAACCGCCGACCAGAGTTTGCCCGGGCCAAACAAGGCAACCTCACTTTGATTCTGAACGCCATCGAGAAAGGTGACATTCAGTGTTACTACGAGGCCAACCCTGTTCGTGTTGAGCCTGATGGCATCGTTCTGGACACACCCGATGGCGAAGCGACAGTTAAATGTGATCGTATTATTGCCCGTTTGGGCGCCTCTCCGCCGCGTCGATTTGTTGAGGCGTGCGGGGTTGAGTTTCCGAGCGATGATCCAGGGGTGTTACCCGAAGTAAGCCCGACCTATGAATCAAATGTGCCTGGCCTTTACATTGTCGGCGCCCTGGCCGGTTACCCGTTGATCAAGCAGGCTATGAATCAAGGGTTTGAGGTCGTCGCGTATATTAACGGTGATGACATCGCCCCGGCTGACGAACCCTTGCTCGTCGAGAAATTTGAGGCCATGGGTGACGTCGAAGTTGACGATGTCCTGTCTTCAATTCGTCAAACGATCCCAGTTTTCTCGGAACTCAACCCGCTATTACTTCGTGAAACTATGCTTGAGTCGCAAGTGCATGCCGTCAAGCAGGGAGACGTCATATTTGCACGCAATGACTATTCAAGCACCTTCTTCACGATATTTATTGGCCAAGTCGGCATTCAAATTAGTGCTGATGACCCCAGCCTTGTTGTAAAGTTACGGGAGGGGGAATTTTTTGGCGAGATGGGCCTTATATCTGGTCGACGGCGCACAGCCACTGTGGTTGCAGTAACAGATTGCGTCGTATTTGAAACACCACGCCGGACCATGCTCAAGCTCATCCAGTCCGTCGACACCGTCAAGCGAACGCTAGACAAGACATCCATCCTGAGACAGATTCAAACCCACCTCACCCCTGGTGTCCCTGCCGAAGACTTAGAAGATCTGGTCGAGACTGCAGAGATTCAAAATTTCAAGGCTGGCGAAGCCGTCTTTAATCAGGGAGATGCCGGTAATCATATGCATCTTATACGTTCTGGGTCTTGCACGGTTTCGACACGGGTCGGTGGCCGAGAAGTGGTCCTGAGCTACGTACCGTCAGGCAATTATATAGGAGAGATGGCGCTTCTTTCTGACATGCCTAGATCGGCCACAGTTAGAGCAGCAAACAACACAGAAACTATCTGCCTCTCGGGAGACGCCTTTAGCACGGTCATGAACAATAACTTGGCCATTCGGGACAGTATTGAGGCCAAGTTCCGGGCTCGCCTACGCCAAAACGAGCAAATGGAAGCTCGCCCTGAAGCTGGCAACATTATTCAATTCCTCATCGAACAAGGTGTCGGCGAAGGCACAGATGTATTGCTTATCGATGAAGCGCTCTGTGTACACTGTGATAATTGCGAGAAAGCTTGCGCTGAAACTCATGGCGGGTTGTCGCGGCTTGACCGGGAGGCTGGGCCTTCATTTGCAGCCATACATGTTCCTACTTCATGTCGTCACTGCCAGCACCCGCACTGCATGGCGGATTGCCCGCCCGATGCCATACATCGCGCGCCCGATGGTGAAGTCTTTATAGACGACAGTTGCATTGGCTGCGGTAACTGCGTCGGCAATTGTCCGTACAGTGTGATTCAGTTGGCATCACCGCCCGAGGAGAAGTCCAACCTCTTTTCCTGGCTATTGTTTGGGAACGGCCCAGCGCCAGGTGAACAAGTTTCATACGAAGCCGACTTGCTGGCTAACCCTGCCAAGAATGGACCCGCAAAAGAAAAAGACGCCGTTAGCAAAAAAGCCGTAAAATGCGATATGTGCAAAGATTTGACTGGCGGCGCTGCGTGCGTAAACGCCTGCCCAACGGGCGCTGCAGCGCGGGTTAGCCCGGAAGAATTCATGTCACTTGCGACACTTAACCGCTAGGACAGACCAGGCATGCATGAGTCACTCCTGATCTACCGCAATATGCGCTACCTTAAAGTGGCCGTGGCCTTGGTGACCGTCACTGGTCTTCTATATGCCCTACATTCTCCAGTGGAAAATCCGAACGGGGGCACGTGGCTCGGTTACACTCTGGGCACTTTGTCCGCCAGCATCATGGGGTGGCTAGCATGGTACGGCGTTCGCAAGCGATCCTTTGGCGGCCCCTCTATCCGCATGGAAGACTGGGCGTCAGCGCATGTCTACCTGGGTATAGCCCTTGTCATCGTTTCGACGTTCCACAGCGGTTTCCAATTCGGCGTAAACGTCCATACGTTGCTGTACTTTCTGATGCTGATCGTCGTATTTAGCGGTGTGGCTGGCCTATATTTTTACATGCGGTTTCCACGGCTGCTTTCTGAAAACCGGCGCGGACTAACTACAGACATGATGCTCGGTCAAATTGCTGAACTCGATAGCGAGTTGAGCGCTTACGCAGTCACACTTGATGACGCGACAGCCAAAGCTGTATTCAACGCCGTACATAACACCGAAATTGGCGGCAATCTTTTGAGTCAACTGACCGTCGACAATCCAAATTGCCCGACACTTCTAGCGCGGAAATTTGTTGAGCGATCGGACGGGTCACATGACGAAGCAACCCGGCGCAAATTGCTAACCCGTCTATCAAAGAAAGAAGGGCTTTTGAGACGCATTCGCCAAGACACCAAATTGCGGTGCCTTCTTCAGCTTTGGCTATACGTACATGTGCCGTTCACTTTTGCGACCTTGGCAGCGCTGGTGACTCATGTCGTCGTCGTTTTTTATTATTGGTGAGCACCAGTGAAGGTTTTATCCAGATACGGAACAAGAAAAAGCAGCGGCGACCTTGCCATCCGTGACGAATGGATGGACTGCGACGCGGTTCTCATCGGTCGCAGCACAGCCTGTGACATTCGACTTACTGACCCCCGTATTTTACTGGAACATGCCCGTGTAACAGTAAGGTCAAATGAAGTTTATGTTGAGACCGTGGGCGAAGGTTCAATGTCGGTCAACGGGAACATGGTTGATTTGGCAAAGGTTTCAGAGCTCGATGTTCTTCAAATCGGGCCATTCCAGGTCATCATTGAGCCCAACAAAGGTGACAGTGATCTAACCATCTCCGTTGAGCTTATAAACCCGTTGGGCGATGAGCTTGAGAATCTCAAAAGCCGCGCCAACATTGGCATCAAGTCGATTGGGATTTCAAAACGAAAGTGGTCTTGGGCGGCTGCGTTAACCGTACTGGCTGTAGCGCTCTTTTGGCCAATGGTCATTTCGTGGTTCGTCCCCGAACCCCTTGTGAACGTTGAACAGGCCGATACCTATGACGCCGTCGTCACGCCAACCGAGTTCTGGACCAGCGGTGGAATCTCCGCGGCCCACAAATTTTTCGGGGAGAGCTGTGAGGTCTGTCATGAAAAACCGTTTATTCCTGTTCAGGACACAGCTTGTCTAACCTGCCACCAATCCATTGAGCACCATACTGATCCGGTGCATTTTCCAACCGCTTCGTTCGACGGCGATAAATGTCAAAGTTGCCACAAAGAGCATCAAGGCAATCAAACTGTTGCCCGCAATGACCAAGATTTCTGCGTCGACTGCCACGCTGATCTAACAGGTCAGGAGCCAACAACAATGCTAAGAAACGTTCAGGACTTCGGCACCGACCACCCTGAATTTCTGCCCAGTGTTGTCGTCGATCCAGCCCTGCGCCAAATGTCGCGCGAGAAATCCATGAGCGGTCCTGATCTTCCGACTGAGAATTCAGGCCTGACCTTCCCCCACGCAGATCACCTCCGGAAATCCGGAGTCCGTCACCCAACCGAGGGTATCGTTGAGCTCGGCTGCCGCACCTGCCATGTGCCCGATGAAGGCAACGTCTCTATGTTACCGATCGATTTTGATCGTCACTGCCACCAATGTCATACCTTAACCTTTGACCTTCAGTTGCCGGACAGAGAACTCGTCCATGGCCAACCTGAGGAATTATTCATGCAGGTATCTGACATCTACAACGCAACAGCTTTGCGGGGCGGTTATGAGGAACCCGATGCGCCGGTCATAGTCCGGCGTCGGCCAGGCACGCCCTTGAAAGAAACTGACCGTGTTGCGGCACGCAATTGGGCCGAAGAAAAATCAGCACAAATTCTCAGCGGGCGATTCGGCAAAGGTCAGTGTGGAGAATGCCATAGCGTAGTTGATAACCCGACGACGGGCGTCTGGACCGTCGAACCGGTTTACATCACAGAGAAGTGGTTTCCTAAATCAACGTTTGATCACGGCAGTCACAGCGAGGTCGGCTGCCTGAGCTGCCACGCGGTCGACACCTCCGAAAAATCATCCGATGTCCTGATGCCGGCTATAGAGGTGTGCCAAAGCTGTCATGGAGGCGAAGTCGCGTCCAACCGGGTTCCATCGACATGTATCACTTGCCACGATTTTCATATCGACGGCATGAAACCAATGCGGCCAGAGAAGAGCGCGGCATCTCAGACCGGCAGTCGCCTCGCTGTAGTCGACCCCGATGCGCTACGCCATGTTACGAGCGTTTCACCATGATCAATCGCGTTCTTGGTGTTGTCGCAGTACTTCTTCTAACAACACAACAAGCATATGCAGACCCCGTGATGTTGACTCAATCTGGCACCTTTTTAGGCCGGATGCCTGCAGGAGACGCGGACTCACCACTTCGCGTCACTGTCGATCTAGACGGAGACATTCCAGTCGCAACTTACGCAATGGCGCGGTTTCAAAACAACGCTCCTCAGCTCCGCATGCCGGGTGGCGGGTGGCTCCCCTGGACAGAGAATCGCGCTGATCTTGTCGACAATGGATTTCAAACCAATGACGATGGCACGTTGACATTCGAACTCATCGACGATGACCTTTCCATTAGTTTTCGGCCGGTCGTCATCACTATCGCTTATTCGGTCGGCGACGACTTTAAGTCCGGCTATGTGGTGATCGATTAATGCTACACCGGAGTCTACAAATAGGACTTATTACCACTGCGCTGATGTGGGCAAATTTGGCCCATAGCCAGTCGTTGACGGTGGATGATGTAGATCAGATCATTTCGCAGGCAGTGGCAGAGGCCTCAGCTCACGTTGCCGATGACGCGGTCATCGCTGTCGTCGATAGAATGGGCAACGTTCTGGGCGTTTACGCCATGAACCCCACAGCCGTGCCCGACGTTACGATCTCCTCTGGCCGCGGCATCCCGGTGGGCAATGGGCTCGAAGGGTTGACCCTGGCGATTACGCCACTGGCAACGATATCCAAAGCCATTACCGGTGCCTATTTGTCATCGTCGGGCAACGCCTTCACCTCCCGAACTGCAAGTCAGATCGTTCAGGAACATTTTAATCCCGGTGAACGCGGCCAACCGGCGGGTCCTCTATTTGGTGTTCAATTCAGCCAACTGCCTTGCTCCGACATGGCGCGGTTTGGCGAGGACATAGGCGGCGGGCCGCGGCGTTCACCACTTGGTTTATCCGCTGATCCAGGCGGCCTGCCCCTCTATAAAAGTGGGCAAGTTGTCGGTGGCGTGGGCGTACTCGCCGACGGCGTTTACGGCCTAGATTTATCAGTGGCCGACTTTGATCGCGACCTTGACGAAATGATTGCAATCGCAGCTCAGCAAGGTTTTGAGCCGCCAGAAGATATCAAAGGCCATCGCATCACGGTTGAAGGAAAGCTGTTCCGTTACGCCGACGTTGATGGCAGCTTCCTTAGGGCTGGAGGCGCGACGGCGGCAATCGACCCCGCTAACTACATTGCCGTTGCTGGCTACACTCCGGCGGGCCGCCGTTCCGGCCTTGCCTACGGGTCAGATGCGTCAGGCATTACTCTAAGTGTTGACGTTACCGTTCCAGGGTCAGACGTATTTGTGCTGAGCGACGGCACCGGCAACAATCGATACGCGCCTCGCGCTAGTCTTGCACCTGCGCCCGTTGCGGGTGGTCTGACCTCGGAGGAAGTACGCACCCTATTAACCCAAGCATTGGCCGTAGCGTACCGCGCTCGCGCGCAGATTCGCCGCCCGCTTGGCAGTCACGCCCAAGTCTCGGTCTCTATCGTTGACGCAGAAGCGAACATATTGGCCATCGCTCGCACCCCCGACGCGCCGATCTTTGGCACCGATGTATCCCTACAAAAGGCTCGTACAGCCACTTTTGCATCAAGGTCGACAACGGCTGAAGAATTATCAAATGTCGCCGAGGTTGAGCTGTTGCCCGGCGTTCTAACAATTCCGCCCCTCAGCACATATGTCGAGGCAGTCCAGACATTCGTTGGGCCAACTGCCCTCGCCGATGGCACCGCTTTTGCTGATCGATCTGGCGGCAATTTATCCCGGCCGTTTTATCCCGACGGAATCAACGGCAACTCCAACGGCCCCCTCTCCGTTCCCTTTGAAGTCTGGAGCCCGTTCAACGTTGGACTACAGCTCGACTTGGTATTGCCTGATATTGTCGCGCGTTTGGACGGCAGCCCACCACCGCCGCAAGGGTGCTCGGCCCTACCACAATCCTCAGCTGCCCCTGGTCCAATGCCAACAAGACTGGCCAATGGCTTGCAAATTTTCCCCGGTAGTGTTCCGGTGTTTCGTGGTGACATGCTTATAGGAGGAATCGGCGTCTCGGGAGACGGGATCGACCAAGACGATATGATTTCTTTTCTCGGCCTACACAACGCTGGAGAAGTTCTGGACACTGGCGTTGGCAACGCCCCACCGGAACTAAGGGCCGACAACCTCGTCGTTGGCGGAGTCAACCTGCGCTTCGTGAACTGTCCCTTTTCCCCCTTCCTGAACTCAAGAGAGCAGGGTGTATGCGCGGGCAAATGACTCTAGCGTCTTATATCAGTCTCTTCGGTTTAGTGACTCTCCTAGGCGGAGGCGCTGCCCAAGCCCAGTTAGTCACTGCGGATTCTGACGTTGCGACGCCACTGGAAATCAAGAACGATGAATTGGCGCAAGACCGCCGTCGTCCTGGCAAAGACGAAAAACGGCCCTTGCCCGAGATTGACCCTACCGCAGTCGCTCCACCTGCGCGCAGCCTTCCGCGCGAAACGTTGCCTGTCCCTGATCGTTGGAGACTTGTCGAGGCTATTGGTGTCAATGAACGTTGGTGGGACCCCTACAACCAGAACACTTTGAAAGGGGACCGTCCCTTATTCGACGACTGGTTCCTCAATTTGGCCGTCATCTCTGATACTGTTTTTGAACCACGGGGCATTCCGACGCCCGTTGGGCCGCAGGGCGGTGCTCGGCCCGGTTCCATCGACCTATTTGGCCAAATCGATCAGACCATCTTCAATCAAAATCTGATCGCCTCCGTGTCCTTTATAAAAGGAGACACGGCTTTCAAGCCGCCCGACTGGGAAATCCGTGTAACCCCGGTGTTCAATTACAACTCTGTGCGAGCAGATGAGAACCGCGCGTTGCTGATCAATCCTGCCCAAGGTAACACCCGCAACGATGGTCACGTCGCGTTACAAGAAGCGTTCGTGGACTATCACATCCGCAATGTCTCCGACCGATTCGACTTTGATTCCATACGGGTCGGTATACAACCGGTGACACTGGATTTTCGCGGTTTCCTTTTTCAAGACCAGCAGTTGGGCATTCGTTTCTTCGGCACCCGCAATAACAACATCTGGCAATACAACGCCGGGTGGTTCCGGCGCATCGAAAAAGACACGAATTCGGGCCTCAATGATATTGGCAAAAGCATCCGGGACGATGACATCTTCTTCGCCAACCTCTATCGCCAAGACTGGCCAGTAATCGGCTACACCGTGCAAGGCATCATTGCTCACAACCGCAATCGAGAAGGCGATGACCCACTCCACTTTAATAAGAACGGTTTCCTTGAGCGTCCTGCTTCTTTAGGTACCGAACGCGGATTCAATTACGATGTCACCTACCTCGGCTTTAACGGTGATGGCCATTTCGGGCGCTTCAACCTGACCCATGCCGCCTATCTGGCAACGGGCAGCATTTCCGCCAATCCATTCACATCATTCTTCCAAGAAGAAAAGGCCGATGTTCGATCATGGTTTCTGGCGGTGGAGCCATCGATCGATTTTGACTGGATCCGCGTAAGAGCACAGGGCCTTTATGCATCTGGCGACAAGGACCCATTCGACAATAAAGCTCAGGGCTTCGACGCCATTTTTGAAAACCCACAGTTCGCTGGTGCCGATACCAGCTATTGGATTCGCCAGCCGGTTCCTTTGATCGGTGGCGGAGGAGTTGTGCTATCCGGACGTAATGGGCTGCTCAACTCAATGCGGTCCTCAAAAGAACAAGGGCAATCTAACTTTCTTAACCCGGGCACTGTTTTGTTTGGCGTTGGCGCTGACTTTGATGTTCTGCCCGAACTGCGCGTCTTCGCGAACATCAATCACGTCAGCTTCGCTGAGACACCCATCGTTGAAGTCGCGCGCAACCAGGCATTGTCATCCAAGTCCATCGGCTGGGACACCTCCATCTCATTGTTGTACCGGCCCAATTTCACGCAGAACATCGTGTTGCGAGCGTCCGGCGCTATGCTGTCCGGCGGCGGTGCCTTCAAGGAATTATTCGCGACTGATCGCAGTGGCGACAAATTCTATTCCGTCCTGTTCAATCTGATACTGACCTACTAAGGACGATTATGCGCTATTGGCTCACAGTAATGCTTTTTGGTTTGGCGGGTGTTGCCAATGCAGCTGGAGACGGTGAAGAACCGCACGCCGTAACCTACCCTTACTACCCGCCAGCACCCCAATTCCAGACATGGGATCAGGCTGATGTGATGAGTTCAGGGTGCGTCACTTGCCATACGGACTCTGATCAAAAAACCATGCACGTCAGTGAATCCGTGGTTCTCGGCTGTGCGGATTGCCATGGCGGTGACCCGACCGTCCGCGTGCCTAACAATGCCATGAAGGGTGTGCCAGCTTATCGGGCTGCCCAAGACAAGGCCCATGTTCAGCCGCTCTATCCCGAGACCTGGCACTATCCGCACAGCGCCAACCCCGAACGCTCCTACACGTTACTAAACAAAGAAAGTCCCGAATATGTTCGGTTCATAAATCCTTCAGATTACCGGGTTGCCCGAACCGCTTGCGGCTCTTGCCACTTGCCAATCATTCAGGCCGCTGAGCGCAGTCTAATGGCGACAGGTGCGATGCTGTGGGGTGGCGCCGCCTACAACAACGGCATACTTCCCTACAAGAATTACATCCTTGGAGCGGCCTACACCGAAGATGGCGATCCTGCGACCATCAAAAGCCCGGGCGAAATCGAGCCTTGGATGACCGAAGAGCGCGGTATTCTGCAGGAGCTATATCCCCTCCCCGCCTGGGAAGTTATTCCCCCGGGCGATGTTTTTCGCGTGTTCGAGCGAGGCGGCCGCAACATCTTAAATATCTTTCCGGAAATCGGCCTACCCAATGTCGGCACCTTGGTCGGCAGCCTACAGCGCTTAGAAGAACCGGGGCGGCCAGACATCCGTCAGTCCAATCGGGGACCTGGCACCGGCCTGCGCATCGCCGTACCGGTGATTAACATCCATAAGACCCGTCTCAACGACCCATTCACATGGTTCCTGGGCACCAACGACCAGCCTGGTGACTTTCGCTCCTCTGGTTGCGCATCCTGCCACGTCGTTTACGCCAATGATCGCGAACCCGATCATTCAGGCCCCTATGCCAAATTTGGCCATATGGGCGAAAGCGCGAGCATTGATCCAACCATTCCTAAAAACGAGCCCGGTCACCCTATTCAGCACACCTTCACGCGGGCTATTCCAACTAGCCAATGCATGGTGTGTCACATGCATCAGCCCAACATCTTTGTGAATTCCATGCTGGGCTACACCATGTGGGACTACGAAGCCGACGCTCCCGCCATGTGGCCTGAGGAACAACAATACCCAGACAGTGCGGAAATGCTCGATATTTTGGAGCGCAATCCAGAAGAAGCTGCGATACGCGGCAAGTGGGGTGACGCTGAGTTTTTGCAAACGGTTTGGGACCGCAACCCAGAGCTCAACAACACGCAGTTTGCCGACTACCACGGCCACGGCTGGAATTTTCGAGCGGTATTTAAGAAGGATCGCAAAGGCAACTTACTCGATGATGTCGGGGACATGATCGAACACGATGATCCGGAGAAGTGGGACAAGGCGGTTCACATGAAGTCCATTCACATTGAACTGGGCATGCATTGCGTTGACTGCCATTTCTCCCAGGATGCTCACGGCAATGGCTTCATTCATGGTGAGGTCGCGAATGCCATTGAGATTCGTTGCATTGATTGCCACGGCGACGCCGATGCCTATCCCACATTGCGCACCTCGGGACCGGCGGCCCGGCCAGGTGGGTTCGACCTTGAGCGTATGCGGGTCATGGACGGCAAAAAGAGATTTGAGTGGCGCGGCACAGAATGTGACCTGCCTGAAACTACGACCCGCGACTGTGAATTGATCCAGCGCTCGTCCTTAGACCCAGATTTAGAGTGGACCCTTAGTCTCGTCAAAGACTCCGTAGACCCGGGTCACGCCACGTATAATCCTTTGGCGGCTAGGGCAAAGCTGGTCAGCAATGACACGGCTTCCATGGACTGGGGAATGGGAGTGTCTCCCGAAAACCGCGCCCACGATACGGATGAAATGGAATGCTACACCTGTCACCTATCTTGGACGACATCCTGCGCCGGCTGCCATCTTCCTATCCAAGCCAACTGGAAGACCGAACGCCATCATTATGAAGGTGGAGAGACTCGTAATTTCGCGACCTATAATCCACAGGTGGTGCGCGATCAAATGTTCCAGCTGGGCATTCACCAAACCACGAAGGGCAACACCATCGCCCCGATCCGGTCGACGTCAGCCCTGATTCTTTCCTCAACCAATATCAACCGAGAACGCATCTATATTCAGCAGCCACCTATTTCTGCCGCCGGATATTCCAGTCAGGCATTTGCGCCGCATTTCCCGCATACGGTCCGGAAGACTGAAACAAAAACATGCTCTGACTGCCATTTGTCAGAAGAAAATGACAATAACGCGATCATGGCCCAGCTACTTCTCCAGGGCACAAATTTCGTCAACTTCGTGGGATACAATGCCTGGGTCGGCGGTGATGGCGGAATTGAAGCTGTCCGCGTCACTGAATGGGATGAGCCACAGGCTGTAATCGGAAGCTACCTGCAACGTTACGCGTACCCAGATTGGTACCAGGAACATCAGGTCCGCGGACGTGAACTCTACGAAAGCTACACCCACGGCAGCGGTAACGTTGGATGTCTTCAGTTGCGCGGCGAGTATTTGTTTACCGCTGGAGGTGCCAACGGATTCGAAGTGTATGACGTCGCCTCAATTGCCAATAAAGGCGTATCGCAGCGCATTATTTCGGCACCCTTCAGTCCGTTGGGGCAAGATATCAATGTCGCGACAAAGAACGCGACCTGTGTCGCGCTGCCGACCAACCAGCCCATCGCACCAACCCGCATGAATGGCGACCCCGTAAAACGCAACCTCATGATTGAAGTCAACCAAGAACAGCCAATCCATCCACTCTATTCTTATGCTTTCGTCACCGACGCTTCAGAAGGGTTGATCGTCGTGAATGTGGACACCCTGGCCGACGGCGAGGCGCGTAATAATCATTTGGACCGCGCGCGCACATGGAATCCTGGCGGTGTTCTGGCCGGTGCCAAGCACATCACCTTGGCCGGTTCGGTCGCATACATCAGTGGAGAGTTCGGTGTCGCAGTTGTGGATCTCGAGCGCCCGTTAGAGCCAAAATTGGTGACCGTAATTCCGTTCGATGGAGCCCGCTCTACTGCACTGCAGTTCCGTTATCTCTACGTCACAGACAAGACTGGGTTTCACGTGGTCGACGTGACCAACCCCACTACGCCGCGCAAGCTGATCGACGCGTCCGTGCCGCTGGCAGATGCACAACGCATCTATGTGGCCCGAACCTTTGCCTATGTGGCGGCGGGACGAGATGGTTTGGTCCTTGTGGATGTGGAGAACCCTGAATCACCGAAAATCTACACCAAGTTCACCGCAGCCGGCCGGATCAATGATGCCCGTGATGTCGTGGTCGGCTCCACAAATGCCTCCCTTTTCGCCTACGTGGCCGATGGTAGAAACGGTCTCAAGGTGGTGCAACTTACGTCGCCGGACAGTCAGCCAGGATTCTACGGTTTCAGCCCAGACCCCAAACCAGAATTGATCGCGTGGTATAGGACAGCGAAGCCCGCAACAGCTCTCTCCAAAGGCCTGGACCGAGATCGTGGCGTCGATGAATCGGGTAATCAGATTGCCGTGTTTGGTCGACTGGGATCGCGACCGTTCACTCAAGAGGAACAACACAAGCTCTACCTTAATCCGACAGGCAACCCTTGGTTTGTCTCTGACGAAATCGACGTTGATGCCTTTGTTCCGGGCACTCCAGTGCCGCGTTTACCGGCGATGCCCCAAGAACAGGCCCAAGTGCCGAGCCCATGAGCGGGACAGTCCTAATTTACAGAAGTTGAGCGCACTACAGTCTCGGTACAGCGCTTTCTAATCTTTGCAGTGCAACGAGGAACTGTCGCGGGTCATACTCTTCGTCTTTCTCGATTACTGTGTAGCAATCGTTAAGAACGGCTGACAGCTCTATATATTTCGCTCGTGAAATCATGCCGTCATCGACCATTGTTTGCAGCATTGCGGACGCTGCCATGGTGGCCTGTTCGGCTGCGGCATAATCAACATACTCACCTGATAATCCTTCGGTCAGCAGGCCGGCCAGTAACGCCTTCGTATCTCGTGCCGTAAATTCGTGGGAGGCAAGACGCTGTATAACGCCTTCCGTCGCATCCTTAAGCGCCCGGGCGGCACCGATCACTGCGTCGTACCCTTGCAAAGATGCTTGATGCAGAAGCTTGGATCTAGTGGCGACCGTGTCGGCCAGCGCTGGATCAATACGCTGAAGCAGAATTTGCATCATGATGAGGTTGGCGTCATAGATTCGTGGAATCCCTGGGCCAATCTCGTGACTTTCGCGGGGCGCCCACCTGACGTTAGACATTGGATGGTGGCAAGCATGGCAGTCGAAAAACACCAGCTCGGGGAAAATGCCGTCTGTATTCCGGTTCTGGTCAAGCATTGCCTCAAGTAGAGAGTCGACGGCGACCGCTTGGCCAACCGCCCAAACCTGAACGCTCGAAATATTGCCCTTACGAGATTGATAGTCTGCATCGATCGCAACATGACCAGGCTGTGTCCAGGTATACGTATCAAGTTCAAACGCAAGCCTTGGGTGGCCCGCCCCCATGATTCGATGAGTAACGAAACGATCCTCAGTTCCGAAATGACAGGACAAACACAGCTTAGCCCGAGCGACTGGGTCCTCGGTCGGGTACAATCCTGCTGTAAGATTTGCAGCATGGTTTGCTTCACCGGAAATATGTCGGCCAAGCCAATTCACAGCACCGCCGTGACACGCCTCGCAGCCAACTCCATCTGAAATCTGAAAGCCCTTTGCGCGACGCTCTATCGGTACATTATCGGCGTGACAATCGAGGCAGAGGTCTGCCTCTTCTGCGCGACCTAACCCCAGGTTAGTCGCGATGCGTTGGGATTCATCCGTGAGGAGCGTTTTATACGCGCCGGAATGCGGATCTTGCTCTTCCCACACAATGTATTCATTTTGCATGACAGTGGAATTGGTCCACGGCTCAAGAGCGCCATGGCAGCTCGACCCGGCACAGGACGCAACGCCGAGGTGAGTATCTTCCGCGATAAAGGGGATATCGACCTGACCCTGCGCCACCGCAGAACCAGCTACGAGAAAGGCGCTAAGGCCAGAAAAAACAGCAATGACGGAAGCGAGCACGAACCCCTCCAATTCGGTATGCGACAAGTCACGAGCCCCCACTGTACACCAGCGACCATCCAATGGGAATAATCAGGGCGAGAAGCTGATTTATCCCATAGCTAAAGTAATTCTGTCCCTTGATTCTCTGTTGCCGACCAGAATCGCCTATTTGTGAGCTAATCGGGTTTCGTGGCATATCGCATGAAAATTGGCGTAATCAACGGTATTCAATATCTTCATGATCCCATTTGAGGTGAGGATTTCTTCTTTCCGACTTCCTGTGAATTCGTGTCATCCTATGCCGGTGTTAACTAAAAATCATTTTGGGAGGCTATCATTGTAGCCAGAACACCAATCATTGCGCTTTTGAGTGTTTTGCTCTGGGTGGCCTCGGCGCAGTCTGAAACACTGTTGATTCACGCGGGGACTTTATTGAGTGCACCCCCAGCGCCGCCTGCCAAAGAGCAAACAATTGTCATCACGGATGGCAAAATCGAGCGTATCGAGAATGGATATTTGTCTTCTGTTGACACCTCAGCTCGGGCCGGTGAAATCCCGCGCATCATCGATTTATCAGACCGCTTCGTTCTCCCCGGACTGTTCGACGGACACGTTCATCTCGGTTTTCAATCCGGCGGGAATCCGCTCTTAGGGTTTCGTCAGTCGGATTCCGAACAAGCTCTGACAGCCATGATTTTTGCCAGGCGGACCCTGGCCGCCGGCTTTACGACGGTGCGGGACCTCGCGTCGGGTCCTGAGACCATGTATGCCGTTCGCAACGCCATCAACACCGGACGTTACATGGGGCCGCGCATACTCGTCTCGGGCCCCCCCATCACGGCAAGAGGAGGCCATGGTGACTACCCCGGACTGCGCGACGATGTTTGGTCCAACATAGAATTGCGGCAGTCGGGTGTGTGTTGGGATGAAGGCAGTTGCCGCGATGCCGTGCGCGGGCTCATACGGCGCGGTTCTGATGTCATTAAGCTTATGGCCACAGGCGGCTTTTCTTCGGGAACAGGTCCGGGACAACAACTGACCTATGAAGAAATGAAAGCGGCCATCAACGCAGCCCATATGCGCGATGTCCGCGTGACCACCCATGCCTACGATACCAGTGCGATCCGGGACGCCGTACGGGCGGGAGTGGACTCCGTTGAGCATGGCCTAGGTCTCGACCGCGAGGTCGCCCGCCTTATGGCCCTGCAAGGAACGTACTTTGTGCCGACGCTATTGGGGTATCAGCCCCTGCATATCGATCCTGCGCGCCTGAATCAGGCGGTCCTCGCGCAGTCGCAATCTGCCTTTAAGACCGCGCGGAAGGCCGGTGTTAGAATTGCATTCGGCACCGACGCGGGAGGGGCGATTGCGCACGGCAAGAACGGCCACGAATTTGAACGCATGGTTGCGCTTGGCATGACCCCCATGGAAGCGATCACGGCCGCGACTGTTACGGCCGCAGAAATGTTCGGTATGCTGGCTGAGTCTGGGACACTCGAACCGGGCAAGAGAGCTGATGTCATTGCCGTCTCCGGTAACCCCTTGGACGATGTGATAGCGCTCACAACCGTCGAGTTCGTCATGATTGGCGGTAAGGTTGCCAAACAATCCGGTGTCATGCGCCCCGGTGAAGATTGGGCTGATCCATTTGCCCATCCGTAGGGCGTAGGAAGAAAGTCGCATTCCTTATCTGCCCGCGACCAGTGCCAGTGACCCATTATTGACGACTCAGAGACCGGTGGGTCGCTGTCGCTTCGTAAGATATTGGAGTGATTAGGCTTGAAAAGTCGGTGGTGTCCCCTAGG
>JABJAH010000011.1 GCA_018666155.1 Rhodospirillaceae bacterium | reverse complement strand
GTGACATCCTGAGATTCTGGCGGTGGTTCGTCAGAATCTGGACGCGTCACGTCGAGACCGCGTTCGTTGATAAAGGTCGCGGTGACGATGAAGAAGATCAACATGATGAACACGATGTCGAGCATCGGTGTCATGTCGACTTCGGCTTCGTCCGCACCTGCCTTATGACGTCTTGCCACAGGAGCCTCCTTAGTAATCAAGCTCGAGGTGGTCAGCCACCTCAAGAACTTCTGTTTGAGCCTTGCGGGCCAAACGGAAGCTGAAATAAAGACCAGACAGAGCGGCAACCATACCCGACATCGTCGGAATTGTGGCTTTTGAGACGCCGCCTGCCATCGCCCGTGGGTTTGATGAGCCGGTGATGGCCATGACATCGAAGACTTCGACCATGCCCGTCACAGTTCCGAGCAGCCCAAACATCGGGCAAAGGGCCACCAGGGTCGCAATGAAGCCAAGGCCAACGGTGGTGTTTTCTCGTACCGTCGAAATCAGTTGATTGCGGACCTGGTGCGCGTGCCAGGACTTGCGGTCCGTGCGCGCGTTCCATTTGTCCGTCACCTCTTTAACGACTTCCTTATGAAAGACGCCAAAGTAGATGAACCGTTCCACGATCAAGGCCCACATAAAGAACGTGATGACCATGATCGCGTTTAGAACCGGCCCGCCCTTTTCCAGAAACTGCTGGATTTGGATGAAGATGTCGAAATCGCCCATTAGGCCCTCTCGGCGTGGCTCGCGATGATCCCGGCGCTTTGCTCTTCGAGCACTTCAATCACGGCCTTCGAGCGGCCCGATGCGATGGAGTGCAGAAGGATCAGCGGAATGGCAGCGACCAGACCAAGAACGGTCGTGATCAGAGCCTGAGAAATACCACCAGCCATCATCTTGGGATCGCCAGTACCGAACAGGGTGATCGCCTGGAAGGTTTCGATCATCCCAGTCACCGTACCGAGCAACCCAAGCATTGGCGAAATAGCGGCCAATACCTTGATGGTTGAAAGGCCGCGTTCGAGGTTGGGCAGTTCTTTGAGGATGGCGTCGTCGAGCTTCAATTGAAGGTTTTCGACATCCATGCCGCTGTTCTGCTCATAGGTCTGCATGATGCGCCCGAGCGGATTGTCGGTATTCGCAGCACGGCTTTTCTTCTGAGCGCTGACCTTTGACCCGGTGAGGGACAGGCTGACGATACGAACCAGAGCCAGGGTGATGCCAAGGACCAGCAAGGTGATGATCACGTAGCCAACCAGGCCACCTTGATCGATACGCTCTTGCAGGGATGGCGTTTGCACCAGAAGACCGAGCAGGGCACCACGTGATGGATCGACTGCGGCGGTTACAACACCTGATGTCGCGTCGTAGGTGTCTTCACCGGCGTTGACGAACATAGCACCCGGTTGGCGAGCCAGTTCTGTGAGGCGCTGCGTTTCGGGTAGGTAATCAACGAATTTACCGTCAGAAATGGCCGTAAATGGACCAATCCGAACAACCGTTGCATTGGCTTCTTTGCCGTCAACGGAGACCACAGGGGCCTGGAAGCGAACGACTTGGCCTTGGGCGGCGGCTTCTTCAAGCAGCGTGTACCAAAGCTTTTCAAGCTGGGCGAGTTGAGGCAGTTCAGTGCTCTGAGCGAGCTCGTCGATGGCGTCTTCACGATCCGGCATCTGTGAGCTGATCAGGGATTGGCGCAACTGACCGCGGGTGTCACCGGCGACCTGACGAACGACGCCGAACAGTTCACCGAACGCTCCGAGGCGCTCTTCAAGAACCGCTTCGAGTTCGGCAAGGCGGATTTCGTTTTCTTGGAAGGTTGCTTCGAGCTCTTCGCTCATGCGTTCTTCGCGGACGACTGCAGCCTTGGCTTCATCAAGAAGACGTTGCTGTGAGGCTTTTGCCCGGGTGAATTCACGGACCCGCTCTTCGTTGGCTTTGTTATCTGTCGCGCGGCCTTGGCTGACGCGATTAAGCAGTTCTTGTAAAGACGTCGCCGGGGCTGATTCCTGGGCCCAGGTTACGGGGGCTGACGTTGCCAATCCGGCGGCCACAAGAACTGCGGCTGTCAAAGTTTTGTTGAAGCGGTTCATTGTGCAGTCTCCGGAGCATCGATCGGCAGGAGGAGGAGGTCAGGAGCAGCTTGCTCACGAGCGATGGAAAGGGCCTTTTTGATTGGCGACACGAAGTCTGAATCAATGGCCTCCCATGTCCGATTGTCCTTATTCCAGCGTGCGATCTGGGCATCATCCAAAGTTTTGTAATAGAGGGCGACGCGGCCAACGCGGAGGAAGTCCACCGTTAGCTGGCGGCCATCCGTTGTAGCGACTGTGCCGCGGACGCCTTCGATGGTCCGTCCGTATTCATTCTCGATCTGATAGGCCTCGAGGACGCGACGGAATTTCTCGGCTGGGCTGGCGTCGGCTCGCTGCATCAGGCGGCGGAGATTGGCGACACGGTTGGTGCGTTCTTCGATCAGGAAGGGCACGTCCAGCTGAACAAATTGCTCTATGCCATCAACCATACGAAGCATCAGCGGAACGACTTCACGGTCGATTGTAGTGACCCGGTCGATATCACGCTGAACAATCGCAATTTCGTCCACTTGAGCGGTGATCAGATCACGAAGCTGTTGGTTGTAAACCCGTAGGGTATCCAATTGCTGAAGTACGGCCTTGTACTCGGATTCGAGCTGGGCGGTTTGATCGTCCAGCGTATTGATCCGTTCCTGGGAGGCAACGCCTTCGGCCTGGGCCGTCTGCACTTCTCTCTTATTGGATTCTAACAGTTGAGCCTGAGCGGTTGGCGCAGTGGCGACCAAGGCTAAAGCAAGGCCTGAGGCCACATAGGCCCCAAACCGGGCCGACAAAAATGTTTCGATAGCGTTCCGCATGTGTGCGGTCCCCTTTTTCCCTAACAGTGTTTACCGAATCTTGCCCATGTGCCGGGCCATTTTGATTCGCACAATGTTGGCCGCAATCCCCTGCCAGCCAACTAGAACGTATCCATGGACCACCGCCCGCATTGGAATCAACCATTTATTCACCCCCTGTTAGGTGAATCGGTCCAAATTCATGTACCGGAACGAAATTTCCTTCTTTCGAAGGGGGGGTGAAGTCGGTTCGGCTATGGCTGATGGCCAAAAACTGAACGTTCTCTGAGGCGATTCGCTTGCAACGGTCCTTGGATGCGCGTTGTTATAGAGGAATGATCCCCGTGACTGACACGTTAAACTCATACCAGCGACCGGCCCGTGAACATATTGATTACGCGGCTGCACATCTGGCAATTGTGGCAGGCCTTTTCGTGCTGTTTTTATCGGTTTTAGCTGGTCCGGTCCGTGCCGATGTTGCCGGGTCCGTTTGTGTCGAAAATGGCGGGGTGATTTCGGTCGACGGCCGAAGGGCGGAGGGCCGCTGTATAGATGGCACTATGGTCAGGCTCTATGGCGTATTGGCACCCTCGCTGGACCGGGAGTGCCGCATTGCCGGTGGTGAGGCGTGGCGGTGCGGGCTGGCCTCTGCTGCGGCCTTGCTCCAGGCCGTCAAAGGCCGTCAGATCGATTGTAAGGGAAATTCAAAAGATCGTGATGGGCGCCTGATGGCGATCTGTTTCATCGCCGGACGCAGTCTCAATCAATTTATGGTCGAAATGGGCTGGGCTGGAGCGGATCGATCTGTGACCAGCATGTTCAATGAATTCGAAGATCAGGCCCAAACCACCCGGCGCGGTCTCTGGGGTAGCGATTTTAGGCCCGGCGAGGACGACTAACCTTGATGGGCTGGGCGTTTCTTAGTCGTCAGCGACTTTAAGATTATCAATCATCCGGCCGATCAGGTGGAACACGCGGTCTTGATCGGCGCTGTCCATTCCATGCATTGCCTGGCTGGGCACTTGCCTGGCTTTCTCCATTAGGTCGGTTTTGAAGGCCTTGGCTCGATCGGTCAGGTGGATATGGGTGCGGCGCTTGTCATCGGGGTCTGGCACCCGCCGGATCAGGTCGTCCCGCTCCATGCGATTGAGCGTATTGGCCATTGTTGGCTGCTCGACGTTGATGCGTTGGCATAGCTCAGCCTGGGTGAGACCGTCTTTTTGATACAGCATGACCAACGCCGGAAATTGGCCCGGAAGGACGCCGAAGGCCGAAAGCTCTGCCTCTAGCACGCGGTCGAACAAGCGGCTTAGCAAACCGATCTGGTAGCCCAGAGCATCTTGGCGCCGGATGGCCATGGTCAAACTCCTCTCTTGTCTCCGCCTGAACGGCCGAGGCGAATACATCGCATGCGATGAGTTTTAGCGCAGCCCGGCGGCCTTGAACATCCTCGTTTTTTGGGCGCCGTGTCGGCGCTTTAGGGGGCGCCGGGGCGGCTGTAGCCCTTACGAACCATGCAACCGTCTATGAGGGCGTCATAGAGCGATGAGGCGTCAGACCGCTCGGAGATGGCCATGGGATCGTCGCCCCGTGGATTAAAAGTGCCAGGTCGCTCTGTCCCAGCTGTACCGTAGCCCGGACGTTCGGCGCGACGCAGCTTTAAGGCCGTCTCTTCTGCCCGGTCTTTACACACCGCATAGTCTGCCCGGGTCATGGCCTCGTTCTTGGTGGATTGTCGCCACCCGCCGACCGAGTAAGCACAGGCAGTGAGGCTGCCTAATATGGTGACGGTGGCCAAGGCGCGGACCAAGGCAACCCTGGAACAGCCGTTTTTCTTGACCGCGCTAGGTCGACCTGTTTGTGTGCCGCACAAATTCATTTCCACCACACCTCAAGGCTCCAGCAGCTTATTTGAAAGGCATCTTCGCATGGCCCAGGACGGCTCCACCACCGGATATTACTTCGAAGATCTAAACGACGGCATGTCGGCCGAGTTCACCAAGACGGTCACCGAGGCCGACATCATTAAGTATGCCGAGATCTCAGGCGATACCAATCCGGTGCATTTGGACGCGGACTATGCCGCGACGACGATGTTTAAGGAGCGCATCGCGCACGGCATGCTGACCGCTGGATTTATTTCTGCCGTCTTCGGCACCAAGCTGCCCGGGCCCGGCTCCATTTATGTGAACCAATCTTTGAAGTTCAAAGCGCCGGTAAAAATTGGTGACGAGGTGACCGCGACGATCGAAGTGACAGGCAAGGTGCCCGAGAAAAAATTCGTCACCTTCTCAACGGTATGCACAGTCGGCGGTAAGCCGGTGCTTGTGGGTGAGGCGACCCTCATGGTCCCGACAAAGGGCTAGGCCGCGCCAGCGCCTCTGATATGCAGCTCATTCGATACATTGACGACGTACCGCCCGCTCTTAAGGGCGGTGTCGTTGCTTTAGGCAATTTTGATGGGCTTCACCTCGGCCACCAGGCCGTGATTAAGACCGCTCAGCAGATCGCTCACGACAATGGGGTGGCCTCGGCGGTCATGACGTTCGAGCCCCACCCCCGCGCCTTTTTTCAGCCTGGCCAAGCTGCGTTTCGCCTCAGTCCGTTTCGGATCAAGTGTCGCCAGATGCGGTTCAGGGGTGTGGACTTTCTGTACGTGCAGCGTTTCAACGCCGGTTTCTCGGGTCAAACAGCAGACGAGTTCGTGGACCAATTCTTGGTTAAAGGTCTTGAGGTGTCTCACGTTGTCACGGGTTACGATTACGTGTTCGGCAACAAGCGTGGCGGCAACGCCAACTTCTTGAAAGAGCGCGGTCGTGAAGCAGGTTTTGGTGTGACCGCTGTTGATGAGTTCAGAATTGATGCCACGGCACAGGTGTCGTCGACCGCGATCAGAGAATTCCTGTCCGAGGGGGCGTGCCAGAAGGCTGCTCAATTGCTCGGACGGTATTGGGAGATCGCGGGGCGGGTTGAGCATGGTGACAAGCGAGGCCGCCAACTCGGATTCCCGACAGCCAATTTGCCGCTGGGCGAACACCATCATCCCCGCGAGGGCGTTTACGCTGTCCGGGCGGGTGTCGATCACGGTGGGGAAACCGTATGGCACGACGCGGTCGCAAACTTCGGTCGTCGGCCGACGTTTAATAAAACGGACGTGCTCCTAGAGGTGCATCTGTTTGATTTTGATGAGGACCTCTACAACCGCAATCTTAGGGTCGGTCTGATCGATTTCATTCGTCCTGAACAAAAGTTTGACGGCCTCGACGCCCTCAAGGCGCAGTTGAGCCAGGACTGCGACACTGCGCGGACTATTCTCGGGGCGCAGACTTTCCCGGCCAATCCCCATCCCTTTGTGGCGATGGCGTCGTAGGGGCGCAAAGCGCCGCTTCCCTTGCCTCAATCCCTGGGCCCTGCTACATCCCGCAGCATGACTGCGTCGCACGCCATAGCGTTCATTCCAGAGCGAATTATTACCCCGGTCCTGTAAGTCAGGATCGGCTATTCCCGCGCGTCAATTTTCCTTGAAGAACTCCTCGCTTAGCTGGACTCTGCGACCATGACAGATTCAAAAACACCCGGTGGCTCAGACGCCGAAGCCGTCGATTACAAATCAACCGTCTTTTTGCCCAAGACCGACTTTCCCATGAAAGCGGGCTTGCCCAATCTCGAGCCCAAATTGCTCGACCGCTGGGCCAAGATGGACCTCTACAACCGTCTTCGCGAAAATGCGAAGGGGCGCGAGCAGTTCGTGCTGCACGATGGTCCTCCTTACGCCAACGGCCATCTCCATATCGGCCACGCGCTGAATAAGATTCTGAAAGACGTGATTGTGCGGGCCCAACAAATGATGGGCTTCGATGCCAATTATGTGCCCGGTTGGGACTGTCATGGTTTGCCGATCGAATGGAAAATCGAAGAAGGCTATCGCAAGAAGGGGAAGAATAAAGACGACATCCCTGTTCTTGAATTCCGTCAGGAGTGTCGAGAGTTTGCCGCTCACTGGGTTGAGATACAGAAGGAAGAATTCAAGCGCCTCGGCATCACCGGCGATTGGGATAACCCCTACACCACCATGAGCAACAAAGCCGAAGCCACCATCGTGCGTGAGCTTGGCAAGTTTGTTTTGAACGGCGGCCTCTATAAAGGGTCGAAGCCGGTATTGTGGTCGGTGGTTGAGAAAACCGCCCTGGCCGACGCCGAAGTGGAATACGCCGATCACACGTCGACGACGGTGTGGGTAAAATTCCCTGTTGTGCAGTCGCCGGTCGCGTCTCTTGCTGGTCATGACATCGTCATCTGGACGACGACGCCGTGGACATTACCGGGCAACCGCGCCATCGCCTTCGGCGAAAACATCGACTATGCGGTTATAGAAGTGACAGATGTGAATGAGGGTGCGCTTGCCGGTGTTGGCAATCGCTTTGCTGTCGCCGAAACGTTGCTGAGCGATACCCTTGGCAAGGCCGGCATCACCGGACACACCGTCGTTGAGCAGGTGAAGGGCTCCGCCTTTGCAGGCACGGTCTGTCGTCACTGTTTGCACGAAGACGGCTTTGCCTTCGACGTTCCGCTCCACGCTGGGTCCTTCGTCACCACGGAACAGGGCACGGGCTTTGTCCATATCGCGCCGGGTCACGGCGAAGACGATTTCAATCTTGGTCGCGAGGTTGGTCTCGAAGTGCCAGACACCGTCAACGGTGATGGCTTGTATTACGACACGGTGCCACGGTTTGCCGGTCAGCATGTCTTTAAGGTCAATCCCGCGGTGGTCGATGCCCTCAAAGAACGCGGGCGCCTGTTGGCCGAAGGAAAGCTCGAGCACAGCTATCCTCACTCGTGGCGGTCCAAAGCCCCTCTAATTTTCCGCAACACACCGCAGTGGTTCATTTCGATGGAAACCAATGACCTGCGGGCGAAAGCGTTGAAGGCTATCGACGACACTCAATGGGTGCCGGCCCAAGGTCGCAATCGTATCCGTGCCATGGTTGAAAGTCGGCCAGACTGGTGCGTCTCGCGGCAACGGCAATGGGGTGTGCCAATCACCGTGTTCGTCAGTAAGAAAACCGGTGAGGTGTTGCGCGACCCTGCCGTGATCGAACGTATTGCTGTTGCGGTTGAAGAAGAAAGTTCTGACACCTGGTTGTCATCCGACCCAGCACGCTTCCTCGGCAATGAATACGACGCGGACGAGTGGGAACAGGTGCAAGACGTTGTCGAGGTCTGGTTTGATTCGGGCTCTAGTCACGCGTTCGTTCTCGAGAATCGGGAGGACCTCAAATGGCCCGCCGATTTGTATCTCGAAGGCTCCGACCAACACCGTGGTTGGTTCCATACCTCTCTGCTGGAGAGTTGCGGCACCCGTGGCCGCGCGCCCTATGACGCCGTGCTCACGCATGGTTTCGTCCTCGACGAGAAGGGCCGCAAGATGTCCAAGTCCATGGGCAATGTGGTTGAGCCGCAGAAGGTCATTAATCAGTCCGGCGCCGATATTCTACGCTTGTGGGTGGTCGCCTCCGATTACAGCCAGGACCTTTCTGTCGGGCCGAATATTCTCAAGCAGATGTCAGATCTGTATCGCAGATTGCGCAACACGTTCCGTTACCTCCTCGGCAACCTCAACGGTTTCACCGACGCCGAGCGTGTTGATGTCGCGGACATGCCCGAGCTAGAGCGCTGGGTAATGCACCGGTTATGGGAAATGGATAAACGCATTCACGATGCCTGCACAACGTACGACTTCCACGGTCTGTTTAACGAGCTGCATCATTTCTGTGCGATCGAATTGTCGGCATTCTACTTTGATATGCGCAAAGACGCCGTCTATTGCGATGCGTCGGACAGTGTTCGCCGTCGTGCGGCGCGGACGGTGCTCGACACCTTGTACGACTGCCTCGTGAAGTGGCTCGCACCATTCGTTTGCTTCACCGCAGAAGAGGTGTGGCTTGCGCGCAATCCATCAGATGATGGCTCTATTCATCTGCAGCAGTTCCCCACCATTCCCGATACCTGGCGCGACGATGCGCTGGCTGAAAAGTGGACCAAGGTGCGTCGCTTGCGCCGCGCTGTCACGGCAGCCATAGAGCAAGAGCGCGCGGCAAAACGGATTGGCTCCAGCTTACAGGCCTTTCCAACGGTCACCGCATCAGCAGATTTAGTCGCCGCTTGCGCCGGTCTAGATATGGCCGACGTCTGCATCACCTCTGACATCACCTTGGTCGAAGGCACGCCGAGTGATGATGCATTTGTGCTTGATGACGTGCCCGAAGTTGGTGTTGTCGTGAACACGGCAGACGGTGAAAAATGTGCGCGCTGCTGGAAAGTCCTGCCCGACGTCGGCAATCATGCCCATCCCGATGTCTGTGGCCGCTGCTCCGACGCCGTTGATTCTTTATCCTCGGCGGCGTGATTAAAGCGATGCGCCTTAGTCTGGTCATCTCCGCACTGATTGTGATCGCCGATCAGGCGTCTAAAATATGGATGGTTGAGCGGATATTCCGACCAGACGGCGTGACGGAAACGCCGTTTTATACGTCCAGGCTGATCGAAGTGCTGCCTTTTTTCCAACTGCGGTTGGCCTGGAACCCGGGCATCAGCTTCAGCCTGTTCAGTTCCGGCGAGCCGTTGACCGTCGCGCTTCTTGTTGTCCTGCAACTGTCCATTGTCGGCGTCATGCTGTGGTGGTTGCGTCAGGCCACGACCCTATGGATGAAAGTTGGCATCGGCTGCATCGTTGGCGGGGCGTTTGGTAATATTATTGATCGGCTTCATTACGGGATGGTCGTCGATTTCCTTGACTTTTTTGCAGCGGGATATCATTTCCCAACCTTCAATCTGGCTGATTCAGCCATTACCATCGGGGTCGGATTCTGGCTGCTTGACGCTTTCGTCACGCGGAACCAGGATGACGCCACCCCGGACCCCAAATGAGGCACTGATGACCGCTCTGCTGAAACACACCGCCCTGGCTGCCGCTGCTCTTCTCGTTCTGAGTGGCTGCGATGACACCAAGCGCGCCCTCGGAATTAATAAGTCGGTTCCTGATGAATTTGCCGTTGTCCGCCGCGCGCCTCTGGTCATGCCGCCTGATTACAATCTACGCCCGCCGGCCCCTGGCTCTGAGCGCCCTCAAGAGGGCACCACGTCACAGCAGGCTCGCAACGCATTGATCGGTCGCAATCGTTTAGACGGCTATCGGGTGCGTGGTTTTAGCGCCGGTGAAGTCGAGCTTCTGGCCCTCGCTGGGGCAGATCGGATTGTGCCCGGTGTGCGGGACACTGTTGATCGTGAAACCTCAGCCTTCGCCACCGAAAGCGATAGCTTTACAGATCGTCTGGTGTTTTGGAGCACCGACAATCGTGTCCGTGGCATGCCCATAGATCCGGTCGCCGAGCAGAAACGACTGAGCCAGAATGAGGCGCTAGGCAAAAATGCCAACGAAGGCCCGATCCCCGTGATCACCAAGGGTGGTTCGTCGGTCCTCGGAATTTTCTAGGCCTTAAAGATCACCTGCAGCGCGCCAGAGCCTGGATTGCGCACCGTAATCGCGTCGACCGGCCCTAGTCCCGGCACGTCGTATCGGCCCGTTGGCGCATAGGTCTCTGCACCCAACTTCGCACTTTCTTTTATGGCGTAATCGAGATCTTTGACCTCGAACATTTGCGCGATGTATCCGGTGTTGGGGGCGTGCGCCTCAGGCGTGAGGTCGCGGCATTCGTAGTTCAAAGGCATAGACAGCGCGATTTTGCCAAACATGTGATTGCCTTGCATAAACTTGATTGCGGTGCGCCCGTCTTCGGGAATGTTCAAGAATCTGTTGACCTCGGGGCGATCAAAAATTTCATCGATCAGCACGCCGTTCTTTAAAACATCTTCATAAAAAGACACGGCCTTATCCATGTCGGCAACGCAGTGCGATGTGGTGACCACCGGCGTGAATCCCGTTGGAGTGCGACCATGGTCACGCACATAAGCGCGCATCTGTCCGACCCGGGTGTTGGGGTCGTCCCCGGTGAGTTCAACAAAGTTGATAGCGACGGAATCAGGACCATCAAACACCACTTCTGTTGGCGCTCCTTGGGAGTCTGACATTTCGTAGAATGTTGGTTCCGACCAGAACCGATACCCTTCTGCCTGTAATTTCTTGGTGTCGGCGCGAATATCGTCTGTGTAGAAATTGAGATTGACCAAGCCGATCGCGCGCGGTGTATCGGCGGGGCGAATGTGTTGCTTGGCAACGTCGCCGAAATCGAGCAGTAAAACACGGCCAACCGGGCAGTCGGGCAGCTCGCAGAAAACGGCTTCGGCGGACGCGCCAGCCGGTAAATGCCACAAGGTTTCAAAGTCTGAGCCAGACCAAGTGACCGGGTCATGGGCGGTGAGGCCGATCAGGTCGCGATAAAAATGCAACGACGCACTCATATCCTCGACACCAATCACAGCAACGTTCAGGGGGCTGCCGTCAACTGCAACTATTTCTCCCATGGGGTCTCTCCTCTTGTTCTCTAAATTACGATGCGTCTGTTTGGGGTCTTAACCCATGTGTCGCCGGACAAATGCGCCAACACCGGCAATGGCGCGGCGACCATCGGTCAACCAGTCTGCCATCATATGCCAAACGTGAAATAATCCCGGCCATTCTTCAAGGCGAACGGGCACGTCGTCAGCGCGGGCGCGCACCGCTAGCTTACGGCTATCATCGAGCAGTATTTCACGGCTGCCGACCTGAATGAACAGGGGTGGCAGGCCGCGAAGGTCGCCAAAAACTGGCGAGACCAAAGGGTCTTTGTTGTCGTGGCCGTTCAGATAATCATTTGCTGCGCGGAGCAAGCTAGCTTGGGTTGCCACTGGATCATCCTTGGCTTTGCTATCCATGGTTTCGCCGTCGCAGGCCATGTTGACCCAGGGCGACAAAGCGATCAGCGCTGCCGGTTGATCGAGGCCGTCTTCCTTGAGGCACAATGCCGTCGAGACTGCCAAACCGCCGCCTGCTGAGTCACCCGCTATGGCGAGATGTCCTGGTTTGAATCCTTGGTCGAGCAGCCATCGATAAGCCAACACGCAGTCATCCAGCCCAGCCGGAAAGGGGTGCTCGGGGGCAAGGCGGTATTCAATCAGCAGGACACGTGTGCCACAGGCCGAGCTGAGATCCGCGCCCAGACGTTGATGCGACGTCAGACTACCGGCGCTAAAGCCGCCGCCATGGAGCAGGAGGATGACACGATCGGGATTTGAGCCTGCGGCTGTGATCCACCGTCCTGCAACCTCTCCGACTTCGACGTCTTCGACCGCCACATCATCTGGCATAGCAAAGCGCGCAAAAAAACCGTCGAGCATCAGCCGCATGTCAGTGGCCGTCTCTTTTGGTTTGTCACGCATGTAATCGGCAAGCTCTTTCAGTGTGGTGTCGACTTCGTCCGTCAAGTCACCGTGCTGCAGAGGTCCGACTTCGGCGCCATCGCTTTGGCGTTCAGCTTGATCATTGCTTTGCCCGTTACTTTTATCGGTCCCCATGGTCTGGGAAATGCGGTTGTAGACAAACCCAAACAATGTCGTCGGGAAAACCAGGACCATCAAACTGCCAAGCGCGCCGACAATCGTTCCCAGAATCACACCGCCATTTTCAGCGAATCCTTCTGAAACAACACTGACCAGGGCAACAACGGTCGCGACGGCCAGCTGCATCGGGATAAGCAACAACAGCGCGCAAAAAATACAGAGGATAAAAATTGCCGCCATATGGCCGCCAAGACCGCGGGTTTGTGCCCAGGCTTCACTGAGAACCGCCGGTCGGTCCGTTGCCGTCATGGCCAGGACCAATGACAAACGACAGGCCACGGCAACGATGACGATGGCCCATACGCCGAGAAGAACAGCCGAGAGCATTTGGCCGGCGGCGGCGCTCGCTGTCGCCACCAAACCGACGATGGCGCCGACCACAAGAATCCCGCCCCCGGCAACCGCGAAGACGATCAGCGCGATGGCGATCTGCCAGCCCAGTAACCGGCCCTCAAGACTCGTGAATTTGAAGAGTGGGCGGCCAGCCATATCGCCTTGGCCCAGAATAATCATGCGATACCAAGTCACGGTGAGGGGCAGGAAGACGATGGCGCTGATAACGTTGAGGGCAGCGAAAGCCGGGCTTTTAAAATTCGTTACGTCGAGGCCCATCTGCCAGGCCGCTAGATTCGCGACCACCACAAGAGAGACCGGAACCACGGCATGGGCCAGTGCGATGCGTCGCTTTTCCCAGCAGTAGTCTAGGATTTCTTTGACCGTTTGAAAGATTGGCAGTTGCATTGGGTCCCCATCGGTCGGTCGTTTGACCGGACCCTACAAGGAGCCCGCGGCAAAGTGAACGGCTGGGGCCTGTCTCGCTGTTGACCCCTTCCGTTAGGCAGTCCAAATAGGCTGTTGAGAAAGCAGTTTTGGTGAAGGAAATGTCCATGCGATCTGTCGGGCTCTTACGCGCCGTTTTTGCAGCCACTGTCGCAATTGCGGCAATGACACAGGGCCGAATGGCGCACGCTGATGTCTTTGGCGCCGAATCCTTCATGCTCGATAATGGCATGCAGGTGGTGGTGATCCCCAACCACCGAGTCCCCATCGTTAGCCACATGGTCTGGTACAAGGTCGGGTCCGCCGATGAACAACCTGGCAAAGCGGGCATCGCCCACTTTCTTGAGCACCTTATGTTTAAGGGTACGCCGACCTATCCGGCGGGCGAGATCACGGACCTGGTTGCCCGCAACGGTGGGCAGCAGAACGCCTTCACCTCCTACGATTACACGGCGTACTACCAAAATGTTGCGGCTGACCGTCTGCCTAAGATGATGGAGCTAGAGGCCGACCGCATGCGCAACCTTATCCTTAGTGAAGAGGATGTGCGGGTCGAGCGGGACGTGGTGCTGGAGGAGCGTCGCATGCGCGTCGATAGTCGTCCGGCGTCGATCATGTCGGAACGCCTTGATGCGGCTCTGTGGGTGACCAATCGTTACGGTACGCCAGTCATCGGTTGGGAAGAAGAAATCCAAGCCCTCAATCGCGACGATGCCTTCGATTTTTATCGCCGGTGGTATGCACCAAAGAGCGCCATTCTTGTTGTCGCCGGTGACATCACTGCCAAACAATTGCGCCCCTTAGCCGAAGCGACCTATGGAAAGATTGAGCCGGTTGAGTCGGTCACGTCACGGGAGCGCTCAACGTTTCTGCCCCAAGCGGCAGACGTGCGCGTCACGATGACTGATCCACGTGTGCAGCAGCCGCGCTGGTCGCGCACCTACATCGCGCCAAGCGTTAACGTTGGTGAGTTGCAAGACACATACGCGCTGCAAGTGCTCAGTGAAATCCTCGGCGGCGGGTCGACCAGTCGGCTGTATCAGGCGTTGGTGGTCGAACAGACCATTGCCGCCTCCGCCGGCGCTTTCTATCTCGATGATGCGGTGAGTTGGGGGCGCTTCGTCGTCTCTGTTTCACCAAGCCCTGGCGTTGATGTCGGCGCCTTAGAAGAGGCGGTCGATGCCGAGCTCGCAACGTTGGTGGCAGAAGGTCTGTCGGACGACGAAGTGGAACGCGCCAAGACCCGCCTGCAAGCCGAAGTGATTTACGCCAAAGACTCGCCGACGTCAGCAGCCCGGACGGTCGGCGCTCTTCTTGCGGTTGGCATGACTTTAGATGAGATCGAAGCCTGGCCGGAGCGTGTCTCTGATGTGAGCACCGAACAGGTCAACGCAGCTGCTCGCGCGTTGCTGACAGAGGCGCCGACTGGAACCGGCGTCTTATTGCCAGAGGGAGGCGTCTGATGATGTACGCCCAACGGTTTATCGCAGCGGGTGCGCTTGTCGGCGCCCTCGTGTTTTCAATGGCTGTCTCAGCCATTGATGTGCAGGAGGTCAAAACCCGCGACGGCATCACCGCCTATCTGGCGCAGGATGACAGTAATCCAATCATTGCGTTCAGCTTCGAGTTTCGTGGTGGGTCAAGCATCGATCCGGCCGACAAGCTTGGTTTGTCGGCAATGGCCGCCGGACTGCTCGACGAGGGTGCGGGTGATCTCGATTCCTTTGCGTTTCAATCGACATTGCAGGACAAGGCGATCCGCCTCAGCTTTAGTGCCAACACGGATTCTTTTTCTGGGTCGGTCACGACCATCAAGGCGAACGCCGACGAAGCCTTTCGGTTAATGGCACTGGCCTTGTCGGCACCCCGCTTTGACGAGGAGCCGGTGGAGCGCATCCGCCGCCAGATTTTAGTCAGCCTGGCCCGCAGTGCGGAAAACCCAGGCCGCATCGCTCGCGACACCATGTTTGCAGAAATTTTTCCAGATCATCCCTATGGGCGTCCCTCAAATGGAACACCTGAAACGATCCAGTCCATCACCGCGGATGATCTCGCGTCCTACACCGCGCAGCGGTTTGCCAAAGATCGACTCATCGTTGGCGTTGCCGGTGACATCACGCCCCGGCAATTGCGCAGGCGCCTCGACGAAGTGTTCGTGCATCTTCCAGACGCTATCGATACGGAATGGCGTGTGCCCGATACGGCGGTGACCTATGTGGGAACGGTCGTGGTCGATAAAGCGGTGCCGCAAAGCACGGTCTACATGGCGCAGCCCGGATTGGCGCGTACAGATCCGGATTGGTACACCGCGTTGGTCGCCGATTACATTCTTGGCGGCGGGTCCTTTGCCTCGCGTCTGATGGACGAAGTGCGTGAGAAGCGCGGCCTGGCTTATGGCGTAAACACCAGTTTGGTTCCTTATGAGTCAGCGCCCTTCATGATCGCGTCCGTAGGTACCCGCAATGAGTCAGTGGCGGAAAGTATCGCGGTCATTCGTGACGAGTGGCGCAAGTTCCAGGCTGACGGTCCGACGGCCGATGAGCTTGAGGGCGCCAAGTTGTACATCACCGGCTCATGGCCACTGCGCTTTACCTCATCCGGGCGTATTGCCAGCACGCTTGTCGCCGTTCAGCGGGATGACCTTGGCCTCGATTTTCTAGATCGCCGCAACGACTATATCGACTCGATCACGTTAGAGGATGTGCGCCGCGTTGCCGGCAGTCTCTATAAGCCTGATGAACTATCAGTGATCGTTGTCGGCCAGCCGGTTGGGGTTGAAAACAGCGGCGGCTAGCGGTTTCGCAATTTTCTAGGGCTGCTGGTACAGTGAAGGCCCAGACCTGCCCACAAGACCTGAAACGCGGACCTGCTGATTGTCATGACTGTTCCTGACCCAACTCTGACGGATGCCTGGGCGGCCCTTACCCGGCACAGGAATACGATGGCCACTGTATCCTTGCGCAGTCGGTTCGAACAGGACACCACTCGGTTTGATCGCCTGTCCTGGTCCGTCGCGGGCCTGACCGTCGACCTATCCAAGCAGCATCTGGACGATGAGACTTTGCCGCTACTGCTCGACTTGGCTGAAGCCATGGATGTGGAAGGCCAGCGGGCCGGATTGTTTGCCGGAGATAAGGTCAACGTCACAGAAGACCGGGCGGCACTACACGTTGCCCTGCGTGATCCGACCGATCGCTCTTATGTGGTTGATGGCGAGGACGTCTCCGTCCAACTCAAATACGCGCGTGGTCGTATGCTTGCGTTCGCTGGTCACGTTGTTGACGGGCAACGAACAGGCCATACCGGTGAGCGTTTTGACCGCGTGATCAATATCGGCATCGGCGGGTCCGACCTCGGCCCACGCTGCGCGGTGACCGCGCTTGCCGATCACGCCGTTTCAGAATTGGCGGTCGAGTTTGTCGCCACCGTTGATGGCGTTGCCCTCGAAGACGCGTTGGCTGCAGCAACACCCGAGCGCACCCTGTTTATTGTTTGCTCTAAGAGTTTTACGACCCGGGAAACCATGACCAACGCTGATCATGCTAAACGCTGGCTGATCGATGCGTTGGGTGAGGCGGGCGTCGCGGATCACTTTGTCGCCGTCACCGCTGAGCCGCCCGTTGCCATTGAGTTTGGCATCACAGATGACGCCATCTTCCCTTTGTGGGATTGGGTTGGTGGCCGCTATTCTTTGTGCTCGGCGATTGGATTGTCATTGGCGTTGGCCTGTGGGCCGCAAATATTCCAACGTGTGTTGGCTGGCGCCCACGCCATGGATCAGCATTTCGAAATGGCGCCACTAGCGGAAAACGTACCGGTGCTGATGGCTCTGCTCAGTATCTGGAACCAAGATTTCTGGAATACGACAGCGCTAGCTGTCTTGCCCTATGACCATCGCCTTCGTTTGTTGCCGGCTCACTTCCAGCAGTTGATGATGGAAAGCAACGGCAAGGGTGTGCGCGTCGACGGTGGGGATGTGTCTTTTAGGACGGCCCCGATCGTGTTTGGCGGCTCCGGTGCGGAAAGTCAGCACTCGTTTATGCAGCAAATTCACCAATCACCAAAAGTTGTACCGGTTGAATTTATAGTCGCGCTAGACGGGCAGGGTGAAGGCGACCGGGATATTTTAGTGGCCAACGCTTTTGCCCAGTCTGAGGCTCTTATGCGTGGCCTTACTTCCGACGAAATACCCCAGAATTCTGGGAAAAACCTCGTTCCCCACAAAGCCTGTCCCGGCAACCGCCAAAGCACCACTATCCTCTTGGAGTCCCTCACGCCGGAAACCTTCGGTGCCCTGATCGCGTTGTATGAGCATCGTACATTCGTGGAAGGGACATTATGGGGACTCAACTCCTTCGATCAGTGGGGGGTGGAATTCGGGAAGGCGCTAGCCTCGCGTCTGCTCTCGGACCTCGCGGTGGGCCGTGCCGACGCTGGGCACGACTCCTCGACGGCGGGGTTGCTAAACGCTTATCTCGCACAAAGGCCGAAGACCCCATCATGACCGTTCGCATACTCCCGCCTAATCTGGTCAACCAGATCGCTGCCGGTGAGGTTGTTGAGCGTCCGGCGTCGGTAGTGAAAGAACTGGTTGAGAACGCCCTCGATGCTGGCGCCCGCCATGTTGACGTCACCATGAACGACGGCGGTCGCTCGCTCATTGTGGTTGCCGATGATGGGCGCGGCATGGACGAGCGTGAATTGGCCTTCGCGATCGAACGCCACGCCACCTCTAAACTGCCCGACGATGATCTGACGGAAATCGGTTTCTTTGGTTTCCGTGGCGAAGCGCTGCCGTCTATCGGCGCTGTTGCTCGGCTAACCATCACTAGTCGCCCTCGGGATGCGACCAGTGCTTGGTACATCCGGGTCGAAGGCGGGCGTCGTGAGGGGCCTGTGCCGACACCGCATCCACCAGGCACTCGGGTTGAAGTGCGCGATTTGTTTTTTGCGACACCGGCACGGCTAAAGTTTCTCAAGGCGGCCCGGACCGAACTCAATCATGCGGTCGACACGATCGAGCGCCTGGCTATGGCCAACCCGACGGTGGCGTTCACGCTGACCGCCGATGGTCGCGCGCGTGTGTCATTAGAAGCGGAAGGCGGCGATTTGTTCGACGCCCGTTTGGCCCGCCTGGGGGCCATCATGGGCAAGGACTTCGTCCCCAACGCCGTGAAGGTCACGGCAGATCGCGGCGGTCTGCGTCTGACCGGATACGCCGGTGTGCCCACCTATAACCGCGGCAATGCCTTGGCCCAGTACATGTTCGTCAACGGTCGCCCGGTGCGTGACCGGTTGTTGCAAGGGGCCGTGCGTGGCGCCTACCAGGATTTTCTCGCCAGCAATCGCCACCCGTACCTGGCTTTGTTTCTCGATGTCCCGCCGCGGGAGGTGGATGTCAACGTGCACCCAGCCAAGGCCGAAGTGCGCTTTCGCGACACCGGCCAAGTCCGCGGCCTGATTGTTGGCGCCTTGAAGCATGCCTTGGCCGATGCCGGGCATCTGGCCTCGACCACCGTCAGCAATGCCGCACTCGGTGCGATCACGCCGGGGACATTGCCGCCCCGACCGTCGCAATCTTTGTTCAGCGCAGCACGCGCAGCACAGGCACCGCTGCCGAGCGGTGGTCTGGCCGAAGGTCAAAGCGCTTACGACGACGCGCCGACGGCGGTGGCCTTCGATCCGGAAACGATGGATGACTCCGCTGAAGATTATCCGTTGGGCGTCGCTCGAGCGCAGGTCCATGAAACCTATATCGTCGCGCAAACCAGTGACGGCTTGGTCATTGTTGACCAGCACGCAGCCCATGAGCGCCTCGTCTACGAACACATGAAAGCTATGTTGGCCGATACCGGCGTCGCCCGGCAGATGCTGTTGTTGCCCGAAGTGGTCGATCTCGATGAAGCGTCGGCCCAGCGTCTGGCCGCCCGGGCCGGTGAACTGGCTGAGTTGGGCCTGGTCTTGGAGGCTTTTGGTGAAGGCGCGGTGATGGTCCGCGAGGTTCCGGCGCTGCTCGGCGACACCGATGTTCAGGGATTGGTCAAAGATCTGGCCGATGAACTGGCCGATTTAGGCGAAGCGCTCGCCCTGCAGGACAAAATGGCCGATGTCTGCGGCACCATGGCCTGCCACGGCTCTATCCGTGCTGGCCGCCGTCTTGGCGGCCCGGAGATGAATGCTCTCTTGAGAGAAATGGAACACACCCCCCACGCTGGGCAGTGCAACCATGGACGTCCGACCTATGTCACGCTTAAACTCACCGATATAGAGAAGCTGTTCGGCCGCCGTTAATCGCGGGTCCGACTAAACACGATGAGGGGTAAGCCATGCTGGCGGAACTGTTCCGCTATTGGACGACATTTGCGCCGGAGCGGGTGCGCAAATTCGGCTATCTCAAACGATTGATCGATCTTGAGTTCCGTCACGAGCGGAATGAGCACGCCTGGGCTGACCACATTCTCAGTTGCCGCACCTTTATTGTTGAGGCCGCCGACAAATGTCCCAAACAAGGCACGGCTGTCGTGCTCGGGTCCGGCCTGTTGCTCGAAGTGCCCTTGCGCTCACTCGCGGAGCGGTTCGACCGTGTGTATCTCGTCGATATGTTTCATATGCCTCAGGTCCGCGTTGAAGCGAAAAAACATTTCAACGTCAAGCTACTTTACGGCGATGTCACGGGCATCTTTGCCATGATGGGTGAAGGGGATTACCCCGGTGGTTCGATCCCCGCGCCCGAACCGCGGATTCCTCATTTGAAAGATGCAGACCTGATCGTCTCGGTGAATTGTCTCACTCACCTGTCACCACCGATATGCGCTCATCTCGATCACGCGCGCCACTTAACGGAATTTGATCAAGACCGGCTGACGCTGCAAATCATGGCGGCGCACGTCGATGCCATCGCCAACACGGCGACGGGGGTGGGGGCGGTCATCACCGATACCGAACGCTTTGTGCTCGCCGGTGATCGTGTAGTCAGCCGTCGCGACTTGATCCCTGGTTTGAATTTTCCAGACTCTGCGTCCCGTGCCCATAATTTAGAATGGCAGTGGCTGATGTCGCCCGCGGGCGAAGACCACGAAACCCATGACATTGAGCACACCGTTGTCACCCGCCTCTATGAGCGCTTCATCATTGATGAAGAGGAAGAAGAGGACGGCCTGGCCGACGATGCACCCGATGATGATGGGCCGGACCCCGGTGATGACGACGTCGACGGTCTTGAGGATGTGTAGGACGAGCAGATATACCGTCTAAGTTACTCCCCAAGGTTAGTGTGGCTTTCTGGTGATGACCAACCAACAATCAAACATTGACGACCTTTTGCAGCAAGCCCGGGCCAAAAGGCAGCCGGATACAGCTGCATTGGTGCCAGAGCGCTGCAAGGCTTGGCAAGATGTAGCAAACGCTCTTGGAAAGGTGGTGTTGTCGGAAGAGAGTCCAAACTTGATAGCCGGAGCAGCTGAATGTTTGACCGTTGACGGTATCAATCTGGCGCAAGTCGAGCGGGTAACAACAAATTTCTTAAGGCATCACCTCCAACAGGTTTTTAGCGGCTCCCGCGACGCGCTAATCGAGACTTCACGGGCGTTGCAATCTTGGAGGTTGTCTGAACCATTCGCGTTGTTGACTACCTATCTTAAGAACGGGTTTGTCTCCAGTGCGAGCCTTGAGTTGACGTTAACGCAGGTGCGACGGAATCTCTTGGCGCATATTATGAGTGAAGATGCCGATAAGAGTTTGCCAGCATCGGAAGCGTTGGCAGTCGCGTTTGCATTGTGCGGGTCCAGGACTGATTTCGTGTTTTCTGAGAGTGATCAGGAAACAGCTGTCGTTGAACGCCTGCTCGCAAAAATTTTCTCTGAAGAAGAACGGATTTCTGAGGAGGAATTCCTCAATATTTCTTTGGTCGCCATGTATCGACCTCTGGCATTGTATCCGCGTGCAAACGAGATGTTAGACGCCTGCATTGCGAGGGGTAATGTCGACGCTCTTTTGCTGGCTCGTGTACACCTACAGGAGCCAATGGAAGAGAGTTCCCTGCGCGACTCTATTTCAACGCTATCTCCTATCACGGACGACATTTCTAAAGCAGTAAGAGGGCAGTATGAAGAAAGCCCTTTCCCAAAATGGCACCGTCTACCCGTGCACATTAAGGCATTAAACTCTAACCCATCATTAGAGGAGGTCCCGACCCTCATTGCAGGGTGTGGAACAGGTCGTCAGGCGCTGGCGTTAGCGATGGCATGGCCGAATAGAGATATAACGGCAATAGATCTCAGTCTTTCCAGCCTGGCGTATGGGTTGCGGAAAAGTTGTGAATACGGGGTGTCCAACATAAAATTTTTGCATGGTGACCTACTCGATCTCGAAGCGTCGGGTCTTCGTTTCAGTAAGATATCAAGTGTTGGCGTAATTCATCATATGAAGCATCCTGCCGCTGGTTTGCGAGCTCTTCGATCAGTAATGGCCGGGCGGCATGGGCTTAGAATTGAAATCTATACGGAATCAGGCCGTCGCAATGTGATGGCTGGGATAGCCCTTCGTAAAGAGCTTAGGCTTACATCTTCACCGGAGGATATGCGGCACTTGCGAACAGTTGTTGCTGAGTTGCCCTCGGGCCATCCTGCAAAATCGCTCATGACCTACAGGGATTTTTATTCCCTGTCGGAATGGCGTGATCTTGTGTTCCACGTGCAAGAGCATCGCTTCACCATAAAGTCATTCTGCAAAATGGCGCATGGGGCGGGGCTTTATGTGCAAAGGTTAGAGCTTCCTGATGCAGCGACGGCCGCGTTCAAACGAACTTATCCGGATGAGAACGTGAGTGGTGACATCGCGAAATGGCATTCTGTCGAGATGGACAATCCGGGTATCTTTGGGTCTATGTATGGGTTTGACTTGGCGAAAATTTAGCGCTTCATAAACCTAGTCTATATCGCAAAGGCGCAGCGCAGTATGTACAAAAACTTCATAATTGCCTTCATGCTCGTATGCACGGCGTCGCCCCCCGGTCTGATGGGTTTTTCAATAGCCCATGCTGCGGATCGCTCCAACGTCCTGTTGATTATGACCGACAACCAGAGTCCGTCGCTCCTTGGCGCCTACGGTAACTTAGACATCAAAACACCTAATATCGATCAACTAGCTAAAGAGGGTGTGCTGTTCGAGCGCGCCTACGCGACCTCTGGCGTGTGTTCGCCGTCCCGCGCTGTTTTGCTGACCGGACTGATTCCGTCGGCCAACGGCGTGCACAATGGGCTCCCCGCCAGTTACACGGTCACCGACTACGCGGCCATCGAAGAGTTTCGTAATTTGCCGCAAACTCTGGCCGATGCTGGATATCGCACCGGCTTGGTCGGCAAGTATCACCTTGGCGCGCATGAAAAGCCGCAGCTTGGCTTTGAGTGGTGGACCACTTTTCGCGGCGGCCATACGTCTAGTTTTATCAACGCGCAGGTTTTCGATAACGGCGAGATGTTCAATGTGCTCGACAGCGACGAACACCTGACTGATTTCTGGTCGCGCCGTGCCGTCGATTTTATTGAAGCCCAGAAAGATGATGAGGGCGAGCGCCCATTCTTCCTCTGGCTGTCCTACAACGGCCCGTACATTCTGCCGCCGACCGTGAACCAACCGCCGGTCTCCCGCCACGCGGCTTACTATCAAGACAACGTGCCTGCGATGCCGCAAAATCGCGTGCACCCGTATATGAGGGAATGGGCCAAGACCAACACGGCCCCGGCGCGGGAAGAAACTGAAGGCGGTACTTATCCCTGGTCCGCGATTGATGCCCTCAACAACGAAACCGCGATGATCAATATCGCCGCAGAGATGACCCATGTGGACGAAGGCATCGGCACGGTTCTGGCTGCGCTCGAAGCTGCTGGATTGGACGAAAACACCCTAGTGGTATTTCTGGCAGACCAAGGCTCCAGTTATGGCCAGTTGGGTATGTGGGGCAACTCATCTTGGGGTGATCCCGAGCCCGCCTATAACGCTCACATGCAGGTGCCAATGATCGTCCGCCATCCCGGCGAGATTGAACCCGGCACTACCATCAGTGCCATGGTCAATCAGTTTGATGTCTTTCCCAGCCTGCTCGACTATCTCGGTATGGACGATTTAGAGATCGCCAATTCGCCGGGACAAAGTTTCGCACCCATGCTTCGCGGCGAAGACATGGCCTGGGAGGATGAGATTTTCTTCGAGTATATCTCGACCCGCGTCATCCAAACGCGCCAGTGGAAATATACCAAGCGGTTCATGGCGTCGCCGAATGAGCTGTACGACATGACCAACGATCCCGGTGAGACCACCAACCTAATCGCCGACCCGGCCTACACAGAGGTGAGTACAGGTCTCGATGCTCGGCTCACCCAGTTCTGGGCGGACAACGCCGACCCGACCTTTGATGTCTGGAATGGCGGCACCGGCAAGGCGCTGGTCTATTACGGCAAGCGCAACAACAAATTCCGCGAGGCCTTCCCCGACTGGCGCGAGCCCTTCGTGGAGAAGGCAACAGCGTTTAGGGATAGGTAACGCTGCCCCGCCTAATTCTTCTGTGCCCAATACGCCCGCTTGCCGTCCTGTATGACATCGTAAATCTGCTGGGAGCGGCCACCCATTTCTTCGATGAGTCTTTTGTGTGCTGGTTCAGTGGCTTTGCGCCACGTCGCCCGCTGGGTGTCTGACAACTGGTGCACCGTGACGCCCGCGCGCGCACTATCTTCCACCACGTCTTTCGACAACGCGCGGAAGGTGGTCCGGATCTCCGCGTTGGAGGCAAAGGAATCCACAACAATACGCTTGAGGTGGTCGGGCAGGGACTCTAGCCAGCGTCGGTTGGCGACGAGGAGGCCGCCAAGATAGAAATGATTGGAGAGGGTGTAATGGCGGGCATATTCGGCGATGCCGGTGCCTCCAAAGACCAGAGGCACAGCCGCCCCGCCGTCTAGCAGGCCGGTCTGTAATGCCGGAATCAAGTTCGAGCTTTCGAGAAAGATGATGTCCGCTTCCAGCACCTCCCAAATCACACGGGTGGCCGTGTCCGACGACGCGCGCATGCGATAATCCTGAACGTCCTCGGGCGTCACGATCGGCTTCTTGCCGTAAAAATTCTGCGCGCCCATTTCAATCCAGCGCAGCACAGTCAGGTCTTTCTCCGCGACCAGTGTCTGAAACTCATCCAGTAAATAGCGGTCTAATACGAAATCGTATTCCTCGATGCTGTCGAACAGGAACGGTGCCATGGTCACTTCAATTTCCGGGATCAGGCTGGAGACCACCAGGAATGAACTGGAGGCCAACTCAATGCGCCCACGGCGTACGGCGGCCAGCGCCTGCTCTTCACTGCCGGCTTCGCCATAAATCATCAGGTTGGGTTGCAGAGCACCGTCGCTGGCTTCGGTCAACGCGGCGGCAAAGTCTTTAAACAGCACGTCACTCGGTGAGCCGGGATTAATGAACGAGCCAACACGAACCTCAACGGGCTGATCCTGGCTCGCGGCTTCGGCGCTGCAAAGCCACAGACCAAAAAAAACGCACAGCGCGGAACAGAGGGGACGACCTATCATACCGCTGGGTATATCATGGTCGCCATGACAGACCTATCAAACAGCAACGCTAAAGACGCAGAGAAACGAGCAGTCGAAGCGGTCATTCGCGCCAACTACAACGCTTTCACCACCCGCGTTACCGACGACGGTGCAGAATACGCCGCCGAGGGTGTCACCATCTGGGATGTATTCGAGCCTGAGCTCATCATCGGCATCGACGCCCGCAAAGCCTTCCAGCGCCGGGATATTGATCAGTCCGTCGCCCGTGGCGCACTGACCTTTGACGTCACCATTCAGTTGATCACTCTGCACGGTGATGTCGCCATCTCGCGCCATCATGTGGACTTTAACTACGAACCACCCAACGCTGTGTCCGGCCACGTGCGGGTGACTCAGGTGCTGCAAAAATTCGACAGCCAGTGGAAAATCATCCACACCCAGGAAGGCGTGGTGCCGACTGGCGTACCGGAGATTACGCAATGAGCCGCCTACCCGATGGAATCCTTCTTGGCACTAACGATAAGCCCAGGTGCTTTTGGGGCGCGGGCCATGCTGACTACGCGGTCTACCATGATGATGAGTGGGGGCGCCCGGTCGACAACGATATTCGTTTGTTTGAAAAGCTCTGCCTGGAAGGGTTTCAGGCTGGCCTGTCGTGGCTGACCATCCTGCGTAAGCGCGAGAACTTCCGCAAAGCCTTCAAGGGGTTCGATTTCAAAAAGGTTGCCCGCTTCGGCGAGAAGGACGTCGAGCGCCTGTTGCAAGATGCGGGCATCGTGCGGCATCGTGGCAAAATCGAAGCGACCATTAACAACGCCCAGCGGGCGCTTGAGCTTATTGATGAAGCTGGGTCTATCGCGGCTTTTCTCTGGCGCTATGAACCGGACCCCAAAGCGCGTCCGAAAAAGCTGACCAAAAAGGCACTGATGACACTGACCAAAGCGCCGGAAAGCACGGCCTTGAGTAAAGACCTCAAAAAGCGCGGCTGGCGCTTCGTTGGCCCCACCACCATGTACGCGCTTATGCAGGCTATGGGCATGGTCAACGATCACATCGAAGGGTGTTGCGTGCGTGATGTGGTGGAGAAAGCGCGGAAGAGGTTTAAGAGGCCGGGGTGACTGCAGGTCGGTGGATAAGCAACACTAAGTCATGGCCCATAAAAACACTGTCCTGAAATCGATCAACGAGCCCGGTGAATTGCGCTGTATCGATATCTTCATGCGTCCTGATGATAGCTACGGGTTTGAGGCCTATCGGCGAGACTCGGAAGATAACCGGGGTTGGTTTCCTGACGGTGGCTTCGGTGGCCGTGTCTTCGCCACGCCCGACGAGGCAATGGCTGAGGCAAAAGCCAAAGTTCCGTGGTTGAAAGACGTATTGGCGAACGGCTAGAGACCGTGGTCAATCGGTTTTCTTACCGCGGCGTTTATCCTCAAACGCTTGCAAGCCTTCGAAGGCTTGCATCATGTCCGCCATATTCAATGGTGGAATAGCCGGGTCGTGGGTGTGAAACACCTTGTTCTCGCACGCTGGGTTAGCAACGCACTGGGCGGTCAGGGCTGCGAAATCGAAAACGTTGGCGGCATGACGGACCGTGCGGTCTTCGGTGAACTCAACCGTACCCGTCGGCTTGTCGGTTAATATGATGCCTGTTCTCACGATGGTGTAGGTCAGTCCGCTGGCCCGCAGGAAATCTTCCGCTGCGGTTTTATCGGCGTAGATTTGTTTGAATGAGGTGCGTTGCCGCTCCCCCAGAGTGTTTGCGCTATCGCCCGCGCCGACGGTGCCCATAAGAATGAGCTGGTCCACGCCCCCGAGTAACGCGGCGGCGGTAATCGCGTTGTTGCCCGTGCGGTGAATGGTCACGCCTTCTTGCGCGGAGCCGAAGGACCCGGACCTGGATATTGAACTCACCACTGTGGTGTATTTGCCGTCCTTCATGACGCGATGAAGAGAGTCGGAGTCCAGCACATCCCCCACCACATACGGCACGTCGATGTCGTCCAGATCATCAACGTTTGATGTGGCGCGAACAAAAACCGTGACGTCTTGATCCTGCGCCTTCAGCGCTTTGACGATCTCATAGCCAATCATCCCCGTGCCGCCAAAGACGAGCACTTTCGCAGAAGCGGTCTGCATGCTGGCGATGGTGAGGAGCACGAGCAGCGTCGAGAACAACCGGGAGCGCATTGCAAAACATCCTAAAACTGAGGGGATTAACCATTCTATACCCTGCTATACGATGACTAAGCCATGGCAGATCAATGCCAACGCCAACACGCGGTTGTCCGCTTTAGTCCGCCTAAACGTTCATCAAAGCAAGCATCTGCCCCAAAAGTCTTTACAGCCTGCCCGCATTTGGTGTTCAAACGGTCCTATATAGAGAACACCGCATTCAGCGACGAGCATGAAGCCATGAAAAACATCGACAGCCTGTTTCAGCAAACCCACGACGAATACGTTCGCACCCGTTACCTCGCCAAGATGCACAATCATGCTTTGATGAATGTGCGCTTCCAGGTGCGCGATGCCTATGAGGCGTCGGTCCGTCCTGAATTCGAGCGCAAGAACGGCCGCAGCCCTGAAACCGGCCACGAAATATCCAAGGCCATCGAGAAGAATCTGTTCTATCGCACCTATAGTTCGTTTCGTTACAACGCTCAGGAAATGGTCAGCCAGTCAAAGGTTGCGGCGGTTCAGCGAAAACTGCCTGAGATGATTGAAGCGGCCCGTGAGATTGCCAACGAGAACCCGGCCGGTGGAACGCTGCGGACCAACCCGGACCTCGAGCTGCCCAAATACATCACGGCACAACATGTGCATTTGATCCCCGGCGGCTATCATTCCGAATACACGGAAGACGATGTTGCCCAGGGCGTTCTGCTTGGGGTTAAGCAAGCTGGGCCACTGGTTAATCCGCTGCGCGATTTTGGTGCCGTCGGATCTTCTGTTAGCGCTTGGCTCAAGCATACCTATCCGGATTTTACGCCGTCCAATGTGCTCGATATGGGCACCCAAGGCGGTAGCAACCTGATGACATACGATGAAGCCTTTCCCGGCATCGAAATGTATGGGATCGACATCGCTGGGCCCGGCTTACGCTACGGTCATGCCAAGGCGGAAATGGCCGGTGTCAAAATGCATCTCAGTCAGCAGAACGCCGAGACGGTAGATTTCGCCGATGAGTCTTTCGACCTCGTGGTCTCCAGTTTCTTTTTCCATGAAATTGCGATCCCGGCGACCAAGCGCATTTTGAAGGAGGCGTACCGCGTCCTTAAGCCTGGCGGCCTCATGGTCAACGTGGAACTGCCGCCCCATAAATCCTGTGAGCCATTTCTCAATTTCACTTTTGATTGGGACACCCGCCACAACAACGAACCCAACTACCGGAATTTTCGCTCCCAAGATCCGACTGAGTTGATGACGGGCGGGGGCTTCCCCGGGTCGGAAACCTTCGAACAGGTTCTTCCGGAAGTTGCGACTTATCCCAAAGAGAAACTCGCCGATGTGTGGGACGGCAAGGTCGAGGCTCCACCCCATGGTCGCGGTGGCTGGTTCATCTTCGGCAGCCGTAAGGCCTGACGCTGGCCGTCACCCCGGCCGTGTTCGGCTATTTGCTAAACACTTTTTGGAGCAACTCCGTCGTTCGTTTCGCCGGATTTTCTCGAATGGCGGCTTCCTCACGACCGAGATAGAGAAATACGCCGTCGATGGCTTTCTCCAGCACATAGTCGGTCAAATTCGCTTGGACATCGGGCGCAAAAGGAATGTTCTTATACTGGCCCATCATCTTGTCGTAAGACGCAAGGACTCCGACGGTGGCAAGCTGACCCTCGACAATTGGTTTCATGTCGGCAGCCAGAGGCGCGGACATTTTTCTGCGAAAGTACTGCGTTGCCGAATCGTTCGGCCCATTCAGAATTATTTTGGCATCATCAATTGTCATCTGCTCAATCGCGCTTGTGAAATGCCCTTTGGCCGCAGGCACAGCGGCTTCGGCGGCCCGATTGAGGCGCAGTTCCAAGTCATCCGCGAGTCCACTCTTGCCTACCCTTGAGAGCATGGATTGCGCCGTTTTCAATGAGCCGGGTAATGGAATGTGTATGTCTGATGCGGTGTTGAATCCATCGGTGCGGCCAAGCGTGTCAACAACCCGCTCCGAGCCGACACGAAGGGCCTCGCGCAACCCATTAGAAATCTCACCGCTTGTCAGTGTGGATATATCGGACGACGAGGATGACGCATCACCCAATCCCTGCAACAGACTTTTGCCGCGATCAAAGAAGCTCTGGGCATCGGCTGTTGTGGCTGCCATCGCGAACCAAATCAGGGCTCCGGCAAGACATGCGGTGCGGGCCTTGTTCATGCTGTTATTCCCTTGGTTCATTGAAAAATAAAAGTGTGTTGGGAGATATAATCATCAAGTAAGGCGCGTCTTATCACTTCACTTCGTACTCGGTCAGAAGGTAGTGCTCGCCGCGGAAGATTTGCTTGGCGAGAACACGATCGCCTTTGATCGCCCAGATGTCGAGCATGCCGGTGCGATAGTGGATGGTGTCGAAAGTCCCCGCCGGCACGGTGACGGTTTCTTCGCCGACCCGGGTGAGGGTGGCCGGCACCACTTTACCCAGCACCGGGGCGTCGCCCTCCCGCGTCGGGCTGATGAAGTAAGACGTCCTCGCCATCTCGCGCTCGCTGACACCCGGCTGGTCGTCCTCTGGGTCAAGCACAGAGGCGCTCCATGCGTTGAGGCCTTCGCCATGGGTGACCACGGCGAGGGCTGGCGGCACGCTGACTTCGTGTTCAGTCCGCCCTACCGGCCCCCATGATGTGGCCTGTAATGAATCACCATCGACAATCACCCGCACTGAGCCCTTAAACCCTTCCGGATACCAATAGCTGCCATAGGCCTCGATGGGACGGAATTGGGGATCAACCCGCATGGTGATGTTGTGCTGACGGTCGCTGTCGAACATGTTTTTGCTCAGCATCATGGTGCGGCTACCATCCGCATGGGCGATCATACGGAAGTGTTCTTGGCCACGCAGAGTGGTGCCGTCTTCCTCATAGAAGCTGTGGGTTCCCGTTGCCATGCGCAGAATGTTGGCGTTCGTGTCGTCTGCGTATACGGCGGCAGGGCCGGCAACGAAAAGCGCGAACAGAATAGCTAGAGTCAGTCGGCGGACGATCATAGAGCTCTCCCAGGCAGATCAGTTGGATACACCATAGGCTGAACGGCTGTTCCTGGTATAGGTTCTGGGTGAGTTGCCGACGGCCTTCGACAAACTTCGAGAGAGTTTCAGAACCAAGTATGGATCCGTTAACCCAGGGCGCGTTGGGCGCAGCGCTCGCCCAGGCGGCGCCGACCAAAACCAAAAACATCGCGATTGCCGGTGGTCTGGGTTTCGTGGCCGGTATGGCGGCAGATCTGGATTCCTTGATTAGGTCGTCAACGGACCCGCTCATATTTCTTGAGTATCATCGCCACTTTACCCATTCGCTCGCGTTTATCCCCATGGGCGGCCTGCTCTGCGCGTTGGTTCTTTATTATGCCGTGGGGCGACGTTTGCAGCTGACGTTTTTTCAAGCCCTAGCGTGTTGCACGTTGGGGTATGGGACCCATGCTCTACTCGATGCATCAACGTCCTACGGCACGATGTTGCTTTGGCCGTTCAGTGAGGATCGAATCTCATGGAGCATTGTGCCGATCATCGACCCCGTGTTCACCGTGCCGCTTGTGGCGTTGTGTGTGGCGGCGGCGCTCAAACAAAAACGAGCGTTTGCAGTGGCGGCGTTGCTCTGGGTTGGCGCCTACATATCAACCGGCGCCATTCAGCATAGCGCGGCTCTCTCTAAGGGCGCGCAAATTGCGGAGTCCCGGGGGCATGAACCGATTCGGCTCGAGGCCAAGCCAAGCTTCGCTAATCTATTGGTCTGGAAAATCATCTACGAAACGGATGATCGTTTTTATGTTGATGCGGTGCGTGTCGGCTTAGCGCCAAAAAACTTTCACGGCACATCCATCCCTAAGCTTGCTCTTCCACGAGATTTGCCGTGGCTCGAGCCCACCACTCAACAGGCAATAGACGTCCAGCGCTTCATGGATTTCAGCAACGGGTTCGTCGCCGCAGATCCGAAGATGCTGAACCGAGTCATCGACATCCGTTACTCCTTCGTACCGAATGAAATTGATCCCCTATGGTCAATCGACCTGTCGCCGGAGGCGGGGCCAAGCGCGCACGTGATCTACCGAACCCATCGTGAAAACCCGAGGCAAAGTTTCAGCCGCCTTTGGCAGATGCTTGTTAGTGATTAGGCCTGGGCATAAACCAACCCGACCACCGCGCCACCGTATCTAAACTTTTGAGGTTTCAATTATGCCCGCTTTTCTCATCGCCGATATCGACGTTAAAGATCCAGATGCCTATGCGGCCTACATCAAAGCCAATCCGGATATCGTCAATAAATTCGGTGGCCGCTATATCGCCCGCGGCGGTGAGGTCAAAGTCCTCGAAGGGGATTGGCAGCCTCGGCGCACAGTTGTGATCGAGTTTCCCGATATGGATGCGATTGCTGCCTTTTATGATTCACCCGAATACACTGAGCTCCGCAAAATTCGATGGCAGAGCGCCGACTCAAGGCTAGTCGCCATAGAAACTCTGCCCGAGCCTCTGGAGAGGCCGTAGGCGATTGTTGCCTTAGTTTTGAGGGCCAAGCTTGTCCGCTAAGAAATCGAGCAGAGCTCTAAGTTTCAGAGTCATGCTGCGACGGCTGGGATAGAGTGCGTAAAACCCAAAAGGCAGGGATCGCCAATCACCTAGAACTTGGCGCAGTCCGTCCGATTGCATCACGGCGTCCGTGCAAAGATATCGGGGCAGAAGCGCAATGCCACCTCCGTCTATGGCGACTTGGCGAATCATTGTTAGGTCATTCAATGTCGCATACGGTCGGACAGCCACAGACTCTTGCTGCTCATCCGGCCCGACCAACACCCATTGGTCAAGGATGGGCGCGTCCCCCATTACCAAAAGACGATGGCTCTTGAGGTCGCTTAAGGTTTTCGGGATACCGTTCTCTTTAAGGTAAATTTGCGAAGCCACCAGGATGGCATAGTCCTCACCCAGCGGTTTGCTGATCAAAGATGAGTCGTCCAAGGTGCCAATACGGATGACTGCGTCGTATCCCTCACGGATAAGGTCGACGCGCCGGTTCTCAAGTTGAATGTCTAACTCAATCTCGGGATAGAGCGCCATAAACGCTCCCAGCACCGGCGTGAGCAAATGTTGTCCGATGGCAACAGACGCGCTGATCTTCAGTGGTCCACGCGGCGCGGCCATCATTTGCGATACGGATTCGCGCGCGGCGGCGGCTTCCTCCACGATCCTTTTGCAGTGCTGATAATAAATCTCGCCGGCATCTGTGAGGCGCGCCCCCCGTGTATTGCGCTCCAGAAGGCGCACGCCCAGTTCGTCCTCCAAAGCAGCGAGGCGGCGACTGACTTTCGACTTCGGCAAGCGGAGGGCCCGTGCCGCTGAGGAAATACCCAGCAGTTCCGCCACTTTTGCGAAGATCAATAGGTCGTTGAGGTCGTTCATCAGTGTTCCTTTAATGGAACACTGTATTGCATTTGTGCCAACTAGTGAATGAATTAGGAACAGTGGATATTGGCTCTTATCAGAGACGCGGGCCCCTTAGACGGGCTCGGTCATAGGGAGAGTCACCATGGTTTCCATACTGAAAATCGATCACATCGGTATTCGCGTGAGAGAGAAGAAACGAGCGACCGATTTCTACGAAATGCTCGGATTTAAACTGATAACGGACACGGGCTTTGAGAAAGGCCATCCGATCATGATGGAGCACGCATCGGGTGTTGTATTGAACCTGCTTGGTCCGGGCACGGAGCCCGATGACGAGAACGTGCTCATGGATATCGACCGCAAGCACGCTGGGTACACCCATATTGCTCTAAAGGTGAGGTCTCTCGAAGTTCTTGAAACATTTCTCAACGACAATGGCGTCGAGATTACGGGACGATTTAGCTTCAAAGATATGAGCGCGTTGTTTATCCGCGACCCAGATCGCAATGTCATCGAGTTTGATTCGTACCCGGGTGATGATCCGGCCTCTCGCCTTTTATCTGCGGAAGACGACATCGACGCCTACAACAATCATCCATAGCAGGAGCGGATGGCGACCGGTCTCCCTCGAGGCGAAAAAAGACTTCAATATCGAAGCCTTGGCGCGTGGCCTTGACCCATACTCGTTTGTGAAAGTTTTAGAGCCCTGACTCTGAACGAAAACATTTACAAAACCCAATGGTGCATGGGCTCGTTCCTCGCAGAATCGAATTCATCTATTTTAGGCACCCGATTGTTCAACTTTTGGAAGATCGTCGACCGAGCGATACCAGTCGGGTTTATCGGCCCAGTAGATGCACTTTTGAGGCAGTAGCTCCGGCTCGATGTCCAGTCCGCCTGCGGGGATGGTGACCCCCTGGTCAGTCTTGCGCGGCACGCGGGATCCGCAAGTTTTGCAGAAGCAGTTTGTCAGCGTATTTGTGCCGGGCAAGGCGTACTGACCAACATTCTCTTCGCCCGACAGCCAGCGAAATCCGGCACCCTCGACAAAGACGTTTGATGCATGGGCGCTGCCGGTTTTCTTGCGACAGCGCGAGCAGAAGCAGTAGAGAAAGTTATGGGGCTCAGCCTCGGTCTCGTAGGTCACTGTGCCGCACAAGCAGCTGCCGTGGATTGGTTCTTTAGACATCGCCATGGTTCCCTTTGTCGTCCGTTTTATGCGTCCCCTAAGAGGTACGTTATCGCGCCACGTCCGTAGCTCCGGGTGTCTTCTATTGTCAGACCTGCGGGGGCGGTGATCGTTTCGCCGGAGGCGGTTTCGACGGCCACCACCGCACGCTTCGTAAGCCACTGTTTGCCAGCCAGCGCGGCAAGTGCCGGTTCCGCCAAGCCTTGTTCATAGGGCGGGTCGAGCAAGGCGAGGTCATAAGGCTGGGATGCGGCGGGCAGGGCGGTCGCGTCCATCGTTAGCACGGCGCTTTTGTCGTCGACACCCAAGGTCGCGATGTTCCGCTTGAGCACCGCGAGGGACGTGCGGTCGTGTTCGACAAAGGTCACGTGTGACGCGCCCCGGCTCAAGGCTTCCAGGCCGAGCGCGCCGGTGCCAGCGAACAGGTCGACCACTCGCGCGCCACGCAGTTTGAAGCCGGTATCTGAGAAGCTGTGTTCAAGCCGGTTGAACAAGGCCTGGCGGGCGCGGTCTGAGGTCGGGCGCACACTGTCGCCGTTGGGCACGGCCAGGGATTTGTTCTTAAATGTCCCTGCGGTAATCCGAATTTTGCCCGTCATTGCTTATGATTTCTTGTTGCCGCCGCTATTTCGGCCCGTGCTCTTTTTGATGTCCGGGAGGTCGCCACCCAATTGTTCTTTCAAGACCTTGTGGGGCATTTCGACCAGCTCACCGGGCTTGAGCGAACCGAGCTGGAACGGGCCGTAAGCGGTGCGCATCAGTCGGCTGACCTTGAGGCCGACATGTTCCATCACCCGCCGCACTTCGCGATTCTTGCCTTCGTTCAACGACACCGTCAGCCAGGCGTTGGTGCCGGGCTTGCGGTCCAGCTTTACTTGCACGGGGCCGTAGTTGATGCCGTCGATGGTCACGCCTTTGGCCAGGGGTTCGAACATCCCGTCTTTGATCTCGCCATGCACCCGCGCCCGATAGCGCCGGGTCCAGCCCCGCGACGGATGCTCCATGGAGCGGGCCAGCCCACCGTCGTTGGTCAACAGCAGTAGGCCTTCGGAGTTGAGATCAAGGCGGCCGATGGAAATGACTCGGGGCAAGTGGTCGGGTAGGGCGTCGAACACAGTCTCGCGGCCACGTTCATCCTTATGGCTGGTCACAAGACCAACCGGTTTGTTGTAGCGCCACAGCCGTGGTGGATCGAGGGCCGGAAGTTTTTCGCCATCCACCCGGACCAGATCGTCGGCGGTTACTTTGACGCCCGGCTTGGTCAGGGTTGTGCCGTTAACGGTCACCCGGCCTTGTTCAATCAGAACTTCGGCTTCGCGGCGGGAGCAAATGCCCGCGCGCGCAATGACCTTAGCAACCCGGTTGCCATCACTGATGGCCGCCGGCGCTGCCGCTTTTGGGGCGTTCATGAGCAAGCCTTTATGAAGGAGGCGTACAGGCGACGGTCGCCATCAGAGATGTGAAACTCCGGGTGCCATTGCACGCCGATGCACCAGCGTTTTGATGGGTCTTCGATCCCTTCGATCACACCATCCGAAGCCACCGCGTCGACAACAATGTCCGATGGCACCGCTTTGACGGCCTGATGATGGGCGCTGTTCACGGCCAAGGTATCGCTGCCGACAATGTCATGGAGCCGTGTGCCGGGTGTGATCGCGACGTCATGCCCGGCTTCGTCGCGTGGGTTCGGCTGCTCATGGGCGAGGGCGTCGTCCACTTCATCGGGGATGTGCTGAATTAGGGTTCCGCCGAGGGCGACCGCGAGCAATTGTTGACCACCGCAAATGCCAAACACCGGGCGATCGTCGGTCAGGAATTTTTTGGTTAGGCCGAGTTCAAAGTCTGTGCGGTCGGCCTTGAGCACCACGGTATCATGCACGGCTTCTTCGCCGAATAACGATGGATCAACGTCGAACGCTCCACCGGAGACGATCAAGCCGTCAATCATTGCGGCGTACTGGTCAATCAGGCTGGCTTCGGGCGGTAAGATGATGGGAATGCCTCCAGCCGCCTGTACGGCTGAGCAGTAATTCACGCGCAGCGCATACCAAGGGAACTTCGAGTATCCACCGGAGTCTTCGCGGTCGGCGGTGATGCCTATGATGGGAGCAGTCATGGTCCGGGCTTTACGCTGTCGCACGCCCTCGGGTCAAGGTAACCGTCAGCCGGGGCTAGGCGCTCGTGCGGACTGGCTGTGGCTGGGCGTTGGGCTGACGATAAGCCCGCTCCGCCTGCGCGGCGGAGATGGCGCTATCCCGGTCGAATGCTTCGGTCAGGACGCTGCCCCAATCGTTACTCCCGAATCCCGGGGATTGCAGGGCGAAGGGGTCGTCGACCATCTGCATCGGCTGAGCCGACATCATCTGTGAAAGCATCTGCAGCAGGTATGTGGAAATTCCCATCTGGTTTGTATCGCCCGACCGGGAGGCCGCGCCCAGATCAAACGGCGACGTAGGGCCCTCACTGAACATCGGTGCCTGCGGCGCTGCCGGCTTTGCTTGCTGTGCCGGATCAAACAGAGCCGCGACGTCGGCGGTTTCACTAAGGCGGTCGGTGAATTTATCTTTGAGCCAGTCAATGACCCCGGCTGCCGTCCGGGCTAGGCCGTTGTCTTCGAAGAACACAGTCTTGTTTGCATTGGCGGCGGCCGGCAGCACGTCGACCGCAGGTTTGGTCGGATCTTGCTCAGCGGTGGTCACCAAAGCGGTGGCGCCCCAAGCGCCAAGGAAATGGGCAAAGTATAGTTCTGCCGGTGAAGCGTCGCGCCCGAGGGATGTTTCTAAGGTTTGCGCGTTGTCGCTGGCAAACTGAGCGGCAAAACGGGAGGAAACGTCCGGATCGCTCCGTAAGGCCAGCATTTGAATTTCTGCGTCTTCATTGAGCACGGTCATGCGCCCAGTGGCACTTTCTTTGACCTGAGAGGCGAGGTCGCCGAAGCCTAATTCGTCACCGTGGCGACGCATCATGTCGAGCCACGTGCCTCGGGTGAATTGAAATAGGCCAGTGGCCGATGACGTTGATGCTTTGGCATCAGAATCGAAGCCACTTTCCTGCGCGGCTTTCGCCAGCAGATAGTGGAAGCTGACGCCGCTCTCGGCGCTCGCCGTCTGAATGCCCTTTAAAGTGCGATTCTCGACCTGGTGGCCGCCGATCCGCACCACGTTACCAGCGTGGTCCATCATGGCAGTAAAGTCCCAAATATTTCGTCCCACCAAGACCTTAGGCCTGGAAAGTTACCAGAACCTTACCGGGGGCTATCCGAGCGCTTGACGGCACGGGTGGTGGCCCCGATTGTCCGCAAATGGCGATGATAGATTTCATGACATTGGCCCTGGAACAAGCCCAGGCAGCCGCAGACCGGGGCGAAGTGCCGGTTGGCGCGGTTTTGGTCGACCCGGACAAGAATGCGGTGGTGGCTTCGGCGGGTAACCAGGTTGAAGCCACCCATGATCCGACCGCCCATGCGGAAATGCTAGTGATTCGGGAGGCCGCGGCGGCTCATGGCAGTGCCCGGTTGGCTGGCTTCGACCTCTACGTGACCCTTGAGCCCTGCCCAATGTGTGCCACGGCAATCTCCTTCGCCCGCCTACGCCGGGTTGAGTTTGGCGCGTATGACCCCAAGGGCGGCGGGGTTGAGCACGGACCGAAGATATTCTCACAGCCGACCTGCCATCATCGTCCTGAGGTTTTTGGCGGGGTGCGGGAGCAGGACGCGGCGGCATTGCTCAAAACGTTTTTCGCGGTGCGGCGCTGATGCTTGCACGAAAGAGAAGGCCCGTTAGGATAACGGCATGATCAAAACTCTCGCTTCAGTCATTGGGCTTTTATTTATATTCACTGGTGTCGCCCCCGCGTCGGCACAGGACGAAGATTTGCGGCCCCGTGCGTTCGTTGGCCGCTACATTCAACTTGATCCGATCATGGCACCGTTTCAGACCGGCCGTGGCATTCGCTATGAGATTGTGACCGTGCGCTTGGTCATCGGCGAGAATTCAACCGCCCGCTACGCCTGTTGGGTTGCTCCAACAATGCATGAAGAGATCATGTTCTATTTATGGGATCGCACCTTAACGCCTGCAGACTTTGAAGGAGAGCGGAAGACTGAGATGTCCCAGGCGTTACTCAAGTTGATTACCGACAAGACAGACCCGAAGTACTACGCCGCTGTCGAATTTGCCGGTGGCTTCGAGGAGATGGACGAGGATTCGTCGAATCTCTCAACCCTCTGCAAATAGCGCCATCGCTTAAAGGCTCGCGAGGCCAGTCATCCCGCGCTGCCATACTTCCATGCACCGCTGGTAGACCGTTTCACGCCACTCAGAAGAATCCGGACAGAACGCTTCTTTGAGGTCGGCTTTAACCGAACGGGCGAAATCAGAATTCAAATCCCCATGCACGTGCAGCCAGTTATCGGCCCGCAACGCGCGATAAATTGTTTCGAGGGGATGGGTGCCGAACTCTAGGGTGTTGCCGTAAAAAGCCACTGGCGCCAGTTCGCGGGCGATGCCCGTCAAGTTGTATCCGTCGTGGGCGCTGCGTGAACCGCTGGCGGCTAAGACCGATACGCCGTCGGTGCCCCAGACGTCGTTTGCTTTCTCAACCCCGGGATCGCCTTCATTGCCGACGATGTAGCACTCACCATGCCCCGGTGGGCCGAGCCCGGTATGGAAGTCGATCAGGGCGATATGTTCCGCTTCAGCAGTATGGGCATCCAGCACGGCGAGAATTGTCGTCCTCGACCAGGTCGGCGCCGTGCCGCCGTAAAACACGCCATCAGGTCGGCTAAACTGCCCGCCCATGACGACACGGTTGAGGACTTTCTGACCATGCTCCTCGGCATATTTATCAAGAATGTTGTCTGCTGAGGCGCGGGCGCTCTCCGTCCAATCGTCGGGGCAGATCGCGGCATGCAGTTTGTCGTATTCCGGTTTTTCAGGGACCGGCTCTGCGTAATCAAGAAAGTTACGGTTGAGGTCGATATTGCCCTCGGTCACCCGTCGCAGCCACGCGAAGCCGTGCGGGTTAACCGCATGCATCAGTACAACGGCGGTGTCATCTGGGAGGTCCCTGTAACGCCCTTCCGTCAGCCAGCCGACCTGCGCCGCTGAGCCAAGGAACCCTTCACCCCCATGGGTGGCAGACATAGTGACAAAAACTCTCTTAGCATCGAGAGGGCCAAAGGCAGCTACATCCAGCGCCAATTCCTCGCCGGACGGCCCTTTGAGCGGATGGATATGTTTGGTGACGACGGCGCCGGACTTTGCGGCGGCAGCCAGAAATCTCTGTCGTGCGTCGCCATAGGTCGGTGCAAAGAAGTCATGCACGTTTTTGCTCATGGTGACGCCTTTGTTTCCCGGTCGACCGCGCGCCAGCCGATGTCGCGGCGACAAAACCCACCCGGCCATTCAACCGCTTCGACGGCTTTGTAGGCGTTCGCCTGCGCTTCCGTCACAGAGGCACCCATCGCCGTCACGCCGAGCACGCGACCACCAGACGCGGTGAGTTTGTCGCCATCTGCTTTGGTGCCCGCATGGAAGACGACGACTTCGTCTTGGTTTTCGGCAGCATCGACTCCCTTAATTTCTGATCCCTTTTCGTAGGCGCCGGGGTAACCGTTGGCGGCCATGACCACGATCATTGCCGCGTCGTCATGCCAGCGCAGATTGAAACGATCTAATTGGCCATCCGCCGCCGCAATAAGGGCGGGAAGGATGTCAGACTTTAGCCGCCGCATCAGAACCTGACATTCGGGGTCACCGAAGCGCACGTTATATTCAAGAATCTTTATTCCAGCCTTCGAGATCATAAGCCCGGCAAAGAGGACGCCGACATAAGGTGTGCCCATATCGGCCATGGTCTTCACGGTAGGGGCGATGATTTTCTCCATCACCTCATCCGTTAGAGCATCGGTCATCACGGGTGCCGGCGAATAGGCTCCCATGCCACCGGTATTCGGGCCGGTATCGCCATCGCCAACTGCTTTGTGATCCTGTGCCGAGATGAGGGGCAGCGCATTAGTCCCGTCGACCAGCGCGAAAAAGCTCGCTTCCTCGCCATCGAGAAACTCCTCAATGACAATCTCGTTGCCTGCATCGCCAAAGGTTTTGTCGGTCATCATGGAATCTACCGCAGCATGAGCCTCGGCCACGGTATCGCAAAGAATGACACCTTTGCCTGCGGCGAGGCCGTCCGTCTTAACGACAATCGGTGCGCCTTGTTCAGTGATGTAGGCTTTGGCGGCGGCGATGTCGGTGAACCGCCCGTAGGCTGCTGTCGGAACGCCACTTTTGGTCAGCAGGTCCTTCATATACGCCTTGGAGCCTTCGATTTGCGCCGCCGCAGCACTTGGTCCAAATGTCTTTATACCGGCGGTCCGTAGTTCGTCGGCAAGGCCCATCACCAACGGTGCTTCCGGTCCGACCACGACGAAATCAATAGCGTTGTCGCTGGCAAACGCGACCAGGCCTTCGATATTTTCTGCGCCAATAGGAACACACTCAGCCTCGCGGGCGATTCCGGCGTTGCCTGGGGCGCAATAAAGCTTGTCGCACAAGGGGGAGGCTGCGATCGACCAGCAAAGAGCATGCTCTCGGCCACCACCACCGACTACCAATACCTTCATGAAAACGTTCTCCGGCTTTTGCTGTTGCACGTGTTTGGCGCTGCGGGCCTTTTAACACAAGAATGCTGGGCTGTGGGCGCTTCGCATTTTTAGGCATGTACAATACTTGGCCCAGAGGCAACACCAACCCACAACCGGGCGCTGACGCCGCGACGGAATTGTGCGATAACGATCCCGAATTGGTTTAGCTCACGAAAAGGAACGAGTACCATGAGCCTCCTCGTATGGGTTATCGCGTTGCTTGCCCTGTTTTTTATAGCGCGCGCTTGGTTGCGTCACCGTGAAGAGAACGAGAGTGTTCTGTCCGAGGCCCTAGCGCCACCCCATGGCGACACTATTGAAGAGCTGGTCTGGCCGGTGGTTGGTGAGACCCAATTGAACGATGATCATTCTTCCCGTCAGGAAGCGATTGCTAAGTGTAGAGAAGGCACCCACGTCACCATTGAGTTTGTTGATGGTGGGCCGGGGGGAGTCGATAGTGCCCGCGTCACTACTGAGCACGGTGAAATCGGTAATTTGCGTAAAGATGCGATCGAGAAATTGCACCAAATTAAGCGCCACCATCAACGCGTTGATGCCTACATTGGTGATCTGGACGGTGGAAATGAGGAGGGTCGTATTCGCTCGGCCACCCTCGTTGTTTATGTTTACAAAGATTAGCTAAGCGTAGGCCCATTTCGTTATGGCTGATCGATTGCCGCCCATGAATGTTCCTGAGTTCACCGTCTCCGAGGTGTCCAACGCCCTCAAGCGAACGGTTGAGGATGCTTTCGGCTACGTCCGTATTCGCGGTGAAATTTCTCAGCCCAAGGTCGCCGCCTCTGGTCATTGTTATATGCGGCTCAAAGATGAGTCCGCCGTTATTGACGCGATAATCTGGCGCGGCAGTATGGCGAAGCTCGCCCATCGCCCTGAAGAAGGGATGGAAGTCATCGCCTCGGGCCGGCTGACCACTTATCCCGGCAGATCCTCCTACCAAATCATCATTGAGAGTTTTGAGCTGGCAGGCGAGGGCGCGCTTCTTAAGTTGCTCGAAGAACGTCGCAAGGCGTTGGCGGCCGAAGGTTTGTTCGCCGAAGATCGCAAACAAGCTCTGCCGCGACTACCAGAAGTCATTGGTGTGGTTACCTCGCCCACCGGAGCCGTAATTCGGGATATTTTGCATCGACTCCAAGATCGCTTCCCCCGTCGCGTGCTTTTATGGCCCGTAAGGGTCCAGGGCGAAGGTTCAGCCTCTGAGATCGCGGCGGCGATTAACGGTTTCAATGCGCTACCTGACGGCGGCGCCATCCCGCGGCCTGATTTGCTGATCGTCGCGCGCGGCGGCGGGTCGTTAGAAGATTTGTGGGCCTTTAATGAAGAAGTCGTTGTTCGTGCCGCCGCTGACTCTCGAATCCCCCTGATCTCTGCGGTCGGTCACGAGACCGATACCACACTGATCGATTTCGCTTCTGATCGTCGCGCACCGACGCCCACTGCTGCCGCTGAAATTGCTGTGCCCGTGCGGTTAGAGTTGATCTCTCAGGTGCAAGAGAGCGGCGTGCGTCTTGGCCAGGCAGTCAATCGCTTGTTGTCGGAAAACACCTTGCAGGTCGCTGGCCTGGCACGTGGGTTGCCTAACCTGACCCAAGTGGTCGAGCAAAAACAGCAGGATCTTGATGGCTTGTCCGAGCGGTTGGGAACCGGTCCCGCCCGCCTTCTAGCCGCGAAAGGCCAGGACCTGTCGGTCATTGCGGCCGGTCTCAAACCGACCCATCTCGTCCGCGACGTTACGCGTTACGATGACCTGATATCCGATTGGTCGGACCGACTCAGCACTGCCCTTCGGCGATCAACGGATCGCACCGGTGAGCGCCTGGACGGTTTAGGGACACGGCTTGAGTCTGTGTCGCCCAAGCGAGTCCTCGAACGCGGCTACGCCTTGGTCAAAGATCGAAACGGCACCCCCATTACCGTAGCCGCAGGCGCGTCAGCCGGAGCGCCTTGGCAGGTTGAGTTCAGTGATGGCGCTGTTGGCGTTACGGTTGGCGAGGGAGAATCCCGGCCTACCGCCACGGAATCTCCAAAGTCCGCTCCTAAACCTAAATCGAAGACCGGCGGTAAGCCGGACGGTCGACAAGGGAGTTTTCTTTGATGCGTTTTCTCGTTGCCTGCGTTGGATTGTATCTGTGCATCACATCCGCCGTTGCTGATCCTATAGCGTTGCGCGGACGTCTTGAGCAGGGCGGGATTGTTGTCGGGTCTGTCGCGCCAGGAACAAGCGTTACGATCGATGGCCGTGCAGTTTCAGTATCGAATACTGGTCGCTTCGTCTTTGGATTGGACCGGGACGCCAAAACCTCTGCCACATTGGCTATGCGCACCAGCGATGGTGTGGAAACGACCCAAGTTGTTTCCGTAGGCCCCCGCGACTGGCTCATCGAACGCGTTGATGGATTGCCGCAGAATACGGTGACGCCTAATCCCGAAACCGTAAAACGTATTCGCGCTGAGGGTGGCATGATTGTCGCCGCTCGCAACCGCACCGAGCCGGTGCCATTTTTTGAGACTGGGTTTTTGCAGCCCGCCCAAGGGCGAATCTCAGGTGTCTTCGGCAGCCAACGTATTCTCAACGGGCGGCCGCGCTCCCCTCATTCCGGCCTCGATATCGCTGCGCCGACGGGTACCCCAGTCTTAGCGACAGCTGATGGTGTCGTGAGTTTGGTTCACGACGGCATGATACTCACCGGCAAGACAGTGATGATCGATCATGGGTTCGGACTTGATTCTGTTTATATCCACATGAGTGAAATTGCCGTCGCACAAGGTCAGCGGATACGACAAGGCGAGCAGATCGGTGCGATTGGAATGACTGGCCGCACCAATGGGCCTCACCTCCACTTTGGAATTTCCTGGTACGGCGCCAAGCTGGACCCTCAAACCGTCATGTCGGCTCTACCGGCTGGACAAGACATCCCGCAATAAATTATCGATGATGGCTGGGTTTTTATAGCGGACGGCCACGCGCAGTACGTTAACCTGTTGACGTTGGTCCAGTGTTAACCGCATGGCGTCTTTCTCAGTGGTAACGGGCAAGGCATCAAGCCCGAAGGCTTCATCTAAAATCGTTTGAATGTCTGCGGGCTTGTATAGGTGATGATCATCGAAAGGGTGCGTCGCCACTACGACAGCTCCTAGATCGGCCAGTGTGTCGAAGAATTTTTGTGGACGGCCGAGTCCGGCAAAGGCAACAACCTTGCGGCCATGAAGATGAACCGATTCAGCTTCGGCCTCGAGCGTGCCAGCCGCGAGCGCTAGGGTGCCTGGCAAACGGTTGGCCAAGTCTGTTTCATCTCTCCCTAAAACGATGACACCGTCAGCCCGCGCCAATCCGGCCCGAACATCTTCACGCAAAGGCCCGGCGGGAAGAATGCGATGATTCCCGAAACCCACGACGCCATCGACAACGAGAAGGGCGTAATCCTTCTTCAGGCTGGTGTGTTGGTGGGCATCATCGAGCACGACAACAGTCGCGCCATCTGACACAGCCGCCTTGGCACCCTCGGCGCGTCTGCGCGCGACCCACGTTGCGCCGTCTCGCGCGTGGAGCAAGGCCTCGTCGCCTACGTCTAGTGCGGCATGGACCTCAGTGTCGACCCGGAGCGGGCCTTTGATACGTCCACCATACCCGCGCAACACTACCGCTGGGCGATGGCCATGGTCTTTGAGGCGTTTTACTAGATCCCGCACAACCGGCGTCTTGCCTGTGCCGCCGACGGTGAGGTTGCCGACAGAAATCACTGGCACCGATATACTGTCAGCCGCGGCATGTTTGAGCCGCCAAGCCGTAACGGCCCCGTAAAGCTTTCCGAATGGGGTGAGGGCTTTAACTAGCGGCCCTTCCGTTTTCCAAAAATCAGGCGCGCGCATGATGACCTTCACCCGCGTCAGCCGGTGGGATTGTCGTTTGCCCAACCAATGCATCTGCCCGATTGCTCACGGCAATCAGTGAGTCTTCGAGCGTATCTCGCAGCTGGGCGAGATTTTCGGAAGTGCAGTCTTTGGGCACGGTGATGGGCGTTCCCCAGACCCGAGCACCCCGAGTAAAAGGGAGCGGGACAATGAGTTTGTCCCATGTTGATAAGAGCCGCCGTCCGCCCGTTGCAACGGCGGCGGGCACAATTGTCGCACCGGATAATTTGGCCAGAGCTATCGCACCGTCTCCCGCCCGCATGCGCGGCCCGCGCGGTCCATCAGGTGTGATTCCGACGCTTGTTCCCGCTTTAAGAAGCCGGACAAGTTCCCGAGTGGCCTGAGTCCCGCCTTTGGAACTTGAGCCTGTCACCGTAGAAATATTGAACCACGACACGGTTTTAGAAATGAGACGTCCGTCTGCGTGAGACGAAATCAGCATGTGAAACGGTTCTTGAGAGGGCCAGCAATAGGGCATGAGGAAGAGGCGGTTATGCCAAAACGCGATAATCACTGGCTCAGATCCAGCCCAGGCGTCGACCGTCGCGTCCCGGTTTTCATCAACCCAGCGACTTGTCACCCGAACCAACCAGACATAGCTGGCGGCAAGAGCGCCAAGAACGCTCTGCACGGCAGGATTACGAAACAGAGCCTTGCGCAGGCGTTTCATGACAGCGATACCGCTCCTAAGGACGTGTCGAACATATCTTAGGTCATTATAGTTTAAAGTCTTAAATTGATACCCGTGCGTGATCGCGATGTTTCGGGTCGCGTGTGATTTGATGAACCATAGGGGCGACGGTTATGGCTGAGAGCAAAGGGTCAACTTGGGTTGTTATCGTTGGGGCGGCACTATTGGCCGCACTGGTATACGGCCTGAGCACGAGCAACGATGCTGAGGTCGACGGTGCGGTCGACGCCGGGGCTGAGGACTCTCGTGAGGTCGTTAAGGATGCACCTGCTGTCGCTACGGCGTCACCGGTGCGGCGGAGTAATCAATCGACGCCGAAGCAAATTAGAATGAATACCGAAGTCGACGCGGCGAGAAACGACGTCATAGAAAGTATGAAAAAGATGGCCGACGAGGCTGCCAAAGCCATGGAGAGTCAAAAGAAGGGTGTCGAAAAATCCATGGGCGGTATGAACGACATGACTGGTGATTGAGGCATCTTGACCTGGCGACTAGTTCACATCGCCGTTGACCACGAGCCCGTCTGCTTTGCAGTCTCTGTTTAGCTGCCAGCGACACTCATGCCGTCGATGCGCACGGTTGGGCTATCGATGCCGCGGCTCAGTTCTAAATCGTTTGCGGCTGTGATTGTCAGGAACATGTCCTTCAAGTTACTGGCGATAGTGATTTCATTCACCGGGTAAACCAATTCACCATTCTCGATCCAGAAACCGCCGACGCCGCGGCTGTAATCGCCCGTCACGCCGTTGACCCCTTGGCCAAAAGCATCGGTGACGTAGAGCCCGTTCTCGATTTCGCCGATCAGCTCCTCAGGCGTCTGATCGCCCGCAACGACATTGACGTTGGTGACGGACGGTGAAGGTGGAGACGATGGCCCTCGGCTGGCATGTCCTGTCGGCGTGAGCCCCAGCTTCCGGGCGGATCTCAAGTCCAGTATCCAAGTTGTTAGAACGCCAGCATCGATAAGGTTGCGGCTTGTGTTGGCCAGGCCTTCCGCATCGCACGGCTTGGAGCGCATGCCGCGAGCCCGATGCGGGTCTTCGACTATGGTGATGCTGTCATTGAAGACTGCGCTGTCCATGCTGTCTTTGAGGAACGTGGTGCCACGCGCGACGGCGCTGCCATTTATGGCCCCAAGGAAGTGGCTGACTAAGCCTCGTGCGGCTCTTGATTCAAACACCACCGGGAATTTGCCGCTCTTAACTTTGCGGGCGCCCAGTTTGCGCACGGCACGGTCCCCCGCGGTCCGACCGACCTCTTCGGGCGACTTAAAGTCTTTGGCGTAGACAGCCGAGGTGTACTCGTAGTCAGTCTCCATGCCCGTTTCCACGTCCCCAGCCAGAACGGACGCAGAGAACGATCCACCGGTGCTCTCATAGGCGCGCTGAAACCCATTGCTTGCTGCGATGGCGACGCGGGAGCGCCCCCAGTTCGCCTGGGCGCCCTCTGAATTGGTGACGCCTTTAACGGCGCGGGCGGCGTCTTCACAGGTGCGAGCCGCCTCAATCAGGGTTTCCGTTGTAATGTCATCCGGATCGCACATGTCGAGGTCAGGTAGGTTCGTTGCCAACTGGTCAGGGTCTGCGAGGCCGAGCAGATCATCGTCGAGCACGGTTTTAGCCATGGCGACGGCACGGTCGACCAATTCCGACAGCGCTTCCGGGGATCGATCGGAGGAGGATACGATCGCCTGTTTTTTGCCGACCAAGACCCGCAAGCCGATGTCGCCCCCTTCAGAATGTTCAAGTTGTTCAAGTTCACCGAGGCGATAGGTCACGGAAGTCGATTCCCCATCGGCCAAAATGGCATCCGCGGCATCCGCCCCGGCTGTCTTGGCTTTGGCAATAAGATCGTTCAGTACGTTAAGGGACTCGTCGGACACTCTGTTCTCCAAACTTAATCTTTGTCTTTCCAAATCGGCGCGCCGCTGCCGGGCAGGCCGTATTCAGTCCATTTCTTTGTCACTAGGTCGACAATATCGTCGGCCATGCGAATTTTCTCACCCCAAGGTCGGTGGGTCTCGGGTGGAATTTTGGTCGTTGCATCCAGCCCCAACTTCCCACCAAGGCCGGGTTCTGGTGACGCGAAGTCTAAGTAGTCGATCGGGGTGTTCTCGATCACCGTAATGTCGCGGGCTGGGTCCATGCGGGTAGAAATCGCCCACATGACATCTTTCCAGTCGCGGGCGTTGATATCGTCGTCCACCACGATGACGAACTTCGTGTAGATAAATTGGCGCAAGAAACTCCAAACGCCCATCATCACGCGCTTGGCATGACCGGCGTATGACTTCTTCATACTGACCACGGCGATGCGATAGCTGCAGCCTTCCGGCGGCAACCAGAAGTCGACGATCTCGGGGAACTGTTGAATCAAAAGTGGGATGAAAACTTCGTTCAGCGCTTCGCCAAGAATGCTCGGTTCATCGGGTGGTCGGCCCGTATATGTGGAGAGGTAAATCGGATTCTTCCGCATTGTGATGGCGGAGATTTTGAACACCGGGAACCGCTCGACGGCATTGTAGTAGCCGGTGTGATCCCCATAGGGGCCCTCGTCGCCGAACTCATCCAACATCACGTGCCCTTCAAGCACGATCTCGGCTTCTGCTGGGACCTGAAGCGGAATTGTTTTGCAGTCGACCAAATCAACTTTGCGGCCACGCAACAGCCCAGCGAATTGATATTCTGACAAGGTGTCGGGCACGGGCGTGACGGCGGCCAATAGTGTTCCCGGGTCGGCGCCGATGACGGCTGCTGCTGGAAGCGGCTCGGCCTTAATGTCTTTCCAGCGGTCATATTGCCCGGCTCCGCCACGATGCTTTAACCAGCGCATCAAAGTCTTGTCTTTGCCCGTTACCTGCATGCGGTAGATACCGAGATTGGTGACATCCCGTTTGTCGCCGCCTGGGCCGTTGGTGACGACGAGGGGCCAGGTGATCAATGGCGCAGGTTCACCTGGCCAACAGGTCTGGATCGGCAGTTGGTTGAGATCAATGTCATCGCCCGTCAACACAACCTCTTGGCAGGGTGCTTTGGACACAGTCCGTGGCTTCATCGCCATGACGGTTTTAAGCAACGGGAGCATTTCCATTGCTTCTCGCCATCCACCCGGCGGCTCTGGTTGCTTGAGGAAGGCCAACGTCTCGCCAATTTCACGGAGTTGTTCTGGTTTGCGATCCATGCCCCATGCCACCCGTTCGACGGTGCCAAATAGGTTGGACAGGACTGATGTGCCATAGGCCGTACCATCGTCCCGCACCACATTCTCGAACAGCAGTGCTGGGCCGCCCTCCGCTAGGACGCGGGTCTGGATTTCGGTCATCTCCAGGTGTGGAGAAACTGGCGCGGTTATGCGCGCCAATTGGCCATCTTGCTCAAGGCGGTCGATGAAATCGCGTAGGGAGGCAAACGGCATTTGGCAATTCTGCAATTGGTTGAGGGGGGTGCTGCGCGGGCATGCTAACGATCTAGTCCGCTGGCTTAACGGTCAGGCCCGCCAGGCGTCAAGATTCTCGGGCGCCCGCGACCGTGGTTATGCACTTAAAGGTAGATATCCCATCGTAATATAGCTTTTATTGCGTGCCTTCAGTGCCCGGGATCATGTATGATCAGGTCAGGGTGAAACCGTGGGTAGAATGACGACCCGATAGAGTCTCAGTCCAGAAAAGGCTTGGCTGACAAAGACTTGGCATTGTATTTGGTCCATACTATTTTGGTTTTTTGGAGCGCGGGTGTCGTCGACAGTCCGCTATTGGGTAGTAGGGTAGCGGTTAAACGTGTCTGAAGCTGTATCCACATCGTCTAGAGGGTTTGAGCAGCTCATCGAGCTTGGAATCGCGCTCTCGGCAGAGCATGACCATGATCGTCTGACCGAGCGCATCTTGCTTGAAGCCGTAGATTTAACTAATGCCGATGGCGGCACGCTCTATTTGGGTGGAGATGGCGGTACGCTATCGTTCCAGATTGTCCGCAACGCCACCCTCAATATTGCCATGGGCGGCACAACGGGTGTTCCGATCCCGTTCCCGCCATTGCAGATGTACAATCCCGAGACCGGCGAAGCGAACTACAATAATGTTGCGACTGCGGCTGCCTTAACCGGTGATGCCATTAATATTGAAGATGCCTATGAGGCAGAGGGATATGATTTCTCGGGCACCAAAAAATTCGACGAGGGCACCGGCTATCGATCGAAGTCATTTTTGACGATCCCGCTAAAGAATTACTCCGAAGAAGTGATTGGTGTTCTACAGCTGATCAACGCGCAGGACGACGAAAAAGAAAACGTCATACCCTTTGCAAAGAGCGTACAGCGTTTGGTTGAGGCTCTGGCCTCCCAGGCTGCTGTCGCCATCGATAATCAGCAGCTCATCGAAGCGCAAAAAGCGTTGATGGATAGCTTGATCAAAGTTATGGCCCACGCCATTGACGCCAAATCGCCCTACACAGGCGGCCATTGTCAGCGTGTGCCTGAATTAACCAAGATGCTGGCGCAGAAATGCAGTGACTCCAATGAAGGGTCCTTTAAGGACTTCGCACTCAACGAGAAGCAGTGGTACGAACTTCACGTTGCGGCTTGGTTGCATGATATCGGCAAGGTTACGACGCCAGAGTACGTGGTCGACAAAGCGACAAAGTTACAGACGATTTTTGACCGAGTGCATGAAGTGCGGATGCGCTTTGAAGTTCTGCGCCGTGATGCTGAAATCAAGATGCTGAAAGCCGTCGCTAAAGGCGCGGACGAAAAAGCGGAGAAGAAAAAATTTAAAGCCAGGTGCAAAGAACTCGAAGAACAATGGGAGTTCATTTCTGAGACCAATCTTGGCGGCGAATTCTTGCCTCAAGAAAAGCAAGATCGCGTTAAAAAGATCGCGCCTCAAAAGTGGTACCGTAACTTTGACCGCACCTTAGGTTTGTCGTGGACCGACGCCCTATTAATCGAGAAGCAGCCGCCACCGCCTAAGGGGTGGGAGCAATTGCTGGCCGACCTGCCTGAGCACTCCGAAGCAGAGTATGACTTAGGCGAAATCAGAAACCTTTGCATTTCCCGCGGCACCCTTAACGATGATGAACGTAATAAGATCAATGATCACATCGTTCTGACGATTGAGATGCTTGAGGAAATGCCCTTCCCGAAAACGTTGGGACAAGTGTCTGAGTATGCGGGCGGTCACCACGAGAAAATGGATGGCACTGGGTATCCAAAAGGCCTGACCGCTGATCAAATGTCGATCCCTGCTCGAATTATGGCGATTGCCGATATTTTTGAAGCCCTAACTGCTGGCGATCGGCCTTACAAAAAGGCGAAGACGCTGAGTGAGGCTGTCAAAATCCTGTGGTTCATGAAGAAAGACAAACACGTTGATGCGGAATTATTCGAGCTGTTCCTGACGTCGGGTGCTTATCGTGACTATGCGGAACAATTCCTCCGACCCGATCAAATTGACGATGTCGATATTTCTAAATACGTCGAGACACAACAAGCTGCCGAGTAGGCTCAGCTAGCGTGCCGGACATACGTTTCGGCCCCATCACCGTGATTTTTCCTGATGTCTGATACCGATCATGGAGAACCTTCCACCGCATCGGCTACCATTGAGTCCGTCCGTGTTCTTATAGAAAAAGGTCGCCCCTACGACGCTGAAGTAGTGCTCAAAGAAGAGCTTAAGAAGGCGCCGGGGAGCCCGCAAATGTTGTGTCATCTTGGCATAGCGTTGCATGATCAAGGCCGCATTGCAGAGGCCATTGACGCTCTCCAACAAGCCACAACCCTGGACCCTACAGATGCGCCCACTCAATTTGCTTTGGGCACCTGCTATACGAAACTCTCTGATCACCAATCGGCGATAAAACATTTCGAGAAATGTCTGGAGAGTAATCCGTCACTGTTCCAGGTAAACGGCGCTTTAGCGGAGGCTTTCGAGAGAACCTATCAGTATGCCGCAGCGGCTGATCTTGCGCGCACCGCGCTCGAGCACAATCCAAAAGACGTGTTCGCATCAATAACGCTGGCCCGCTGTTTGCGCCATATGGGCCAGGCGGAGGCGGCACTCACTGTTCTTGATGGAATTGACTGGATCGATGCGTCTCTCAAGGCGTCGGCGAATACTTCAGCGATACGGCAGAAGAGTGACCTTGAACGCGCCCGTTGCCTGTTAGATCTAGAAGATTTCTCGCCCGCATTCCGGTCTTTCGAAAAGAGTAATGCGGCCTACCGTGAAGCACATCCAAAATGGCTGGGGCTTAAAACGCTCTTTCAGCAAGACATTTGGGCGCAAAGAACCTACGTCGATGCGTTATCAAAGCGATCACGGAAGGCAGGTGAAACGGAGACGCCACTGTTTGCTAAGCCGCAGGCGTTCGTAGCTGGGTTTCCACGCTCTGGCACAACTTTATTGCGGACGATCTTGGCGTCCCATCCCGATCTGGCTGTTGTCCAAGAGTCGCCTGCCTTTGGGGACGCTTGTGTTTTTATGCCAGGCGGGTTGGCCACGCCGGCCACACCGGAACACATTCTTCATAATGCGCGGACACAGTACTACGCGGCTGTGAAGGCCTTAATTCCGAATCTGCCCTATCGCGTTCTCGTAGATATTTATCCGTTCAATACGCGTTTGGTCGCATGGATGAAGGAATTATTTCCGCAGGCTAAACTTATCCTAATGGCCCGCCATCCGTGTGATGTTTGCTTAAGCGCTTACATGCAGACGTTTGAGATCAACACGCTGACCGCCGGGATGCTTACACTTGAAGATACCGTTCAGACTTATATTGAGCTGATGTCTCTCTGGAATGACGCAGTCAAGGCCCTGTCCCTAGACGTCCTAACGGTGCGATATGAAGACATCGTTTCTGATTTTCAACCTGAAGTGACTCGCGTGCTCAATCACATCGGCGTTGAGTGGGATGCGAATGTTAGCAGATTCAATCAGACGGCTAGATTGGATCAGCCAAAGACGGCCAGTGATCATCAAGTCATTAAACCCTTGTACGATCACGCCTCGTACCGTTGGAAACAGTGCCGTTCGATGATTGAGCCGCATTTTGACAGTCTTGCACCGTTCGTTGAGGCCTACGGGTACGATCTTGATTGAGATTTCATCACAAATGTACAGCTAGCATGGCAGCAGCGATCAGCAGGCCGACATCCCGGTTTGATTTAAATCGCTCCAAGCAGTTCACCGCATCATCACTATCAAGTGTTGCGCTTTGCCAGGTGAAATGAACCGCGGCGAGTAAGAGTAGCGCCCCAGTGCCCCAAGAAAACCTAACCAACCCTGCTGCCAGAGCAAGCAGTACTATGGTCAATGTGTACATGGCGATGATGAACGGTAGTGTTTGGCCCTTAAGGGCGAGGGCAGTGGATTTAACACCGATAAGGGCGTCATCCTCTTTGTCCTGATGCGCATAAATGGTGTCGTAGCCAAGTGTCCAAAAAAAGCCTGCGGCATAAAGCGCAGCGGCTGGCCAATCGAGCGAACCGGTCACGGCCGTCCAGCCCATCAAAGCGCCCCAGTTGAAGGTCAGTCCCAACCAGGCTTGTGGCCAGTAGGTGATGCGTTTCATAAAGGGGTAGCTGAACACCAGTATTAGCGACGCAACACCCAGCCCAATCGTTACTGCGTTCAGTTGAATAAGAACCAAAAATCCAATGAGAAGCTGCAGACCGAGAAACACCCACGCCTGGCGGACGGAAACCTCGCCCGAAGGAATAGGGCGTAGGGCCGTGCGAGACACTTTGGCGTCGAAGTCACGGTCAACAATGTCGTTGTAGGTGCACCCAGCGCCCCTCATCACTGCAGCGCCGAGCGCGAAAAGGATGAGAAGGTCGTAGCGGGGTGCCGCGACGCTGTTGGGGGTTGCGAGTAGAATCGACCAAATACAGGGCAACAACAGGAGCCATGTGCCAATAGGCCGGTCGACCCGCGCCAACCTGAGATAGCCGCGACTCCATGCCGGAGCCAGTCGATTGATCCAGCCGCTTTGCGACATGTCCGATTTGGCGGCGTTAGATGGGCGTGATGGTTTTGTCTCAGTCATGCTACCGCTAAACTAAGGAGAACGACCGCCCGTAACAATGCTCCTTTGGACTACCTTTATGACAAGCTCCTCAGCGCCTCTCCGTCTTTACGTTCCCAACGACCTTGTAGCGGGGGTGGAGGTCGATCTATCGCCTGATCAAGCGCGGTATCTTGCGCAGGTCATGCGCCGTGGTGTCGATGACCCCGTTCTCTTGTTTAACGGCCGCGACGGGGAGTGGAGTGGCGGCTTGGTCGGTGTCACTAAGAAAAGTGCGGCTGTTCTGTTAGAGCAACAAATGCGCGTTCAAGAGGTCGAGTGCGACCTAAAACTTCTGTTTGCTCCGATCAAACGCAATCCTACGGATTTAATCGTACAAAAGGCGACGGAACTTGGCGTAAGCGTATTGCAACCAGTCATAACGCAGCGGACCAACAGCGATCGCGTGAAAACGGACCGGTTGCGAGCCATCGCCATGGAGGCCGCAGAACAATGCGGCCGGATGATTGTTCCGGACGTTCGTGAGCCCGCTGCGCTCTTGCAGGTGATCACCGACTGGCCCGATGATCGCGTTCTATTTGTCATGGATGAGACCGGTGGGGGTGACCCCGTGGCGGACGTGATGGCAGAACATGTCGGCCGCAACATAGGCGCTGCCGCTTTCGTGATCGGCCCAGAGGGTGGTTTTGCTGACACGGAGCTTGACCTGTTGCGCTCACTGCCGTTCTCTAAGTTTGTGTCCTTGGGACCGCGCATTCTCCGTGCGGATACCGCTGCCCTTGCAGCGTTGACGTGCTGGCAAGCGTTGTGTGGGGACTGGCGTCGCGGCTCTGACTAAGGAGTGTGGCACCTACCAATTTGAGGCCGGGATCATTAAGTACACTTCATGACAACATTACCTTCTAAAGAGTCCACCCCTATTACCAGTGTGGATCAGCTTGTTGCCTACGCAGAGGCAGGCTGCAAACCTATTGACCAGTGGCGCGTGGGTACAGAACACGAAAAGTTTCTCTATTGTCTGGAGAGCTACAAAGCACTGACCTATGGGGGTGATAGCGGCATCCGTGCCGTGCTTGAAGGGATGCGGCGGTTCGGCTGGGAGCCCGTCTTCGAAGGTGAGAATGTCATTGCACTCAACGCGCCGGGTAAGGGGTCGGTCAGTCTTGAGCCGGGTGGGCAGTTCGAACTGTCGGGTGCACCGCTTGAAACGGTTCATCAAACCTGTAGCGAAGTGACAGAGCATCGCAAGCAGGTCAAAGAAGTTGCGGAAGAGTTGGGTTGTGGTTTGCTAGGTTTGGGTATGACTCCCAATTGGCGCCGTGAAGATGTTCATTGGATGCCAAAAGGCCGCTACAAAATCATGCGCGAGTATATGCCCAAGGTTGGCAAGCTCGGCATCGATATGATGACCCGCACATGTACGGTTCAGGTCAATCTCGATTATGCGTCTGAAGCGGATATGGTCAAGAAGATGCGCGTGTCTTTGGCCTTACAGCCCATCGCCACGGCACTATGGGCGAATTCACCGTTCACCGAAGGCAAGCCGAATGGCTTGTTGAGTCAACGCGCTGCGATTTGGCATGACACGGACAAAGACCGAACCGGCATGATGCCCTTCGCATTCGAAGACGGCATGGGCTTTGAACGGTACGTGGACTTTGTTCTCGATGCCCCCATGTACTTTGTCTATCGCGATGGCTACGTCGACGCCTCGGGTCAGTCGTTCCGGGATTTCATGAATGGGACTCTACCCGCGTTGCCGGGGCAAACCCCGACGATCGCTGACTGGGAAGATCACCTGTCCACCGTCTTCCCTGAAGTACGTCTGAAAAAGTTTCTTGAAATGCGCGGTACGGATTCCGGACCCTGGGCTCGTCTTTGCGCGTTGCCGGCCTTCTGGATGGGTCTACTGTACGATGATCAAGCGCTGGATGCGGCCTGGGACGTGGTCAAGGGCTGGACCAGCGAAGATCGGGAGTCGCTGTTCCGTACAGTGCCGTTAAAAGCCCTCAAAGCGGAAGTTGCCGGACGTACGGCGCAGGATGTTGCTTTGCAGATTCTAGATATTGCCCGGGCTGGTTTGACGCGACGAGCCTGTTTAGATTCAGCCGGAAACGACGAAACCGGGTTCTTGTCGCCCTTGCAAGAGATCGCCGCATCGGGGATAACCCCGGCAGAGCAGATGCTCGAGGCGTTCCACACCAAATGGGACGGCGATATTACCAAGATTTTTTCCGAATACAGCTATTAGTGCGAACATTATGACCAATCAAAACGACGCCGACAGCTCACCGTTTGAGGAGTGTGATTCTCTCGACCAAGTGCGGGAGCATATCGACCGGCTAGACCATGTCATTGTTCCTTTACTGGTTGAGCGCAATCACTACGTCATGCAGGCGGCCAAACTTAAGGGTGACGTTAATGCCGCCCGTGTGCCTGCGCGGATCGAAGATGTCGTTCAGAAAGTGCGCGGCGTCGCTGAAGCGCGTGGCAGCAACCCAGAGATTGTCGAAGCGATTTATCGGGCAATGATCGAGATTAATATTCAGCTCGAGCAAGACCAGATCGAAAAGAGAAACAGCGGCGGCTGATGGAATCTGAGTCGTTCATTGCGCAAGGATCAGGGTACCGCCTTAGGCCATTGCGGTTAGGTGACGCCAAAGTTCTTTCAGAGTTTGCCGAAGACGAACGGTATTGGCTGTTTCTTGCGGATGGCCCGCGGACGCCAGATCAAGTCAAGCAATTGGTAATGGATTCAGTTTCGGCGTCGGTCCGCCCCGGTGCCCGCCAAACTTGGTGGGCGGTCCAGGATCCTTCATCCCGAGCCGTGATTGGCACAGCCAACGTCAAGCACATTGGGGAAAAGGCTGACCGCAATGGCTCGGTCGGCTGTACCCTTGCGCCGGATTACCAGGGCAAGGGGCTCGGCACTACACTGGGTTGGGCCTTGATTGCGCTCGCATTTGAAACATTCAAGTTGCATCGGGTTGAGTGCACCTGTGCGGTCGACAACGATGGCTCGGTTCACATTATGAGAGATACCTACGGCATGACCTACGAGGGCGTGCGCCGTGATTATCGTTACACCGCTCGCGGCTGGTGGAGCTCCCATATCTTTTCGATTCTGGAAGATGAGTACGCCGCGAAGGCGAAAGAGTGAGGCCTAGTCGCTAATGACTGACGACCGCCGCCACACCAGATAGACAGCTGGGATCACCACTAGGGTGAGAATCAAAGCGCTCAGCATGCCCCCGACCATTGGTGCGGCAATGCGGCGCATGACCTCTGAGCCAGTGCCGCTTCCAACCATTACAGTGATGAGACCGACAATGATGGTCGTTGTGGTCATCATGATCGGGCGGATTCTAAGGAGGGCGCCGTCACTCACTGCTGTGCGCAGATCATCAATTGTGAAAGTCCGGCCGTCTTTACCGACGATATTTTTATGGTTCTGGTAGGCGTGATCCAAGTAGGTCAGCATAAGTACGCCCGTTTCTACAGCGACCCCTGCGAGCGCGATGAACCCGACACCGACGGCGACCGATAGATCGTAGTCTAAAAAAAACAGAAGCCAGACGCCGCCAACCAGGGACAAAGGTACGGTGCCAACGATAATTGCCACTTGCGCAAAGTTCCGAAAATTAAGGTAAAGCAAAACGACGATCACAATCAGCACCACGGGCACAACGACCATAAGACGCTGTTTTGCGCGTTCGATGTATTCGTACTGGCCCGACCAAGTGAGAGCGTATCGCGGTGGTAGGTTGACCTGTTCTGACACGGCGGCCTGGGCGTCAGCGACGACCGAGACAATGTCGCGTCCGGCAACATCAATAAAAACCCAGGCATTAGGGCGTGCATTTTCAGTGCGGATGAGTCCGGGGCCATCGCTCACGCTAATATCGGCCACCCGGCCCAACGGAATGTGAGCGCCGGTGGGTGTGATCAACGGCAATTGGCGCAGATCTTCTAAGGAATCGCGTCGTTCTCGAGGATAGCGCAGATTGATCGGGTACCGTTCACGCCCTTCGACGCTTTCAGCCACGTTCACCCCTCCGATCGCTGCAGCGACGACGATTTGAACATCGGCGATATTCAGCCCGAATCTGGCGGCAGCTTGACGATCGATATCGACGTCTATGAAACGTCCAGCCGTTGGCCGTTCTGCAAAGACAGAAGACACGCCGGGAACTGCAGCAAGGGTGGTCTCTATTTCGCGACCTATTTGGTTGATGACATTCAAGTCTGGACCGGAAATCTTTATACCGACGGGTGTTTTAATGCCTGTCGCCAACATGTCCGTGCGGTTCTTAATCGGCATCGTCCAGACATTCGTCAGGCCGGGTACTTTGACGAGGTTGTCCAGCTCCGCCCGAAGGCCGTCTATCGTCATGCCGGGCCGCCATTGATCTCTTGGTTTCAACCTGACGATGGTTTCGATCATGGTCAGCGGTGCTGGGTCAGTCGCGGTATCGGCTCGCCCGGCTTTGCCGTGTACGGTCGCAACTTCGGGCACGGTTTTTATCAATCTGTCGGTCTGCTGTAGGACTTCGCCAATCTTACCAATGGAGACTCCTGGAAATGCACTCGGCATATACAGGAGGTCTCCTTCGTCCAGTTGGGGCATGAATTCTCCACCCAATTTCGATAACGGGTAGAGTGCGCTCAACGTAATCAGCGCAGCAACGAGGATAATTGTTTTAGGTGCGCGCAGAACGGCGCTCATGCAGGGGCGGTAAAACCAGATCATTATCCGGTTGAGTGGATTGCGGCGCTCTTCAAGGATTCGGCCGCGGACAAAGTATCCCATCAGTACGGGAACCAACGTCACCGCCAGAATAGCAGATGCACCCATGGCGTAGGTCTTGGTGTAGGCCAAGGGTTTAAACAGGCGGCCTTCTTGGGCTTCGAGCGCAAATACCGGCACAAAACTTAACGTAATGATGAGGATTGAAAAGAATAGAGCCGGTCCGACTTCCTGTGCTGCCTCAATGACGATGTCCCATCGATCGCGGCCTGCGTTGGAGTCTCGCTCTAAATGCTTGTGGAGATTCTCAACCATCACGACGGCACCATCGACCATGGCCCCGACGGCAATGGCGATGCCCCCAAGTGACATGACGTTTGCGTTAATCCCTTGGGCTTTCATGATAGCGAAGGCTATGAGAACGCCGATGGGCAACGAAAGGATGACGACAAAGGACGATCGAATATGGAAGAGAAACGCCGCACAAATCAAGGCGACCACGATCATCTCCTCACCGAGTTTCCATGAGAGATTATCCACAGCCGCTTCAATCAGGATTGATCGGTCATAGGTTTCGATAATCTCCACGCCCGGCGGCAGCCCTGCGCGAAGATCGTTCAACTTGGCTTTGACCCGCTCTATGGTGGCGAGTGCATTTTCACCCCAACGCATGACAACAACGCCGCCGGTCACTTCTCCTTCACCGTTGAGGTCGCTGACACCCCGCCGCATTTGCGGGCCGAACCTGATATCAGCGATATCGCCCAACGTTAAAGGTGTGCCGTTCGGGCCGACCCCAACCGGGATCGCTCTGAGGGCCTCTAGGTTATCAACGTAACCAGAAGACCGGACCATATATTCAGCCTCCGCCATTTCTATGGCGGAGCCGCCAACTTCTTGATTGCCGCGCTCAATGGCCGTCTTTACACCTCCCAGGTGCAAGCCGTAAGCGCGCAACCGATTTGGGTCGACGACGACTTGGTATTGACGGACCATGCCGCCGATGGTCGCGATTTCCGAAACGCCGGGTACGGTCTGGAGTTCAAATTTCAGGAACCAATCCTGGATAGACGTGAGCTGAGCAAGGTCATGTTGGCCGGTGCGATCAACCAATGCGTATTGATAAATCCACCCAACTCCGGTTGCGTCGGGGCCAAGCGCCGGCTTCGCGGCCGCTGGTAAATTGGCAACGGCTTGGCTCAAATACTCTAGAACGCGCGCCCGTGCCCAATAGACGTCCGTCCCATCTTCGAAAATGACATAGACATAGGAATCGCCAAAAAAGGAGTAGCCGCGTACGGCGACCGCCCGCGGTACGGCCAGCATAGCGGTCGTTAGAGGATAGGTGACTTGGTCCTCGACAACCTGCGGGGCTTGGCCGGCAAAACCAGTTTTTATAATGACCTGAACATCTGACAGATCAGGAATGGCATCAATCGGTGTATTTTGAACCGCGTAGAGTCCCCAGCCCGTGACTAAGGCCGCCAGCAGGGCGACAACAAACCGGTTGTCGACGGACCATCGAATGAGTCCGGTGATCATGGCGCTGCTTCTGAAACGAAGGCGCCATCGTTGTTTGGTCCCATTCGCCGAATGGCCCCCGATAAACTACTTTCGGAATCGATAAGAAACTGTCCGGATACAACAACTTCATCAGACAGGCTGACTCCATCAAAGATCTCGACAAACCCCTCGGCTTCCTGTCCCGCGGTAACTTCAATAGACTTAAAGCGACCTTCGTCGAGTGCTAACACCACACGATCAGAGCCACCGGTTCGGATCAAAGCCTCCAAGGGAACAACCAGAACATTTGGTGTAGACGGCGATTGTATTTCCACATCGGCAAACATATTCGGTTTGAGGGCGCCGTCAGGATTATCGAACCTCAGGCGTGCGGTTAATGTGCGGGTCTTGGAGTCCATGATCGGATAGATGTAGTCGACGACACCGGCACGGGTGACCCCCGGCTGATACGTCAATGTTAATGTGGCGGGTAAACCAGGCTGTACCCAAGACGCTTGGTCTTCAAAAATATTAGCCAACACCCAGACGGTGGATAAATCGGCAACAATCATTGTGGTTACATCGGGCCTCACAAACATTCCTTCGCCGACGTTGAGCGATAGAACGACACCATCAAGAGGGGACAAAATCGAGGTGCGCCGCTTTACAGGGCCACCGTTTCGCAACGCTTGAATCTCGCTCTCGGGCACATCAAGAAGGCTTAGGCGGTCCAATGTTATTTCGAGCATGTCCGTTTCGCCGCGGTTAAGAAATTGGAGGAACTCCCCTTGCGCGACGTGAATATCGGGAGCGTACAGTTCGAAAAGCGTTTGGCCTTTTTTTACCCGTTCCCCCACTACTTTGACGGGCAGCCGCTCAATCCATCCTTCGGCCCGAACATGAACATGGCTAATCAAGGTCTCGTCGGCAGTTACGTGGCCGACTGTCCTAACTATTCGGGTTAAGTCCCGCCGCTCAACCGACGCCGTGCGGACGCCGAGATTTTGCAACATAGCTGGGGAAATGGTGACTGAGCCTGCCTGATCACCATCGTTTTGTGATGGTCTGTCCGCATAAACGGGAATGAGGTTCATGCCCATGAGCGACTTTCCCGGTCCGGAGCGCCTGTAATTGGGGTCCATGGGGGCGACCCAGTACAAAACGCGCTTTTCTATGCGTTGATCCTCGATTGATGTCCGGTCACCGAAATCCAGTGTCATGAAGACAGTTGCTGTGAGGGCAATGCCGACAACAAACGCCATGGCAGTTGGGGTCAATAATTTCGTGTTCATGTCCGCATCCTTTTTGGGGCGATGCATCGTCTCTATCGCGTGCACATAACGTGCAGCGGTTTACAGGCACCTGAGCTATTCAGATGCCTGACGTTCAGTTCAGGATTATTTTTGGCTTAGGCTTTTGGTGGGTGCCCAGGCGGCCTATCGACACGCCCTGTGAGGACAACATCATAAGCAGTGAACGCTTGGTCGGATGTGGACTCGACATCGGCGCGCGGAATTGTGTCGGCGGTAGTTACGGCGACGAGAGGCGCGCCGCAAACGGAAAGAACACAAAGAGCAGGGGGGCAGTCTCCGCACCCATCGGCATTGGCTTGGTTTTCCTCCATCGCGCAGTCACCGGCTGCTGCCATACTGCACTGAGGGACAAGTGGCTGGACCAAGGCAAAGAGCACGGCTAACGCTGCAATCGCAATGGCGCTATTCTTTCCGCGATGTTGGCTCATTGCTCGGTTTCCATGCGCATTCCTCACGCCTTTCAAGGCCCAGCCTATCCACTACGCGTTTGTGACGCCAGGCACATGTTCGTGAACGATTGTCGTGGAGCCAGACAGCCCAGTCATTGCGTTCAATCAACGTGGATCGTGACGGAAAGCCTGGCTTCGCGCTCCTTTTGTAGCGCGTTTAGATTCCCGGGTCCGTGAAGAACTTCGGATAGTCCTTGTCTATTCGCTTGCGCAGCCAAGAGGGAATCCCCTCTGGCGTTTCCGTTTTCTCCGCCAGGTATCGCATCATCATGTGGCCGGGCACGTCGTCCATATCCAACCAGTCAGACCACGGCGTGTCTGCCGCGATGTGCGCGAAACTCTTCGCACTCATCAGTTCCGGGTTTTGTACGTCGCGCATGTCAGCGGAGAACGTGATCATCTCGGTCAGTTGTACGTTGCCGCTGCGCGGGTTACCCGTCGGCATCTGATCAGCGGTGCCGGGTCGAAACATAAGGATATCGTCGTTAAAGAAAACACGACCTTCACCGAAGAGCGGCGGCCCGACTTTGTTGACGAAAGCTGCCGGTGGCTCCCATTCGATATCTGGATTGAATCCGCCGGTCGGGTTGATGCGGATGAGAGGGCCTAGGACGGGTTTTTGATGGCGCACGGGCACCAGTTTTCCGGTGATCGGGTTATCGTAGAACTCATCGATCAACGCGCCCGTTTCTGGATGTTGGGTGTAATTGCATTCGACGTAGCGCAAATCGATGGTGCGATCATCGCGCACGGTCATGCGGTGTTGACTGACACCTTCACGGCGAAACATCAGTTGAGCCACGCCACCGTCAGGTATGCCGTAGACATGGGCGACGTAATGATAAAGCCCAACACCACCGTCTAAGCGGCCACGGACTTTGGCATAGGCCGTTAGCCAATCGTAGGGGTCGGTGAAATCGTAGGGCCCGGCCAACAGTCCGTCTTCGCTGTTTGATCTTCGGCCTTGCGACGCTTGTCCGTCTTGGTCTTGGCGATCTTTTCCTCTCCCGCCTTGGTCTCGTTGGCCCTGCGCCGAAGCCTGTTCTCCAAGTACGCTCATCGTCGCGATTGCTGCAGTGGTGGAGGAGAAAAAACGCCGGCGGGCCAGAGTCATATGGAACCTCTTTTGAATAGGGGTGTTGAGAAATTACACTCCCCGAACCACGCGGTTCTGTCCACCCTTTGAGCAGGTATACCCATGTGCGCTAGTGTGCTGAAGCCGGCGCGGGTAGGGTCCAGCCCAATATCGCACAGCCGCAATCACCCAGGAGGGAAACGTCCATGACTTTTAAGGGAACCGGTGTTCCGCTGATCAACCGCCGCCAGGCGCTTCAATTTTCGTCCGGCATCGGCCTTGGGGTTGCTGCCTCGACCATTCTGGCGACACCAGCGGAAGCCATTGGTGGCATGGGCAACGATGCCCGCATCAATGGCCCTCTTCTCGATCTCCGCACCAAAGAAGGCAACATGGAAGCCAGCGGCCGCATTTACGGCAATACGGATGCGGGCGTGCCCAAGTTCGGTTGGTACGACGGCTATGTCATGGGTGTTGCGCCAGGCGGCCCGGTCAAAAACATCTGCGGCTTTAAGGGCATGAGTGCTGCGAAGCTTATTCCCAACGAAGGCAAGCCAGGGTGGCGCAAAGTGTTGCGCGAGGTCGGCTTCTACTACGACCTCAAGACCGGCGAGATCATGGAAGAAATGGTCAACCCGTTCACCGATGAAAAGGTGCGAGTGGTCCACGTTGCCAATGATCCGTTCAATCAAACGATTGAGCCCTACTATCCGCCGCCGCCCAACTACGGTGGGCTTAATGAACAGAAAGAACCGATGCCGCAAATTCCCGTCATCCTGACCTGGAATGTGTCTGGTGATGACCGCCTTCTCATGGAGCGCCACATTCATTTGTATTATCCGGCAGCTCTTGAACCCAGCAAATGGATTCGTGAAAGTTCGGGTCCAATGAACCGGGTGTCGGAAATGTTCTTCTTCAACATGTCGTTGGAAGACGTGCAAAACCCAGATCTAACGTCTGTCGAATACTCAGGCACATGGGGCCGGATCACGCCATGGCTGCCGTGGATGCTGATGGGCCAAGCGCCAGGCAACGTTGTCTATCAAACGTTCATGGGCGGGTATGACAAGCTCGAAGATATCCCACAGGATATTGTTGAGTACACGGCCAAGAACTATGAGAAATACTTGACCCCACCACCGGACGATTATGGTCCGTCGCTCTCAAGTCTTGAGATGTACGCCCGCGAACAAGAGCCGGTCCAGCCCGGCGGCGTGTAAGACCTCAATCAGAGAGAATTGTGAAAGAGGCGCTTTCGGGCGCCTCTTTTTTTACGGCTTCTCTTCCAACGGAAAATCGACGTGGATGTGGTTGCCGTCCGGGTCACGGAAGTTGACCTGGACCATTCCCACATCGGGCATGTCAGCCAGGTCATAGGCACTGTCTTCGCGGTCGAGACGGGCGAGAAACCCACCCATGCCGGTTGCGGTAAAAGCAAAGTGCTCGATCTGTAAATTGCCGCGGTCCGGCTCCGTCGTGCCGACTTCGATAAAATGCACCCAAGCGGCGCGGTAGTCCTGCTTCACCGCCTCCAGGCTGTCCGTCATCATTTCTTCAGCGTAGAGCCATGCGCCACCGGCGCCGCCAAAATGCGGTCGCGGCCCAGGCTTTAAATCCATCACCTGTTCATAGAAGGCCAGCATCGCAGCAAGATTAGCGGTACGGATATTGATGTGGTCGAGGGTGAGATTGAGTCCCATCTCAACGACTACAGCGCTTCCGGGGCAACCTGAAACCTCCGACGCTCACTGCCCTTCTGCGACACAATCCGCCCCGCTGTCGGCCCGTCAAAGTGAGCGGGCATGAGGGTGATGTCTTGGTCGGTCAGGCTGTCGACCAAGGTCGCGCGGGTGGCGTTGGCTTTTGCCTTGTCTTCACAGAAGGTGGTGGTCCACTCCGGATGGGCGATGCCGATTGGGCTGTGTAAAACATCCCCGGTCAGAATGCCTTTGCGTCCGCCGCTATCGACCTGAACACAGTAGTGCCCGGGCGTATGGCCATGGGTGGGTAACACCGTAAGCGCATCGTCCAACGCAAATTCAGTGTCGATGATTTCTGCCTGCTGTGCCTCGATGATCGGCAGCACGCTCTCTTGGAATGAAGGCGCGATGTAGGCGGTCTGTGCATCCTTGGCTCGCTCCCGCGAGGCATCTAGGTCATTCTTTGAAAAGACGTATTTGGCGCGTGGGAAGGTCGGCACCCATCGACCGTCTTTCAATTGGGTATTCCAGCCCACATGGTCGGCATGCAAATGGGTGCACATGACGTAGTCGATTTCTTGTGGTGTGACTCCAACGGCCGCAAGATTGTCGAGGAAGGGCCCTTCGCGTTTGCCCCATTTCTCCAACATGCCGCCAAAGGATTTGTGATTGCCGATGCAGGTGTCGATGAGGATGGTGTGGTAGGGCGTGCGGATGATGTAGCTGTGAAAGCTGAGGATGATCGCCTGAGCCTTGAAATCGTAGAAGTGCGGCTCCAGCCAAGATCGATGTTGTTCGACCAGACTGAGGTCTTCGCTGGGATAAGCCCGGGCCGCCGCGAACGGCTCGACCATGTCGATGATCTTCTCGATTTTAACGTCACCAAATAACTGCGGCTTCATGGCGTGCCCTTTCTTAGTTCGTGTCGATCTCAACCAGGTGGAAGTTGAGAATGTCGTTCCAGGGTTCCCAGTGTGTCACCCGGCGGTGGATGCCGTCGAGACCAACGACAGGAAATAGTATCAGGCTCGTCGCTTGATCTCGGTAGTGACGAATCACCCGTTGGGTGAGGGCGCGCCGTTTGTCCAGGTCTAGCGCCACCTCCGCCTCATGGATCACGGCTTGAATGTCTTGGTCGCAATACCATGGCTTGAAGCCGGCACAGGCGTGGTTAACCGTGCGCGTCAATGGCCGGAGTGCATCGCCGGTGTTGTTGAAAAAGTCCGCCATCAGCGCTTCACCGCTCAACTCACCGCGAAGAGTGGCGCGCACCAGCTGCGGATAAGTGATGAGGCTGACGTCCATGGTGACGCCAACGCGGCTGAGGTCGCTGGCGATCTGCTGCAAGATCGTTGTGTCGTTCGGCAAAAACCCTGCGACGGTTTCGACCGAGAAGGCGAATCCATCTGGGTAACCCGCAACTGCCAAAAGCTGACGCGCTTTGTCCGGGTCGTAGGTATACGGCTTGAGAGTTGGGTCAAAACCAAGCGCCATTTTCGTTGCGGGTTGGCTCGAGGGTTTAACCAAACCGGCGAGCAGCACTTCGGTAATCAACTCTCGATTCACTGCGTGGTTCAAGGCCTGCCGCACCCGGACATCAGCCAGGGGCTGATCTGGCTCTTGCGTTTGCAGGGCCATGACGAGCACACGGGTCGGATTGCGCATTTCAACGCGATGTCCTGAACGCTCTAGCAGGCCAATTTGGTCCGTGCTGATGACGGTGGCGATGTCGATCTGGTCGGTCTCAAGCGCATTCAGGCGTGCCGAGGCGTCAGGCACAAAGATCGCTTCTAAGCCGTCAACCTTCGGCGCGATCCAGGAGTCTCGATTGGCCCGCAACGTTACTTTGTCTGGCCCCCAGCGTTCGGCAATAAAAGGGCCCGTGCCTACGGGGGCATCCGACAGACCCTGGAACCCGACCTCATTCACATGCGCAGGCGCCGCAAAATACAGGGTCGACAAATAGGCGGCCACCATGGCGTGGGGTGAGTCCGTATGAATGGCGACGGTTAGATCATCAACAACCTCGACCCGCGGATAGAAAATCATTTGGTTGTGCCATAGGAACCCCAAGGCTTCATCCGTGCGCAAACGGTCAAACGTGGCCTTCACTGCATCCGCATTGAAGGGCTCGCCGTTTGAAAACTTTACGTTGGGCCGCAGTTTGAAATGCCACTCAGTCGGCGTGACTAATTCCCACGATAGAGCCAGCCACGGCTGGACGACTCCGTCGTTATCGACCCGGGCGAGGGAGTCATAAACGGTGGGCCAGATGAAGTTGGCCGTGGCTGCGCCGCCGGCGTGGGGGTTGCCCTTGCTCGGTGGGCCGGCAGAGAGGGCGATCCGAAACACCGAATCCGCAGTAACCGGCGGTGAAACCGATAAAAGGCTTATTCCGACCAGCAAAGAAAGCGCGATGAATCTCATCGGGCAAGAATAGCGGGTTTGGCCTCAGTCGTCGTGAAGTTCTACCAGATGGTACATGAGGCGGTCGTTCATGGGGGCCCATGTCTTAACCCGCTTGTGCACCGCGTCGAGGCCAACCACCGGGAACAGAAACAGTGATTGGGCCACGTCATGATAATACTTCACCACTTGCCGGGTGAGCCGGTTACGTTCCGCGATGTCTATCGTGCGCGCGGCTTGATCTATAACCGGTTGAATCACCGGATCGCAAAACCATGGCCCAGGCCCGGTGCAGGCGTGATTGGTGTTGAGTAAGGGCTGCAAGGCATCGGCATAGCGGTTGGTGAAGTCCATGAGGAATCCATCCCCCTCTAGCTTTCCCAATATCGTGCGCTGCAACAACTGCGGATAGGTCATCAGCCTCACTTCCATCTTCATCCCGACTTTTAGGACGTCAGACGTGATTTGCTGCAAGATTGCAGCATCGTTTGGCAGCACGCCTGCGAGGGACTCAATAACAAAAGAAACACCGTCTTCGTATCCGGCCTCCACGAGCAGGGCCCGGGCGCGCTCAGGATCATAGGGGTAGGGCTTAACGTCGGGCGCGTAACCGACAGCACCGGGCGTGGCCCCTTGCCCAGCCGGTCTAACCAATCCAGCCAGCAGCACTTCAGTAATAATGTCTTTGTTGATGGCATAATTAAACGCCTGCCGAACTCGCATGTCGCTAAAGGGCGAGTCCGGGTCGTTCGACTTCAAGGCGAACACCAAAATGCGGCTAGGATTGCGCAACACAGTGCGATGACCATTAAGCTCCAGCAAATCGATTTGATCGGTGCTGATCACCGTGGCGACATCAATCTGCCCGGTCTCAAGAGCTTGAATACGGGCAGAGGCGTCGGGAACGAAATAGGCTTCTAATTTGTCGACCTTCGGCGGGCGCCATGAGTCGCGATTGGCCGACAATGTTACTTTCCCCGGTTCCCAGGTATCTAGGATGAACGGACCGCTCCCTATGGGTTCGTTGACCAAGCCGGCGAGGCCGACATTTTGAACATGGCCCCCAGGCGCAATGAAGAGGGCAGAGAGGTAGGCCGGTAGGACCGCGTTCGGTTGTAGTGTGTGAAACGCGACCGTGAGGTCGTCAATCACGTCAACGCTGGGGTAGAATTTTTCCTGCCGCGACCAATAGAGCGCGTTGACCGAATCGTTGCGCATGAGATCAAAGACGGTTTTCACGGACTGGGCTGTGACCGGTTCGCCGTTTGAGAATTTAACGCCGGGCCGCAGCTTGAAGTGCCACTCCAAGTCGTTGACGGCTTCCCACGACAAAGCCAGCTCAGGCACGATGTTGCCGTCGTTATCAATGTCGGTCAGGCGATCGTAAATTGCCGTCCAGAAAAAGGTCGGTGTTGTGCCGACCGTGGCAAAGGGATTGCCTTTTGTTGGCGGCGCCGCGCTCAGGGCAATGCGAAAGGTTGAATCGGCGGCGGCAGGGCCAGCGACCAAAAGAGCAAAGAGGAGGGAAAGCGAGCGAAATATGACCGACATGGCAACCTGTTAAACAAGACAAAAAAAGACGACTGGATATTCGGATGCTGAGTTTACTTCAGCAGCCCGACCGTCGCGCCCATCGCGCCGTACAGCAGGATGGTGTAACCGCCGTCGATGTACAGCAGGCGTCTGGGCTGTGACGAAAACATGTAATTGATGCCGATCGCCGCCGCTGCGGCGATGCCGATGATGACGCCCCCACTGGTGTTCGCCAACACGCCGGTGGTGCGATCAAGGAGCAGGTTGAGCGCCAGCGCGCCGATTAAGGCATGAAGGGCTGCACCGCCGAATACTTTGGCCGGCGGACCCATTTTCTCATCGGTCATGCCGGTGTCTTCCATCCACTGTTTTTTGAACAGTGGCCCATACCAAAGCGCGCCGATGGCAAAAGAAACGATGACGCAGAGTGGCAGGCTCAGCCAGATAATTTCGCCCATAGTACTTCAGTCCTTGCTCGGTGCGCGTGAACTCTTAGCGTAGCCGAATCCATTGGCCAGGGGGAGGGCGCGTCTCAAAAAACCAATGCGGGCCACCTACAGGTGAACAGGGCGGCAGACTCATGGTCTGGGCAAGACACCTTATGCTAGCGTCGGGACATATTTCAGGACGTGGCACGGGTTTAAACAAAGAGAAGGGACGTAATTATGTCTGATAAAATGACGCCATTTACGGCGGGTCCAATCGAAGGTTCCATTGGTCGTCGGTCAGCGCTTGCAACCGGGCTGGCGCTGGGCATGGCGCCCCAGATGGCAATGGCGGACTCCCATAGCGAAGGCGAAGTATCGCTCAAAGGCCCGACCTACGATCTCACGACGGCTTACGGCAATGTTGAGGCCTACGCCAAGATTGGCTCAAACCTAGATATGAAATCCACTCATTACGGCTGGCTTGATGGCTACGTCATGGGTGTGGCGCCTGGTGGCGCCATCAAAACCTTCTGCGGCTTCCGTGGTCTCGGCACAACACGGCTGCTGCCCCTAGAAGGAGAGCATGGGTATCGCCGACTGTTGCGGGAGGTTGTGTTTTATACCGACCTGGAGACCGGTGAAGTTCTCGAAGAGATGGAAAACCCGTTCACCGGCGAAAAGGTTCGTGTTGTGCCGGTGGCCAACGACCCCTTTAATCGCATCATCCGTGCGTCCGAACTTAGCCGCCCAACTTTTGGCGGCCTGAACACCGATGAAAAACTTGAGCCAAAGCCCTTCATTCTCAATTGGAAAGCCTTCGGCGACCGTTTGATGATGGAACGCCACATCAACCTCTACTACCCGAACGCGCTCGACCCGAAAAAGTGGATTCGCGAAAGCGCCGGGCCGATGAATCAAGTGACCGAGACTTACGTCTACAATATGAGTCTCAAGGATTTGCAGAATCCAGAATTAACGACGGTGGATACGACAACCGTGTGGGGTCGTCATACGCCTTGGCTGCCGTGGATGTTGATGGGGCAAGCGCCGGGCCATTGTTTGTACAATGTGATGGCAGCTAGCATTCACTCTCTCGAAGAGGCGCCCGATCAACGCATCATCGAGTATATCGCCAAGAACTATCCGCAATACCTCGATGCGCCGACCGAGTGGGTCGATCCATCGCTGTCATCGCTCGAATGGTATGCCCGCGAACAGGAACCCGCGCCGCCCGGCGGCGTGTAACACCTGCGCACAACGAAAAAGGGCCGCTCATAACGAGCGGCCCTGTTCGCACGGACGCTAACGGGCTCAAGAACGCCGTCCGAACAAAACTTTTTTACACGCCTAGAGTCACGGACGCAAAAAAGATATTTTTGCGTGGAGCACATTAATCGCTTGCATTTCTGAATAGAAAACAAACGGTCCGTGGCGTAACGTGTTTCGAATCGATTTGGCTAGACGCAATTGGCACGCTCTGCCATCACTGCTCATAAATGCGCGCAGTGTTTCTGTCGACCCGATCTCTTTCGTACGGTTAAAGGTTTATGACTCTAAAAATCTCGCACCTTGTTTCAGTCGCATTGTTCGCTGCAACGTTTGCCGCATGTAGCGACGATGAGGGCCCCGCTCCAGTTCCGTCAGACACCGTCAGCGTTACGCCGACCGCGGAGACGGTCCCGGTTAAAGGTAACAAAGATGCCGCGGATGACCCGGCCATTTGGGTGAATCCTGACGACCCTGAGCAGAGTTTGATTATTGGCACCGACAAAAAGAACGGGCTGGTGGTCTACGATCTCTCGGGCGCTATCGTTTATCAGAACGCTGATGGCCGTATGAACAATGTTGATGTTCGCAGCGGTTATCCCATCACCACCGACAACGGTAATCCTGATACAGCCACACCGACGATCATCGTCGCCGCGACCAATCGCACCAGCAAAACCATCGCCGTCTACGCCATGAACCCGAATACCGGGGCGCTCTCCGACATCATGGTCGACCCCATACCATCGAATATGGAAGACCCGTACGGCCTGTGCCTTTATCGCAGCGCTGTGAACGGCAAGCTGTACGTCTATGCCAATGACAAAGACGGCACCGTCAGTCAGTGGCAGCTCTATGACAACGGGCTCGGGCAACTGCGCTACACCATTCAGCGCATCTGGTCGGTTGGCAGCCAACCGGAGGGCTGTGTTGCCGATGACGCCAATGGCGTTGTCTACATTGGTGAAGAGGGCAAAGGCATCTGGCGTTACGGCGCCGAGCCGAAAGACTCATTTAACGAACGCACCAGCGTCGACAAGACCGGCCTGGGCAACGCATCGGGCGGGCATTTGGCTGCCGATGTCGAGGGGCTTGCACTTTATGCCCCACCAGCAGCGGCGCCAGACGTTGGGTATCTGATTGCCTCGAGCCAGGGCAACCACACCTATGTGGTCTATGACCGCGCCGTGCCTCACGCTTACCGCGGGACCTTTCAGATCGTTGATAATAGTTCTGGTGACGTTGATGGAGTGCAAGAGACCGACGGCCTGGATGTGGTGTCAGCGCCGCTAGGGTCTGACTACCCAGCAGGGCTTTTGGTGGTGCAGGACGGCGACAACAAAACCGTCGATGGCTCCGATGCCAACCAGAACTTCAAGTACGTCTCCTGGGCCGATGTGGCTGAGGCGCTGGGGCTGGAGTAGGCGTTGTGCAATAATGTTGTGCATGGGCTCGTTTGAATCAGGGTCTAACCCTCAGATAAATATAGGTAATCGCGCGATAATCGCTGAGTGCATGGGCTCGTTCCTCGATTGCGCCGCGATACTTTTCTAACGCCTTGAAAACCCTCACATTCGATCTTTGGCTGCTGCGTCTATGACCCACCCCATGATCGATCCCCATACCCTTCTACTCTACGGCCACCTCGTGCTTTTCGTGTACTGGCTGGGGCCCGACTGGGGCGTCTACGTCACCACCCATTACATCTGCAAAGCGGGCTTGCCCATTGAAGAGCGGCGGCGGTTTCTGGCGGCCATGTTGCGTATCGATTTGGTGCCGCGCTCTTGTTTGATTTTGCTCTTTCCGGTCGGGCTGAGTCTTGCCGACGGTCTTGGCCTCAGTCCCGTGACTGGTCTCTGGCTTATTCCCGTGTGGGTGTTCTTCATCGCCTGGCTGTTGCTGTCATGGGGGGTGTATATCAACAAGGGTCCCGGCAACGGCACGACCTTCCGCAAGATCGACAATGGGCTGCGCTGGGTTGTCGCGCCCGTTCTAGTGCTGACCGGGGCTGTGTCGCTCGTGCTCGACATCGGTTTCGGAACCAGCTGGCTTGGTCTCAAAGTCATGCTATTTGGCGTGCTTGTTTTTATCGGCCTGTGGCTTCGATCTTTTGTCGGCGATCTCGTGCTTGGGTTTCAGCGTCTGGGGGCTGAGGGCTCAACACCTGAGGTCGAGGCGATCTTCTCAAGCATGCTCGCCCGCTCGAAACCGGTCGCCTACTTGTTCTGGGGTACGTCGCTTTTGTTGGCCTTTCTCGGACTCGCAAAGCCCTTCTGAGTTATTAGGTGGACAGGTCTCAGCGTTTGGAATGCGCGTTACTTCTCTGTTGCTGATAGTTTGGGCGTTGGGTCGGCGGTCGCCTGGGTAATTTCACGGGCAATGCGCCACGCGCCGTCAGACCCACGAACCAGGTCCATGTGGTAGCGGCCTGAGCGTGACCAGCTCGGTCGACCATCCTTCGGGGTTAGGGTCGAGCTGTAGGTACCCTGCATGACGCCATGATCGCCATGGGCGTCGAGCACTTCGGGCGAGACCGCCATATGCACGTCGAAGGATTTAATGAAGGCTCGATAGCTGCCACCGATGACCTCCCGCCCGGTTAGAGTCTTGGCGCCCATCGGGTGATAGATCGTGTCTTCGGTCAGCCGGTCGATCAGTCCGTCTGCATCGCCCGCATTCCAGGCGGCAAAGAAGGAATCGTGGAATGTTCGGACAGAGTCGTCGTCTGCCATAGCGGGTGAAATAAGGAAGGCTACAAAGACAACGGCGAAACGGTTCATGACTTGCTCCAGATTGGGCGGTGAGGTGACACGCTAGCTTCAGCAATTGATTTGGCGCAATGATCCATCCTAGGGCCATAGGCGTAAACTTGTTATAGCCTTATGATGTTTCCCCGAGATGTGACACGACGGCCTCAAGCGTAAAAGAGGAACGACCCAATGCTGATCAACAACTGGTATGTCGCAGCCACCAGCGAAGAAATAGGAGACAAACCTCACCGAACTCGCATGGTTGGCGTGGATTTTGTGCTGTTCCGCGATGAAGCCGGGGCGCTGTCTTGCCTATCGGATGTGTGTTGCCACCGCGGCGGTGCGTTGCACCGGGGTGAGGTTTCTGGCGGTTGTATTGCCTGCCCTTACCACGGCTGGGAATTCAACGGCGAAGGCCAGTGTGTAAAAATACCGGCAATGGGTGATGAGATGTCTATTCCCAAGCGGGCGCGGATTGATTCATACCCGGTTGAAGAACGCATGGGCCTGATCTGGGTTTTTGTTGGAGACCAGGCAGAGGCCGACCGCCCAGAGATTCCCGATTGGTTTCAGCCTTTCCTCGGTAATCCTGACTGGCGTGTTTCACGCTATAATTATGAGTGGACCGACTGCAACTGGGAGCGTCTGTGCGAGAACTCTCTCGACACCTCACATCCCTCGTTTGTTCATAAGCGCTTTGGCAGCCGCATTTCACCCAAAGCGACGATTGCCCCAATTGAGCACACCGAGCATGGCGCCAAGGTGACCCGCGAACGGGCGGCACCGGCTGCCAGCCAAAAACGCGGTGCAATAGCAGACCTGCTTCCTAAGGATCGCAAAACCACACGCGTCACTGTGGAGTGGAGCATGATCGCCAATGCGGAGATGCTCTATCAAGAAATGACGACCGAAATAACGCAGGTTCTTTTCTCGGTTCGGACGCCAGTGGATGACAACACTGTGCGGTCCTACGGGTTTCAGGCGCGTAATTTTCTCAAGGAACCGGAGCATGATGCAGATCGCGTCGAGGGTTTGTTTGAAGCGGTCAAGGAAGATCATGACATCGTGCGCTTCCTCAAACCAAAGCACACCGTGACGTCAAACGCCCGAGAGACGTTGATTGAATCCGACGGCATGGAATTGGCCTTCCGCAACAAGGTTGCCGAGTGGCGTGGCCTCGGTCGCTATGTCGACGGTGAAGTGCTGGAGCGCGAGGGTAAGCGGGAGGTTTTCGTCGTGTCGTCACCGGCTCGTGCTGCTGACCCCAAGGGGTGGGTGCACCAGATAGTCCCGCTTATCGTCGGCAGCAGTTCTGTGGCTGATGCGGCAGAGTAAGCGCCCCTTATGTGGTTTGGTCCGGTGCCTTCGTCGACACCGGTGACAACAGGGTGGCTGCCCCCACCGCAACAAAGACCAGGGCGACGCCGGCCATCTCCAAAGCATAGTCGCCAGGCTTGAGCCAGATTTCCTCGAAGAATCCCCAGAACGAGGCAATCTCCGTAATCGTCCAGTAGATCGTCGCTACGGGGATGGCGTAGCGTACAGCGGCTAAGACCCGGGTGAACCGTGATAGGCGTATCGCTAGGTAAAATGCCCACAGTCCACCGAGAGACACCAACGCGATGGTAATTGGATGAGTGGCGCCGAGAAAGCGAGCGTCAACCAGAAACAGCGAGATCACATAAAATGTCCACTGCACGTAGACTGTTTCCATCATCGTGATCAGGCAATAGTTTCGGCCTTGCGCTGGGTTGGGTTTGCCAAGGTTCATGCGGAACACGCGATGAAACCAGCGAAAGAAATTGCACTTGCTGTCTTTGTTGAAAAAGAAAAACGGCGCTACGGCGAGCAGGAGCCCGACAGAGCCTTGATAGAACAGCAGTTGGATCGGGATATGGTTGTCGCTGCCGGCAACTTTCTGCAAGTCCGCTGCGTTGAATTTGATGCCGAACTCAATCCATCCAATGAACATCATGTGTGCGCCGATAAATCCGAGCCAAGTGCCGAGGGCTTCCGTATTGCGCGCGGCGGCGTAGTAGATGATCGCGAGACCCATCAATCCAAAGAGTATGCCGACGGTATATTGGTTTTCCTTGCCGGCTAGGTTTTCCAGCCCAATCAGAATCGTATGATTGAGCGGAACGATGATGAAAACCGTAGCAAGAGCCATGAGCCCAACAAAGGGCGTGCGGTATAGCCGTTTGAGCATCGAGGTCTTCCCTATCCGTTTTTTACCTTTGCGCCGTGGACAGCATTGTCGAAGACTGTGGTCATCATGTCCATCATCGCAGACCAGCCATCCGGAGTGTCGAGTGGGACGCCATTGAAGTTGCTTTGGCTTAGGCTGCGCAGCGCTAAATATCGTGATGCAGCATACATCACGAGCAACAGGGCGCTCGTATCAGGGTCATCAAACACGCCGCCTTGTTCATAAAGCGCATCATGATGGTTACCCGACTCTTGTTTGGCAGCCTCTAGCCCGGCGGTTAGTTCGCTGCCACCTAAGAGAGCGTGGGCCATGATTTGTAGGGCCACAGGTTTCTCTCGAAGTTCGGTAGACGATTTCACAAGTGTGTCGCGCATTACCGCAATAGGATCAGCGGAAGGGTTCTGAGACAACGGCGCGAAGATATCGTCATCGTCACCCCATATTTTGGATTGCGATGCCCAAGCCGCGACAAGGCCATCAAAGCCGTCGAAATATTTATAAATCAGAGGCTTCCCGACGCCGGCACGTTTCGCGACCGCATTGACGCCAACTGCTGCGACTCCCTCTTCGGCGATCAGGGATTCAAACGCCTCTATGAGCGCGGCTTTCGTTGCCTCGCGTTTGTGTCCAGCTTTCGACAGCGGCTTATCGTCGGACTCTTGATCGAGCGGTGCCATGTAATGCCTAACTTTGGGATACCTTTAGCCCATCATCGACAAATTCGGGCCAACCGCAAGGAAAAGTTACCACCCGGTAATTTATTCTTGCGCGGTCAAGGAGATTGATTTACATCGGGGCATAGGCTGCCAGAATGGGTGGCACATCACACGAGGGGAGATCGCTATGTTGGGGAAATTCTACCGTCCGCCATTCGTCGGCATTATCGCATTCGTAACGGTCATCATGGCCCAACCTTTGGGTCATAGTCTCTTCGTCTTATTGAAGGGTGTGCTGGGTTCCCCCGATGAGGCCTCCTTTACTGCCAGCTTCCTGTGCGGGTTGGTTGGTTTTGTTTTGGTATGGATCGGCTTGAAGAAGCAAGAAACGGCCGCAACCTGGCTCGGGTTCGTCGGCGCCATCCTGATTTGGACCGGCTGGTTTGAGTACACCTGGGAATTCTTCGCGCATTTACTCAATGTCCAGCCGCTTTACACGGCGACAGGCGAGATGGCGATGAGCCCCGGCCTTCAGATTATCCAGGCCTCAGGCATCATTATGATTGCCGTAACCGTGCTGCTCTATTTCAATCGGGATACCCGCTGCACAGCGTTCAAGTGGTTGCACCGCAACGCTCATATGGATCCGGGTAAGGCTGCTCCGGGCAAAGATCGCGATTACGCCCGCATCACCGCGTTAGAGACCATCTTCGTCATTTGGTTCATCTATGTCGTGAACCTCACCCTTTATGATGAGCGCATTCTTGGCATTGAGCATCCTGTGACCTATGGCGTGTTTTTCGGATTTCTCGTCTGGGCCATCTACTTAAATACGCGCCTCATTAAATACGCGCGCATGGCCCCAGCCGTTCGCTACGCCATACCGACGACGATCATCACGTGGCTCGATATCGAAGTGCTTAGTCGCTGGGGCATTCTCAAAGAGTTCTGGTTAATGCCCGCTGAATACGCGATGGAAATGGGATTGGTTGTTGCCGCATTCATTATCGCTGGCATCGCCATTTACCTGACACCGGAGCGTGGAGAAGAAAACGCACCGTAAGTAGGGTTAAGCGCCTTCTCACTTGCATTTTTGTCCCAGGCGCCTAAGACGGCGCCTGTGGCTTTTGTAGAGAAGAGATTAGCGATGCGCATTTCTATCTTCACGGCTCTGGTGCTTGCCGTTGGCTTCTTCCTACCGCCGGTTGCGGCGCAGGATTCGACCTTTCCGACGATCAAAGCGCGGACTCTCAATAAAGACCGAATCACTGTCCCTAAGGGCTTTACGGCGGCGCGAAATATCTTGCTGCTGTCCTTTGGGCGCGACATGCAGGAGTCCGTTGATGCCTGGGATGCAGCGCTGGCCTCGGTGCGTGAATCGTCAGACAACGTGCAGGTCTATAACGCTCCGCTGATACCGAAACCCAACGGCATCATAAGAGGCTTTATAAACGGAGGGTTTCGCGGCATCTACAAAGATGAAGGCATGCGTGACCGCGTTGTGATTCTCTATATCGATGAAGACGAAGTTTTTCCCGCGCTAAATATCAGTGACGATGACAAGCTGCAGCCCTTGGTGATGATCACCGACCAGGCAGGCGTGATCCTCGGGCGTATCGCAGGTGTCGTGGATGATGCCAATGTTGCTCGCGTAACGGAGCTCGTTACGCAGTAGGTGTGGACTCCGGTCCCGCCGCCTTCAGTGTTTTTTCGTCTAGCTTATAGAATATCAAAAGCACGGCACTCAGCGCGGCGGCGGCTGCGGGAAAGACCGCGAGTCCCATGTATATACCCGCCACGGCCGCATCCGGCTGGGCCGCATGCTCTCCGCCTCGTGTTGAGACATACCCCATAGATCCGAGGTAGGTGCCAAACAGCAAGGGGCCAAAGCCTGACGCTGCTTTTTCCATTGTGCTGTAGAGCCCGGCATATATGCCTTCGCGGTTAAGGCCCGTGCGCCGCCGGTCGTACTCCATGGTATCTGGCAAGATTGAGAATCCCATGACCAGGATGCCAGTGACCGCGACGCCGATCCCGAAAATGCGGGCATTGACGATCCACTGTGCTTCCGAGGAGTCCGACAGCATCCACGAACTCATGACGATTGCGTATAAAATTGCGGCCGTCATATAGACTGGTTTTTTGCCAAAGCGCTTTCCTGCCCAGGTCCAAAGTGGAATTGCAACGAAGGTGGAGACAGTGAAATAGGTGCCGAAGGACAACAGCAGCTCTTCACTGCGTTGCAACACATAGATCCCGAAGAAAATCAAAGCGGCTTGGCTGCTTGCTTGGGCGATCAGTTGGCAGAGCTTTACGCTGAGAAAAATCATGAACGGCTTATTGTCCGCAACGAGCGCAATCTGTTGCCAAACAGACAGGTGGCTTACTTCTGATCGGTCGTGGCGCGGTGCCGAACCTGTTGCGTAAAACGCGACGAGCATGCTGACAAGAAGGAAGCCGCCCAGAATCCAACCCATCATGGCGTAGCCTTGCTCTGGCCCATAGGTTTTGAGCAGCAGCGCGCCGCCTAGAAACAAGCCCAGATTTGCTGTTGTGAAGAAAACGACACGGTAGCCCATCATGCTTGTGCGCTCGTTATAGCTGTCGGTCATCTCTGCCGGCATAGCCAGGTAGGGGACATTGAAAATCGTATATGCGGTGGTGAACAAAACGAGGAGGAGGGCGGCGTAGAATGCCATGCCTGTGTCGCTATCGATGTCGGGAACATTGAAGAGCGCGACAAAAGCGATGAAGCAAACAAAGCTACCGAGCAGTAGGTAGGGCCTGCGGCGCCCCCATCGCGTCTTTGTGCGATCGCTGATGTAGCCCATCAGGGGGTCGGTCACGAGATCGTACATGCGCGCGCTGAATATGATGGCGCCGGCCACGCCCGCAGCTATACCCAAGACATCGGTCATGTATATGAGCAAATAGGTAACCAGAACGCCGATCATGGTCGACGTGCCATGAGCACCCACGGCCCATCCAAGCTTTTGTCTAAAGGTTAGTCGGTCCGCAGAGGCGGTCTCGGTCATGTGGTCAATCCCCCAAGTGGCGGTCACAATAGAGGGTCGATGGTGTGGCGCTAGAGGAAACGGGCTAGCCTCACCGGCAGACGAACAACACACCATGGAGAAGAACGACATGCCCGATTACATCAGAATGATGACAGAGAATACCGATGCTTTTACGCGCAAGGATGTCGAGGCCTTGGGTAGCAACCTGGCTGAAGACTATGCGTCCTATCGCATGGAGAATGGCGAGGCGGTGAAGCGCACGACAAGTCGTGACGAAACCATGTCCATTATCCAGAAAATGTTTGATGCCGTTCCGCTAAAGGGTTCAAAACTTGATCGCATCATGGTTGTCGGCGATCACGTCGTCGCCGTTGAAAAAGACACCTTTGACACACCGGCCGGTGAAAAAACCACGACGACCCTCGGCGTTTACCATATGCAAGACGGTAAAATTTGGCGGGCGTATAGCTTCCCAATTAACGAGGACGAGTCCTAAAGCTCGTTCTATGCCCACGGGTCAGTGATAAAACCTGGCCTGCGATCATTCAAAAACGCGACGACGCGCTCTGGAATCTCGTCGGTGCTGGGAAGCTTGCGTCCAACCAATTCGAAGCTGCAGACTCCGGCCCGCTGTCCCATTCGCATCCAAGGGTACCAGCCCCCCATAGATTGGTAGTGCATGGTGGTCGGCACGAAACCCTCATCAAGGTCATCAATGTTGGCGGTGTAGGTGGCCAAAGACGTACCAGTACGAACCGGCCCACTAAAGGTTAGGGGATCAGTTCCAGGCTCGGGCTCGGGCCGAATGGCTTTTGTGATTAATCGTTCTTGGGACCAAATAACCGGTCCGTTAACAATCGGCTCGACGATTACGCCCTCGAAATAGCGCATCGCCGCCCGCTGCCGATCTGTGGCTTCCCAATTCCCTTCTGCATCAAAGGACAGAGTCTGCGATGACTTAAAGTGCTTAGGTTCACACACCAGCCCGTTCATCGGATTGGTCCACGTGTCCGCCAGCTCGTCTGTGTCTGGGTGTTGCCAGAATCCGCATTCGATCATCTTCTGATCGACGCCGCCGTCCTCACGCAATGTCATCGTATTGAAACTGAAGCCATCAACGCGGAACAGCTGCCGGGCAATTTCTCCTTGTGGCTTGCCCCAATAGGCACCGGAGTAGGACCACAGGCCGTCCGTGCCGTCTAAGTTGCCGCGCAGCTGTACATAAAGCTTGTTCTTATCGAAGCCGTTTTGTGCTCGCACGCTATGCGAAGCCGCGGAGACACCCAACGCCGCAGTGGCTCCCGCTAGTGCAGCGCGGCGGGTGAGGGTGGTGAGCGGGCCCGTGATCATTGTTTGGTGCTCCCGTGGGTTCTAGATCATCGTCATGACGACACCGATAAGGGCACCGAGCAATAGGATGACTGAGGCCAACGTCGATATACCGAAGCCGCGCCCGCGTTTCTCCGCTGCTTCGTAATATCCTCTCGCATAGAGAATGCGGCCGATGGCAAAGACGGCTCCTAATATTCCGGCCCAAAGGTCTCCCCATGCGGCAGCAAACAGCCACAGCGCTGGCAGGTGAAAGACCAGCTGTTCGAGCATATTTTGGTGCACTCGATTAACGCGCTGAAAGTCTTCTGGCCCGTCTACTGAAGGTGGCTTAATGCCATGTTTGACGCGCGCCCTACCCACCTGGGCTATGCAAAAGAAATAGACGAGCAATGTCGTGATTGTGGCCAACGCTGTCAGGGGAAATTGTTCGAGAATCATTGGAAAGCTCCTGTGTAATTTATCTGCCGCTCTGTCATTATGGGGCCATTATGAGAGGTGACCGGGAAACCGGCAATGGGGAGAAAAAATATGTCTGAGCGTACAAGCCCGGTAAAACGAACCACGATCTTCTGTAGAGACATCGAAAAATCTCTCAGTTTGTATCGGGATATCCTAGGGTTTTCCGTGGCCGAGGATAAGACGGTCGCCGGTCCGGCGATGGCGAAGATGATCGGCTTGACCGATTGCAGTATGCACATCTGTCATTTGCGTGCTCACAACAGCGAGGATGGCCTGATTGGCCTCTATGAAATTACGGCCGACGATGTGCCCGAGACATCTCCGCCACCACCCGGCGTTATCCACCGGGGGCAGGTGGCTGTGGTTCTGAATACGGATCAACCCGAAGCCATAGCGGCCGAGCTTGAATCTAAAGGGTATCCGTTCCTGACTCCACCGACCAAGTACGTGAAGGAAGAGGACAGTGAGTACATGAAGGCGGGCACTTACACGGAAATGATTTTCTACGATCCCGATGGCGTGTTGGTCAGTATCATGGGGTATGAGCCTAAGGCGTCCTGACAACGAGGGTGCCCAGGAGGGTAAGCCAATGCGACTTTTATTAAGTGCAATTATTAGTGTGGCGTTTTTAGCCGCGCCTGTTTCCGCTCAGACGTTTAGTAAAGGTGAGTTGGAGGGCCATTTGCGTTTAGCGATGGAGTGGTGGCCCGGTGAATACGACAATCATGAACAGATCACACGTCGTTCCGGTGGTGGCATTTCCGTTCATCAATATGAGCCGATATTCCGCATTCACTCGCACTATGTAAGGCTTGATCTGCCCGACCTTGGCGAGAACGTGCTTTATGTCGAGGAGTATCTAAACGCGGACCCTTCGAATATTTCTCGCGTCCGGGTCTACAGCCTGTCTGTCGACGAAGCTGAGCAGGCGGTCAAGGTGAAGCTGTATGCCTTCAAGTACGGCCACGAAGATTGGATCGGCGCGAGGCTTGATCCCGACCGCCGCGCCAAAATTAAAGCATCGGACTTGCGAGCATTTTCGGACCCGTGTGATGTGTATATGCGTTTTGAAGGTGGGCAGTTCAACGGCAGCATGAAGCGCGAGTCCTGTGGCAAGGATGAGTGGTTCGAATATCAAGTTGTTCTTGGGGCTGATTACAATTGGACCCGGGACCGGCTGATTAGCCGCGAGACTGGAGACGTCACCTGGGATCAAACAGAGGGCGCGAATTACTCTTGGATTCAGATGACCAAAGCTCGACGTTTCATTTGCACCGTGAATTACAATCTCGACGGTGACATGACCAAGACGGAGTTCCTCACGGAGATTGAAGTGCATGATCAAGGCGGCGCCGCAGATATCGCGTGGCCGGATGGCCGCGCCTTGGAGTTCCAGTTGCACACCCGCGAGTTTGCCTCTCCATCAGAGCGTAAATTTCCTCTCTTTCGGATTCATGAAAAAGGTAATCACGTGCCAATCGGCTACGGCTATGCGGTGGATGGCGCGGATCGCTTCGGTTTGAATCTGGGTTGGTTCTATACGCTATGCCGTCTCAAGGAGCAGGGTGCCCCGCGCCCTTAGGCGCTGCGCCTGTTGTCATATGGGAATGGACGGAGCTGCCCGCATCGAAGACCTAGTCACGACACTGCAAGCACAATACGGCGAACGCTGTACCATCAATCATGATGTGCGGGATCGCCATGGCCGAGGTGAGTCCTGGCATCCGTCTGCGGCACCCGATGTCGTTGTGTTTCCGCACACGACAGAAGAAGTCTCGTCCATTGTTAGCCTATGCGCCGCGAGCGGTACGCCGATCATACCCTTCGGTGCCGGAACCTCACTAGAAGGTCAGGTGCAGGCCCTGCACGGCGGTGTCTGCATCGATCTTTCTCAGATGAACGCCATTGTCGCGGTCAATGCCGAGGATATGGATTGTGTCATTCAGCCCGGCGTTATGCGTGCTGACCTTAACGCTCAACTTCGTGATACCGGTTTGTTTTTCCCAATCGATCCGGGCGCTGAATGTACCATTGGAGGTATGGTCGCGACCCGCGCGTCCGGCACCAATGCCGTGCGCTACGGCACAATGCGAGAAAATGTCCTTGGCTTGACCGTAGTCATGGCCGACGGCTCGATCATCAAGACCGGCGGCCGGGCGCGAAAGTCAGCGGCTGGGTATGACCTGACTCGGCTCTTCGTCGGCTCAGAAGGAACGCTGGGCATCGTCACCGATATAACGTTGCGGCTGCACGGCATTCCTGAGGCTACTGCCGCGGCGGTGGTTGCTTTTCCGTCAATTGATGCAGCCGTCGAAACGGTGATTGAAGTCATACAAGTGGGTGTGCCGATTGCGCGCATAGAATTGATGGATGACGTCAGTATCGACGCGGTCAATCGCTACTCTGCTCTAACCCTGCCTGTCGCCCCAACGTTGTTTCTTGAGTTTCATGGTTCACCAGCAAGTGTCAAAGAGCAGGCAGAAACGGTGGAGGCCCTGGCAACCGAACATGGTAGCGCCTCTTTCTCGTGGTCGGACAAAGCGGAGGATCGGTCCGAGCTTTGGCAGGCTCGGCACAACGCTTACTACGCGGGTCTTGCGCTAAAGGCGGACTCCATCGGCCTGGTCACAGACGTTTGTGTGCCGATTTCACGATTGGCCGAATGTATCCGCGAGACGAAAACGGACCTGGCTCAATGCCCGATGCCCGCACCTCTGCTGGGTCATGTAGGTGACGGTAATTTTCATGTTTGCTTCATCATGGACAAAGATGCGCCAGATCAGGTGGAGGAGGCGGAGCGGCTGCATGGCCGAATGGTCGCGCGTGCTCTGGCGATGGGAGGGACATGTACGGGCGAGCATGGCATAGGCATGGGCAAGCGCACGCACTTGGTGGACGAAGCCGGTGACGGTGTTGCCGTGATGGCATTGATTAAAAACGCCCTTGATCCAGCGAACATTCTCAATCCCGGAAAAATATTTGAAGTGGACGAGCCTGAGTCGTGACGATATCTCGAATATGCATCGTCGGGCCTGGCGCGATTGGCGGCATGATGGCCGTTAAGATGATCAAGGCTGGCTTTGATGTATCCGCTTTGGTGAGGCCCGCGCGTGTCGAAGCTATGGGCGCCGCCGGCATTACACTTCACGATGGCGACGACATTCTTCACGCCACACCAAAAGTGGCTTCAACGGCTGATGCTCTTGGGCTCCAGGACCTGGTTATTCTTACGGTCAAAGAAACCGCACTGAAGGACGTCGCGCCTTCTATCGGTCCGTTGCTCGATGTAAACACGCCGGTCGTTCAGATCATGAATGGTATCCCCTGGTGGTTCTTTGAGGCTTTCGATGGGCCGCTACAGGGAACGCAACTGGACAGTGTTGACCGCGACGGCTGCGTATCCCGTCATTTCGACGTAAACCGGTACATTGGCGGCGTCATCAATTGCGGTGTGTCCTGGCGGGATGATGGGGCACTCAGCCATGATCATTCGAACCAATTGTATCTTGGCCGTCCAGATAACAACCGCGACGGGACCGAAGACATCGCTTCGGTATTCCGTTCTGCGGGCTACAACACCGATATTGCGGAAAGTATTCATCAACAAGTTATGAGTAAGCTGCTTGCCAATATCAGCTTTAATCCCGTGAGTGCGTTGACCATGGCGACAATAGACCGGCTGCTCGATGACGAATTGGTGTCTGACACATTGATCGGCTTGATGAATGAAGGCCGAGCCGTGACGAAGGCGCTGGGGCTTGATCCGGGACCTGACCCTGCGGCGCGCCCAAAAGGTGGGGCGAAGCTTAAAGCGTCAAAAACGTCTATGCTTCAGGATATGGAGCGCGGAAAACCGATAGAGATTGACAGCATATTAGCCTCTGTTATCGAGGTTGCCGGACTGCTCGACGTGCCTGTGCCGCTGGCGCGTACTGTTTATGGGTTGCTTCGGGTACGGCAGCAAACCGCATTGGCGGTGCGGGCATGACAACTCTAGGGCCTGACATGCGCCTTCGGGCACTCGCCGCCGACCTTACCGCCGGGCGCTACAAAGTATTATCGCTTGATGTATTTGATACGCTGATCTGGCGCCGCGTTCCTGAACCCGCTGATATTTTTTACCAGGTTGGGCGTTCTTTAAAGGATGCTGATCTCCTCGCGGGGCAGATAACGGTCACGCAGTTTGCCCATCTGCGCGTCGCCGCGGCAAAGGCCGCGCGCGCGAAAGCTGAAGCCAAGATGGGATCGCGAGAAGTCTTGCTCGTTGATATATACGCCGCATTACCCGAACACATTTGGCGGGGCTCGGACTCAGCAATAGCGGCTATAACCCGTGAAGTTGCGATTGAAGCCGAGTCGATGGTGCTTGATCGCGGCGTTGTCGATTTGATGGACGTAGCGATGAGCGCGGACGTCAGGGTCGTGCTGACGTCCGATACTTATTTTACCCGCGACGAGCTAACAGGTTTTCTCGTTAAGGCTGGTCTCGAGCGAGACCGGATTCCTGAAACGCTATACATATCCAATGAGCAGGGCAGGCCGAAATGGCGTGACCTCTTTGACCACGTCCTCGCCGACCTTTCTGTTGCACCCGAACAAATGGTCCATGTGGGTGACAACGTCGACGCAGATGTGGCGCCATGCGTCGCGCGCGATATTGCTCACGTCTTTTATGACAAATGGAGCGGTTTGCCGCGGACGCTGAGTAGAGAGCTTCCAAAAGATGTGGCGGCGCGCGCGGATTGGATCGCGGCCGGCGGTGATGGTGGACTCACCGGATTGCGCTCGCGATTGGCTCATCGCTGCCCGGTTGACCTATCCGATGATCATCGCGCGTATTGGAGCTATGGCGCGGTGACACTCGCACCTTTGTTTACGGCCTATGCGTCGTGGGTCGTGGCAAGCGCTGTTCAAAACAAGGATGCTGCCGTCGTTGGCATCATGCGAGAAGGCCGGTTTCTAGCGCGCTTGGTTTCTCATGTGTCTCAAGCGTTGGGACAAGACGTGGATCCGGGCGAGGTGTGGTTGTCGCGCCGAGCTGTGGTCCGCGCGGCGCTCTGGCCTGACGATCTCTCTTTACTCGCCCAAGCGGTCTCATACTGTCCTGGCCCAGCGTCCGATGATGTTCTAGCCCAGCTTGGCCTCAACCGCGCCGATCTGGCGGGCGTTTTCAAGGACCCTAATCTTTTTGATATTCATGCGGCTGGCGGTATGGAGGCGTTTCTCACCGGCGTGTCGCGTTCAGATGAGCTGCAGAACAAAATCACACAGTTCGGCGCGACCCGGCGTCAAAAGTTGCTCGCTTATCTTGAGGGCGCTTTTGGCTCTCAGAAAGATGGTCATGCTTTTGTGCTCGACCTCGGTTACGCGGGTACGATTCAAACGGTGTTGCAGAGGATTCTGGAGCGAGAAGGTATGGGCATCACCCTCACAGGGCTCTACGTCGCGATTAACGCTAAGGGCCGGGACAACGTGCTCGCGGGGACGGATCTTCGCGCCCTTATTGATGGCGACGGTTATGATTCCGGTTTGACCCGTTTGCTTGAGCGCACGCCCGATATTCTGGAACACGCCTGCATGTGTTCAGAAGGGAGTCTCGACGATTTTGACGGAGACGGGCAGCCCGACCTTCTGCCGAGTCAGCGGCCAGCGTCACAGATTGCTCAGATGGAAGCGATGCAAGAAGGCATTCTCGCGGGCGCTCGCGCAATTATAGATGTGGTTGGTCCGGACGGTATCGCCACGCCAGCCTTCTTGAGTCACGCCACTGAGATCGTGAAGCAATCGATGCTGTATCCGACGACAGATGAGGTGGCCAGTACTGGATCTTGGCTGCACGAGGCGAATTTTGATCTTTCAGATCAGCGGGCGTTGGCTGACCTTCGCATTGATCCGGCAACCCTCGAATTTGGAGGGGCTAAGGCGTGGTCTTCGCTTGCACGCCATGAGGCATATTGGCCGCAGGCGGCACTGGTTAAAGCCGCCCCATCGCTCGGCGATGCGGCGGCGCTGATATCGAGTGGTATGGCAACGGCTGATCAATTCACGTCTGGCTCTGCTCTCGGTGTTCTAAACTTGGTTCCTGACTTTGGTGTCGGCGCCGACGATCGAAAATCCCTGTCTGTTCCGCTTGAACTTTCCACGCTCGGGCGCGGTGAAATTCAATCTGAAATTAAGCCGTTCGGTCCCCAAGCCTATCAAGCCCTTCAGCTACAATGGCCAAGCGCCGCCTCTCTAGTCCTCATTGAGCGCTGCGCTGTCATGTATCGCGGTGAGGCTGAGCAAGCTGTTATTGATGTCACTTCAAAATTATCAATTGATAGCGGCGATGAAATGCAAAATGGCGCGATCATGATGGGCGAAGATGGTGGTTCCATAACGATCGACCTTGGGTCTTCGATGCCGCCGTGGCCACATAGCCTGGACCTTTTGCTCCGCTTCACGTACGTCCGCCTCGACCGGGTCTTTTAGGGATTACCATCGTGACTTCTGATCATCAAAACCGCCTGTGTTTGGTAACCGTCAACTATAACTATGCGCCCTATCTTGAGGATTGCATGGCCTCGATTATCAATCAGCGTGGATTTGATCGCGTCGACTATGTGGTTATGGATGCAGGGTCGACCGATGGGTCGGTCGAAATCATCGAGAGTCATCAAGAAAAACTGCAGCACTGGCAGAGTGAGCCCGACGACGGCATGTATCACGGCGTTGAAGCAGGGTTCGCGAAATCCGACGCTGAGATCATGGGCTGGTTAAACTCCGACGATATGCTGGCCCCATGGGCAATTCAAACGGCGCTCGATATTTTCGATCAGCTTCCCGAAGTGCAATGGATTACATCTCGCTATCCAATGCAGGCACGGAAAGATGGTTTGGTTATGAAGGCCGACTTCATGCCAGGAGTGGATCAGTGGGGCTTCTACAATGGCGAACATATCAAGTCGTCTGGGTTGCCAACGTCGGGTTGGATCGTTCAGGATTCAACGTTCTGGCGTCGTTCGCTTTGGGATGAGGCCGGTGGAACTTTTGATCACACGCTGTCGTTGGCCTGCGACTTCGAATTGTGGGCCCGCTTTATTGAAAAGGCGGATTGCCATGTCGTGCCAGTCCCTCTGGGCATCTACCGTTTTCAAGGCGACAACAAAGCGGTGGTGAGCCGTGATGAATATCGTGATGAGTGCGTTAAGGTGCTGCAACGGTATACGCCTATCATTCCTGAAGACGCGGACCGTTTAGGCGAGCGCGTGTTTGCTAAACATCTCGGTGCGTTCGGGTTCGGTCATCTTGTTGATCCAGCCCGAATGCCAAAATACAAGTCCGTCGTGTTTAGTCACGGAGATGAGCGCTATCATGTCGTTGACGTCTAACGCCTAAATATTTCCGAGTTTCCAAATGAAAACGGCGGCCCCGTTGGAGCCGCCGCATTCACAATCTATGAAGTCTGCGATTAGATAGCGCAGGTCTTTTCTGCGCTGGTCAGGTCATACCCGCCTTCATCAATATTCACTTGCTCGGCGACGCCATCATTGACGACAACGGAGAAACGCTTGCCGCGTGTTCCGAGGCCAAAACCAGACGCGTCAAGTTCGAGACCTAAGGCTTTCGTGTAATCACCGTTGCCGTCGGCTAGCATCACAATCTTGTCGCCAACGCCGCGGTCTTCGCCCCACGCCTTCATGACGAACGCATCGTTGACCGCCATGCATGCGATGGTGTCAAAGCCCTTTGCTTTGATCGCATCGAAGTTCTTTAGGTAGCTGGGTAGGTGCTCATTCGAGCAAGTCGGTGTGAAAGCGCCCGGAACGGAAAAAAGGGCGACTTTCTTGCCAGCGAATAGCTCGTCGGCGCTCATATCGTTGACGCCGTCGCTGGTCATTACCTTGAAGCTGCCGGCAGGCATTTTATCGCCATTGCTGATGGTCATTGAATACGTCTCCTGTTTATCGAATGTCTGGCGCGCCCCTCGCGCCGGATCCAATGCACACTGTTAGTGCGCGTCTGTTACAGGCCTAACCTAAGCACTGTCGAGGCCCATTCCAATCGTCGAATCGCATTTTCTTGCGGGTGGCTAGTTTTTGTAAGTCTTGTGCAGGACGTAGATTCCGTCGTCCACTTCCTCGAAATAGTCAGGAATGTCCGGATGCATGACCGGATCGCCGGTTTCATCCTCCAGCAGGTTTTGTTGAGAAACGTAGGCCACATAGTGGGACGATTCGTTTTCTGCGAACACATGGTAGAACGGCTGGTCTTTTCTTGGGCGAGCCTGCTCTGGGATGGACTGCCACCATTCATCGGTATTGCTGAATTCCGGGTCCACATCGAAGATGACGCCACGAAACGGGAACAAGCGGTGACGTACCACTTGCCCAATGCGGAATTTCGCTTCCCTCGACTGATTGGCGGACCACATCGCCGACATTAAAGTTCCTTCCGGATCCATAGGTCCTGTGCTGACAGGTTAAGTCTATCAAATGGGCTTGGGCAAAGCGCAAAGCAATGCTCCACCACCCTTTTCTGAACGGGAGGAAGCTCGTAAACTATTCCTGCGCTCTTGAAAACAGGGGGACTCGATGCCTGATTCTCTGAGAAACGACAAAGACATTCTTGAAGTCCCAGAAAGCCGGGATTTTCGCGCTTATCACGCGTTTTTACGGTCCTGCCGAAATTTCATGGAAGGACCCTTAGTTCAGCAGATGGGCAGCGCATATGACGAGTCCATCGGTGATGTGGCGGCGCCCCAGACCATTGAAGAGGCCCAGCCTGTTCTCGATGACCTTCTTGAGTTTCAGCTCTATTCCTGGTGTTTTCGACATTTCCAGAGGTTCAAATACCACCGTCCTGATTACGGGATTTTCGACACCGTTAACCAAGATCGGGATCACATCATTGCGGAATTAGAATCGGCCGCAGAGTCGGCTGGTGATGATTTACGGCTCGATGATTCCCTGGAGCTTCCAGAGTATTATCGCTTTGTCGACTTTCATCAGCACAGCGGCGGCGTCCACTCGGACCCTCTTGATGGCCTGTCCTATGAGTTCGGTCGCCGGACAACCAACCCGGCGCATATGGACCCCAATCTTATTTATCGATTGTCCTACAGTCAGTTTCCCGATCGAGCTTTTGACAAAGTGCTGGACTGGGGCACGGGGCATGGGGCCGGATTAATCGAATGGCAGAAAATTCATCCTGAATCAGAATGCTACGGTGTTGATTTGTCGGCGCCTTGTTTGAAGTTGGCCCAAAAGCGCGCTCAGGAGCACGGTTTTAAATTCAAGTTGTCTCAACAGGATATCGAGCATTTGGATTTCGAGGACGATACCTTCGACTGCATTTTCCATCTTTTCATGTTCCACGAGATTCCGCCGGTCAATCTTAAGAACGCTCTAAGGGAAGCTCGTCGTGTCCTTAAGCCCGGCGGACTATTCATTGGTCCCGAATTTGGGCAGGGCGACGGTTCCCCAATGTTTAGGGCTGTGCAGCAATCTCACGCCTGGAACAATAACGAGACCTATACGGCGGCGTGGATCGATTTCGATATGGATAAGGCGGCTCGCGATGTTGGTTTCAAGACGGTGTCGATCGAGCCATTCAAACCGTACCACTCTGACAAGGTGAAAAAAGGGTCGCGTGTTACATCGTGGCGTTTTTATCAGCTTGAGAAGTAGCCCGAGCCTTGTCTAAGCCACCATTCAAAACCGTAAGAACGGGTCCCGTCACTGGCGACGAGCCAGATTGGATTCATGACCTACCTGTCGACAACATGGTCGGTGCGATCACCGCGCTGTCGGCCGAGGTCTACATTCTGAAAGAGCGGTTGCGTGCCATGGAGCGGGAATTGGTGCGTCGTGACACTCTGACGCCGACAGCCGTTGAAGACCACGAGCCAACTGAAGATGAGCGCGCTGAAAATCAGAAAGACCTGGACGCTTTCGTGAATAGAATCTGGACGGAGATTATGCGCGACAGGAAAACAGTCGCCAATGTTGATCCCGGCGCGGTCGACTACTTCAAGCAACCCGACTAACAGGCCCTAAGCCTTTTCAGCCCACTCTTGGGCTTCATCTGCTGCAGCGGCGTAGTGCTTCAAGCCCCAAATTATAAGTAGGATGGCTGGCACGCCGACGACTAGCGGGATGACCGCCATGGCGTATTTTAGTTTGTTAGGGTCGCCCATCATATCGGTCAGGTAGCCTACAGAGGTGGGTCCGAGCATCAATCCGACGACATTGATGATCAGCCAATAGATCGCGGTTGCTTGGGCGCGGACTTGGTTCGGGGCAATGTGAACGACCGCAGCGGCGCCACAGGCGGAGGCCATGGCACCGCCGATTACAGAGGGCACATAGATGACCATCGCCCAGGTGCCTGACGGCATCAGTGGATAGGCGATATTGGTGATGACTGTGATGACAACGCCGTAGTACATCGCCCGCATCGGACCATCTTTGCCGCCCGCTTTGGTGAGCTGATCGGCTAGCCATCCGCCGCTATTGGCGCCGATGGGTCCGAAAATGAGCCCGGCTGTTCCAAGGGCTACGCCGATGGTTCCGATATCCCATCCCCAGGTGCGCTGAAACAATGGAGCGTTCCAGAATCCCGTGTAGCCGACCAACGTGACCACTGACATGCCGAAGAACAGGCTGCCATAAGCGCGCCATCTTTTACCAAGGAATGCCATGCTGTCTTTAAACGACATTTCGCCTTTCTTGGTGGCGCCGCGGCTCTGGATCTCTATCAGACCTCGCCGTAAGGGTTCTTTCACTGTCATCATCATTAGGGCCACGATGAGGCCAGGTAGCCCCACAATCATGAAGGCCGTTTGCCAGGCCCGGAGTTCACCGATGACGGGGAAAACGAAAGGTGGCATCGCAAGCAGAACGGCGATGAGCGGTCCACCAACGAGGTTAGCCAAGCCTTGCCCTAATGAAATGCCAGACATGTACAAGCTGACCGCACGAGCGCGTTTTTTCTGGGGAAAATAATCGCTGATGAGGGATAGGGCGCTTGGGGTAAGCACAGCCTCGCCGGCGCCAACACCAATGCGCGCCATAAACAGTTGAGGAAAGTTCCGCGCCAATCCGCAGGCGGCGGTCATGACGCACCACACTGTTATGCCAACACCAATAATGGTGCGGCGGCTTTTACGGTCCGCCAGCCATCCGATGGGAATGCCGAGCGTCACATAAAATATTGCAAAGGCAGGGCCGAGTATGAGGCCGATTTGCCCATCGGTGAGGCCGAGATCGGCTTTGATCGGCTCGATCAGCAGGCTCATGATCTGCCGATCCACAAACGAGAGTATGTAAGCGACGAGGAGCAGTGAGGTGACGTACCAAGCGTATTTCGAATCCGGATAAGCCGGTTCAGTTGGCTGCGTTGTCTCCGCCACGTCGCTCATGCTGGGCTATCCTTCGTTGATTTTCTTATCTCCGAGTGAGTGTTCCCTGATTAACAATATGTGACAAGGGATGCATTCAGCTCCCAGATGGCTGACTCCAGCCCTCTGCTTCAACAACGCTGGCGCGGTAAGGTTTTAGGTTAAAAACAAGGATCCATATAAACGATCCGGCTACAGCCGATACCAGAGACAGGCCGTAGCGAATATCGGCTGGTCCATCAAAGAACACTTCAGAGGCCAATGCGACTGCGGTGGGGCCGATCATTAGCCCCAAAATGCTGAGCACAAACCAATAAACCGCGGAGATCTGGCCACGCATTTGATTGGGGACGATCATCATGAGCGCTGTTGGCCCGCAAGCCGTGGGGATGCCTGAGCCGATAGCGTGCGGCACGAGTAACGCAAGTCCCCACCACGGGTTTGGCATCAGCGGCACCAATATGGCTGCAACAACAAGCAGCGCGGTGCCGAACAGAACGGCGCGCATATGGCCATCTTTAATACCGCGTTGATACATCTTGTCGCCCATCCAGCCGCCAAGATTGACCCCAATAATTCCCCCGATGCTGATCACGAGGCCGTAATACAGGCTGATCTCCCCAATGCCCCAGCCCCAGGTGCGAATAAACACCGTTGGTATCCAGGCCAAGTAAGCGTTGCCTATGATTCCCATGATCGACAGGCCAAGAAAATGGCTACCGTAGGTTCGCCAATTCTTGGCAAGAAATCGCACGACGTCACCGATCGGTATTTGTTCCGCGTCCTGTCCGTCTATGACGATACGATCTCGCCGATGGGGCTCCTTGACCGTAAACATCAGCGCAGCGATGAGAAGTCCCGGAAGACCAACAACAAGGAATACGATCTGCCAACCGTATATTTCGCCGATGAGTGGCAGCGTGAGAGACGGTCCGTCTGACACTGCCGCAATAACCTGGCCACCGAGGACGAGCGCCAGACCCGCACCGATACCGAGCCCCATCGAGTAAACACTGATCGCTCGGCCGCGTTTTTCTCTCGGGAAATAGTCGCTGATAACGGAGGTCGCGCAGGGTTGTAAGGTTGCTTCTCCGACGCCCACGCCGATGCGCGCTATGAACAGGTGTGTGAAGGTCTTCGCTAAGCCGCAGACGGCTGTCATTACACTCCAAACGGCGATCCCGATTCCGATGATGGTTCTGCGGCTGCGCCTATCGGCGAGCCGTCCAACGGGAATGCCGAGTGTGACGTAAAAAAAGGCAAAGGCCGGTCCGAGCAACAAACTCATCTGAAAATCGGTAACACCAATATCTCGTTTTATGGGGTCGACCAATAAGGCCAGGATTTGACGATCTAAAAACGCAAATACATACGCCAGCATCAGTACGATAACCACGTACCAAGAATATTTCGCACTTGGATAGGGTGGGTCCATATTGGGTGCCGTGACCTGATGCTCTGCCATAGGTAAATTCCTCCATCGTGCGGTTCATCCGCACCTTTCCCAGGGACCGTAGCTGTGGCCTGAGGCTACAAAAAGCCTGAGCCGGGTTGAGGTGGTGCCCCGAATCCGACAAAGTTATCACTATTCGCGGTGCGGGTAGGAATTAGTCCCAGGCTAATTTCTATCGTGCCACAATATCTAGGGACAATGTCATGGACGTGCGAGACCTGAGCAGCGCGCAAGTAAAGCTCTGGTCTGTTGCGGCGTTCGCCGTAGCCACACTTATCGCCGGAGTGGGGTGGCAGGTTGTCCATGACCGCACAGTCGTGCTTGAAGGCGCCCGCCGTACAACGCAACAATTGGCCGTAACGCTTGAAGCCAGCACATCCGCTATTATTAGATCTGCTGAGCTCGTGGCTGAACATGTCGGAACTGTTACGCTGGCTAATCTAGATGCCGACGGTAAACCAACGCCTGTGGCCACAGAGTTTTGGTCCGCGTCACTTCGTGATCTATCCAGCTTGCATGGCATTACTTTTATCAAAACCGACGGCAGTATGCCGATATCGGCTGCACGATTTAGCGGTGGTCCTGTGCGCATCATCGATCAGAACTTTGATGGTTCTGGTTGGAACGGCGTAACTGCGCATTTGAATGGAGTTAGCAATGATCTCCATATCGGTAGCCCGATCCAAAGTTTTTTCAATGAAGAGCAATGGATTCTTCCGCTAACCAAACCCATTCGAGATTCAGATGGCCGCTTACTCGGAATTGTCTACGTAGATATTGCGCTAGATACGTTCCTTGATTTGTTTTCTCGGGTGCGCCCAGCGGAAAATAGTGGCGTTGTTATGGTTCGCTTGGACGGAAGATTGCTGTTCGGTGATCCCTTCATCACAGAAGCGATCAACATGTCGCTCTCGGATGTCAGCCTCTTTACGACTCATCTGCCTAGATCGCCGACAGGCACCTACAGTGCGAATGCCCCCAGAGCCGGTGACGCACGAATATTGAGCTATCGCAAGATGACCGACTGGCCTTTGGTTCTGGCTTTCGACTTGTCGATTGCCGACGCGCTGGCGTCGTGGCGCCAGCGGGCGATGTTTTTTGGCTTGGCGGGCTTCGGGGCATCTTTGGTTATTCTTAGTCTTACACTCTGGTTGAGCTTCCAGTTTCGTAGGGGTGAAGCAAACCGCCGTACATTGTTGCTGAGGGAACGCAGCCTTGAAGAAGCTCAGCGGCTGGCCGGCGTTGGTCATTTTGAGCGAGATATCGTCACGGATGAAGTCACCTGGGCAGAAAACATGTTTGCCATTCACGGGGTAGTTCCCGAGACATTTTTCCCAAGCAGAGAGTCTTTTCTTCAGTTGGTTTTCGAAGAATCTCGTGCGGTTGCAAGTGAACGGGTGCAGCTTCTTGGCTTTCCACCGACGAGCGGCCATCTCGAGTGTAAAATATTGCGCCCGGACGACGAGACTGTTCGAGACATGATTTATGACTGGGAGATAATCCACGATCACGATGGCAAGCCCATTAAAGATTTTGGTGTGGCGCAAGATGTGACTGACCTTAAGTTGTCGGAGGGCAAGGCTCGTGAGAATGAAGCCCGCCTTCGGGATATCACAGAATGTATGAGCGACTTTATTTGGGAGACGGATCAAGACGGTGTGATTGCCTATTTTGATAGCGGCTCCAGCGAGTTGACTCTGGACGTCGAGATCGGAGCCACCAAAGATGAAAATATTGACGTCAGTGAAGGTGAGGGTGACCGCGCTTTCATGGCTCAAGCTATAGCCAGACAAGAGTCATTCAGAAACCTTACGTTCGCTCTTCGTAATAAAGAGAATGAAGTGCGCTGGGTCCGCGTTTCTGCCAATCCTCGCTTCAATCAAGATGGCCGCTTTATCGGTTTTCGCGGTGCCGGTGCAGATATTACAGAGCAACGCCGCCAACGCATTGTCGAAAGTGAAAGAAGTAAGGGCGATGCCTTGGATCGCCTAGCAGGTGGTATTGCCCATGAGATCAACAATCTCCTTCAGCCGGTTGTGGTGTATTCGTCCATGGGAGAGACAGAGACTCCCGAGGTGGAGCGGACCCAAGGATATTTCCGGAAAATATTCACGGCGTCTCAGCAAGCGGTCAGCATTGTCCAAGATATCCTGACGTTTGCGCGAGAAGGGCGGGCAAAACCAGAGCCGGTGTGCCTGGCGACCGCCATTGCCGAGGGTCTCGATATCATTAGACCGACGCTGCCCAGTACAATCCATCTGACGGAGCTCGGCGGAGGCGTGAAACTTGATGTGGCGGCCAATGTCGGCGGATTGCATCAGGTCTTGTTTAATCTCATGCGCAATGCGGTTGATGCGGCAGGGCCGAACGGAAAGGTGTCAATCGATGCGGGGAGTGTTGTGTTGTATCCCCGGGATGCAGACCGATGGGCCATTTTGCCTGGTCGCTTCGGGTATTTTTCGGTTACCGATGACGGTCCTGGTGTTGATGAGCAGAACCTAAGCAGGGTATTCGACCCTTTCTTTACGACCAAGCCCCGTGGGGTCGGCACCGGTCTCGGTTTGTCTGTCGTTGCTGGAATGGTGCGCGAATGGGGTGGGGCTGTCGATGTCAGATCACAGCCCGGCCAGACCGTGTTCACCGCCTACATGCCGTTGGTTCATACCGAGCGGCAAGCGGCGGAGTGAAATTCAATACTTAGTCAGTTTTACTTAATCGCGCCGGTCACGAAGTAAGACGCGCCAAATCCCGGCGTGGCGTTCGGGTCTATATTCTGTTCCTTGATATAAAGACCCGTCACAAAAGTTTGAATGTAGGATTCCGGTAAGAAACCGTGGTCTGAATATAAGTCCTTTAGTGACATGTCATAGACCGTCAACATGAATGGTTCGTTGTTGCACGTTGCATCCCAGTCTCTCAGTGACGCTTGATAAGGCGTGAGTGCGTCAAATTGCGGCGCGTCGCAATGGAGCATCAGGCCACCAGGCTTCAGAAGGCGGTGGCATTCTTGAATGACTCCCGGGAGTGCCTTAGCTGACGTTTCGTGGAGTAAAATGCGCGACACGATGACGTCAAAGGAATTATCGGCGAATCCGGTCTTCTGCGCATCAGCCTGGTGAAAATGAACATCTGTTCCTAACGCGCAGGCTCGCGCGTGGGCGTAACGCAAACACGGTGCGCTGACGTCCACGCCGAATACTTTGGCTTCAGGAAAGACGGATTTGTACGGCAGCGTGTTGTTGCCGATGGTGCAGCCTAAGTCGAGAATTTGCATTGGTTTTAGGTCTGGATACGTCGTGCGTATCCATGTGGCGATGCTTTGGGCGGGATCGTCATTGTTGATGCCTTGGCTTCCCATATTGTGCACGGCGATAGTGCGCTCGTACTGGGCGCCGGGAGAGATATCGTTCTCGATGGTTTCAAGGTGATACCCGCCTGGTTTGCGGTGAATATCAACCTCGGTGAGATAGCGTGGCATGGCAACGCTCGAGTCCAGGGTCAATGAACCGTTTGTGCCTGATGCGGCGATTGCGCGTTCCGTGAGCGTCGTTGCCTGACGTGAAATCATGTCGCCGGTGACCGCATACATGCGATCTTGATTGTCGGTCCTCATTCGGTACCACAGTTGAGTTCTCGTCTGCTTTCGCATCTCTTTGGCAATTTCACGAAAACTAGGTTCACGTCTGTGCTCGGCCTCAAACGCAGGCTTAACTTCCGCTTCATACAGTGTCTTGAGTGGGGGCCGAATATCCGCCGCCAACTTAATCGCTAATCCGCGACAGAAATTTTCCCTGGCCTCTTCATCATGAGTGCCCGTTGGCAGAAAGTCATAATCGGGAAGGGGGAGCATAGGTTTTTGCCTCAGTAGGGTGTCGGCGCTGAAAAGGGCTTGGCCTTAAATTGGCTCAGTGTGTCTGGAAGGTCTGGTTTATGGTCCGGCGTTAGGCTGAACGGCAGTTTTTCTTTGCCCCAGTCATTAACGTGATTGCCATCCATAAACCGAATGACGCAGAGGTTACCGTTCCGCGAGCCGAATGGGCCGTGCCAGATTCCGGCTGGGCGCCAGAAGTAAGACCCAGCATGCATCACGCCACGTTCGCCGGCGATATCACCAGACAAGAGATACATTTCCTCGACGCAGGGATGGGAAAGCGCGGCTTCTTTCCATCCGTCCGGATGACTCTGAGCGCCACAGTTCAGGATCATCGTTTTTTCGCCTTTGGTTTCGTCATCCCGCAAAATCTTGTGGGCGATCCGTAAAAAATCAAGGTCAGGATCGATGTCCGCCGTCGCCCATTTCATGTCATGGAGATTGACGTATGGGATGGACTGTTCTGTGGGGTTGCCTGGTCCAGGAATTGCAGTGGGTGTGGCCGAAAAAAATGTCAGGGCCACCATGCCTTCGCTGGTTTTCCAGTTTTCGTGAGTCTGGCCTGCAGGCAAATAACCGTAACTATCGAAGGCATAGTCTTGACCGTCGATCTCCATCGATCCATCAAGAACAAGAAATTCATGCGCTGCTACGAGGTGTTGGGCCTCGCTCTGTGACCAGCCTTTCGGGTAGCGCAGAATGGTAGAACAAGCACCGGTTTCGCTGTCCATGCTCAAGACCTTGCATTCGACATCTGCAAATGGCTCGGGTAGCACGTCAGTCTGCCACTCAAGATCCTGCGCATGAATGAACTCGATATGAGGTCTCGCCATGGTCCGTCCTTAGGTTTTCTGTCTCAAGGGTTCGCTGTGACCACCACCTTACCAATTGATCGCCGCTCGTCCACAAGTCCGTATTTCCTATGCAATCCGGCTTGCTCCAGTCGATCGATTAACCAGCCTTGGCGGCAATAACACCAGCATGCGTTTTGGAGTCGGGTTGATCGGGACGCCCGGAGAAATCGGCATGTTCGACTATTAACCCAGCCTCTTTGCATGCCCGGGCAAGGATATCTGGGTCCATCGGGTTGAGGTGCCGCAACTGAGCCTTTGTTCGAGCTTGATCGGGCAAATAGACCGTTACGTCTGGAATGAAGCCAGGCCAAAGGTCACCAGCGGCTTTCCGTTTCTCATAGTCGGCGGCACCGCGCGCCCAGAACCCCGTGTAGGGCGTATCGGCGATCAAAAAAACTTTGCCGCCTGGCTCCAGCCAATCAGCCATGGCGGCGATCGTTTCCGAAACATGATCACCGATTAGAAAATGCAGAGCACGCGAGCACAAAATGGCAGCGAAACTATTGGGTTGAAATGCGATCTTTGGCATCTCAGCAACGATGCCGCTGAGCTGTCCCTGGAGGTCCGGCGATGTCTTCGACAGCAGTACTTGTATGTGCCCCGGATCCATATCGCAGGCGACGATCCGTGCGCCACGCTCAAGCGCTGTGAGGCTGGCTATCCCATAGGCACAGCCCAAATCAAGGCTTAGGCCATCGGATTGCCCCGCATAAATCGTAAAAGCAGTGGATACGGGATCCAAAGAGGTCGACATGAAGCCTTTGTTGTTCAGGGTCGGCACCATGCCGCGGTCTGTCGCCTCTGGCATGGCCGGTGTATCGGGCGATGATGGCTCGCGTGTTGGCACAGACCCCCCGAAAGTATTGCAATCCGATAGAAAGACGGTTCCTAATATGACCACAAGGTACAAGGGGAAAGCTATGATTGATAAAGTGAAAGCCTGGTGGGCACTCGACGAGGCTGCAGAAGCAGAGACGGTGGACAATCCGTTTGCGCCACTCCGACCCGATCAGCGCCAGGACACGCTGCCGATGCTGACTCTGGCGTTTGGCTGGGGCTTTTTGATCACAGGCCTACTGACCGGTGGGCAGCTTGGTGCCGGGGTCGCGTTTTGGCCTGATCTGATTGCGGCTTCGTTCATAGGCAACCTTATCAATTTCACTATCGGCGGTCTGGTCGCGTATATCGGATACAAAACGGCGTGCAACTCAGGGCTATTGTATCAGTTTGTGTACGGGCGGATCGGCGTCTTTCTTCCGGTTATTTTTCTCGCATTGTTGACCACGGGTTGGCAGGCCATTGTGGTTGGCGCTTTTGGTTTCGCCTGGGCGCAAGATTTTGATAGTCCGACGTTCTACGCAGTCGCTATTTTTGGCGGACTGTTGTTTACCGTCACAACTTATTACGGCGTGAAGGGGATCGAACGCGTCAGTATTCCCTCTGTCGCCATACTTGTTCTTGTTGGTCTCTACGCCATCTACCTCAATGTTGATCAGGCGGGCGGTGGTTCGGCCTTCCTCGCGCTGTCACGTGATACAGCGGCGGAGAATCCAATTTCTTTCGTCACTGCGGTCAACTTGGTTGTTGGGTCTTGGATTGTCGGCGCCGTCGTCATGGCCGAGTACACACGGTTCGCCAAGAAGGTGTGGGTGGCTTTGGCCATCCCCTTTATCGTTATGATTATCGCGCAGTGGTTCCTGCAAATTGTAGGCGCGCTAGGTGGCGTGGTCTCAGGGTCTGCCGACTTCACCACCTATCTATTGCAGCAGGGCATGATCGTCGGCGGCATTGGCCTTATCGGTATGAGCCTTGCGCTGTGGACAACGGGTGATGCCAACCTGTATCTGCCTGTCATCCAAACCTCAGCTGTTTTCAAACGGCCCAAACGCGTGATGGTTGTGATCTGGGGTGTGCTTGGCACAATCCTAGGTCTCGGCCTCTATCAGTATTTCTTGGATTGGATCAATCTGCTCGCGGCTCTGGTGCCGCCGCTCATCGGCCCACTGGTTGTCGATTATTACATTGTTCATAAAAGAAAGTACGACACGAACGACCTCAAACGGTTGCACACTTGGAACTGGGCCGCGGTATTATCTTACGCAATCGGCGCCTTCATTGCCTACGGTGTTACCTACGGGTTGCTCGACCTACCTGAGATACTCATCCCATCGCTGCTCGGCTTGGTTGTTTCGATGGTCGCGTATGCGGTTATTTATTTTGTCGCTGCAGCCATGAACAAGAAGGTCGGATACGCCAGCGTTGCGACGGAGCAATCACCGGCTGAGTAAGTACAAGCTCGCATAGGAACGAATAATGGCCGGCTCCACTCTGAGAACTCTGGGCCTGTCTCGCCGCGCCGCAATCGTAATGGCCTCGGGCGCATTTGCAGGTGCAGGAGTGCGCTCGGTCGGCACTCAGGCTTCGGACAAGACTGCCAGTCCTTTGAGAGAACCGTGTACGCGCGTTGTTGCAGTCGACGCTAGTGGCGGACCCGGCGCTGGTTCCTTCGGCGTGCAGGCAACCCTAAAATGGGCCGTATCGCAGGTCGAGACAGTCGGTCTCATTGCTGTGAGTCGTCGTGATATCGCAATCAGCGCGAACGATGCAGAATTTGCGCAAGATTGGGCCAGGCATCATTCCTGCCATGTCGCGTTGGTTGGCGAAGAAACTGTCGTGATTGGCCCAACGGGGCGTCTTGCTGCGCAGGTTGTGGAGTCTGGTTTACCGGCCTTCTCCACAGAGGTGGGTGTTATCGCAGTAAGATCTGAAAGTGACCAGGATATACCGCCTGTTGCCGAAATCGTTATTCAAACAGGCGCACACCACGATTGTGCGATCCCCAAGGCGACAATGCCCGACGTGGTAGCCAACAGATGTTACGTCTTAGACCTGTCTGCGGGTCAGGATGAGAAGTGTGTCGGGCCGATGATATATGAGTCGGACGGTGGCGTTATGACCCAAGCTGCCGCGGGATGGGGCCAGGGTGTTACTGCCATGCTCGATATTTCTGCGCTGCGCAGAGTTCGCGCCAGCAGAGTAGGCCATTCCGCGTAACGTCGAACGCCAAAAGGAAAGATGATGCTGGGTTTAAGATTTATCGCGAGCTTAGTCGTTCTTGCTCTTTTGGTTTCGTCCGCCATTGCCGAAGAAAGAACACACGGCGTCCTCGCAGAAGCGCCGGGGCCGTTGAAGGGTCTGGTGCGTGGCAAATACGCTGACTCGTCGAGCGGGCAAGTCCATTTTCATATCGTGAATTCGGCCGTCGAGACCGATAAAATCCCCTTTGTTATTTTTCATCCCAATCCATACTCGGGTCTCTATTTCTCATACCTCTTGGAGGACCTTGGCCGCGACCGAAGCGCCTTGGCGCCGGACACGCCTGGATACGGCAATTCAACGAAGCCATCAGCGCCACTCTCGATGAAAGAGCTCGGTGAGGCCATGGCCGCAGCGCTAGAAAACCTAGGCTACGGCGAGAACGGCAAGGGCCAAGTTGATGTATCGGGCTATCACACGGGGGCCTACATCGCGACGGAGCTGGCCGCCGCGCGACCTGATCTTGTTCGTCGGGTTGTCTTAATAGGTGTGCCGTTTTGGCAGGGTGATGAGCTTGAAAAGCAGCGGGCGGAGTTGACCAAGCCCACACCGGTAGATGACGCTGGAAAAGTGCTTGAGGACAAGTGGCGGTTCGCTGTGAGTGGACGTAACCCGCTGGTTCCATTGGACCGCGCCTATGATCTTTTTATCGAATCTCTACAAAGCGGGTCGGATGTTGGCTGGGCCTATACCGCAGTTCTTGGCTTCGATGCGGAAACTCAATTTGCTGCCATAACTCAGCCAGTTTTGTTGCTCAATACGCATGGTGGATTGAGAGAAGAAACGCGCGCTGTGCTGCCATACCTTCAGAACGGTCGCCTCGTGGAGGAACCGGGTCTTACGCATGGCATTTTCGATGTTGGTGCACCAGTTTTAGGGAAGCACTTGCGTGCTTTCCTCGACTCGGATCTTTGAGGCGTCAGATGTTAAAGTTGTTATACAGCAGTGGTGGCAATTTGGTTTGTTTTCAGGCGTCGGGCATGCTCACCGAGGCTGACTATTGCGATGTCTTTGAGGTCGCTATGGCCACGGTACTCGAGGCACATGAAACCTTCCGATTCTATGCGGATCTGTCAGCTCTTGAGGGGTTGGACGAGACAAGCCAGTGGGACAACGGCGCAATCCTTGCAGAAAATCGCGACAAGTGTGAGAAGGCGGCTGTCGTTGGTGGTCCTTCGTGGGCAGGGCTGGCGCTGATGCTCCGGGATTCTTTGCCAGAGGGCTCATACGAGTTTTTCGTAGATGGCCGGCACGCTGACGCCATCGCATGGGTGCAATCCTAGCTCGCTGAGTTTCTTAGTTTTAGGTCATTCCGCGAAGCTTGTTAGTCTACGACGTCCGCTGCTGTTCGCAGCGCCTCAACGTCTACTAGTTCCACTCTGTCCGTTGTCGGTAGGGCAATGCAGCCCGTTTCTTTAAGTTTGGTGAAGCAGCGGCTGACGGTCTCAATTGTGAGGCCAAGGAAGTCGCCGATATCTTGCCGTCCCATCGGCAAGCTGATGTCGGCTGTCGGTGCTGTGAAACCGCCCTGACGAAACGATAAGTACAAAAGGAAGGACGCGATCCGGCCAACGGCGCTCTTGCGGCCAATAGTGAACGTAAGCTCCATCGACCCGCGTAGGAAACGCCATGTTACTTCGCTCATGGCACGCCAAACGCTGGGGTCGTCCACTGCCTTTTCGTCTAGGGCTGCATGGTCAACCCGAAGAAGTATGCACTTAGTCAGAGTTTCTGCCCCGAGACTGAAAGTTTTCTCGAAAGTGATGCCGAGAAAGTCGCCGGGAAAAAGAAACGCCATTATTTGACGTTCTCCGGACACGCTGTAACGGCTAAGCACCATGGTGCCCTCGGCTACACAATAAAGATGTTGTACCGGGTCGCCCTCACTGAACAATGTTTCATGGGCGTTGAGCGTCAAGGTCTCACCCTGTTGAACCAGGTCCAGCAGGACAGGTGGTGCCATGAAGAGAGGGTGCAATGCCGACGGCGTTATGGGCGTGCTCACGAGAAGGTCCCTATGAACATGCTGCGCCACCGAGAACACAAAACCGGGCGCAATGAGGATGATTGAGGGAGACATCCTTTGCCGAGTCCATCAGGGTCTGCCCCATTTCAAATTGCTCGTCATATGGCAGCAGGGTGCATGCAATCACGGTTGGCGTAGATGCTCCTTTGTGTTTTACGATCATGCGGGACGTCGAGCACATAACGGCGTCAGGGTTCACATCAAGAATGCCCCAGCATTCGGTGGTGATTTCTGGAACGTCTAGGGTTGCGTCCATTTCGGGAAACAACACCAGCTCGGATGGGTTTTGTGTGTCGATTGATAGATTGAGACGCGCGAACAGAGCGGCGTAGCCACCCCGCGCCGTCGTTTCGTCTTCGTCGATGAAAGTGCGCCCCGCAACGTGAATTTTGAAATTGCGTTCGCTAAGCCAGGACAATCCACTCAGTGCTGGGTCCCAGCTCCGCTCGCCACGCTCTGCTTCATGTCCCTCCTTGGTGTAATGATCGAGCGACACGCGCAGCGTTAGTTGTCCTCCGTAACTTGACCCTATTTCTTCTAATACACCTGCGTTTTTAAGCATTGGTTTCATGGCGTTTGTGAGAATCGTCACCTTGAACCCGCGTGCCAGTGCATCATCAAGCATGGCCGGAAAATACGGATTCATGAACGGTTCGCCACCCGTGAAGCCGATTTCTTCCGTTCCTAAATTATTATCCTGTATTTCATCCAGATAGGCTGCGACGTCCTCAGCCGTGATGTAGACGAGTTTGTCGTTCTTTGGGGATGATTCGATATAGCAATTCCGGCACGTCAGATTGCAAAGGGTGCCGGTATTGATCCACAGAGTGTCCAGAGACTTGAGAGATATGGAGGCGCGGGATTTGCCATCCGCAGTAACCAGCGGGTCTTTGAATTTTTCCTGCACTAGAGCGGCGGCAGCAGCCATTGCGTTCTCCCATGGGGTCCGGACTGGCCTGGCAGCGGCACGATCACCCAATGATTCCACCACAGTCTTGGGGGATCATAGCATTGGTTTGGCTCGTTCCTGTAGACCATTAGCCATACATCAATAAGTATAGTTGTGCACGCGGTGCTGCAACCAAACCGGTTAGATTGTTCGAATCATTGGAATCGACTATGACTTATGCGTTGGTCATAGAGGTCTCGAACAATAATTGAGAGTGGTTCGGGATATGCGGGGCGCCTGCGATGTCTGAAGAAAAAGCATCTATTCTTGTAATGAAGGCGGCGGGTGAGGTGCGACGGGCAGCGGAGCTGGATAAAAACCGTGCCATAGAGCTTACTAGCGTCGCCGATTATTTGGAGAGCATGGTCTTCGAAGACGAATTGGATAAAGGCGCATTGGAGTCCGAATCTAAAATCGCGGACTCAAAACAATCCCAAGTCAGTGAAATTGAAAAACTCGTCACCCCTTTCAAAGTTCGCTTAACCCGCTAAAAAAATCATGCAGAGTGAACTCTATCAGGAGACGGTAATTGTTATCTATCGCTCCTGAGCAAGGACAAGAGTTAAGAGCGTATGCAGTCTGAAGTCGAACGAGACATGTCGGCTACCGATTCGATGCAAGCCATATCCCGCGATATGGCAATCGATCTGGTGAATAGATCCCCCGCGCACGTCATGTTGCTTGATGCGGAGCGCCGCGTTTTTGATGTTAACGCACGCTCTGAAAGACTTCTTGGAGCGACGACTGACACGCTTCGCGGCAGTGAACCAAGTGGCATATTTGCGGCGATACTCAAACGGATAGAATCGATCGGGTATGAGCGGGCTGAGCGAGGCTTTCAATTACAACACGATGGTGCGTGGTATGAAGCGCAAGTCTTCACGACGGAATCTTCGAGCGATGCTGAGGGTCGGGAATTTCTCGTCCTAAGGGCGACTGACATTACAGATCGGAAGTCAGCCGAATTTCAATTGCTAGAAAGTGAAGCGCGTTTAGAAGAAGCGACCCGTATCGCTAGCATGGGGACGTATAAACTTTATTGGGATACTCAGAAGGTTATTTGGTCCCACCAGATGTACGAAATTCATGGCATCGCCCCTGGATCTGTCGCCCCTTCGGGGGACGCTTACAATAAATTTGTTCACCCCGAAGATGTTTCCATTGCCCAAGAGATGGTTGAGGGTCTCATCGCCGGTAAAGAGATTACAGGTGCCGAGTATCGCATCGTCCATAATGATGATCGGTATCGATGGGTCAGCGTGGAGGGGCGGGTTTTATTCGATGTAGACGGTCAGCCTTATGCGTCTTTTGGTACCGTGCAGGACGTTACTGAGGCTAAGAATCGCGAAGAGAAGTTGCGTGACTTGGTGGAGCGGAACACGGTTCTAACAGAAGCATTGCAGGCGTCACCGGTGGGTGTCGCTGTTTTGACCCCTGACCCAACAGGGCCGCAAATATTTTATGTTAATGCCGCTTTGGAAGAGATGACGGGTTTTCGAGACGGTCGTCTCTTGGGTATGTCTCTAGACAGCTTGAGGGGAGACGATACTGACCCCATTATATTCGGAGGCTTGGTTGAGGCGATTCAATCCAGCAATCCGATGTCGTGCGAGTTAACGCTAGACAGGGATGATGGGTCGAGTTTTCTTGGCCAGATTGAGCTGGCCCCTATCAGCGCTGAAGACGATGGCAGCGTAGCGGCGCATACCCTGATCGTGAGAGATGTCACCGACGATCGACGCCGCACTGAGGCGATGATGGACGCCCAAAAAATGGAAGCGCTGGGTAAGCTTTCCGGTGGTGTTGCACACGAAATCAATAATCTCCTTCAGCCAATCATTACGTTGTCCGACCTTGGTCGCGAAGCGTGTAGGCCAGATGACGAAAAACTACTTAAGTATTTTGAGGTGATCACAGGGAGTGGCCGAAAAGCGCGCGAGGTCGTTCGGCAGATTCTGACGTTTTCACGGCAGGATGCTCCGTTGATTGGCTCGCATCAGGTCGAGCCTATCGTGGAAGATGCCCTAAAATTGGCGAAAAGCGGCCTTGTCCCCGGTCTGAAACTAAAATGTCGCGTAGAGATTGGTGGCGCGCATGCGCTCGTGAATCCGACTCAAGTATCGCAGGTTGTTATAAACTTGGTCCGCAACGCAGCGGATGCGATGAATGGTGCGGGCACTATTAAATTAGATTTGGTTCGACTTTCTGAGGCTGAAGCTGACCAGGCGCACCTCAAACAGCTTGATCGCGGTTGGCTGGCCCTGTCGGTCTCCGATACGGGCTGTGGTATTGATGAAGAGAGCCGTGCCCGTATTTTTGAGCCATTCTTTACAACCAAACCGGTTGGACAGGGCACGGGGCTGGGCCTATCGGTTGTTTATAGTATCGTTCTAGGGTGGGGTGGTTCTATCAATATTGATAGCGAAGTTGATATGGGAACGACCGCGATGGTATATATCCCTGAGTTCATTGAGAAATAACGCGTCGCAATCTGTAAGTGGGCATAACTGCGAACGTTCTTTTAGTTGAAGACTCTCCTGAAGTTAGTCTCTCGGTTAGAGAGATTTTGAATGGTGCGGGTCATTCTGTTGACGAAGCCACCAACGGGAAAGAGGGTCTCGATAAGATTACATCGGGGACTTACGACCTTGTCGTGAGTGATATCTGGATGCCCGAAATGGATGGAATAGCCTTACTCAAGGAAATCCGGGGTGCGGGTAACGATGTTCCTGTCGTTGTTATTTCAGGTGGTGCACCAAATGCGCCGCTCACATACACCGCGCCTCTTGCCTCGACTTTTGGTGCCAACGCGGTCATCTACAAGCCCTTCGAGAAAGAAGAGCTGCTCAAAACGATAGATGCTGTGATGTCCGGAGAAACGATTGCGCCAGGCGACAGCGTATAGGCCGTCTGGCTGATTTTACTAAAGTCCAGGCTAGACGCGGATAAGTTCCCGAAGAACCTTTTCCATATTTACGGCCAATGCCCACCGGTCTTGCTCTTCCAGCTGGTCTACGGCCTCCGCTAGAGCCTGTAGCGGGTCTTTGAGCAGCAGTTCTTCACCCAGTTCAGTCAATACGAGCCGGTGAACACGACGATCATTCTTGTCAGCGATTCGTTCCAAATAACCTTTGCGCACAAGCGCTGCGACGGTCTGTGAAGCAGTACCTTTGGTGGTGCCTTGGAAATTGGCAAATCCAGTAACCGTTCGCCGGTCTGTGGTTGTCTCTTTGAAGTACCGTAAAGCGGCCCATTGGGCCGGATTAAGGCCGGGTGTGTAGCCCAAGTTGTAGCAAGCCTTCCCGACCTGTTCGATCAGGCGGGCGAGGCCGCGGGATGACAATTTTGGATCAGGACGCACAGTAGACAAAACGCTTTGCTAAACCCCCAGGGAACGTGGCAACTATAACCACAAGCCTGTATTCAAATGAACAAAAAACCTATGGTTTTTCTAATACTTATTCAATCACGACCTTTGCGGTTATCCAGTGACCATGATCCGATATCCCAGATTAAAGGAGGGATAGGCGGAGATGCCTAATTTTTACCCGTTGATAAGGCCCTTTTTGTGGGTGCTGGACGCTGAAGTGGCGCATGGCCTAGCGCTTTCAGCACTTCGCGCTGTTCCCGGATGGTGCCTTCCTTTTTCGGGCGAGGATGATGGACTAGAAACAACTGTTTGGGGCCGTTCGTTTTCTAACCCTCTGGGGCTAGCTGCAGGATTCGATAAACATGCTCAAGCCTCGTCTGCGCTGTATCGCCTCGGTTTCGGTTTCGTTGAGGTGGGGGGGGTCACGCTCCAACCGCAACCCGGCAATCCAAAACCACGTTTGTTTCGCTTAGCGGCCGATCAAGCCGTTATCAATCGGATGGGGTTAAATAGCGTTGGTGCTGAAGTTGTCGCACGGAATTTGTCGCAACATCGGCAGAAGGTTTTGCCAGGACCACTTGCCGTCAATATAGGCCTAAACAAAGATGCCACTGATCCACCGTCGGACTACGGTGCGCTCGCACGGACATTGGCTCCGTATTCGGAGATACTCACAATCAATGTTTCGTCTCCCAATACGCCTGGTCTGCGCGCACTTCAGGATCCAAGCAAACTGATGGCAATCGTTAATTCTGTTCGCGAAGCCGCCGAAACTGCTCCCGAGACATTGCATCCGACCGTATTGGTTAAGATTGCTCCTGACCTCGAAAGCGCTGATGTTGCCGACATTTGTGACTTGGCCGTTAGAGAAAATTTCGATGGTCTTGTTGTGTCCAACACCACAGTGGCGCGGCCGCAGACACTGCAATCTCCCAACTCAAATGAGGCTGGTGGTTTGAGCGGTCGCCCACTATTCGAATCATCGACGGCTCTCTTGAGGGACGTCTATTTCCGCACGGCCGGAAAAATTCCGCTTGTCGGTGTGGGTGGCGTATCTTCAGCCGCAGACGCGTATGAAAAAATCAAAGCGGGCGCGAGTCTTATACAGCTTTACTCGGCGTTGATATTTGAAGGCCCGGCCCTCGTCGGCAAGATCAAAACCGATCTTGCTCAAATGTTGCGCGCCGATGGTTTTGCGACCGTCGCTGAGGCCATCGGAGTTGATCACCGCTTAGGAGGTGGGCGGTGAAAGCACTTAAAGGGTTGTCAGATGTTTCAGAAGAGTTCGATGGTTTTATTCTCGATCTGTGGGGCTTGATTCATGACGGTGTGACTGCCTACCCCGGCGTGGTCGAGACGTTCAAGTCTCTCGCGACCAACGGTACGAAAACGATCTTGTTATCAAACGCGCCGCGCCGCAGCCGCCTTCTTATCGACGGGATGACGTCGATGGGAATTGCATCTGAGTTGTATGGTGATGTTTTTTCCTCCGGTGAAGCGACATGGCAAGAATTAACGTCGCGCAACGATCCATTTTTCGCTGGGCTGGGCAAGAGCGCCTATCACATTGGTCCCGAACGCGACGTCAGTGTCCTTGAGGAGACCGGCATTCAGCGTATCCAGCAGCTGGATCAGGCCGACTTCATACTCAATACCGGTCCCGTCGAGTTAGACGATGGACTTGAGATCTATGAGTCAGTGCTTGTTGAAGCTCTGGCCCGCAATTTGCCAATGGTATGTGCAAATCCAGACGACGTCGTCATGCGAGAAGGTCGTCGCGTCATTTGTGCTGGAGCCATAGCCCGGCGATACGAGGCTCTTGGTGGCCAAGCCGTTTACCGCGGCAAGCCTGATCCAGCTGTTTACCATCTTGCTGCTGATCGGTTGAACGTCTCAGACCGCAATCGAATCGCCGTAATAGGGGACGCGCTTGAGACCGATGTAGCTGGCGCCAATGACTCCGGCCTCAAAGCAATCTGGTGTACCGGCGGCATTCACGGGGAAGCCTTGGGTGTCTCGTATGGTGAGGAAGCCGCCCCGGAAAAGGCCGCGCGCCTGGCCGCTGAATATGGCCGGGTGCCATGGGCCACTATTCCCGGGTTTCGGTGGTAAGGGCTGACCGTGTCCGCAAGCGTTCCATTGCTACGAATACCGCCGGCCCAATCATGACAATCAACGCGATCCTGACGACATGGTGGGTCGTGACAAAGGCGATGTCTTGATCCAGCGCTAACGCTATGAGGCTCATCTCAGTAACACCGCCAGGTGCAAGGGCGAGGAGTAAGGCTAACGGGTCAACGCCGATCAGCGGTCCGAGTAGCATTGCACCTATACCGCTTAGAATAAGCATCCCGACGGTCGCTATCGCGGCAAGCAAGATCGTCTTCCCAGTCTTGGCAAAGGTCAGGCCAGCGAACCGCGCCCCCACGGACGTGCCCAATACAACTTGCGCTATCGAGATGAGAAAATCCGGAGGAGAGGAGGAGGTGAGGCCTGTCACGTGGACCAGGGCACTGAGAATGAGGGGGCCTGCCAATGCTCCGGCTGGAAACTTAAACTTCAGGCCAAGCCATAGTCCGATCACGCAACATGCCGCCAATACACTGAGGTCAGCGCCAGAGACATCAATCATTGTTCTCCCGGCGGCAGTCGGCCGCTCATAGCCGGCCAGCACGACCATTAGGAAAGGAATGACAAAGGCGACGATGAGGACCCGCACCGTATGGGTCAGGGCAATGGTCTGCGGGTTGCCGCCGTTGTCAGATCCGATAGCTGTCATCTCGGTCAGACCCGCGGGTAAGGCAGAAAAGAACGCGGTGGCTCGGTCGTAGCCGGCGTGGCGTAGGCACCACGGTACCAGGACGGCCAATAGAACTAGAAATACCGCAAGAATCGTGAGGCTTGCCGTCCAGAGGGCAATTTGACCTGCCAACTCGGGTGTGAAAGCGCTTCCTAAAAGCACCCCAATCACGGCGATCATGAGATGCCGCAGATGCTTTGACATGGCGAGGGACATGCCGCTAATCGCGGCGACGGATGTCGCGGCCATTGCACCGAGCATCCATGGCAGGGGTAGAGACAGCCAGAAGAAAGTGGCGCCGCCCGCTAAACCCAGCGCCAGGGCGGAACCTATATTGCGCAAGCTCGCAGGAGGTAGAGGAGACGACGGAGTCTCGTCCGGCCGATCCGTCACGGCAGGAATTGCTCAGCCAATATCCGCTCTTCCAGATTGTGTTCTGGGTCAAACAACAAAGTTATAGATATGTCGCGATCTTCTCTGACCGTGACTTCAGTAACGTGACGTACTTCTGCTCGATCGGCCACAGCGCTGACCGGGCGCTTGTCGGCCTCCAGCACTTCAAACTTAATGACGGCATTGTCGGGGATAATCGCGCCCCGCCAGCGTCGCGGTCGGAACGCACTGATCGGTGTAACGGCAAGAAGATTTGCGCCGAGAGGCAGGACTGGTCCATGGACAGATAGATTGTATGCGGTGCTTCCCGCCGGTGTGCAAACCAGCGCGCCATCGCAGACCAATTCTTCCATACGGCAACGTCCATTGACGGACACGCGTAGTTTCGCCGCTTGCCGAGATTCGCGCAGCATGGATACTTCGTTGATGGCAAGTTCCGATGACTCTTTACCGGTGTTGTCGATGGTGGTCATCTTTAAGGGATGCAGCACAACGGAATCGGCCTTGGCAAGGCGGGCCGGCAAATCCTTTTCCTCGTAACTATTCATGAGGAATCCGACGCTTCCACGATGCATTCCAAAAACAGGCTTAGAAAGCGGGAGATACGCGTGCAGTGTTTCGAGCATGTAGCCGTCACCGCCAAGGGCGACGATAACATCCGCATCTTCAGGGCTAACTTGGCCATAGCGTTCTTGCAGGCTGGCCAAGGCCGCCTGGGCTGGATCGCTATCTGTGGCCACGAAGGCAACGCTAGGCTCGCTCATAGTCGCACCGGGGTCGGTTGAAATTAAAGGCGGTTTGGTTAGGGCGAAGTATATAGATGGATAAGAGTGGAGCCTACCCGCCTGTTACACTCATATGCCGGGCTACCGCCGGTCGGTTATTGCGCCGGTCGATGATGAAATCATGCCCTTTGGGCTTACGTGTGATCGATTCGTGAATGGCTGCGACGAGTGGCTCATTGCTCTCACTCTGACGCAGAGGTGTGCGTAAGTCTGCCGCGTCATCCTGTCCGAGACACATATACAGCGTGCCGGTGCAGGTCAGTCTGACTCTATTGCACGACTCACAGAAGTTGTGAGTCATCGGCGTAATAAAGCCGATCCGCTGTCCTGTTTCTTGGCAATCGGTATAGCGGGCGGGCCCACCGGTTTGAAAATCTGTCTCTTTCAGAGTCCATTTCTTCTGAAGATTAGCGCGCACCATACTGAGCGGCATGTATTGTTCGGTCCGATCTCCGTCGATGTCACCCATCGGCATGGTTTCGATAAAGGTTAGGTCAAACCCTTGGTCACCACACCATGACACCATGTCATCGATGTCGTGCTCGTTAACATCCCGCATGGCGACAGTATTGATCTTGATTGATAGCCCGGCTTTTTTTGCGGCCTCTAGTCCAGCCAATACTTTTTCAAGGTCGCCCCAACGCGTAATCTTGCGGAAGCGATCGGGGTCCAGAGTATCTAACGACACGTTGATTCTGCGAACGCCGGCGTCAGCCAGTCGACCGGCGAACTCAGACAGACGTGTCCCATTCGTTGTGAGAGTTAGTTCATCAAGCGCGCCATTCTTTACGTGACGTCCTAGGGATTCAATCAAGGACATGACATTCCGGCGCACGAGGGGTTCACCCCCAGTTAATCGCAGCTTACGAACACCTAGGTCGACAAAAGTGCTGCAGAGGCGATCGAGTTCTTCTAGCGTCAGCAGATCGCGTTTCGGCAGAAACACCATGTCTTCCGACATACAATAGACGCACCTTAGGTCGCATCGATCGGTGACCGAGACACGTAAATAGCTGATAGGTCTTCCAAAGGGATCAATCATGGCGCGGGTGTATCACGGTGAAGGGGCGTCTGTTAATCGCCGACATGCCCATTTTGGCTAGGAATCGGCGTTGTTCTTTGTATATGGAGATGTGAGCGGTGAGTCTCAACCCTCGGGGAGGTCATCCAGGGCGATCACGTCTAGGTGTACAACAGCCGTATTAATGACGATTTTGCCCATATTTTCGAAGTTTACGGTCACTTTCGTACCAACCGCGGACTGGACTTGGCCGATTCCCCACTCAACCTCGTCCGGGTTTACGACGAGGGCTCCCGGGACAAACTCGAGTTCCATAAAAAATATCTCTGTTGTGGCGGTATGGGTTGGTCGTAATTTTAGATGTTTGAGGAGCAATGGATAGTCTTGTTATGCTAGGTCAACAAATTCACAGAGGCGATATTCACGATGTCCAATGAATTGCAGATCGCGCATTTGTTATGCACGCGTCTTTGCCATGACCTGGCAGGTCCAGTCGGCGCCATCTCGGCGGGCGTGGAGCTCATGGGGACCGATCCATCACTCATTGATGATGAAACGTTGTCTCTGTTGTCAGGAAGTGCTGAGGCGGCTGGCCGCAAGCTAAAGTTTCTTCGCGTTGCTTTTGGATGGTCAGGTGGCGGCGGGCTAAATTTTGATGACCTTGAGCGCATATTCGAAGATTATTTGGTTGCTACCGCTGCGATGTCCGGTGCGCCGCAACTTGGTTGGCCCGCAGAGGACAACCTCATTCAATTCGGCGATAGGCTGGGTGATGGTGCTGCGCAAATATTGTCCAATGTTGTGCTCCTTAGTCTCGAATGCATGCCCAGCTGCTATTCCTTATCCATAGACATTAAGTCCGATGCTTCGGGTTTAGTGGTCGTTGTTAGCAACCGCACAGTGGAAGGGCGCGCATCGAAAATCAGAGAGGAGACAGCCGCCGCCGTAGCGAACCCTGCGCAAGTCAAGGTGACCGCTCAAACAGTCCAGGCTCATCTAACTCACCTCTTGGTCGTAAATTCTGGCGGGCAGATTGCCCTGGCGGGCGACGCTGAAGGGGCAGTGATCACTTCAACCTGGTCCTAGCCGCCATGACTGTTCGCCCCAAAAGTGGGGCTTTAACAGTGATTCAGCCATATCGTATCGAGGCGATAAGGAGTGTTTTCTACTGCTTTATCGGAGCTCTCTAACCCTCTAAGGTATTGATAGAAAACATTGATTTTACAAACAGGGGGGGATGGGAAGCTTTGCTCAACGCAGCCTTGCCGACCGTACCCGACGCATAAATGAAACGCTGTCTAATTGTTGATGACTCGCGGATCATCCGTCGCGTCGCGCGCCGTATTATGGAAGACCTCGGCTTTAAAGCTGAGGAAGCCATTGACGGTGCAAAAGCGATCGATTCGGTAAAGGTGAGTATGCCTGAAATGGTGTTGCTCGATTGGGAGATGCCAAATCTATCGGGACCTGACTTTGTGCGCGCGCTTCGCAAACTGCCCGGAGGCGACCATCCAAAGGTTGTGCTTTGTGCAATCGAGAACGACGTCCAGCACATACAGCAAGCGCTTGATGCCGGCGCCGACGAATACATTATGAAGCCGTTTGATGGCTAAATTGTACGTGCAAAACTCGACATTATTGGATTGCTCGACTGATGCGACGGGTCACTGAATATGACCTATGGGAGTCAAGGTCATGACTCCTGATGACTTCGAATTCGTCGCGGATCTGCTGAAAGAGCGTTCGGGCCTGGTCCTGACTCGTGACAAATCCTATCTGATCGAGAATCGTCTTATGCCCGTACTTAGGCGGCGGCGTTTGAAGGGGTTAGGCGACCTCATTGGCTATCTGCGCGACGGTGAAGAATCTTTGGCGCGCGAAGTTGTTGAAGCGATGATGTCGGGGGAAACGACGTTTTTTAGGGATTGGAAGCCATTCGAGCATTTTCGTACTGTTACCCTGCCAAACATCTTGAAAGCGCGGAAAGATAAAGAATCGTTTCGCATCCTCTGCTGCGGTGTCTCGACGGGACAAGAGGCCTACTCGTTAGCCCTTTTGCTCCGCGAAGCGGGTGATGCATTGGCCGCCTGGGACCCACAAATCGTGGGCATCGATATCGCAGATGGCGCAATCACGCGTGCACAGAAAGGTGTCTATTCTCAGTTTGAAGCCCAGAGCGGTCTGCCGGTTCGGATGCTGATATCCAGTTTCGAAAAAGTTGGCGATTCACAGTGGCGTATCAAAGATGTCTTGAAGGCCGGACTGGAATTCAAGCGATGGAATTTAACGGAGGAACTTTATCCTCTCGGTGCTTTCGACGTAGTCCTGTGCCGGAACGTGCTGACGTTTTTCGATCAGGAAACTAAGATTCAAGTGCTTGGCCGTATTTCAAGATTATTGACCGATGACGGCGCGCTCTATTTAGGTCTCGATGAAACAACGGTCGGGATTTCGAATAACTTTAGGGCGGTGGTGCCTGAGATCGGCGTGTTTGGCGTTGATCGCCCTGATCGTCCGGTATCTCAATCCTTAGCTGTTGGGGCTTGGCATGGGTCGTCTCAGTCTAATGCGAAGGAATCGGCGTAATCGTCCTTGAGTTCAATATCCTGATTCGCTTTTTCAAGGATGCAATCCCCAATAACCAATAGATCCAGGCCGGTCGCCATAAAGCAACGGAACGCGTCTTCCGGGCTGCAAACGATCGGCTCTCCTCGAACGTTGAAACTTGTGTTCACAACGATCGGAACGCCTGTCTTCTCCTTGAACGCGGATATCAGCGCGTGGAAGCGGGGGTTGGTTTCTTTGTGAACCGTCTGGACGCGGGCTGAGTAGTCGACATGCGTGACAGCAGGAATAGTTGAGCGCTGGGCATTAACACGATCGGTCCCGCGTCGTTCTAGGTCTTGGCGAGATAGCGGCAGGCAGTGCTCGTTCTCAACGGGGGCGACGATCAGCATGTACGGGCTGTCGTCTTTAAGCTCAAACCAATCGCCGACATCTTCACTCAGCACGGCGGGAGCAAAGGGTCTAAAGCTTTCGCGAAATTTCACTTTCAGATTAAGTGTGCGCTGTGATTCGGGGTCTGTTGGGTTGCCAAGAATGGATCGAGCACCGAGCGCGCGAGGGCCAAACTCCATTCGACCCTGAAACCAGCCCACTCCTTTTTTATCGGCCAACGCAGCGGCAGTGCGCTCGATCAATGCGGACTCTTCGAGACGCTCAAAAACAGCGCCTGCTGTCGCCAATCTTTGTTCAATGTCATCTTGGTCGAACGCGGGCCCGAGATAAGTTCCAGCCATGCTGTCACCATGCGTGGCAGGCGTCCGCTCACCTTCATGATGGAGGTGATGCGCAACCAACGCGGCACCCAATGCGCCACCCGCGTCACCAGCAGCGGGCTGAATCCATAGCCGCTCAAAAATACCTTCTGCCTGAATCTTGCCGTTGGCGACGCAATTGAGAGCAACGCCACCTGCCAGGCATAGGTTGTTGGCGCCCGTTTCTTTTTTTATTCCTCGGGCGAGCCGTAGCACGACCTCTTCCGTTACCGATTGAATCGAGGCGGCGAGGTCCATCTCCCGTTGTCCGATAGCCGTCTCCGGATCACGTGGCGGCCCGCCAAATAACGCGTCGAAACGGTGGTTAGTCATGGTTAGACCGGTGGCATAGTCGAAGTAACTTAGGTCGAGGCGGAATGTACCGTCATCTTTAATGTCGATTAAGTTGTCCAAAATTGTCTGGGCGTGATGCGGTCGCCCATAGGGCGCAAGGCCCATAACCTTGTATTCGCCGGAATTGACGCGAAATCCGGTGTAGTAGGTAAAAGCGGAGTACAAGAGGCCGAGTGAGTGAGGAAAGTGAATTTCCTTTTGCATCGTAAGGCTATTGCCGGCGCCATGGGCGAGGGAGGTCGTCGCCCATTCGCCGACGCCATCCATGGTTAGTATCGCAGCTTCGTCAAATGGCGATGGGAAGAACGCTGAGGCGGCGTGACTGAGGTGATGCTCTGAGAATATCAACTTCGACGCCCAGTCCACGTTGGGGTCGAAGGTCTTTAGGTATTTTATAAGATTGTCTTTCTGAAACAGTTTCTCTTTCACCCATACTGGAATAGCGCGGCGGAACGAGGAGAACCCGCGTGGTGCAAATGCCGCATACGTTTCCAACAATCGTTCAAATTTCAGGAATGGTTTTTCGTAAAATGCGACGACATCAATATCGGCGGGTGAGAGTTTTGCGTGATCGAGGCAAAATTGAATGGAGTGAGTCGGCAATGATGCGTCGTGTTTTTTGCGCGTAAACCGCTCTTCTTGTGCGGCGGCGACGATGCGGCCGTCAATGATCAGCGCCGCAGCGCTGTCATGGTATAACGCGGAAAGGCCGAGAATGCGCACTAGGGTTGCTCGTCGATCACACTAAAAGATGGTGTAGATAAAGGGCGCAACGGCGCTGCCCTGTGCGAGAACGATCAATCCACCGAACAAGGCCAGCATGATGATCATGGGCAGCAGCCAGAACTTCTTGCGGACTTTGAGGAATAGCCAAAATTCAGCGATGAAAGACATGAACTAAACTCAGAACTGTTGCGGGAGTGATTTAGGGTCGGGCCCTGGGGGGTCGCGATCAATCCAATAACTCTTCGCGGTTGGATCGTGTTTAAGACGCAAGGGGTCTTTTCCAGTTACTCGCACGTAAAGCCCGGTGGGTATAACAGCAATTACGTAGAGGAGGCCGAGGACGACGGGGCCGACGATTATGTGCAGAACTTTGCCTAGGCCCAGCCAGGCCCAAGCCACAGGGGTCAGGGCCCGGGGGAGCGCCAACGCCAGAATGGCCAGGCCGGCTGCCGTTGCCGTCGCCCATGAGCGCGCTGGTTCATCACCAAGCAAGGGCCAGAGGCCGAATACAGCGAAGGCCACTGCTAAAACGACCCCAACCGACCGATTGGAGGCTTGAGGCGCGTCATCCGCTGTATTGATTGTTTCATGATGTCCGGAAGTCATGACCGGACCTATACCATTCCAGCTACGTCACTGCAGCAGGAAATGACGCGATTCCATGCGTTCATAGATATCAAGAGTCGGTCACGTGAAGCTGCGATAACGAGATTGCGTTTTGGACGGTTATCCGGCCGCCGCTTTCGCAGGTGGTAAATCTTCTGCCGCTATGCTTTCGCGCAATACATAGCCTCGACCCCATACCGTTTCGATGTAGTGTTCACCGCCCGTCGCATTGGCGATTTTCTTACGCAACTTGCAAATGAAAACGTCAATAATCTTGAGCTCGGGCTCATCCATACCGCCGTAGAGGTGGTTGAGGAATTGCTCTTTGGTCAACGTCGTGCCCTTGCGCAAAGCCAGCAGTTCGAGGATGCCGTATTCTTTGCCAGTTAAGTGAAGCGGTCCGCCTTCCACTTCGGCTGTGCGGTCTTCTAAGTGCACAGAGAGTTTACCGACTTCGACCTTGGGCTGGGAGTGTCCTTTGGAGCGGCGCACAATAGCTTGGATGCGGGCCATCAACTCATCGCGGTTAAAGGGTTTGGTTAGGTAATCGTCTGCGCCAATACCGAAGCCTTGAACTTTTTTCGTTGGTTCGGTCAGGCCGGAAAGAATGAGGACCGGCGTATTCACTTTGGCGTTGCGGAGCTGGCGTAGCACTTCAAGGCCGTCCATGTCCGGTAACATGAGGTCGAGGATGACTAGGTCATACTCATACAATTTGCCGATCTCGACGCCGTCTTCGCCCATGTCGGTGGTGTCGACCACCCAGTCTTCCTTCTTCAACATGGCTTCGATGGTTTGCGCCGTTGATGGATCGTCTTCAACCAATAGAATACGCATGGTAGTCAGTCCCTTCCGCTCGCGTCCCAGTCTTAATACCTATTAATATACCATGTCGCGCCAGTTGAGGCCAGGCATCCCGCCGAGTCGCAATAATCCTAGGAAATTCAAGCTATAGCGGCCTTTAGCGCCTTTACTCGGCGTTAACGGCTGGTCACTAGTATAGCTTTCACGACCGTAAGTATGGGTTTGGCTCCGTGAGGCGCGTGACCGGGAATCACGCTAGGGTGCAATGCCAAACCAAGTGATGGGACAAAGGGTGCGGTGGCGGTCAATATTTCAACGTTAATCAACGAGCTAGATCGATTACCCGTCCATCGGGTGTTCGGGCGCGTATCGGCGGTTCAAGGGTTGCTCATTGAGGTGTCTGGCGTGCAGGGCAATCTCTCCGTGGGTGATCGCTGCAATATTATTGCCCGCGATGACCGCAAGGTCGTTTGTGAAGTCGTTGGCTTCCGAGACGGCCGCGCGCTGTTGATGCCGTTTGGCGCACTTGAAGGCGTTGGCCACGGATGTCGCGCCGAAATCGGTGAAAGCCAACCGGCGATTTATCCAGATGATGCATGGCTGGGCCGTGTCATCAATGCGATGGGGCGTCCGGTCGATGAAAAAGGCGCTCTGCCGTCTGGCGAGGAAGCCTACGCGATCAAGAGTTCACCGCCGCCTGCGCATACACGTAAGCGGATCGGATCTAAGGTCGATCTCGGCATACGGTCACTCAATACCTTCACGACCTGCTGCCATGGTCAGCGCATGGGCATCTTCGCAGGCTCCGGTGTCGGCAAGTCGACCGTACTTTCTATGATGGCGCGCTATACCAACGCAGACGTGACAGTCGTCGGCCTGGTTGGTGAACGTGGTCGTGAGGCGCGCGAATTTATCGAGGACGATCTCGGTCTAGATGGCTTGGCCCGCTCGGTCGTTATCGTCGCCACCTCCGATGAACCACCATTGATGCGGCGGCAGGCGGCTTACGTCACCCTCGCGGTCGCTGAATACTTCCGCGATCAAGGTAAGAACGTCTTGTGCTTGATGGATTCCGTCACTCGCTTTGCCATGGCGCAGCGCGAAATAAGTCTTTCGGCCGGTGAGCCACCGGCAGCGAAAGGCTACACCCCGACGGTGTTTGCAGAGTTACCCAAACTGTTGGAACGGGCAGGCCCGGGCCGCAAACGCACCGGCAACATTACCGGCCTTTTCACTGTGTTGGTTGAAGGGGATGATCATAACGAACCGATCTCTGATGCGGTTCGCGGCATTCTCGATGGCCACATCGTTCTCAATCGGGCCATTGCGGAGCGGGGTCGATATCCGGCGATCGATGTCCTCAGGTCAATTTCGAGAACGATGCCAGGCTGTAACACCGATGATCAGAACGCCCTGCTTGAGCGCGCTCGGAAGTACATCTCAGCTTATGAAGACATGGCGGAGCTGATTCGCCTGGGCGCTTACCGGCGAGGTTCGAATCCAGACGTCGACGAGGCCATGTACTATTATCCGCGCATCGAAGATTTCATGCGTCAGACCAAAGAAGATCACTCGGACTGGATACTTGCTACCAGTTGTTAGCGGAAGCATTAGCACCTCCAGAAGACGTCGAAGTTGTTCCCGAACAAGAACAAGCGCCACAGGTTGTCGGAGTAGATCCAGCCAATCTCCTCCCACAGGCACCCGAAACGCCACAAGTTGCTGAGTAGGGTAACGACACATGGCCGGCAGCGATTTAGCAACTCTTATCCGTCTTCGTAAGTTCGAGGTTGAAGAACGCCAGCGCGCGATGGCTGTTCTATTGCGCCAGGAAGAAGCTGTGCTCACGGGGCTCGACTCTCTGTCCAATGAGAAGGCCGCAGAAACCGCGTTTATGGAACAGGCTGGCATATGGGAAGGCTCGACTTTCAGTGCGTATTTAGAGCGCTGGGAAGTGCGCCGTTCTCAGTTTATGGACGCCCTAGACCATGTCAGGGCAAAGATCGAGGAAGCGCGAGACGAATTGTCGGCGGCGTATCGTGGGCTAAAAACGTTTGAGATTACTCAAGATCAACGAGAAGAGGCCGAGGCGTTAGAAGACGCGCGTCTTGAGCAGATCGAACTTGATGAAATGGGTCTTGAGCTGCATCGCCGCAAACAGAACGCGCACGTCTTGTAGGTGCGTGATGCCCTAGCGGGGCCCGTATCTCGAACCACTCAATAGGTATTGTGGCGCGCCCTACTCAGGGTGCGCCATTGTTTCAACCGCACTGAGGGGCACGAACCCTTCGGTGCCATCTGGCGCCTCGACCCGCACCCAAGTTCCACCAGGACTGACTTCGACCACCGTCACTTCGACATCTTTCACCAGGATCATGAGAACTTGATAGTCTTGGCTCGGGCCTGTGCGGACGTTGAGGGCATCGGTCCTCACTTGCATGATCGTGCCTGGCTGGGCCGGGCTCTCTCTTTTGACCACGCTCATAACCCACTCGGTTAACGTAACCGGTGTGCTCATTGTCACCGACAGGCTTGCCCAGACCACAAGTGCAATCACGGGTGCGAGTTGAGCCACTGGGGCCCACCCCGGTTTATCCCAACGTGTTCGCAAATGCTTGGGGCTGTGGGCAGATAAAGAGAGCAAAAGCGTATCGACTGCGCGGCGCAGCTCTGGCGTACGGGCATAGACCAGCGCTTGCTCCGCCGTGCCACGGGCGAGCGTGAGGTCGCCGCGGTCTTGAAATGCTTTGGCCTGGCGCACCAATAGACGCGTATTGCGATCAGCTGGTTTGCGCCCACCACGAATATTGTTCCAAAGCGCCTTTACCGTTTCTTTCGGACCGCTGGGGAACGCCCACCAACCAGTAAGCCACGTGATAAAGCTTGCCTTTAGAGCGGCTCGGTCCGCACATGTTCGGCAGAATATTCCAGCAACTTCTTTGTGTTTTACAGACCGACCCATTCCCGCAACCATATCGAAAACAACATAGCGCGGTTGCGCCGTTACTTTGCCGCACTGACACACGTCAGGCTTAAGCCCGGTTTCTGACTTGGTCGTATTTTGCGCTTTCGATTTCGGCTGTGCGGTTTGTTTTGTCGACTCGCGAGGTGGCGGTTTGTTTCCGGTGCTGTGTTGAGTCTTGTGGGCAGGCTTGGCGTCGGCGGTGGGTTTCTTATCCGTTTTAGGCTGTGCTTTGGGCCGTGCCGCTGGTTTCCCATGGCCGTACTTCGCGCGTTTGTCGGCATCAGATAGAACTTCGTACGCTTCGGTCAGGCGTTGGAATTGCTTGGCTGCGATCGGAGACGGATTGATGTCAGGGTGCAAGCGCTTTGCTTTTGTTCTGTAGGCACTCTTGATCGCGTTCGCGTCGGCGTCGTCGGATACGCCGAGCATGTTGTAATAGCCTTTTGGGTCGCGGCCGAATTGGCTCACCACTCTGCTCCGAATTGCTTTTAGTGTTCCTAAAGCTGGACGCGTTTGATCCAGCGTTGGGTGCACACCCTCCACTGTCGCCGAAAATGCCGTTTCAAGGCAAAGAAAGCGTTAATAAGGACGGTATGGGGACTTCACGGCTGCGTTACGACATCCAAGTCTACGCGGAATACCGGGCTAATCTGCGGGGAACGTGGCTAGTTCGGTACGCCAAGCGTCGGGTACAAGAGTATCGTCGTTAATCAGGGTGAACGTCTTGCCGATCGTGCTGCCGTCCATAAGGCTTGCCACCATCACCTCGGCGACGTCCGCGCGATTGATTTGCCCGACTAAGTAATTGGGCCGCGTGGTCAGTCGGACGCCATATCGGCCGGCCGGCTCGTCTCGCAATCCTCCTGGTGCGACAATGGTGTAGTCCAGCCCGCTTTCTCTTAAGTGGGATTCTGCCTTTGCCTTCCACGGATAGGGCGCGATGGGCAGGGTGTACAGAAACCCATCTCGGCCTGCCGATCCTCCGGACATCAAAATAAATCGCCTAACACCGGCGGCCTTTGCAGCATCAATCAAAGCACGGTTTCCTTCCCAATCAACAGCTTCAAAACCGTTAGATCCGATGGGGCGCCGACCACCAATGGCCGATAGAACCGCGTCCACTCCAATCATAGCGCTGGATAAAGAAGATGGATCGGTTACATCAGCTTCGGCTGGCTCAACACCATCACCTAAACTTGCAGCTCGTTCGGCGCTGCGGGACATGGCGCGGACGGTGAATCCCTTTTCAAGAAGCGCGGTGACGATAAGCTTGCCGCTTTGTCCTGTCGCACCGGCGACAAGAATTCTCTTGGTCACTTGCGTCTCAACGGATTGTTGTGCGTGAGCCGTGGGAGCGACCATGATCGCTATTACCGCTAAGGCTCTGAGAATTATCCGAATAGGCGCACTCATATAATTTTCCAATGTAATGACTGAAAGTAAGCGAGCTCTAGAATGGAACTGGCTCGCCGTTGTAACGCGTGAACGAGCCCGTCTGCTCGATCGTCAGTTGACCGATCACAGCGAGTAAGCCATCTACGCTTACCGACATATCTATTTGGCGGGGCATTCGAGGAAGATGCATAGTTTTTTCAACTCTCACTATCCCGGGTGAGACAAGGGCAACGATAACGCCATCGTTCCGAAGGTCATGAGCCAAATTAAACATGACCGCGTTGAGGGCGACTTTGCTTGCCTTGTCCCAATAGAATTTTCCGGGGCGCCCTAAATTCCTTCCGAACGAACTGAGTAGCGACGTGATCGAAACAATTTTCTTTTGCTTGCTCGCCTTGACGTTCTCAATAAAGGCCTCGCTGACCATCAGAGGCCCATGAGCGTTCACAGCCATCCAGCGCGAAAATTGACTATGGTCCAACGTACCAAACGTGTGTTTTGTCGTGTCTTCAAAACTGCTCGTTAACGCTGCATTGTTGAGGATGACGTCAATTGGCATGCCCTTGAGCTGCTCGGCGAGAGCCAATATCTGTTCCTGGTCAGAAACATCCATTTGTTCGACCCGCACCTGGTCCGGATAAGTCTCGGCGAGCGCTGTTAATGTCTCCGGCGGTGTATTGCGGCGGTGAGTGGCAATGACTATCCAACCTCTCCCCGCATACTGTTTTGCAAACTCTAATCCGATGCCTCTGTTAGATCCGGTGATGAGGACGGTTTCCGCGCGTGCTGTATTGAAGGTCGACACACTGGTCATGGCCAATACCACAACGCTGCAAAAGCGAATTGCTGAAAGTAGTGAGGTCGTCCTAAAATCACTATGAGTCAAAATCATACCTCTTGGGCTGCAGAGTTGAGGACGGAAATGGGATCGATGACTCTAAGTAATGATATGAAGGGCTTTCGGTAATGCGTAGTTTCTTCTCACCACCACCGTTTGGTCACCGACACCGTTAGATATAGTACAATCAGTCAGCTACGGTTGTTGCTTGGCTGCTACGGGACTCCAACTTCAATTGAAGGTTAAGCATATGATTTATCGCGGTTTCTTCACAGCTTTGTTCGTTCTCTTTTGTTTGGCGCCGGAGAGTCGAGGCATGTCGGCCTTGGCGCAACAGCCGACCGTTCTGGTAACTGGGTCAAATCGTGGGATCGGTCTTGAGTTTGTCCGACAATACGCGGCCAAAGGATGGAATGTGATTGCGACAACACGGCGACCGAATCAGGCCAAGGCTCTCCAGTCCTTGGCCAGGTCAGACTCAAATATCACGGTTGAGCTTCTGGACGTCACCAGTGGAGAGCACCTAGCGACCCTGGTTGAGAAATACCGCGGCCAGCCGATCGATGTTCTCATCAACAACGCGGGTGTGTCGGGAGATTTTCAGGGGCCGGGACAAAGTCTGGGAACGTTGGACTATACGACTGTCGATACGTTCATGAGCGTCAACGCGATTGGCCCCTTGCGGGTAACGGAGGCGTTCTATGAGAACGTAAGGCTCGGTGATCAAAAAAAGGTCATCGCGATCACGGCGTTATTGGGTGTCCACAGCTTTGGGTATGGAGGCTTCTCAGGTGCCTATTGGTACAAGGTCAGCAAAGCAGCGATGAACGCGGCCGTGTATAACCTCGCTCAAGATGCAAAAAAGGACGGCATAACCGTCGCGCTTCTCACGCCAGGGGAAGTGGCAGTCGAAAAAGTGATTGATCCAGGGCCAAACTTTATTACGCCCGAGGTTTCAATTAGAGGCATGATTGATGTGATTGAACACCTGGCCGCCGAAGATGCGGGCACGATCATCCGCTACAACGGTAAGAGGTACCAATTCTAAAACGGCGCGCTTCGGGCCTTGGCCGCTCTACAGAATCTCAAGATTAATCGCTGCAAGTGGGCACGCCTTTGTCCTGCATGAACCCGTTACATCTGCACCGGTTGTGGTTTGTTGTTTTCCATATAGACAGAGAAACTTGAGTCATTGGGTTTGCCCCATTCACTGGCCGCAGGGGCTTCGAGAAACTCGGGGTAATTCTTTTCGATGTAGGCTCTCAGTTGTGCCGGAAGATTCTCTACCGGCCCCGTCTTGTTCATAAAGGAGCGGTAAACGATGTGCCCTTCCCGCTGTCCCATGAGCATCCACGGCAACCACGGCCCGATCCGTACCCAGGTGCCAACGTAATCTGCACTCAAGCTGTCGGGGTCGGCCAGTTCTGACAAGGTTGTCATACGGCTAAACATTTCGGATGTTTTATTGGTGAGGCCGGCGCTCTCCCGCGGCCACTCGTCCGGCGTCATGGGATTAGGGAAGGCGGCGTGTAGTTCGAGCAGGCTGAACGCTTTATCGCCTTGTATGGTCCACGGCGGTTTAAAGGGGAACTCGACAATAGTGCCATCGAAATCCTGTTTGCGGATCGGTGCGACTTCACCCATCACCTTGAGATTCTGGATCGGCCAAACCTTGACCCGTTCTTCCGTGTACGGATTAACCCAGTCCTCCAAATACTCCCCTGACTTCAAATCTTTGTAGACTGCGAATTCCCGGTTAAAAACGCGATAGACGTTGTTGCCCTGGGGTTCGATACGATTGACTCCCAAGCCCTCGACACCAACCAGCGGCACCATCTTCTCGACACCAACGTTGCCGTATAGAGTGCCGCCGAACCAGCCACACGTCTCAACGGTGGGGTCCAGGTTACCGGTCAGTTTGATATAGGCTTTTAGATTCTCCGCCGGGTCTTCAAAATTGACGGCGTGCCCGGCAGCTTCAGCTTCTCCACTTAGCTGCGGCATAGCCATGGCGCCCAAGCCAGCGGCACCGAATCCGGCGGCAGACTGCAAAAACTGGCGCCGACCAGTTAGGTGATCAACCAGCGATGTGAAAAGCATGGCGGTGGTTTCCTTCGATAGTTTTTAAGCGTCGGGAATGGCAGTCATGCGATTTGGATATTCAGCTTTGATTCGGGTGTAGAAGTCAGGCGGCAAATCCTCGACCGAATTCAATTTGGCGCCAGAGGCGTGCCAAATGGTATGGCCTGGACGGTCACCCATTTCCATCCAGCGCGGCCACGGCGAAAAGAACGTAGACGAAAACATGGACGGGATCTTACGTACGGACGGATCAACAAAGTGGTCGCGCCGCGCGAAGTTGGTTTGACGCTGTTTTCTTGGTGGTGGCATGCCAGGCGGATACACAGTTTCATTGTGGAGCCAGACGTAGTCGCCCGCAGCTGTCCACCAAAGTTTCAGCGGTTTATCAGGAATTTTATCAGCGACCCAATTTGGTTCGACACCGTCTACCGTGTAATTAAAGCCCCGCTCTGGGTTGTGGCCTTGAACAGCTGCTGGAACGTCATTTGTTTTCCCCGTGTAGGGGTTCTGAAACTTGTACAGCCAATCGTTGGTTTCAATGTCGGTAATGAATGAGACCGTGCCGCCTGTGAAAAAATATTTTCCGTCTTCAAGTTTTTTGGTCTGGTAAATCTCCATCCCCCGGAACGTGTAGAGCGGTCTTGGTGCTTCTTCTCCGACAATGCCGAAAATCGTGCCGTTGTAGTACCAGGGGCAATCTTCTGGATCGAGACTGGCCGACATCCGGAGTAAGTTGCGCAGGTTGCCGGCTGGGGTGGTGATGTCGGGCAAATCGGCAGCTTGCGCAGAGCTTGGTAGTCCCGATGCCAAGCCGGCAAGACCCATAAGGCTAAAGCCAGCCAAGCTGTCGCGCCTGGTAATTTGCTCAGTCATGATACCCCCGTGTGTGCAGTTATTTTTTGCCATCAATGATGAATGTGCGCACATCACTTGCAAGTTTTTCAAGAGAGGGCACGTGTGTGTACATCATATGACCGGCCTCATAATACTCCATGACCACACGGTCAGGATCGATACCATTAGCGGCTACCGCGTTCTCGGTCGCGAAGAACGGCGTCGCTAAATCATAGTAGCCATTTGCGAAGAAAGCTCTGAGATCCTTATTCTCTCTCATGCCGCGACCGACGTGCGGTGCTACGTTCACATAAGACGGCCAGCCACCATCGCGGTCAGACCAATTCCAATTGCGTCCAGGTTCTCTATCGAGAACTTTGTAGCGTTTGGTGAAATCGACTTCGAGCACGCGGGTTAGGTAATCGTTGACCGAGGCAACGAACGCTGCATCAACGCCATACGCCGACGCATCATTGTCGAAATGTTCACCTGCATCATCAAAGTCCTCCCCGGTATATCGGCTGTCGAACCGGCCGACGGTTAGGCCGCGATCGCGGAGCAATTGTTTCATGAACCGGAAGTCGCCAACTTTCAGATTGGTCTGCCGCACGTAAGTTTCACTTAGTCCGGTGAACCGAGCCAGCTGGCGGACAATTGTTTCTCGTTCTTCAGCAGAGAGTCTTGATCCTTTGAGAAGAGCAACCGAATACTCATTGAGGGCAAATTGGCGCGCTTCGTTGACAAAACCCTCTAGGCTTTCAGGCTTGTCGGGTACTGCGTCGTGGTACCACGCCGTCGCAGCATAGGTTGGGAGGACGCTGACATAGGGCAGCGAGTTGCCCATCGCAAATTCAGCAGCATGGAAATCTAAGACCGCCGAAATCATGATCACGCCGTTTAGGGCGACGCCGGTGAAAGTCCGCTGTAATTCGTTGACCAACTGAGCTGCCCGCGTCGTGCCATAGCTTTCCCCGGCGACGTATTTTGGAGAATTCCAACGGCCATTTTTAGTCAGGTACAGGCGCATGAATTCAGCGATGGACTTCGCGTCTTCTCGTAGTCCCCAGAAGTCTTTTCCTTCGGCTTCTCCAAGCGTTCGGGAATACCCGGTACCAACCGGATCGATGAAAACCAAGTCAGTCACGTCAAGGATGCTGAGAGGATTGTCTTCAATGAGATACGGGGCGGCGCCTGCATCACGCCCATCACTTGGCACGACGACCCGTTTGGGTCCGAATACACCCATGTGGAGCCACAGTGACGCTGACCCTGGCCCGCCGTTGAACACGAAAGTGATTGGTCGGGATGCTGCGTTGCTTGTGTCGTCCTTGGTGTAGGCGACGGTGAAGATGCTGGCGGTATCCTCGCCTTTGTCATTTTTGAGAAAGGTTTCGCCAGCGGTCACCGTATAGGCGACGCGTTCGTCATTAAATCGCCCGGTGAAGGATTTGACGAAGACCTTCGGTTCTTCGGCAGCCTTTTTGGCCTCCTCCTTTTTATCTCCAGTCTCGGTGCCTTGCGCCAGCACAGGGTTTGATAAGCAGGCAAACAGTGCCAAGAAATAGAGGCTCAATCTTAGGGTCATAGTCTAGGTCCTTGTCGGAATCACATATTTATTGAGTACCATGAGGCCCGAGAACAACAAAGCCTATCAAGGGGTTGAGTGCATTTATCTGGGGGCCTGAAGCGTTGTTTTGACAAGAACGCATGGTGACCGTGGGGCGAATTGGATCGTGATTGGTGCCAAAACCGGATTAAGGTTTTCCCACAAAGACAGCCAAATCTGGGAGGATGCCATGACACGCGTTTTGACGGGTCTATTTACTGCCTTACTGATGACCATGGGCAGCACAGCAGCGGCATGGGCCGACGGCATTGCTGAGACAGGAACGCTCAGTGGTGCGGTTTCCGCAGACCAGCCATTCGTTGCGGCAAAAGTCTATGCCCAGCATCAAAGCAAACCGATCCTATTCATGGTGTATACCCAGAACGGCACATACCGCGCGCCGAACCTTATGCCGGGCCGCTATGAAATTACCGTTCGTAAGGACGGTTTTACGTCAGAGTCCCGATTCCTCACAATCAATGCGGATGAAACGAAACAAGCAAACTTCTCTCTTCGGTCAGCCAGGCAGGGTGTGAAGTACACCGGGTCGCGCACGCTCGAGACTCTCCACGAAGAGCCCCTGGTCATCGCCTCCTATGAGGAGGTTTTTCCGCCAGGTCCTGGTCGGGACATTCTCGAGGAATGGTGCATTGTGTGTCACGGCGTTAATTTCATCCCCCGCCAGCCCACATTCCGTGAGGCTTGGGAAGCGCATATTGATTACATGACGGCATCGTCGGCCTTTGGCGTTGACGGGGCAGCCTCAATGATGCCGCCTGAAGCGTTGGCCGATGGCAAGCGAGAGTTGGTGCTCGATTATCTGACCGAGAATTTTGGTGAAGACAAACCGGCGCGGGCGGTGATGTCGCCCGGTGAAGCGCCGCTCGATGAAGCTGCCCTCGGCAAGGCGATGTACGTCGAATATCAATTTGCGAATACCGAAAAACGCCCGGGCCGTTGGACTCAAGAACCTCACTTCGACAAAGCCGGCCGTGTATGGGTGACGGAGCGTGGTGTGCCCAGTGGCATGACAATGCTTGACCCGTGGACCGGCGAATACGTTGATTATGACAACCCGAAACCGAAAGGGTCGCCCCACGGTGTCGTGATTGATAGCCAAGGTGATGTGTGGTGGGCCGGCCGCGACGTCCATCTCGCGCGCCTGACGCCGTCCACTGGTGAAATCCGTGAATACGAGACCAACAAGAATGGCATGCACGGCCATACACCGGTATTGGATTCAAAAGAAAACGTCTGGTTCTCCATGTTGCAGGGCAACAGCATCGGCAAGTGGGACCGGGCGACCGACACCATCAAACTGTGGGAATCTCCGGTTGGACGCGATCGTCCTTATGGCATCCTCATGAGCCCCGACGACAAAATCTGGTACGCCAAGTTCCACGATTGTGGTGTGGCTATGTTTGATCCTGAAACGGAGACCTTTACCCAGTACAAGGCCCAGAGCGAACCCTGCACGGTGCGGCGACTTGGACTGGATAGCAAAGGCATCGTTTGGTTCGGCTTGTTCTCACGCGGCATTTTGGCGCGGCTAGACCCAAGCACGGGAGAAGTGCGTGAAATACCGATTCCAACCGGCATATCAGAACCTTATGACGTGTGGCCTGATCCCTTCGACAACGTGTGGATTAGCGATGGCGCCCAGGAAGGCGTGTTGATCAAGTTTGATCAAAACACAGAAGAGTTCACGTTCTACCCAAGCCCCCAGCGCACGGATTTTCCCAAGGTCGCAATCACCCGAGAAGGGGCAGTGTGGTACGCACCCCGGATGGTCGCTATGACCAAAGGTGGGCCGGCAGGGCTTGGCGTGCTGTATCCCGACAAGGATAAGATGACCACGTACGGCGCGTTTTATTAGGTCAGCGCAAGGTCTTTAAGCTCATTGTGGGCGCGTGTTGTGATGAATTGATTGAAGTCTTCTTCGTCAGTTCTGCAGGGCATTAGCCTGTCTCGCTGTTCAAGAGCGCCTTGTTTTTCTCGCACTAGATAGAAGCTGTACCCGAGCGGACTCAGAATGTCGTTGATGGTGTCGCAAGCATCCTGATCAAAGGACTCCAGTATAATATCCGGTTTCAGCTCAATGATCTCGCGCATGCCTCGAAAGGTATTCGCTTCACTTCCCTCAACGTCGATCTTAACAAGCGGTTTGGCGCCAAGGCCAGCCGCTAAGCCGGTTCCATCCAGCATATGTAACGGTACGATCGCGCGTTCAATCCGCTGATCATCGACCTGGCCAATCTTTCCGATTTGGCCCCCCGACGAAATCGGCTGCCCGCTTTTCTTGACCCAACTAAAATCGCTGATCTTATTGTTGTCGCTCACCCCAAAGGTGTTTTCAGAGATATTTTCAAACCCGTTGACGGCTGTGTGGAGTCGGAGGCGGCTGTAGGCGTAAGGATTGGGCTCAAAGGCATGGATCGTAATGTCCGACCGCAACGCCGCAGCGCTGAGGCTGTAGACTCCAACATGGGCCCCAATATCTAGAATGCCTGTTGCGTCCTTTGCGAGCTGGCACCAGATTTTCATTGAATGTGGTTCGAAGGATTTGCGGTATAGAATGTCCCACGCCCGCGGACAATCGTTATTCGTGAACATCAAGAAAGTCGGACAGTCGAATAGGGAGACTTCAAAATACCCGTGGAAGGGATGGGTTTGTTCAAGCCCTGGCTCGTAGGATTCACGCAGCCGCTGCAAAGTAGCATTATTCGCATGGTCTAGTGTCTCGAGGTTTTTCGACATGGCCGCATCGTATCGCGATCATACTTCCGCGGGTAGTGAGACTGTGTCCTTCATTCAATAAAAATCCGAGGCGGCATGCTCCAGGTTTTACGGTATCGGGCGACGGCACTCTTTTTTTACTCGGCGGCAACTCTCGTTGTCTGCTTTGGGACGCAGGTGGGAACGGCATTTATCGCCCAACTTTTAACGGTGCGTCTTGCGGGACTGGGAACAGAGTGGGCTTTGTGCTCACGGAATTGGTCCACAGAGTCGCTATCAATTTTCCACCCGCGTGCCTCCCAATCCGCCAAAAGTTCGCGAAAGCGGGTGATGACAAGGTCGGATTTCACCAAGACTTCTTCTGTGGATGACTCTGGCGTGTGGAAAGGCTCGAGGCGTTCAATAACCACCTTGTCCTGATCAGCGACGATCAGGTTGCGCTCGTTCACCGGCGCATCCATTTCTGGATCAGTGCGGAAGTTTCGGCCCTGCAGGAAAAAGCGCGCGGTGTGGTGTTCGTCGACCGGCGTCGTGAAGGTATATTGATGGGCCCAGGCCACCGGACTGAAATGCAGCTTGGTGACGGCTTGAGAAATCCCGCACATGGTGGTGCCGGCTTCCATCTGGCCTTCCCCTTTTATGCCCTTCATTTTTTCATGGGGAAGGTCGGGGCTTTGGAAGATAGTCATCGTGCCAACGCCCCATTCGCTCGCCGTGACCTCAAGGTCGGGTACTTTGTAATCGTCCCGGTCACCCTGATACCCCATGGCCGGATGCACGAACTCTGTGTGTGCGGGGTCTAGAGAGTTTTCTAGGGCGCGTTGATAATTGGCTTCCCAGGTATAGCGCATCAATGTGAAACGCCATCCGTCCTGATCCCACTCCGGGATATCTATGATTGGTGGTCGTTCGGATTCTGGGAGATCACCCAAGAAGGCAAACACCAAACCGTAGCGTTCTTCCGTCGGATAACTATCGACCTTCGCCCGTGACGGAATTTTGGCGTCGGGCCCTAAAGAGGGAATCTTAGTGCATACACCGTCTTTCCCTTTGAACTGCCAGCCATGATAGGGACACTCAATATTGTCGCCTTTGACCTTGCCGTGCGCGAGCGAGGCGCCGCGGTGAACGCAGAGGTTAGACAGGCAGTGCACTTTGCCACCGGTGTCCCGGAACAAGACAAAGTCCTGGCCAAGCATGTGAACTTTGGCCGGTTCGTTGGTGATGTTCTCGCTTTCTTCAGCGGCGTACCAAAAATTCATAAACATGGCGTCAGCGTTCCTACCTAGTCGGTATCTACTAAGGTTTATTCGGCCGCAGCTTTGGCAGCGACCTTCGGCTGCACGGTTGGTGCCGCCTCAATCGCCCATCCCTTGGCCGTCCGACGCGCTGGGCTCGGGATCGCAAATGCTTTTTCCTCGCGCAGAGCGTCTACTTTGTCCGTATCGATCCGCCACCCACGGTTTTCCCAATCGGCTATGAACTCGCGATAGCGGGTTACGACGGCATCGGATTTGACCAGCACTTCTTCCGTCGATGACTGGGGTGTGTAGAACGGCTCGATACGTTCGATGACAACTTTGTCCTGCATCATCACAGCCGTGTTGCGTTCATTAATGGTCTCATCCATTTCTGGATCAGCTCTGAAGTTGCGTGCCTGTAGGAAATAGCGTTTTAGGTTTTTCTCATCCACCGGCGTTGAAAATCCGTATTGGTGTGCCCAAGCGTGAGGGCTGAAGTGCAGTCTTGTCCATGCAGCTGAAGGGCCATGGTTGCCGGCGCCCGCCTCCATCTGGCCTTCGCCCTTAAGACCTTTCATCTTGGAGTCCGGCAAATCCGGCGAGACAAAGGTCGTCATCGTGCCGCAGCCCCAATCTTCTTCGGTTAGGGTGAGCTCGGGCACTTGGTAATCATCGCGGTCACCGCCATATCCCATGGACGGGTGAACAAATTCCGTATGGGCTGGGTCCAAGGTGTTCTCCACAGCCCGTTGATAGTTGGCCGTCCATTCGTAAACTTGAGTCGTCACCCGCCATCCGTCTTGCCCATATTCTGGTAGGTCCATGATGGGCGGGCGCTCGGCTTCCGGGAGATCGCCGAGGAAAGCGAAAATCAGGCCATATTTTTCTTCGACAGGATAGCTATCCACTTTGGCGCGGCCAGGTACTTTTGCATCGGGCCCAAGGGAAGGGATTTTCGTGCAAACGCCGTCTTCGCCTTTGAACTGCCAGCCGTGATAGGGGCATTCAATGTTGTCGCCTTTAACCTTGCCGTGGGCGAGGGAGGCGCCGCGGTGAACACAGAGGTTGGACAGGCAATGGGGTTGGCCAGCCGAATCCCGGAATACGACAAAATGGAAACCAAGCATACGGACTTTCACCGGCGTCTCTTGAACGTTTTCGCTCAATTCTGCGACATACCAGAAGTTCATAAACATGTGGTTTCCCCTATTTGTCCGCCAGGGTAGACCCCAGCATAATTGTTACGCTTGAACGTGCAGTCATAGCGGTGGATTTAGAGACCTCAAAGGCCGTTCCGGCCGTTGACCGCATTTTGGCTATCCACACTATCTACGGACCTAAAGGGGTGGCGGATCAACGCCTTTACGAGACCGGCACCCTAATGCAATCGGACAGATTCATAGGACACGTAGCCGAAGGTCTGGTCAAAGCCTTGGGTTCGTGGGCTGAGGCCGATGAAACCGATGTTTTCATGGAGGAAAATGCCGGGCGCGTCTTCGTGATAGTGGCGCATGACTTGCCGGCGTAGGTCCAGTGCCTGCTGTGGGTCTGTTTCCGTCCAGGCGGCCTCAATGACCGGCTGTATGTCGTCGTCGCAGTACCATGGTTGGGATTTACGGCAGGAGTTAATGTTCGTCATCTGGATTGAATCGAGTATGGGGTAAGCCCCCCACTGCAAGGTGAAGGAGTCCGCCTCGATCCGACCACGGACAAAATCCAAGAGGAAGCTCATCACGGGCTTCTGTTGAATATCCATTTGTATGCCAACGCGACCCAGGTCGTCAGCAACGCGCTGGACAACTGAACGTCCGTTCGTTCCGCCCCCCGATGTTTCTAACGACATCGTGAATCCGTCGGGATATCCAGCGTCAGATAACAACTGGCGCGCGCGCTCGGGATCGTATGCGTAGGGCGAAAGCGTTGGGTCGAAGCCATAGGCCTCCCGCACAGCGGGCTGACTCGCCACGGACGTGAGTCCCCCAAGCAGCACGTCTGCAATTGTTTGTTTGTCGATGGCATAGTTCAAAGCGTGGCGCACACGAATATCATTGAGTGGTGTTTCTCGATCTTGTCCAAACTGCAGCATGATCGAAAAAACAGAACCGTCTTTTATTGAAACGACATGACCACCGGCTTTCTGTAGTACGTCGAAGTCTTCGGGCGCCGTTTGATAGGCGGCATCTAAACCACCCGAAAGCACGGCCTGAACACGGGACGAGGGGTCGGGTAAGACGATGAAATCAACACCATCAATCTGCATCGGCCGCCAGGATAATCTATTCGCTCGTGTGATAGCCCGGCCGGGTTCCCAACTCTCGACCACAAGGGGGCCGGTGCCGACTGGAGTGAGCGAAAATTTTTCAACGCCCATGCTTTGCCAGGCGCCCGGTTCGACGATGAGAAGAACAGAGGCATACCGCGGCAACATCGGGACCGGGACCTTGGTCACGATGTCTACGGTGTGGGAATCGACAACCGTCGCCCCTGATAGAAAACGAAAATCCCGCCGCAGGCCTTCCAACTGTGGGCCTGATCCGGATAGATAGTTTGCCGTGTGGGCAACGGCCGCGGCATCGAAAGGTTTGCCGTTGGAAAACACAACGTCGTCTCGCAACGTGAAGCGCCACGTTAGGTCGTCGAGCGCCTCCCAAGACGTTGCCAGCCAAGGCTCAATGGCTCCATCCTTGGCGAGTCGCGTTAAGCCATCAAAAACCCCGCCCGTAACCAATATGCTCGGTGATTGAATGTTTGAGAACGCGTTGCCTTTTTGTGTCGGCAAGCCACCGATGCCGACTCTGAGGATTGTCGGATCTGCGCCCCAAGTGGGTGTCGATAGCGTCACTGCTAAGGCAAGCGCAGCTGTAAAACATTGGCGGAAAAAGAGCGCCATATACTTTTCCTATCGTGACCCGAGAAACCCGGGCAGGTCCGACGCAACTTGCTCGATGACCTCTTCCCAATTGTGCCAGTGAGTCTGCCGGTACAGGGTCATGGACTCATACCAAGGGCTAACGGACCCTTCCATAAACCAATACCAGGGTGCGCCTCCGTATCCCGCACGCGGTGCCATCGTCCAAACCGGCACACCCAAGGCGCCAGCCATATGTGCGGCTGTATTGCTGTTAGATATGACAAGGTCCATCGCCGCGGCCTGTGCTGCAAAAGTGTCTAGATTCTTTAGTGAATCGACGCTTGGGTCAGCAATAATTGCGTTTCCGGTTGTTGAACCGGAGTGCGCCATCTCATCGGCATGCTCGCCATATTGGAGGGAGATAAATGTTGCATTGGGTGTTGTTAGAATAGGTCCCCACAGTTCAAGCGGGATTGATTTTTGCCAACCATCTTTGGCGCGTGCCGTATGCCAGGCAATGCCGATGAGAGGTGTATCCGCGCCTTTTATGCGGTAGCGGTCAGCGAGTTCATCTCGGTGATCCGAGTCACACATGAGATAGGACGGTTGCTTTGGGAAGGCGTTTAGATCTGGGCGAAGAAATTCGCACAAGTCGCCGGCGGCGGTTTGCCACTCGATGCCGAGTTTGCTGAGTGCTTCGTCCGATGGGCTCGATCTGTCTATGACAGTTGCTTGTGGAAATGACCGGGCAAACAACGGGACCAGTCGGTGTTCCGTTTCGATAATTACATGTCCAGCCATCTCTAAAAGGCCTGGAATCATGCTGGCGTGCAAAAGCTCATCACCGATGCCTTGTTCGCCCCACACCAGAATGGTTTTTCCGGTCAGGTCACTGCCGTCCCAGGCGGGAAATGGGTGATCTCGTCGCCCAGAAAAATCCGGCGGCAACTGAAAACGCCAACGCTGGCCTTCCCAACCTTCGGCGATACGGCCGCCAAGCAGGAGCGGAATGCTTCTATCCATATGACACTTGGCATCATCGGGCGCGAGCGCGATTGCCTCATCGAATTCGGCCAATGCGGCATCCGTGCCTCGCACCTCATTCAACATGTGAGCGAGATTGGCCCGAGCAACGGAGAGTGTCGGATTAATCGTCAGTGCGCGTCTAAACGCAGCTTCAGCGTCTTCATGGCGGTCTAGGGTGCGCAAAGCTAACCCGCGGGTGTTCCATGTTTCAGCATTGTTCGGACCTTGCTCAAGGGCCAGGTCGAACACCGCAAGCGCTGATGTGGAGTCTCCTTTTTTAAAATGGCCAGATCCCAGAGAAAGACGGCTAGGTACGTCGGTAGGGCTGAGTGTCAAATAGTGTTCCAGTGGTGGAATGCTTTCTGCAAATCGTTCAGCCTCTTGCAACGCAAGGCCGAGATTTCTCCATGCAGACGGAAGGTGCGGGTGTGTTTGAACAAGGGATGTGTAGTGCGCGATTGCACCTTTTAGGTCACCTGCCCCCTTTAGAGCCTCGCCAAGATTAACGCGGGCGGCGTCCAAATTTGGTTGCAGCTTGAGTGCTTTATCGAAACAAGCGCGTGCCTTGATGGGTTCTCCTTGTCGCAGCCGACAATCCCCTAATGTGTTTAAGCCTGCGGCTGCGAGTTTGTTTCTTCTTGCAAGGGACTCCAATGCGGCGGCAGCGGCGTCAACTTCTCCAAGCGCAAGCTGTGTTAGCGCCAAACTATTAGCAATAGCGGGGTCGGTTTTCTTCGCTTTCACGGCAGTTTCAAGTAGGGGCAATGCTTCCTGTGCTCGTCCCATCTGTAACCGACTGAAGCCGCTAATATGCAGAGCGTCTGGATTGTTCGGCTGATGCTGGAGGATTTGGTCCGCAAGGGCGGCGGACTCGGCGTGTCGTCCGGCATTGAAATGGGCACCAGCCGCCTGAAGGGCGGCTGCTAGGTCTTCAGGTGTCGGGTGTGACATAGATGGGTTTCACTCAGCCGTGATCTCGATCATCAGGGGATGATGATATCTTGTCCCATTGATCTTCAACAGGTTTCAGATCGGGAATCGCACAAATGACTGAATTCACCAAGCATGACGTTGAAACGGCACCGGAAAACTCCAGGCCGATTATTGAGGGGGTCAAGAAGGGTCTGGGATTTGTTCCAAATTTGCTCGGTTACATGGCCGAGTCTCCGGAGTTGCTCAAAGGCTATACGACCCTATCCGGGATTTTTGACAAAACGAGCCTCAATGCCGTCGAGCGTCAGGTGGTGTTGCTCACGGTTAGCCGTCTAAATACCTGCCACTATTGTATGGCGGCGCACACCAGTATTGCCCAAATGCAAAAGGTGCCAGCTGACGTGATTCGGTCTTTGCGGGATGATGCCGCGATCGAAGATGGCAAACTCGAGGCATTGCAGACCTTCACTAAGGCGATGGTTGAAGCGCGGGGTTATGTCCAACAGGATGGCATCGATGCGTTCTTGGAAGCCGGCTACACAAAACAGAACGTACTTGAGGTGGTTCTGGGTGTCGGTGTGAAAACCCTCAGCAACTACACGAATCATTTTGTTGAGACCGAAGTAGATGAGGCTTTTTCTGCCAATGCTTGGCAGGGGTGATTGTTTCGTTATGGTTGGTGCTGGGCGGATCGCTCGGCGGGACCATAGGGGGATGAGATGGCAGAGATCACGACGCGGCGTTTCTATGTCGATGGACCATATGGTCAGGTGCACATCAGAGAGGCGCGCCCTAAGGCCGGTGAGTCCAATAAGACACCCCTAATCTGCTTCCATCAAAGCCCCGTATCCGGCGCGCAATATCGCCCGTTCCAAGATGAAATGGCTGTCGATCGAATCGTCTGGTGTCCAGATACGCCAGGCTTTGGCGGCTCGGATGCGCCGAGTGATGTCGTGACGATCGGCGATTATGCGAACGCCATGGCTACGGTGATCGACGGGCTTGGATATGGCGCTAGCGGCAAGGGCGCTATCGATATTTTTGGCGGTCATACCGGCAGCGTGATTGGCACCGAGCTGGCTTTGACTCGGTCAGACCTAGTCAGGAAAATTGCATATCCCTCGGTTGCTTTGTTCTCCGATGAGCAAAAGACAATGATGATGCAGCGTTTCGGCGGACCGCCGGGGTATTTCACCGACCCTAATTTTGTGGCGGAAACCTATAAACAAACCGTTTTGGATGGCCACCCAGAGCTCGGTCCCGAGCGGCGTTTGGAATTATTCACCGAACGCCTGCGCTCCGGTCTGAAAGCGTGGTACGCGCCCGAAGCGGTTATGAGCTACGACGCTGAAGGCCAGTTGCAGAAGCTTTCTCAGCCTGCGCTTCTCTTAGTCCTAGATGATATGTTGGCCGACAACACACGGCTCGCAGGCACGCTAATTCCAAATGCAACGATTGTCGAAATGACACAAATCCCTCATGCCCTGGCGTGGGATATTCATGCCGCAGAAATTGCTGAGGCTGTCAGAGCGTTCTACGACAAGCCATAATGGGTACGAGGACGCGCAGTTACGTCGACGGCCCCTTCCGGCAAATCCATCTCTCGGAAGCGGGGCCGGATTCGAGTGATGCCGATATCGGCACATCTTTGGTTCGTTTTCATCAGAGCCCTAGTCCATTTTGCAGTTCGCGTTGATCATGCAGCGGGCTAAGGCTCAAGAGCGGATGGACATTCATGGTCCGGCAGGGTGGGATAGCCACCCAAAGTAAATCGCCGCCGATGTACGGCGGTTTCTCGACGCCGCGCTGTAAGGATTTATGGGTTACCTTCGATTTCTACTAACCCATCCGCGGTTCTTGAGTTTCGGGTTTGGGCTCAACGTTTTCGTCGCGCTTGGTCAGACGTTTTACGTCTCTCTATACAATGGTGAAATTCGCGCGGCGTTTTCCCTCAGTCATGGCGAATTGGCGGCTTTGTATGGGTCGGCAACGATTGTCGGCTCGGTTCTTTTGCTCGTGACTGGTCGCCTGCTTGATCGCGTTGATCTGAGATGGTTTACCGCCGTGACAACCATTCTCGTTGCCATTGGATGTTGGCTGTTCTCTGTAACCACAACAGTCACTGGTTTATTCGTCGCAATTTTTGCCGTCCGGTTTGCCGCGCAAGGTTTATGGGGAACCTGTGCCCAGGTCAGTATGGCCCGCTATTTCGACGAGGATCGCGGCAAGGCCGCCGGCGTCGCCGGAACCGGCTATGCGCTCGGCTATGCAATTTTCCCATTGATTGGGGCGTGGCTTCTGACCAGCTTCGGTTGGCGTGACGCCTGGTCTTTATCGGGCTGGTTTGTGCTCTTGATCATATTGCCACTGATTATGGTTCAGCTGTGGGGGCACGGCACCCGCCATCGTGCGTATGAAGCCAAATTGATCAGTCTGTCAGGGGACACTGCTAAGAATCCCGTTCAACAGTGGACCCTATCCGATGTTTTGTCCGACGCACGGTTTTGGTTGCTTCAACCGTCCATGGTCGTCGTGCCCTGCGTTGTCTTTTCAATCCAATTTCATCAATTGTTTCTGGTGGAAACGAAGGGGTGGAACCTCACCGCCTTCGCCGGGAGCTACAGTCTGTATGCGGCCGTATCTTTGTTCGCGACGTTAACCTGCGGATCATTGATTGATCGATACAAGTCCCATCGCTTGATTCGTTTTTGCGTGTTGCCTCTGGTGCCAGCGTTGGTGGCGCTCGCGGTTTTTGACTCGCCACTCATCATACCAGTTGTGATGGCTCTGACGGGGATGACCTTCGGCCTAAGTTTGGTGGTCTATGTCACGATCTGGGCAGAGCTTTACGGCACAAAGCATATGGGGGCGATCCGCTCTTTCAACATCTTCTTTAATGTCACCATTGCATCCGGTGTCATGGTGTTGACGGGATGGTTGATCGATCAAGGCACGACAATTGCGATGATGGCAATTGGCGGTGTTGTCTTCGTGGCGATCTCGTTAATCTGCCTGGAGATTGCTGGCCGTCTCCCTAATCGGCGGCTTCAAGGCGCGCCGTGACTCTATCGGACTAAAGATATGTCTATGCGGACACTTTCTGCTGGCGTCGTTGCTCTCATCGTTGTGGCGGGACTCGTTTTTCTATGGTCCAGCCGCGTTCTGATTTATCGCCACTATACCCAAGGCACGCCTAACCAGGTTAATGGCTACACTTGGTATGCGCCGACAGAAAGCATCACCGGCAATCACGATGGATTCTTCGAGGTTGCACCCGCTGATCAACGAACGATATCCGCCGACGCCATTGCTGCGGCCAGCGCTTATGCGCAGAGCAAGCGCTCGGAGAGCTTACTCATCTGGCACCGAGGCGCACTGCAGCACGCGGAGTATTGGCTCGGGTTAGGCCCTGAAGACGTGGTCAATTCACGCAGCATGCATAAAATGGTGGGCGGCCTGTTGATTGCCCGAGCCATTGCAGACGGTTTCATCAATTCAATCGACGACTCTGTTGCCGACTATATTCCTGCATGGCGCGGCACCGATAAAGCGGCCATCACCATTCGCAATGTGCTGCATATGTCGAGCGGCCTGCGCTGGTTCAGTATCCGCGATCGGCCGCCCTTTGGACTCAGTTCCCGGCGCTATCTTGATCCGAAATGGGACAGAGTGTTGCTCGAAGATATTCCAATGTCCTTCACGCCAGGCACGGAATACGACTACAGCGATACCACTGCCGATGTTATGCCGCACATCATTCAAGGGGCGACCGGCAAACGCTACGCCGAATATTTTTCAGACGCCTTGATCAAGCCGCTGGCGGCGAAAGGTGGTTTCTTGTGGATCAATCGTGAAGGCGGCATGCCTCATGGCGGCTGTTGTTTGATGCTGCCACCAGAAACATGGCTTCGGTTTGGGCTGCTATTACTGAATGGTGGGGCTTGGAATGGACAGCAATTGCTGCCTGGCACATGGCGGGCTGAGATGGTGCAGCCATCTGAGAACAAAGACCAATTCGGCCTGATGATCTGGCTGGGTAAACCCTATCTCGAACGACGGCTGTACCACCGGCCAGAGTCTCCTATCAATCAAGTGCCGAAACCCGGCGTATATAATTCCGAGCCGTTCCTCGCCGACGATCTATTTATGTTTGATGGGGCTGAAGGGCGCATGGTTTACATTATCCCATCTGAGGATTTGGTTATTGTTCGCACGGGTTTTCGGCCTGCTCCTGGTGAACCGGAGTGGGATAATACTTTTCTGCCCAACACGATTATGCGAGGCACTGTAGGAACCGAGGGGGGGCAGCTGTGAAGAAAGGTTTTACCGGATTGGCTGCGGTCGTCACTGTCATCGCGGCAGGTGTTCTCCTCGACGCGACGTTTTGGACCCGCTGGCTCACCATTGGCAATCAGACGCCCATCACCTATCCCGGATGGATTGCGCCGACGGCGGTGGTCACGGGCAACTTCGAACAAGAGTTACCAACAGCAGAGCCTCGTGAACGGGTGTTATCCGATGATGCCATTGCTGCATTGGTGAGTTATGCCGAAGATTTGGATTCTTTTTCACTGCTGGTTCATCACCGTGGTGCTCTCCAGTATGAAACCTATTGGCGGGATTTCGGACCTGACGACGTCACGGAAACCTACTCCATGGCCAAGTCGGTGTTCGGCATCATGTTTGGGTTCGCCGTAGAAGATGGATCGATCGGATCGATCGACGACCCGGTTGTGAAATATATTCCGGAATGGGTCGGCACTGACCGGGAGTCGATGACCGTGCGTTATGCACTGCAAATGGCGAGCGGAATTGAGCATCACCGGTTCAATTTTAGACTGGCGCAAAACCCTTACGGCAAAGCTCTCCGTCTCTTCATCGGGACCGATATGGAGCAATCTATCCTGCGCTTCGGCCTCGATGCGCCGCCTGGTACTGAGTTCACCTACAACAGCGCCAACACGCAATTGCTGATGCTGATCCTACAGCGTGCGACGGGTCGAGCCTACGCGGACTATGCCTCGGAAAAATTATGGCGGCCTCTCGGTGCGAAAGACGCCACGCTTTGGATGGATCGCGAAGGGGGCGTGCCCAAAGCCTATTCATTTTTTCAGGCCCGCCCACGGGATTGGTTGCGTATTGGTTTGGCCATCAAGAACAAGGGTGTCGTTGATGGCGTGCAAGTCATCCCGGCGGATTGGCTGGTGCAAATGCAGACACCCTCGGCGAACAATCCCAAGTACGGACTCCAAATGTGGATTGGTAGCCCCTACGTGCCCGAGCGATTCTACAACAAGAACACGCCATTCGGCGTCAAGCAGGCCGAACCGTTTGTTACGGACGATGTTGTGTTCTTCGATGGCGGCGGCGGCCAGCGGGTTTATGTCATTCCATCGGCAGATCTTGTGATTGTCCGGACGGGGATGCCGTCTCCGGCGTGGGACGATGGCATCATTCCGAATATCGTGCTGCGTGATTTCGGGTTTAGTTCGGAGGGGAAGTAATGTCGCACCTTACGCGCCGCCGTGTACTCAGTGGTGGAGTAGCCTTGGCGGGATTGCCGGCGACCTCTTTTGCGGCGGATACGCTGCCGTCCGACCCGGCACAGCAAAACGAAGCCTATGTCAAAATTCTCGGCCGCACGGACGAAGGCCGGGTTACGAAAAAGACCCGCGGAATCGTCATGGCGGTGCTGCCCGATGCCATCGTACCGCTCTATGGATTCCGCAACAGTGAGTCGGCGTGGTGGCGTAAGATTGATGACGCCAGTTGGGTGCGATTTCCGTCAGTCTTGTCATTTTTCACGGACCTGGAGACCGACACCTTCATCGACTCGTTTGAAAGTCCGTTTAACGGTGAGACGGTGACTCTCATACCTAGCTTTATTCGCCACAAAGAAGGGGAGTTGTTCACACCCACTGGCCACTACTACGGCAGTATGAAACGCACGTTCCCAGATCGGTACCCTGACAAACCGTTGCAACTCAACTGGACCCGAGACGGCGATGATATCCGCTTACAGCGGTCGTCCAACTTTCCACCAATGATTCCGCAGCCGTCTCTGGAATCTGTTTCCTTTTTCGCCGGTGCCTCAGAGGTGCTCGACCCAGCCGTAACCGATGCTCATTACCGATCGGCTGGGTGGAACATTTTTTCGGGTGTCCGTGCGCCTTATCAGGCGCTCGGTGTTTGGCCCGGTCACGCGATCTGGCACTTTGATGCTGTTAAGTTGGATGACGTCGAGGCGTGTGATGCAGATTACCTAGAGCGGGCACGCGCGTACACCCCTCTGTTCGATCAATCACCCGAGTTGGATGAGGGGCCGTCGTTCTTTGAACGCCTGATGGCGAAACGGCAGCCTTAACAAATTACTCTGCGGCTACGGCCGCTGCGGTATTTTCCCAGGTCAGAAATTTTTCGCCCAGTAAGCGGCCCATTGTGAGGCAACCGCCGACGCTTGATCCGCCGAGGTAAGCGTTGCCCCAAATACCCATGCCCAGCATTTCGCCACCGGCATAAAGATTGGGGATGGCTTTGCCGTCTGCATTAAGGATGCGTAGTTCGTTGTCGCAGGCAATACCGCCGAAGCCAACCACGGAAATCGCATAATGTTTGATAGCGTAGAACGGGCCCTTTTCGATGGGGGCGGGCGTATGTTTGCGGCCCCATGGGTCAGACTCAACCACGCGGCCTTTGTTGAACTGGTCGACAGTTGTCTTCAGGTTTTCGGCAGGGACGCCACACGCCTCGGCCAAGCCTTCAATGGTGTCGGCGCGGCAGTAGTCGGCATGCGTGGCAAAAGCCCGTTCGATTTTCTCTGCGTCCCAGCCAAGGAATAACTGCGGCGCCTGATCCAAGATGCCTTGATCATACACCAGCCAACAGCTCCAGTCCGTCTGGTTCATGACCGTCCGTTCGCGGAAATCCTGGCTCTCTTCTTCTTCATTGATGAAGCGGCGCCCTTCCTTGTTCACTAGTATTTCCCATGGCGCGCGCATGGCGGGGAAGGTTGCGGTGTGGATCCAGTGATCGTCCGGCTTGTCGATATTGACGGTGCCGCCAAAGGTCATAATCAAATTGTCGGCTAACTGAACCTTGGCGCCGAGCTTGCGGGCCTGCTGAATGCCGTCCCCCTTGGAGTGCTCGTAGGTATAAACGCGCTTCGGGCGGTTATGGAATTCCTGCCAAAGTTCGTCGCTATTGGAATACCCACCACAAGCCAGCAGGGTTGTTGACGCGCGTATTTCTTCGCTGTCGCCATTTTCCGTTTGGGCAACGATGCCGCCAACTGAACCGTCAGCATTTACAATGAGATCCGTCATGCGGGTTTTGAGTCGCAGCTCAACGTTACCGGCTTCGATCACTTTGTTAAAAGCAGGCTCAAGAACGGCGACGTAACCTTTGCCCGCGGTGGCTGGTGTGGTGATACGTGCCGTCGAGTAAGGTTCGTGCCCTTGCCCGATGACCGGATTATCTTCCGGGTACTCAAGGCCAATCGACATGATCCAATCCAACGTATCGGCTGAGTTGTCTTGCCACAGGCGCATTTTGTCGTAATCACCGGTGCCGTGATTGATTTGGATGCAGTCCTCAAAGTGTTTGTCTGGTGAGTCCTCAATACCTTTTTTCTTTTGCAAAGCGGATCCGGCCGCACTCATAGAGCCTGAGGAGAGGTGAAGTGTACCGCCAACTTTATCGGCGACGTCGACCACCAACACCTTCGCGCCGCGTTCAGAGGCTTTGATGGCAGCCGGTATACCGGTGGTGCCAGCGCCGACAATGACGATATCCCAATGATCAGACATGCTGTGTTTCCCTCGCGCGTTTTTGTTTGTTCAGGTCGGTACGGTACTGAGCGAATATAATCATGGCCAGACTTTTAGCGTGAATCGGGTGTCGGCCTGGTGCCCTGTCAGGCATCACCCCAAGCTAAAACGTCTGGAATATAGCGCTCGGCTTGCGCCAGATAAGCCGGTGACAGTTCGTCGAAACTCTTGAGCTTGCTGCCGACGCAGTGCCACACCGAATGCCCAGGCCGGTCGCCCATCTTGAGGAAACCTTGCCACGGGGCCAGGAATACGATTCCGAAAATCGAATCGACACGCTGGAGGTCAGGATTGCGTATTTGATCTAAGGGCACGGTGGTCGTGCCGTACTCCGCTAAGGGGATCGGTCGCTTATCAGGATACTTCCGTTGCCCGACCATTTGCACGTTGTCGCCCATTTCGGTCCAAGTGAGGGTCAGCGCGCTCTCCATATTCGTATCGATGTCCGCGCTCCAGTTCTCACCTTTCTTCGCGTTCGTATCCAACGCAAATTGCGCGCTGGTGATGCGACCGTCGTCACCGACGTAGTACAGGCTGCGAGACCCGATGATATTGGGAGCCACGAGATTCTCTTCGCCGGTCCACGGGTTGCGGAAGGTCTTGCCGTTAAGGACTTCGCCCGTCTCTGGATCTTTAAAGATGGTCATGACTTTTGACCAAACTTCGAAGCGCCCGTCATCGCGCGGTAAAACCAATTTCGTTTCGCAGCTTTCGCAGTCGAATACGACTTTGGGATTTTCATCCGGTGTCACCGCAATGTAATACCCGCGCCACGCGTTCGGAGCAGGTTTGCCCGACAAATCACCCTGGATGCGCAGGTAGTCGCGGAGTTCTTGCGCTGGGTTTGTGTGCAATGCGGACTTAGCGGCATGTCCTCGGGCAACACCTAACGCTGCAAGCGCGCCAACACCGCTTAAGCCAAGATTGAGATTGCGTCGCGAAAGCATAGGTCCGGACAAAACGGTCATGGCGGGGCTCCAACAATTCCAAAGGATGAGGGTGTAGGCGGGCTCACTCGGTTTTGCCATCTTATCACTGCAATGACGATCAATGTGCGGTCGCATTGCTCCGAACAGCCGACGTGCTTACAGTCCGGCGATGACCGATCTTTCAAACAAGGTTGCCTTCGTTGCAGGGGCGAGGAGCTCTATTGGCCGCGCCTGTATCTCAGCGCTCAGGTCTGCAGGGGCTCAAATCTGTGCGGTCGGCGCGGGTGATGCGGATCGCAACCTAGACGTCGATGTCTATGACGCCGAGTCGTGGGATGAGGCTTTCGACACCTGCGTAAAAACGCTTGGCAGATTGGATGTCCTGGTGATCCCGACTGCTGGCAAGTCTTCGCCCCCGATTGAAGATGCGGCCCTGGCAGGTTTCGTCAGCACCCATAGGGCAATGGTTGTTCCGGCCTTCTTGGCGCAGAACCGTGGAATCGTTGCCATGCGCAAAGCCGGCAACGGCGGCGCCGTTGTCCATGTCATTCCGGCGGCTGCGCGCGCTGGTTTAGAAGGCGCCGTGGCTGCCTGTACGGCGAGCGCAGGTATTCTGTTTTCCTCCAAGTCGGCATCTCTCGAGTGCGCCAAGGAAAAGGACGGCATTGTTGTCAACGCCGTTTTGGTTGGCCCTGTCGCTGGTGAGCCTCAGTTGCCCTATCCGAAAGATGTCGCGGCAGTGCCACCGCAGGCGGTCGCAGACGCTGTCTTGTTCTACGCGACAGATGGTGCGGTCTATATGAGCGGTATGGACTTGCCGGTCGACGGCGGGTTTCTCGCAGGATGACCGATATTCATAAAACCGATCAGTTGGCCGGGAAGGTGGTGTTGATCACCGGCGGCACCTCGGGTCTTGGTCGATGGACGACCCTAGTGACTGCGGCGCAAGGGGCCACGGTGGTTTATTCCGGTCGCAATGCGGATGGTGCAGCCGAGACGGAGCGGCGCCTAAAGGAAGTCAGCCTCGAAGCGGAATATCTCCCCCACGATGTCACCAAAGAAGACGAATGGCAGAGCGTTATCGATGCCGTGATGAAGCGCCATGGCCGACTGGATGGACTGGTCAACAACTCGGGTGTGTCTCGCTTGAAGCCGATGGATCAGCTCTCGTTAGAAGACTTGGAATTTCTACTGTCGGTCAATGTTGACGGCATGTTCCTGGGCACCCAGCACGCTTTCCGTGTCATGCAGTCCCGTGGTGGATCGATCGTCAATATTTCCGCGCTCAATGCATTGCGTGGTTCTCCCAATTCAACCGGGTACGGTATGGCGAAGGCGGGGACGACCCACCTCGCTCGGGCTGCGGCCATTGAAGGGCGTAAATACGGCATTCGCGCTAACGCCGTGCACCCGGGTGTTTTATTTGAGGACGGCGACAAACCTTCTCCCGGTGCTATTTCCCTGTTCGGTGAAGAAGGGGCGCAGAAGTTTGTTCAGTTCAATATCGACACAACCCCGCTCGGCCGTTTGGGGCATCCGCGCGATATTGGGACTGCGGTTGCATTTCTTTTGTCTGATGCGTCTCGCCATGTCACTGGCGCAGC
>JABJAH010000010.1 GCA_018666155.1 Rhodospirillaceae bacterium | reverse complement strand
CCAGCTTCCGCCAGAACCTTCGTAATCGCTGCCGTCAACGTCGTCTTGCCATGGTCAACGTGACCAATCGTTCCGATGTTGCAATGCGGCTTCGTACGCTCAAACTTTACCTTCGACATGGCTTAACCCTTTCTGCCTCTCCGTTCTCTAAAAACCAACGCGGCTATCCCGCCATCTTGGCTTTAATCTCGTCCGAAACTGCGTTCGGAACTTGCGCATAGTGATCGAATACCATTGAAAACTGTGCACGGCCCTGACTCATGGACCGCAGGGTATTCACATACCCAAACATATTGGCCAGCGGTACCATCGCATCGATGACACGCGCGTTTCCGCGCTGGTCCATACCGCCAACGTTACCCCGACGACTGTTTAGATCGCCAATGATGTCACCCATATATTCTTCAGGCGTCACCACTTCAACTTTCATGACCGGCTCGAGCAGCTTCGGGCCTGCCTGCGGCAGTCCTTCGCGCACAGCGGCGCGCGCTGCAATCTCAAAAGCCATAACCGACGAGTCAACATCGTGATAGGCGCCATCATAAAGTGTCGCCTTAACGGCCGTCATCGGGAAGCCGGCGATAACCCCAGTTTCTAGCTGGGTCATAATGCCTTTTTGAACACCCGGGATGTATTCCTTCGGAACGTTGCCGCCGGTCACAGTATTGCCAAATTCGTTGGGCGAACCCGCTTCGAGCGGCTCAAATGTGATCTTAACGCGCGCGAACTGCCCACTACCGCCCGATTGCTTCTTGTGAGTGTAGTCACAGTCAAATTCTTTAGAGATGGTTTCTCGATACGCCACTTGCGGCGCACCAACGTTGGCTTCGACCTTGAATTCCCGCTTCATACGATCAACGAGGATTTCGAGGTGAAGCTCACCCATACCCTTAATGATCGTTTGGCCACTCTCTTCGTCTGAGCTGACACGGAACGAAGGATCTTCAGCCGCCAACCGGGCCAAAGCCATGCCCATCTTTTCGACATCGGTCTTGGTTTTCGGTTCAACCGCAACCTCGATAACCGGGTCGGGGAACTCCATCCGTTCAAGCAGAACCGGATTCGCTATATCGCTGAGGGTGTCACCCGTTGTGGTATCCTTCATGCCAACAAGGGCAATGATATCACCGGCAGTACACTCTTTAATTTCTTCGCGGTTATTGGAATGCATGAGCAACATGCGACCAATACGCTCTTTCTTGTCCTTAACCGTATTCAGAACAAACGCGCCACTAGAGATCTTGCCCGAATAAACGCGGGCGAATGTCAGAGACCCGACAAACGGATCGTTCATGATCTTGAAGGCCAGGGCCGCAAAGGGCTCTTCGGGATCTGAATGACGCACAACAGGGTCTTCAGTACCGGGTAAAAGACCTTCGATCGGTGGGAGATCCAGAGGCGAAGGAAGGTAGTCAACAACGGCATCCAGAAGCGGCTGCACACCCTTATTCTTAAAGGCTGAACCACAAAGCACCGGAACAAAAGTCTGCGCAATCGCACCCTTACGAATGCAGGCCTTCAACGTTGCTTCGTCAGGCTCATTACCATCCAAGTAAGCTTCCATTGCCGCGTCGTCCAACTCAACAGCGGTCTCAAGCAGCTGATGGCGCAAGTCGTTGGCGCGGTCCTGGAGATCGGCTGGGATATCGACATAATCGAACTCAGCGCCGAGATCTTCGCCCTTCCACAAAATCGCCTTCATGCGGATGAGGTCAACAACACCTTCGAATTCTGCCTCAACGCCAATCGGGAAGTTCAGGATCAGGGGCCGGGCAGCAAGACGATCAATCATCATTTCGACGCAGCGATCGAAATCTGCGCCCATACGATCCATCTTATTCACGAAACAAATACGAGGAACTTTGTATTTATCGGCTTGACGCCAAACCGTCTCGGATTGCGGCTCCACACCCGCAACTGAGTCAAACACGGCAACCGCACCATCAAGAACACGAAGGGCACGCTCAACTTCAATCGTGAAGTCCACGTGCCCAGGGGTATCGATGATATTTACGCGGTGGTCATTCCAGAAACAGGTCGTCGCAGCGGACGTAATCGTAATACCGCGCTCTTGCTCCTGCTCCATCCAGTCCATTGTGGCATTGCCATCATGAACTTCACCGATCTTATGGGAGCGACCGGTGTAATAGAGCACGCGCTCTGTCGTCGTCGTTTTACCGGCGTCAATATGAGCCATAATACCGATATTACGGTAACGATCGAGGGGTGTATCAGGAGACGACATTGCTACTTACTCTTCAATTCTTTTTCTGCGTTACCAGCGGTAGTGCGAGAAAGCCTTATTGGCTTCTGCCATCCGGTGGGTATCTTCCCGCTTCTTCACGGCGCCACCGCGATTAGCAGAGGCATCCATTAGTTCGCCGGACAGACGGTCAACCATGGTCGTTTCACTGCGTGAACGTGCGAATGATACGAGCCAGCGGAACGCAAGTGCCTGGCGGCGATCAGGGCGAACTTCGACCGGAACTTGATACGTTGCACCACCGACACGGCGGGAGCGCACCTCAACGGACGGCTTAATGTTTTCCACAGCTTCATGGAAAGTTTTCACCGGATCATTTCCGGTTTTGTCTGAAATCTTATCCAGCGCTCCGTATACGATGCGCTCGGCAGTTGATTTCTTACCTTGAAGCATGACCGAGTTAATAAACTTGGCAATCACGAGATCCCCGAATTTAGCATCGGGCAGGATTTCTCGTTTTTCAGCTGCGTGACGGCGTGACATATCAGACGGTCCTCTTTCTCATAGCCACTATTTAGGCCGCTTGGCGCCGTATTTGGACCGGCGCTGGCGACGGTCACCGACGCCCTGCGTGTCCAACGTGCCTCGAATAATGTGATAGCGAACGCCAGGCAAATCCTTCACACGCCCGCCGCGGATCATCACGACGGAGTGTTCCTGAAGATTATGGCCTTCGCCCGGAATGTAGCTTGTGACTTCAAAGCCATTTGTAAGACGCACGCGCGCGACTTTGCGAAGCGCCGAGTTCGGCTTCTTCGGTGTTGTCGTATAGACCCGTGTACACACGCCACGCTTTTGCGGGCAGGCCTGCATCGCAGGCACTTTGTTGCGCTTCACTGGCCGCTTGCGCCCTTTGCGCACCATCTGGTTGACCGTTGGCATACGCCCGATCCCTCTATTCAAATTCAACAATGCCGCCAAGAGGCGCCGAAAACTGGCCCTCACAGGCAGCAAACAAACCAGACAACATCAAAGCGCGCAGAACGCGCGATGGCATGGTCCGGCCGATAAATGGCCTAAAAGGCCTATGTAACTGCGCTAAATGAGGTTTTGCTGCCCGCGTTTAGACCGCATCAGGGTCTACCACCGGACGCCTTATTAAGCGGGCGGAATATATGGGCGGCCTAACCTGCCGTCAACCCCAGAATCCGCCGAAAAGTGCGAATCTTTTTGGTGTCAGAGAAGCCTCCAGATCGGGGGTAAAATGGCCCTCGATCTGGAGATAATGATCACTCTGCGGTCGCTTCTGCCGCCTGAGCTTCTTGAGCTGCTTGAGCCTCTTGAGCCGCTTGAGCCGTTTCAGCCTCTTCGGCCTCTGAAGCAGCCAATGCGGCGGCTTCTTTGGCGTTCTGCAGCTCTATGTCACGCTCTCCGGCAATCCCCTTAAGTTCGTTCATTAACGCACCGGTACCGGCCGGGATGAGACGACCTACAATCACATTTTCCTTGAGACCAATGAGGTTGTCGACCTTGCCGGTTACGGCAGCTTCGGTCAGGACCCGTGTGGTCTCTTGGAATGACGCTGCAGACACGAAAGATTGAGTCTGCAGGCTTGCCTTTGTGATTCCCTGAAGAACAGGCAGTCCTTTGGCAACTTTGCCACCCTCTGCCTTGGTTCGAGCATTCTCGGCATCGAACTCGATACGATCGATCAACTCGCCGACGAGGAAGGTGGTGTCACCGGTTCCGGTAATTTCAACCTTCTGAAGCATCTGACGGACGATGACCTCAATGTGCTTGTCATTAATTTTCACACCTTGAAGACGGTACACATCCTGGATTTCTTTGATCAGATAGTCAGCCAGCACTTCGATGCCCATAACGCGTAAAATATCGTGGGGCACAGGATTACCATCCAACAGAGCATCGCCCTTCTGAACGTAGTCCCCTTCCTGAACGGCCAAGTGCTTTCCTTTGGGCACCATATATTCAACTGGATCGCCCTTGTCTGGCTTAACGACGATACGTCGTTTCGACTTATAATCCTTACCAAACTCAACCCGGCCTTCGCCTTCAGAAATAATGGCGTGGTCTTTAGGCTTACGGGCTTCGAACAGCTCAGCCACACGTGGCAAACCACCCGTAATATCGCGAGTCTTGGAGCCCTCACGCGGAATACGCGCAAGAACATCGCCAGCGTGAACCTTTTGCCCATCCTCAATGGAGAGAATCGCATCGACACTCATGAAATAACGAGCTTCCATGCCATTACCCAGCATCAGGACTTCGCCACCCTTATCTTGGGCCTTGTCACGCAAGGTGACGCGCGGCTTAAGGTCTGCACCACGGGTCTGCTGTTTCCAGTCAACCACCACTTTGGATGAGATGCCCGTGGCTTCGTCCATGATCTCTCGCACGGACAGGCCTTCAACCAAATCAATGTAGTGAACGATACCGGCCTTTTCCGTGATAATGGGAACCGTATACGGATCCCACTCTGCTAGCACGGCGCCTTTCTTAACGGTTTTCTTTTCCTTGACGAGCAGCTTCGCTCCGTACGGCACACGATGGCGTGCTCGTTCGCGGTCGTTACTGTCGATCAGAACGATTTCACAGTTCCGCGACATCACGATGTCGACCTTCTCTTGATTCTTAACAACGCTTTTGTTGACGAGTTTTACGGTCGAATCAAAGGCCGCCTCAATAGATGATTGCTCAGCGCCACGTTGTGCTGCGCCGCCAATGTGGAACGTCCGCATTGTCAGCTGTGTGCCTGGCTCACCGATCGATTGTGCTGCAATAACGCCCACAGCCTCGCCCGTATTCACCCTCGTGCCGCGAGAAAGGTCGCGACCGTAACACTTGGCGCAAATGCCGGATATGGTTTCACAGGTCAGTGGTGACCGCATCTTGATACGCTCGACACTGGCCTTATCAATGACGTCAACATCAGCCTCGTCGAGGAGATGGCCTTTTTTGAAAAGAACTTCGCTGGATTTCGGATCAAGTATGTCGTCCAGAACGGTTCGCCCAAGAACACGTTCAGCCAGAGAAACAACAACATCCCCTCCTTCAATTAAAGGAACGGCATCAATCCCGATTTTTGTACCGCAGTCGTCCTCAATAATGATGGCATCCTGTGCCACATCGACCAGTCGACGGGTCAGATAGCCAGAGTTAGCCGTCTTCAACGCCGTATCGGCGAGGCCCTTACGAGCACCGTGAGTGGAGTTAAAGTACTCAAGAACCGTGAGGCCTTCTTTAAAGTTTGAGATAATCGGCGTCTCGATAATCTCACCCGACGGCTTGGCCATAAGACCACGCATACCGGCCAACTGCTTCATTTGAGCGGCTGAGCCACGAGCACCAGAGTGCGCCATCATGAACACGGCATTGATATCTTTGCCGTCTTCCATCTTGGAAATCTCGCCCATCATCGCGTCGGCGACGAGTTCTGTACAGTGAGACCAGGCATCAACAACTTTGTTGTACTTCTCGCCCTGTGTAATAAGGCCGTCCTGATACTGTTGCTCAAATTCCTTAACTTGCTTTTCAGTATCGCTGACCATCTTCACTTTAGTTGCCGGGATAAGCATGTCGTCCTTACCGAACGAGATACCGGCCTTGGCAGCGTAGCGGAAACCGAGCGACATGATGTGGTCACAGAAGATCACCGTCTTTTTCTGACCACAGTGGCGATACACCACGTCGATCACTTCGGTAATATCCTTCTTCCGCAGCAGACTGTTGATCAGCGAGAATGGAACTTTGGGATTGCGCGGCAATTCTTCAGCCAAGATCATCCGACCAGGGGTCGCATCCACGGTCAGAGTAATCGGATCACCGTTTTCATCGACGGTATCATAGCGCGCCTTAATTTTAGCGTGAACGGAAACCACACGGTTCTGTAACGCGTGCTCAATTTCGGCGATGTTGGTAAAGACCATACCCTCACCCAACTCACCATCGCGCTCCATGGAGAGATAGTAGAGTCCAAGGATCATATCCTGTGTGGGCACGATAATCGGTTTGCCGTTTGCCGGGCTTAGTATGTTGTTCGTCGACATCATCAGAACGCGGGCTTCAAGCTGCGCTTCCAACGACAACGGAACGTGAACAGCCATTTGGTCGCCATCAAAGTCCGCGTTAAAAGCTGTGCAAACAAGCGGATGAAGCTGAATCGCCTTACCTTCGATCAATACAGGTTCGAATGCCTGAATGCCCAAGCGGTGAAGCGTCGGAGCACGGTTCAAGAGAACGGGATGCTCACGAATGACTTCTTCCAGAATATCCCACACTTCGGGACGTTCTTTCTCAACCATGCGTTTGGCGGCTTTAATCGTCGTCGCCATGCCGTAGAGCTCAAGCTTCGAGTAGACGAACGGCTTAAACAGCTCAAGCGCCATCTTCTTAGGGATGCCGCACTGATGCAGCTTAAGTTCTGGCCCAACGACGATGACCGAACGGCCGGAGTAATCAACACGCTTGCCAAGCAAGTTCTGGCGGAACCGTCCTTGCTTACCCTTCAGCATGTCGGACAAGGACTTCAGCGGACGCTTATTGGCGCCCGTAATTGCACGACCACGACGACCGTTATCAAACAGTGCGTCAACGGACTCCTGCAGCATCCGCTTTTCGTTACGGATAATGATGTCCGGCGCGCGCAGTTCGATGAGACGCTTCAGCCTGTTGTTCCGGTTAATAACCCTGCGATACAAATCGTTAAGATCTGACGTCGCAAACCGGCCACCATCAAGCGGCACAAGGGGGCGCAATTCAGGCGGTATAACCGGCACGACTTCAAGGATCATCCATTCAGGCCGGGCTCCGGACTGCATGAAGGCTTCTACCAACTTCAGACGCTTAACGTATTTTTTGCGCTTGGCTTCAGACCCTGTTTCACGCAAATCAACCTTCAGCTGCTCGCGCTCTTCTTCAAGCTCGATCTTCTGAAGCATGATGCGGATCGCTTCGGCGCCGATACCAACTTCAAACCCATCCTCGCCATACTCATCAACCAACCGTTGATACTGCTCTTCATTGAGCAACTCACCCTTCTCAAGAGGAGTCACGCGGGGATCCATCACCAAGTAGCTTTCGAAGTACAGGACCCGCTCTAAATCCTTAAGAGTCATGTCGAGCAACAGGCCAATGCGGCTAGGCAACGACTTCATGAACCAAATGTGAGCTACCGGAGCTGCCAGCTCGATGTGACCCATGCGATCGCGGCGCACCTTCGAAAGCGTGACTTCGACGCCACACTTTTCGCAGATGATGCCTTTGTACTTCATCCGCTTATACTTACCGCACAAGCATTCGTAATCTTTGATCGGTCCAAAGATACGGGCGCAGAATAGACCGTCCCGCTCCGGCTTGAAGGTCCGGTAGTTAATTGTCTCAGGCTTCTTGATCTCACCGAAGGACCAGGAGCGGATTTTCTCGGGGCTCGCTATGGAAATCCGGATTTGGTCGAAAGACTCCGTACCAGCCGGTTGCCCGAAGATTTTCATTAGTTCGTTCATCTGCGCTTCTCCTTGGAACTTCACACTGTGTCAGTGTCGTCCCGCTGTCGTTTTGACCTCTTTGCTAAACCTTAGGTGCCGGCAAGCCAGCACCCTGCTCAGAGGCCGCTACGATGATCCGCCACGGCTTAATTCAACATCAAGGCAAAGGGATCGCATTTCCTTCACCAACACGTTGAACGATTCCGGAATTCCAGCTTCAAAAGTATCGTCACCACGGACGATGGATTCGTACACCTTAGTCCGGCCAGAAACGTCATCGGACTTAACCGTCAACATTTCCTGCAGGGTATAGGCTGCGCCATAGGCTTCTAGAGCCCAGACTTCCATTTCACCGAAGCGTTGCCCACCAAACTGCGCCTTACCGCCCAACGGCTGTTGGGTAACCAATGAGTACGGTCCGATTGATCGAGCGTGAATTTTATCATCGACCAAGTGATGCAGCTTCAACATATAGATGTAGCCAACGGTCACTTTTCTATCGAACGGCTCTCCCGTTTTACCGTCATGCAGCTGCACCTGACCGGACGTATCCAAGCCAGCTTTTTCCAACATGTCAGCGATATCGCTTTCGCTGGCACCATCAAACACCGGCGTTGCAATTGGAACACCATTTCTCATGTTGTTCGTCAGCTCGATGAGCTCATCTTCCTGCAACGATTGAATGTCCGATTTATAGGCCTTGTCCCCATAAATGTTCTTCATGAACGCGCGAATGTCTTTGTCCGATTTCCCGGTCTTATAGGCGTTCAGAAGTTCGCCAATCTGCACGCCAAGGCCACGACAAGCCCAACCGAGATGTGTTTCGAGAATTTGCCCGACGTTCATCCGAGATGGCACACCAAGCGGATTGAGCACGATATCCGCCTGTGTTCCGTCCTCAAGATAAGGCATGTCCTCAATCGGCATGATCCTGGATATCACGCCCTTGTTACCGTGGCGGCCAGCCATCTTGTCGCCGGACTGCAATTTGCGTTTCACAGCGACGAAGACTTTAACCATCTTGAGCACACCAGGTGGCAGTTCGTCGCCACGCTGTAGCTTTTCAACCTTATCGTCAAAGCGCTGTTGGATGACCGCAACACTGTTCTCGAACGATTTCTTCAGCTCTTCGACATCTGACATGACCTGATCATTGGCAATCACAATCTGGCGCCACTGACCGGGCGTAAGATCAGACAGAGTCTCTTCCGTCACCATTTTTCCAATTTCAACGCCCTTAGGGCCTGAGACGATTTTGCGATTGAGGATCAGCTCCTTGAACCGCTCATTTAATGACCGCTCAAGAATGGCCTTTTCGTCATCACGGTCCTTGACCAGCTGTTCAATTTCCATGCGCTCGATCGACAAAGCACGTTCGTCTTTATCAATCCCGCGACGGTTAAAGACGCGCACCTCAACAACCGTACCCGTGGCACCAGGCGGCACTTTGAGTGAGGTATCACGAACGTCAGAAGCCTTCTCACCAAAGATCGCGCGCAACAGTTTTTCTTCGGGTGTTACCGGGCTTTCACCTTTGGGCGTCACCTTGCCGACAAGGATGTCACTGGCGGCCACTTCTGCACCGACATAGACAATCCCCGCCTCGTCGAGGTTACCCATCGCCTCTTCGCCAACGTTAGGGATATCCCGAGTGATTTCTTCCTGACCCAACTTTGTATCACGGGCCATGACCTCGAACTCTTCGATATGAATAGACGTAAACACGTCATCGCGAACGATACGTTCGGAAATCAAAATCGAATCTTCGAAGTTGTATCCACTCCAAGGCATGAACGCGACAAGCACGTTGCGGCCCAACGCCAATTCACCCAACTGTGTTGACGGACCATCAGCGATAATGTCGCCCTTAACAACGATATCACCAACCTTCACGAGCGGGCGTTGATTGATGCAGGTGTTTTGATTGGATCTCTGGAACTTCTGCAAACGATAGATGTCAACACCCGGCGCTGAAGACGACGTATCTTCTGTCGCTCTCACCACAATACGTGTCGCATCAATCTGTTGCACAACACCGGAGCGTCTTGCCGTAACAGATGCACCGGAATCCTGAGCGACGATGTCCTCAATACCCGTTCCAACCAACGGCGCTTCAGCCCGGAGCAGCGGCACAGCTTGCCGCTGCATGTTTGATCCCATTAGGGCACGGTTCGCATCATCGTTTTCAAGGAATGGAATAAGCGCCGCCGCAACTGAAACCAGCTGCTTTGGAGACACGTCCATGTAGTCAATTTCTTCTGGCGGAATCATCACAAAGTCGCCGGCCTTACGGCAGTTGATAAGGTCCTCTTCGAAGCGGCCATTCTTGTCATTGATTGGCTCGTTGGCCTGGGCGATCTGGTAACGCCCTTCTTCCATTGCCGATAGATAGACGACATCATTCGTCACCTTGCCGCCCGAAACTTTGCGGTACGGGCTTTCGATAAAGCCATACTTATTGACCCGCGCGAATGTCGCCAGACTATTGATAAGTCCAATGTTCGGACCCTCAGGAGTCTCAATCGGGCAAATCCGGCCATAGTGAGTTGGGTGAACATCACGGACTTCAAATCCGGCACGCTCACGGGTCAAACCGCCTGGACCAAGTGCTGACAGGCGACGCTTGTGAGTGATTTCTGATAGCGGGTTCGTCTGATCCATAAATTGGGATAACTGCGAAGAACCAAAGAACTCACGCACGGCTGCCGCAGCAGGTTTTGCGTTAATCAGGTCATGTGGCATCACGGTATCGATTTCGACAGAGCTCATGCGCTCGCGAATTGCCCGTTCCATGCGCAGCAGACCGACGCGATACTGGTTTTCCATCAGTTCGCCAACAGAGCGCACCCGACGATTACCGAGGTGATCAATGTCATCAATATCGCCTCGCCCGTCTTTGAGGCCAACTAAGACTTTAACGATGTTGAGGATGTCAGCTTTACGCAGGACACGCGTCGTGTCGGGCACATCCTTATTGCTGAATTCAAGGCGCGCATTCATCTTAACCCGGCCGACGGCCGACAGATCATAACGCTCAGAGTCGAAGAACAGACTGCGATACATCGCAGACGCGGTATCCAACGTCGGCGGCTCACCGGGACGCATGACGCGATAAATGTCGGTCAAGGCCTCTTCACGACTGGTGTTTTTATCGAGAGCGAGAGTGTTTCGAATATACGGGCCGACATTAACGCCATCGATCGCCAGTATATCGATCGACTTGACCTTCTGTTCCAACAAAGCTTCAAGAATTTCTTCGGTGATTTCACCGGCTGCCTCAATGTGGATTTCGCCGGTTTCAGAGTCAACGATGTCGTTGGCAACAAACTTACCCAACAATTCTTCGGTTGAGATGCGAAGCTCTTTGACACCGTCTTTCTCGAGTTTCGCCGCAACACGCGTTGAAAGTTTAGTGCCTGCTTCAACTTTGACCCGGCCGCTCTTGGCGTCGACAAGATCGAACGACAGTTTCATGCCTTTCATACGCTCAGCATCAAACGCCGTCTTCCAGCCCTTCTTGTCGTATGTGTACGTAACGGTTTCGTAGAAATAGTCGAGAATCTCTTCCGAGGTCATCCCTTTGATTTCACTCGCGTCGATCGTCTTGCCTTGCTTGACGCGTTTAGCCCGCAGCTCTTCCGCCTCGAGGCTATCTAGGGCGTACAATAAAGTTGTAACCGGCAACTTACGACGCCGGTCGATACGCACGTAGACGAGATCCTTGGCGTCAAACTCGAAGTCGAGCCATGAGCCGCGATACGGAATAACGCGTGCCGCGTATAGATACTTGCCCGAGGAATGGGTCTTGCCGCGATCATGATCAAAGAACACGCCAGGCGAACGGTGCATCTGTGAAACGATAACTCGTTCCGTGCCGTTGATAATGAATGTGCCATTATCCGTCATCAAGGGCATGTCACCCATGTAAACGTCTTGCTCTTTAATATCGCGAACCGAGCGGGCGCCGGTTTCTTCGTCGATGTCCCACACGACCAAACGCAGAGTAACCTTCAGCGGCGCAGAAAATGTCAGGCCGCGTTGACGGCATTCGTCGACGTCATATTTTGGCTGTTCGAGATCATAGGAAACGAACTCAAGTTCGCCCTTACCGCTAAAATCCTTAATCGGGAAAACCGATTTAAAGACTTCCTGGAGACCGGACACCTCACGCTCTTCTTTAGGGGCACCGACGCGCAAGAACGTGTCGTAGGAACTCTTCTGAACCTCGATCAAATTCGGCATTGTTGCCACGGACGGAATCCGACCGAAATTCTTACGGATCCACTTACGACCGGTGAACGACTTCGACATGAGTGATCCTCACTTACTAACGTTTGAACCGCCACACAAAGTGGCTAAACCAAACGGATTACGCACAGACGCGAAACACGATGGCGACAAGGGTTGAATCAACCCCTCTCGTCATCGAACTTGCGAGACGAATGGCCGCAAAACTGCGGCTAGGCATAGGTAGACGAGACGGCACCCCATGGCGCCGTCTCGCAAACCTGTATCTGCCAATCGAGACTGAATTACTTGAGCTCCGCCTTGGCTCCGGCGTCTTCAAGCTTCTTCTTGATCTCTTCGGCTTCGTCCTTGGGCACACCTTCTTTAACGGTCTTAGGTGCACCTTCAACGAGGTCCTTCGCTTCTTTCAGGCCAAGGCCTGTAATCGCGCGGACTTCTTTAATCACGTTGATTTTCTTCTCACCGATTTCGGCCAAGATGACATCAAAGTCGGTCTTGGCTTCCTCAGCCTCACCGCCACCAGCGGCGGCGGCGGCAACAGCGACAGGAGCAGAAGCAGAAACGCCCCACTTTTCTTCGAGTAACTTTGAAAGTTCTGCCGCTTCAAGAACGGTCAGACCAGACAGGTCGTCTACGAGTTTTTCTAAATCAGCCATTTTTTTGGCACTCCAATTGGGTTCGAACGATTTTCGTTACGGATCAGCGTCAAGCGGCTTCGCCCTGCTCGGCCTTGGCATTGAGAACGCGAGCCAGCTGTCCTGCGGGGGCTTGAAGCACCCCAGCAATACGAGTGGCAGGCGTCGAAATCATTCCAACGATCGTGGCACGGATTTCATCCAAGGACGGCAGTTTGGCTAGGGCACCGACTTGCGCGATGTCCATAACCTCTCCGTCCAAGGATCCGCCCAGAATCACCAGATTCTCGTTGTCCTTGGCAAAGTTCGCACACACTTTTGCGGCTGCCACCGGATCCTCGGAATAAGCTATTGCCGTGGGGCCGATGAAAAGATCGCTCAAGCTTTCGAACTTGGTTCCTGCGAGGGCAAGACGCGTGAGCCGATTTTTAGTGACACGGAATCCAGCCCCTGCCTCACGCGCTCTACCCCGAAGGTCCTCCAGTTGTTTAACAGACAGCCCTTTGTAGTGGGTGACTGCAACAAACGTTTGGTCCTGGAGTAATGCGTTGAGAGAGGAAATCAGATCCTGTTTTTGCTCTCGGTTCACATCCGTCTCCGCTACGATGGCTCTTTGCGGCATATGCCGCGCTGAACCAATTGCACTTTGATGCCGGCCAACAAACTCGCAAGGCCGACACCGCTCATGTCCTGCCCAGAAGTGCCGATCCGCCGATGGCTCGTAATCGAACCAAAACGGCCGTTCACTCCTGTCTGTGATGGCGGCTCTCAGCCATTAAGTCCGCCGGTTACCCGGACAAACACCAACAGTCTCGGACAGTTACGAAACCCGAAGGCTCCGTCTCCCGACTGACCCCGATAGGGACCAAGCCGGAAGCCTCAGCCGTTAGCTAGCAGATGCTTCACTAACGGTAACTTTGACGCCTGGCCCCATCGTGGAACTAAGCGAAATTTTCTTCATGTAAGCGCCCTTAACACCAGTTGGCTTAGCCTTAAGAATGGCTCCCAAAAAAGCGCGTACATTTTCATTTAATTGCTGCTCAGAAAAACTGGCTTTGCCGACGCCGGCATGAACGATGCCAGCTTTTTCCGCACGAAATTGAACTTCGCCAGCCTTGGCATTTTTGACGGCCGTTTCCACATCGGGTGTAACGGTGCCGAGCTTTGGGTTAGGCATCAAACCGCGAGGACCGAGTACTTTACCCAACTTCCCGACGACACCCATCATATCGGGCGTCGCGATCACGCGATCAAAGTTCATTTCACCGGCTTGAATTTTTTCCGCCAGGTCCTCTCCGCCAACGAGATCTGCGCCAGCAGCTTTCGCCGCATCGGCTTTGTCGCCCTTGGCAAACACAGCGACGCGCATGGTCTTGCCGGTGCCATGAGGTAGGGCAACAACACCACGAATGTTCTGGTCAGAATGGCGCGGATCAACGCCGAGGTTTAACGAAAGCTCTATGGTTTCATCAAACTTGGCAACGGCCCGGGCTTTAATCATTTTTACTGCGTCGACGACTGAGTAAGAGGCATTGCGATCAATACCTTCATATCCAGCAGTCATGCGCTTACCTTTTTTAGCCATGATTTTTACCCCACCACTTCGAGGCCAATGGAGCGGGCCGAACCTTCGACCTGCAGCATCGCAGCCTCTATTGTTGCGCAGTTAAGATCTGGCATTTTTTGCTCAGCAATCTCACGGACCTGCGCCTTGGTTACTGAACCCGCCACATCGCGCCCAGGCGTACTTCCGCCCTTCTTCTTCTTGGACGCTTTGATCAGGAAGTAACTCGTCGGCGGCGTTTTCGTTTCAAACGTAAACGAGCGATCCGCATAAACGGTGATCACAGTCGGAACAGGAACGCCCTGCTCCATTTGCTGTGTCGACGCGTTAAACGACTTACAGAATTCCATAATATTGACGCCGCGTTGACCAAGCGCCGGCCCCACAGGGGGAGACGGATTGGCCTGTCCGGCGGCAATCTGCAGCTTGATATAGCCGTCTATCTTCTTTGCCATGTTTCACCTCAGCAGTTGCGCCGATTAACCCTCCGACGCGCCGGGTCCGCGGTACGATTCTCCGAGGACTTTCGGAGACCATCTCCCGCAGAAAACCTATAGTTTTTCGACTTGACTGTACTCCAGCTCCACTGGCGTCGAGCGGCCAAAAATGGAGACGGAAACTTTGAGCCTTGCTTTCTCTTCGTCGACATCCTCGACGAAGCCGTTGAATGACGAGAACGGGCCATCGCTGACCCGCACTTGCTCGCCAATTTCGAAGATCACCGACGGTTTTGGCCGGTCGATCCCGTCCTGAACCTGGCGCATGATCTGATCAGCTTCGGCCTGGGAAATCGGCGACGGCCTACCCTGCCCGCCAAGAAACCCAGTAACTTTTGGCTGATCTTGGACCAAATGCCATGACTCGTCGGTGAGATCCATCTTGATCAGAACGTAACCAGGGAAAAACTTACGCTCTGCGTTAACCTTTGCTCCGCGGCGCATCTCCACCACTTCTTCGATCGGCACCAAGACTTCTTCAATCTTATCGGCCATACCTTGCTGTGCGGCTTGCTCGCGGATCGATTGAGCGACTTTGCTCTCGAAACCCGAGTAGACGTGCAAAACATACCACTTAGCAGACATCGTGACCGCCCCTTAACCAAACAACCAAGAGACGCCGAGACTTAGGATCTTGTCGACAATCAGGAAGAAGATCGCAAAAATTGTGCAAAAAATGAACACCAAAAGGACAGAGATCGACGCTTCACGGCGAGCAGGCCATGTCACCTTAGACATCTCCTGTCGGACTTGCCGAACAAACTGACCTGGTGTCGTTCTTGCCATTGTTTTCTAAAATCCGACCTAACTAAGCCAAAGCCTCAAGCATTTCTGCCCAAAACACGCGTTTCAGGTGAGGTCTGCGTTATACCGTCGAAAACTCTTTATCATAGACCTAGGTCGGCATCTTTAAGGTGGCAGGGGTGATAGGACTCGAACCTACAGCCCCCGGTTTTGGAGACCGGTGCTCTACCAATTGAGCTACACCCCTATAAAGTGGCCGCCCTTAGAAACCGGTGCCGTCCACGTTTCGCTCATGTGGAACCCACCGCCGAATTTGCCTAATGCCTTGATAAAGTTGACGTAATTTCGCTTTGACCGTCGCCCTGGACGCAAAAAAATAGGTCCGGTCGATACAGATGCACCGACCGGATGGCGGTCTATAGCGCGCCCAGACTAGGGAAATCAAGGCTTTTTAAAGATTTCCCTGCCTGAGCATTGACCCACGTTAATGTCGGCCAGCGCTGATATCCCAAACCCCTATTCGATAATTTTAGCGACGACGCCAGCACCGACGGTGCGGCCGCCCTCGCGAATGGCGAACCGAAGCCCGTCATCCATAGCAATTGGCGCAATCAGGTTAACCTGCATGGAGATATTATCCCCAGGCATAACCATCTCCGTGCCTTCCGGAAGTTCAATCGTCCCCGTCACATCCGTCGTGCGGAAGTAAAACTGAGGCCGATAGTTCGAGAAGAACGGCGTATGACGCCCACCCTCGTCCTTGTTCAGGATGTAGCACTCACACTCGAACTTGGTGTGCGGTGTAATCGAACCCGGCTTGGCCAGAACCTGACCACGCTCAACTTCCTCACGCTTCGTGCCACGCAACAGGCAACCAACGTTGTCGCCAGCTTCCCCGGTGTCGAGAAGCTTACGGAACATCTCAACACCCGTGCAGATCGTCTTCTGGGTGTCCTTGATGCCGATAATCTCGATTTCGTCACCGACGTTAACAATACCGCGCTCAATACGGCCGGTCACAACCGTGCCACGACCAGAGATCGAGAACACATCTTCAATCGGCATCAGGAACGGCTGATCCTTTGGACGATCCGGTTGCGGAATGTCCTTATCAACCGCGGCCATCAGTTCCAAGATCGTGTTCTTGCCGATCTCATCGTCACGGCCTTCAAGAGCCGCTAGGGCAGAGCCCTTAACGATTGAGATATCGTCGCCTGGGAACTCATAGGAGCTTAAGAGCTCACGAAGCTCCATCTCAACAAGTTCAAGAAGCTCTTCATCATCAACCTGATCAACCTTGTTCAGGTAGACAACAAGCGCCGGAACGCCAACCTGACGGGCCAAAAGGATATGCTCGCGGGTCTGAGGCATCGGGCCATCAGCAGCGTTAACCACCAAAATCGCGCCGTCCATCTGCGCCGCACCCGTGATCATGTTCTTTACGTAATCAGCGTGTCCCGGGCAATCAACGTGGGCGTAGTGACGCGCTTCCGTCTCATACTCAACGTGAGACGTCGAAATCGTAATCCCACGCTCCCGCTCTTCAGGCGCCTTATCAATCTGATCAAACGCCGTGAACTCGGCTCCACCAGCTTCCGCCAGAACCTTCGTAATCGCTGCCGTCAACGTCGTCTTGCCATGGTCAACGTGACCAATCGTTCCGATGTTGCAATGCGGCTTCGTACGCTCAAACTTTACCTTCGACATGGCTTTTTCTCACCTCTTACGGGTCCAACATTGAACCCTATCAATGCCTCACTCAGACACGAAGTGCCGAGGGTTGGCAGCAATTGGAGCGGGTGGACGGAATCGAACCGACATAACTAGCTTGGAAGGCTAGGGCTCTACCTTTGAGCTACACCCGCATAACTTACCGCAGCGCCAAAGAGGCCCAGGAGTAAATGGTGGAGGGGGTAGGATTCGAACCTACGTACGCTATGCGGCCAGATTTACAGTCTGGTGCCTTTAACCACTCGGCCACCCCTCCGAATACCAAGGTCTGCCTTGGCTGCGGCGGCATTCACGTATGAAGTTTGCAAGATGTTGTCAACTTTAAAACCTTGACCCCGACGGAGAAGTGTCCGATGCGAACACCATGGCACGCACTCATCAGTCAAAAAGTAACAAGACCAACCGCCGAGGCGGAGGAAATAGTCCTCGCGTTTCTCGAGAGCAGCATCGCAAACCGTCCGGCCAAGATGGCGCAGGCGGCGGGCTCTGGCTCTATGGTCTACATGCCGTTGAAACGGCTCTGGCCAATCCAGACCGGCGGATAGACCGCTTGTTGGCGACTCCCGAAGCGGCAGACAAACTGGCGGCCAAGGGGCTATCGCGTGATCGCCTTAGCCACATTGAACCGGCGGATCGTAGCGCGATCGACGCCATACTTGGTGCCGAAAAAGTCCATCAGGGCGTTGCTCTCAAGACCCAACCATTGCCGGCTATGGATATCCAGGACGCCCTTGCTGGGCTTGCCTCAGACGACCCCGCTCTCGTTGTAGCTCTCGACCATGTCACCGACCCTCACAATGTCGGCGCTGTTCTGCGATCGGCCAGCGCGTTTGGCGTTCGGGCTGTCCTAACCACCAAACATAACGCTCCCGAAGAAACCGGCGTACTGGCGAAATCGGCCTCCGGGGCCCTAGAAAGTGTGCCCATCGTCAGAGTGACGAATCTAGGACGATCAATCAAAGACTGCCAAGACCTCGGTTTTTGGGTTGTTGGCCTAGACGCGTCGGGAACGGAGGACCTCGATCGGATGGAAATGCCCACGCGTTGCGTTCTAGTCTTGGGCGCAGAAGGCGAAGGTCTACGCCCAAGCATCCGCAGCGCCTGTGATTTCATGGCCCGCTTACCAATGACAGGCCAAATGGAGAGTTTGAACGTGTCCAACGCGGCCGCTGTTTCAATGTTCGAATGGATGCGCCAGCAACGCGCCAAATAACGTGCCTGTTGAGCAAAAACCTATACTTGCCCTTTTTCGACGCGCGCAATAATGTCGCGCCGTTTTCGACGTATAGTCACGCATAGTAGCGATTTGCCGGAATAGCTCAGTTGGTAGAGCACCTGATTTGTAATCAGGGGGTCACGGGTTCGAATCCTGTTTCCGGCACCACTCCTCCTCAAAAGGCCAAACATGACTGCTCTTCAGGGCATCTTGAGTTTCCTCATTCGCAACGGCTGGATGATAGCGGCCGCGCTGTGCACCATCGGCTACCTCGTTGTTCTGATAATAATGGCCCGCAAAGTACTCAGGGACCGAGCATTACCTGAGGCAGAGCGCCCGGGCCCTCGCCCGCTATTCTACCTAGGCCAGGCATACTTGGCATTTGTGTGGCCTGTTCCACTGTTCTTGGTCTTAGAGGCTTTTGACCTGCTCACCCCAACGTCTTAGGTCTCACGACACCGTGAATCGTCCACAACCCCTCTAGACGGCGACGCACTATCAAAAGAGAATAAGGTCGATAGTACTAAACCCTAGGGTAGCTTTTTCCCCATGTGCGCTGACTCGCCAACGCCGAATGAATCCAGCCGAATTCTCGTGGTCGAGGATGATGTTCTCGCACGAGAAACGCTTCAGGCGTTGCTTACGAAAGAAGGCTGGCACGTTGACACCGCCGGCGATGGCATCGAAATGCGGGCCTTGCTCGAAGAAAACATCCCGTCAATCGTTCTCATGGACGTACACCTACCCGGTGAAGACGGCTTTGAACTCACACGCTTCCTGCGGGATCATCACGAACTAGGCATTATCATGCTGACGGCGAAGAGTGATCTGATCGACCGGGTCGTAGGCCTAGAGATCGGTGCTGACGATTACGTGACGAAGCCGTATCAACCGCGTGAACTTCTTGCCCGCATCAAAAGCTTGTTTCGCCGTTTAGAAGTTAACGCCGAAACCGAAGCTATAACATCAGCTAATGGCACCTCCTCGGTTCCAGCTACTCAGTACCGTTTCTCCGGCTGTGTGTTAGACGGTGAGCGCAGGAAACTGGTCGGACCTAATGGTGAATTGCTGAATCTCACCACCAGTGAACTCAGTTTGCTTGGCGCTTTAGTGCAGAACCCACACGCCGCACTCAGCCGCGTCGACCTCATGCAGTTAGTGTATCACCGAGAATGGAATTCGACTGACCGCAGCATCGACGTCTTAGCCGCCAAAGTACGGCGGAAACTCGAAGGTATAACGGGTGACGCTTCCCTTGTTCGGTCAGTACGCGGGGTAGGTTATGAGCTCGCTGCTTCGGTGGAAGAAATTTAGCCAAAGGTTAGCACTGCAGGCCCACGGCTGAGGATGTCCGCGCAAAAAGAAGACCCTCGGCCCGTAAGAACCGAGGGTCAAAATTACAATGTGTAAATGTACTAAAACCGGAAGAACGGCTGGAGAATCTTAGCAATCATCCCTGTTGGCTGGAGCTCGCCTTCTGTGACAACCAAACAAAGACACTCCTCACCCGCATCCGCGACCGGCTGATGCACTAGACCACCATCTGCCGCCTCTACATCACCGCGTTGGTAGCTGCCAGTTGCATCGGTAAAGCCACCAGCCAGTACCATGGTCATTTCATTGCCGCTGTGGCCGTGCATGGGAACCTTAGTACCAGGCGCGATCCGCAAGAGACCGATCTTTGGCCCTCGCGCTTCCGTATTAATTGCGGTGTATCGGACGCCAGGTCCAAGCCACCGCCAAGGCAATGAAGGCACGGACGCGGGCAAATAATCTTTTAGTGGACGAGGAACAGAAATGTTCTCAGCCTCATCATCAATCGTTTCCGCAGCGATGGAGGATGAATCCTCTATGTCATCCAACCGGGCCAGAACCGCAGCTAAGGAGCCGGCCTCAATATCTTCAGAAGCCAGATCTTCGAATAACTCACCACCCAAGCTCTCAGCTTTGGCGACGATAGCGCGGCACGCAGGGCAAAGAGACTGGTGCGTGGCGATAAGGATCGAAGACGGTTCGTCTAATGATCCAGCGGCGTACGACCACAAGAGGTCGTCACTGGGATGATGACTTGCATTCATTGCTCTTCTCCCAAAGCTTTACGCAAGCGGCGCATGGCCAATCTTAATCTCGACTTCACAGTGCCCAACGGCAAATTCAACTCGTCCGCAATCTGGCCGTGCGGCTTG
>JABJAH010000009.1 GCA_018666155.1 Rhodospirillaceae bacterium | reverse complement strand
GCCGATCTTCTAGGCAAAACCCTAAGAACAGACGACGCGATTGAAGAGTGGAAAAATTGCGTCTCACAGTCATCCAACAACCCCTACAACTTCAGTGACCTGATCTTTGCGCTACACTATTCATCTGATATCGATACCTCAGAACTCAAAGAAACCATCGGAATGTGGGGACAGCGTTTCGGACATGGCGATGTAACGATGACACCCCCTGCGCGCGTCGGTATCAACGCCCCGCTTCGGGTCGGGCTCCTATCCGGAAGTTTCCGTCAGCATCCCGTTGGTTTTCTAGCCCTCCCTGGGCTCGAAAAATTAGATCGCTCGCAATTTTCAATAACTTGCTACGCCAACCAAATCGGTGGTGACGAATATACGGAACGATTCCAGTCCCTTAGTGACCGTTGGCGCCCTGTAGCCCATCTTTCTGACGAGCATCTTGCATCCCTTATTCGGGAAGACCGCATCGATATTCTGATCGAGATGGCGGGGCACGCTGCTGGACACCGGCTGCCCGTTGTTGCGCGCCGTGTGGCGCCCGTTCAGATCAAATGGATTGGCGGGCAATTCAACACCATGGGTATTGAGACCATGGATTATTTTCTATCAGATCCCGTCGAATCTCCGCCCGAGCACGATGATCTCTACTTTGAACGCATTCACAGACTTCCATCTGTCTATGCCTGCTATGAGCCCCCGACCGACGCACCGGATGTGTCACCTCTGCCCGCTTCCGCGAATGGTCATTTAACCTTTGGCAGCTTGAACAAATTGAACAAAATCGGCTCAAAGACTGCCGCGCTTTGGAGCCGCTGCCTTAAAGCGGTTCCCGACAGCCGTCTTCTTCTCCAGAGCGAGCCCTTTGAAGACCCCAATAACGTCGAACGGGCTCATGCACTTTTCAGTGCCCAGGGCATTGATCCGGCCCGCATTACCTGCCGCGGCTTTACACCACACCCAGAATTATTCTTGTCCTATCACGACATTGATATTGCCCTTGATCCCCATCCCTATTCGGGTTGCCTGACTACATGCGAAGCGCTGTGGATGGGCGTCCCCGTTATCACTTTACCTGGCCCAACTTTCGCGGGACGACATAGCGCTAGCTTTCTTACCGCGGTAGGCTTGTCGGATTGGATCGCGAATGACGAAGATCATTTCGTTGAATTGGCAGCCCGCAGGTGTGCGGACCTACCCGCCCTGTCCGACATAAGACAAAAATTGCGGCACCAAATGTCGCAATCGCCTCTATGCGACACCGCGCTATTTGGTCGCGATCTCGGCCAAGCTTTAAGAGAAATGTGGAATGAAAGTATCGCGGAGCACGAAAAGGAAGCGGCTTAAGACGGGCGTCTCTTCTGCCACGGGACGGCGGCAATATCGACACCTTCTTCGACAAGCTCTTGCGCTTCTTCGGCCGTTGCCTCGCCGTAAATGCCTCGGACTTCTGACTCACCATAGTGAATCTTGCGGGCTTCTTCTGGAAACTTGACGCCGACATTGTCGAAGTTTTTTTCGATGGTCGTCTGAAGCTCTTTAATCGCCTCTACCGCTTTCGTCATCGCCGTTGTCATATCGTCAGATTCAGTAACATCAGGTACTTTGACCTTAGCTTCATCCGGGACAACCGGCGGTGCCAAGTCTTTGATCCCTGACTTAGAAATATTAGGCGCCATGGGTGCTTTATGAATTTTTGCACTCCCGCAAATAGGACAAGCAATTTTCCGCCCCTTACGAAGCGAATCATAGGCAGCACTGTTCTTGAACCACGATTCAAATTCATGGTCGTTGTCACAGGATAGATCGTAAACAATCATGGCAATGCAATCCGTTGGGAACCCGGTGTTGTAAGGATGCCCCAACCGAGTTTCAAGTTCGTTAAGGCACCGCCACCCCTTGGCCGAGGTCGTGTTTAGACGTTTGACGTTACTCGGACACTCGCGTGAAGGGCCGATCATGGCCTAAAGACGGCATTTTTTTGCGGGTTCGGTCAACATCTGCCATGTCGACCGTAGCACTTATAAAGCCCGGCTCTGTGCCAGCATCAGCTAAGACCTTGCCCCACGGATCGACAATAAGGGCATGTCCAAATGTTCTCCTATCGGCGGGATGGATACCTGTCTGGGCCGGCGCAAATACAAAGGCCCCGGTCTCAATGGCCCGCGATCGAAGCAAAACATGCCAGTGCGCCTCACCGGTCACCTGGGTAAACGCCGACGGTATGGTAATCATATCCGCGCCAGCCTGAGCAAGGTCGCGAAACAAAGACGGAAACCGAAGGTCGTAACATATTGTCAGGCCAAGCTTGCCCCATGGCAGATCAACAAGAACCGCTGTGTCGCCGGGTGCAAATGTAGAGCTTTCCGCATAGCGTTCGCCATTCCCAAGATCGACATCAAACATGTGAATCTTGTCGTAGCGCGCCGCAATTTCTCCATCTGAGTCCAACACATATGTTCGATTAGCGACCCGGCCATCATCAAGGCTGATGGCAAGGCTACCGCAGTGTAGCCATATGCCGTGCTGCTTCGCTGCCGCCCTAAACGCCGTTAATCCTTGATGGTCTTTTTCTGTTTGCGCTTTTGATATGATCGCCTTCCGGCCCCACTCCATCATTGT
>JABJAH010000008.1 GCA_018666155.1 Rhodospirillaceae bacterium | reverse complement strand
CCTGCTGAAAGAGCTTTACAACCCTAAGGCCTTCTTCACTCACGCGGCATGGCTGGATCAGGGTTTCCCCCATTGTCCAATATTCCCCACTGCTGCCTCCCGTAGGAGTCTGGGACGTGTCTCAGTCCCAGTGTGACTGGTCATCCTCTCAGACCAGCTACTGATCGTAGCCTTGGTAAGCCGTTACCTTACCAACAAGCTAATCAGACGCGGGCTAATCCTGGAGCGATAAATCTTTCCCCCTTGGGGCGTATACGGTATTAGCTAAAGTTTCCCTTAGTTATTCCGTACTCCAGGGCATATTCCCACGCGTTACTCACCCGTGCGCCACTATCCATTGTGGTCCGAAGACCACGGATCGTTCGACTTGCATGTGTTAGGCCTGCCGCCAGCGTTCGTTCTGAGCCAGGATCAAACTCTCAAGTTGAATTGGAGTTGTCCTGCACAAACACTTCACACAATTACTTGGTGTTGCGTAGATGCGTTGACAACGTCCGAACTAGCGAACCGCCGCCTACGCATCCCTTTCGAGATCTCTTCACGATGTCAAAGAGCGCTTAACTAAGGGGTCCTCGGTATAAACCGTGAACCCCTCAAAAAAGGTCCCGTACGTCAGGGTCCCGAGGGGCCCTTCTGATCGGGAGAGCGGGTTCTACAAGGTGACCTACCCTGCGTCAAGCCTAGAATTAATGTTTATAAAACCCAGCAATTTCAATGCACTGGGAATGCTGAACTCGCAAATAACGATAGCTTCAGCGCGAATTTCCAAAGTTAGGCCTCAGTTTAGCCCCTGTCAAACGAACCTCCCATGATTCCTGGGGGGTAAGGGCCATCGCGAAGGTCAGACGCGGTCACACACAGGTGTTGGCGATGCCGATATCTTGTCACCCCTTGTCCGTCAGGTCAGCGCTTACGCTACGAAGTTGACTTCCACCCCCGATTCCATCATATTTTCGTTATGAATCAATGGGTTGGGATAATTCGGTGAAAACACCGAGGCCCCAGCCTAAGAAAAAATAATAAACGACGACGAAAAATGAGAGAGAGCCGCGTTACGCGAGGGGCAATATGAAGGTCGGTTTGCATCCGAACGCGGTTTGGTACACAGGTTCTGGAGCGCTCCTTGGCGCTGTCCTGGCCATTAGCAGCCAAATCAGTTCACAGCCTGGATCAGGCATCAATATTAGTAGCGCCACAGCTGACAGCGCGCTCATTGAGACTCTCAGTCCGTCGGAAGCCCTTGGGCTTTCGCCGATCATTATATCCGCTGGGCCGACGCCAGTCCTTGAAAAGACTGAGCTTACGGTCGGGCGCGGAGACACCCTTCTCGGACTCCTGCAAAAGAACAATATTGCCGCTTCGGAAGCTCACGCGGCGGTAAGCGCCTTAAGTGAGATCTACGATCCGCGAGACATTCGCGTCGGTCAGAAAATCGTCGTCTCCGCCACGGCAGACGCGGCAGCCCCTGACCTCGACGCCATACGTATCGCAGTAGGGCCCGGCCACGATGTGATGGCGCTGCGCTCCGCAACGAAAACATTCAGCGCGACCACGTTAAAGGCCCAAACAAGTTTAGAAACGCAGGCTTTTAAGGGAATAATTAACTCGAGTTTGTACGAAGCGGCGGTGGACAGAGGTGTTCCTGCGCCCGTCTTGGTCGAGATGATTCGTTTGTTCTCTTACGACGTCGATTTCCAACGCGACATTCGCAGCAACGACAGTTTCGAAATAATGTTCGAGCGACGCGTAACTGAAGACGGGTTGGTCGTCGCCAACGGTGAGATTGAATACGCGTCCATGACACTTCGAGGCAAGAGTTACAAAATCTATGCCTTTGAGCACAGCGAAGATCACATCGATTACTACAACGAAGACGGCAAAGGCATTCGGAAGGCCTTGATGCGCACACCAATCAACGGCGCGCGCCTGTCGTCTTCTTTTGGACGGCGCAAACATCCGGTGCTCGGCTACACCAAAATGCACCGCGGCGTAGACTTCGCAGCACCACGTGGCACACCGATTTATGCCGCAGGCGATGGCGTTATTGAGAAGCGTCAGCGTTGGAGTTCGTTTGGCAACTACATGCGTATTCGTCATGGCGACGGTTTTGCGACCGCGTACGCCCACATGAAAAGCTTTGCTAAAGGCTACAGCGTTGGCAGCAGAGTCAAACAAGGCGTCGTCATTGGCTACGTCGGAACGACAGGCAGATCAACCGGTCCGCACCTTCACTACGAGGTCCACAAGAATGGCGGCCAGGTAAACCCGATGAAAGTACGTTTTCCTGCATCTAAGTCGCTATCCGGTGACGAGCTAAACGCGTTTCAAGCGGTTAGAAGAGACACTGATGTGGCCTGGACACGCATTTTCACTGAGCGGGATGTCGCATCTCTCGACGGTGACAGCGAAACCCGTTCCGTCGAATAAGCGGCAACCAAACTAAAGTTTAGGCCGTCTCGGCTGAGATAGCTTTTCCGTTTATGGACAAGCCGTCACCGTCCACAGACACGTTTACGGTTGAGCCATCGTTGACGTCACCGTTGAGAACCATAGTCGCCATGATGTTCTCTAAGTGGCGCTGGATAACCCGCTTGAGCGGTCTGGCACCGTAGACCGGGTCGTAACCCTGACGACCCAACCACTCCGCCGCAGCGTCATCAACCTCAAGGATGATGTCCCGGTCACCAAGCCGCTGCGCAAGACGTGCAACTTGAATATCCACGATGGCGCCCATTTGCCCCTGACTCAGGCGATGGAATAGAAGAATTTCATCCAATCTATTGAGAAACTCTGGTCTGAAGGCCGTGCGCACAATTTCCATGACATCGTCACGCACCTCTTCCGGTGCCGCGCCGTCAGTTTGGGCCGCCAGAATGTCTGAGCCAAGATTCGAGGTCATAACAATAAGCGTGTTGCGGAAATCAACCGTACGCCCCTGCCCGTCCGTCAAGCGTCCGTCATCGAGCACTTGCAGCAGTACGTTGAAGACATCGGGATGCGCCTTCTCGACCTCATCAAAAAGTATGACTTGGTAGGGTCGACGGCGCACGGCCTCGGTTAAAGCGCCGCCCTGTTCGTATCCGACATAACCTGGAGGGGCGCCGATAAGCCGCGCAACGGCATGTTTTTCCATGTACTCCGACATGTCGATACGGACCATTGCCGTCTCATCATCAAACAAAAATTCGGCCAAAGCTTTCGTAAGTTCGGTTTTACCAACACCGGTCGGCCCTAAAAATAGGAACGATCCAATCGGCCGATTCGGATCTTGTAGGCCGGCCCGCGACCGCCGCACAGCGTTAGACACTGCCGCAATCGCTTCACCCTGCCCTATAACGCGCTGGCCGATCTGCGCTTCCATTTGCAGAAGCTTTTCACGTTCGCCCTCAAGCATCTTATCAACCGGGATACCGGTCCAGCGCGAAACCACGCTCGCAATATGCTCTGTTGTCACTTCTTCGGTCACAACAGCCACGCCCTCATGGCGTTCTGCATCCACGAGTTTCTGCTCGAGATCAGGAAGAACCTGGTGCTGCAGTTGGCCTGCACGCTCATACTCGCTCGCCCGCAACGCGTGATCCAACTCTAGGCGTGCCTGCTCGAGCTCTTCTTTTACCCGCGTTGCATCAGCCAGTTTGTTTTTCTCGCCCTGCCAACGCTCCGTAAGAGATGCGGAACTACCCTCCAGATCTTTTAGCTCTGTACTAAGTTTCTCCAATCGGTCTTGCGACGCACTGTCCGTTTCTTTCTTGAGCGCTTCCCGCTCAATCTTTAATTGAATGACCTTACGATCCAACTCGTCCAACTCTTCAGGCTTTGAGTCCACCTCCATACGCAAACGACTGGCCGACTCATCCATCAGATCGATCGCTTTGTCGGGCAAAAACCGGTCAGTGATGTAACGATTAGATAAGGTCGCGGCAGCGACTAATGCGCTGTCAGAAATTCGCACCCCATGGTGCATTTCATACTTCTCTTTAAGTCCTCGGAGAATCGAGATGCTGTCTTCAACATTGGGTTCACTGACAAAAACCGGCTGGAAACGTCGAGCCAGAGCCGCATCTTTTTCGACATGCTTACGGTACTCTTCCAATGTCGTTGCGCCGATACAATGAAGCTCACCCCGCGCCAACGCCGGCTTCAAGAGGTTAGACGCATCCATCGCCCCTTCAGCGGCGCCTGCCCCCACCAAAGTGTGCATCTCATCGATAAACAGAACAATCTGACCGGCAGCGGCCGTCACTTCGTTAAGGACCGCCTTAAGACGTTCTTCAAATTCACCGCGAAACTTTGCCCCGGCGATCAATGAGCCTAGATCGAGAGTGAGTAGGGATTTTTGCTTCAAGCTCTCCGGGACATCGCCATTGATAATCCTCAAAGCGAGGCCTTCAACAATCGCAGTCTTACCAACGCCGGGCTCGCCGATGAGCACAGGGTTGTTTTTCGTGCGACGTGACAAGACTTGCATGGTCCGGCGAATTTCCTCGTCCCGGCCGATGACCGGATCAAGTTTGCCGGTCGATGCCGCCTCGGTCAGATCCCGAGTATACTTCTTAAGCGCTTCATATTGATCTTCCGCGCTCGCAGAATCAGCCGTTTTACCTTTTCGTAGATCGTTGATTGCCGCGTTCAAATTTTGTGGCGTTACTCCAGCGTCCGCTAAAGCTTTGCCAGACTCGGACTCAGCCGCGACTGCTAAGGCCAGCAGGAGGTATTCTACGGTGACGAAAGAGTCGCCGGCTTTTTTCGAAAGCTGCTCAGCCTGATCGACGACTTTTGCCAGATCCTGCGAGATGTACATTTGAGAATTCGAGCCCTCGACTCCAGGAACCTTGCTAAGCGCTCTGTCAGATAGCGCTAGAGCGCGCTTGGCGTCTCCACCAGCCGCTTCTATCAATCGACCGGCCTGGCCCTCGCTGTCATCCAGCAAAGCCTTAAGAAGGTGAAACGACATGACTTGCTGATGATTGTCTCTTAAGGCAATCGTCTGAGCAGCTTGAAGAAATCCTTTTGACCGTTCGGTCAAAGAGTCGAGATTCATAGGTCCAAGTCCCCTGCACGCGACAGGCCAAGAACCCCCCATATATGGCGAGATCGTCGGCCCTCAATAATGGGCTCAGACATCAATATTGGGGACGCACGCGGTTACCGCAAGACGAAGCGTGGAATTTATTGGATAGCAGAGCCGTTTTAGCTGGAAAGCGTCGTTACTCGGCCGCCTCAGGCGCAGGAGTATCACTCGCAGCTTTCTTCGGAGCGCGGGCACGCCGCGGCTTCTTAGGCGCTGGTTCTTTTTTCTCTTCCTCGGCTGGTTGAGCCTTAGCCGAAGCACTGCCATCAGACTGAATGGGCACGTCTTTGACTACAACATCCGATACAGCGACGGGATCAACAGATCCTTGATCCGTTTGCGTCGTTTGAACTGGGTTCGGATCTACATTTGACGACGGTGCACCATTATTTGACGGCGCACCATTGTTCTGAGGGCCATGGTTCTCGTTGCGTCCGCCCTGCTGTTCGTTACGGGCGACTTGCTGCTCGTTCCGGGCATTGACGATTCGGTAATAGTGGTCCGCGTGCTGATAGTAGTTCTCAGCCGCAATACGGTCACCCTGCTGTGTCGCGTCACGCGCCAAGGACGTATATTTGTCCAACATCTGTTGAGCATTGCCGCGGTTACGGCCGCCATTAGAGTCGAAGTTTCCACTTCTGCCCTGAGGACGCTTTCCACTGTTATTGCGGTTGCGTCCCCGTCCCTTAGAACCGGTCATTTTTGACATAGAGTCTTTTGCCGAGTTGTTGGATCAATATCCTCTTGGTCCAGTCTTAACCGCCACGGAAAACGCTTCCGACTTGCGGCTCCCGAAGATCGTCTTATGGGAGTTGACTGTGAACAGCCCCTGCTGTTCTAAAACGAAGACCTTAGTGCACTGGCCAACTGGCCTGTCGATCAAGGTTTTCGTTGATGAAAAGATCGTAGACAGCTTGTTATGATTTTCCAACCTTTTTTTATGCAACAGTTGCAGAAAGACATCGAACAATGCCGCTGAGATCACGATGGGTTTCGATTCGCGTCAAGCCTTCCGCTCTCAATATCGGGCCCACTTCGTACTCTTGCCCGCGACCAAACTCGATAACCAACACGCCCCCGGAGCGCAGCAGGCGCCTGCATTCCGGTACTATTGTCCTATAGGCCCTAAGACCATCAGTTCCACCGACTAAGGCCAATTGCGGGTCAAAGGCGCGTACTTCCCGAGCGAGATTCGGCATCTCGTCCTCTCGGATATACGGCGGATTGCTAACGATCACGTCAAACGTGCCACTAAGTGAGTCGAGCCAATCACCAACTAAGAAACTTGACCTTGCACTAAGACCAAGTTCAACAGCATTCATCTGCGCCGTCTTGGCTGCGCCCTCAGAAATATCGACGCCTACGCCAGATGCCGATTGCCATTCGTTGAGCAAAGCAAGCAATAAGCAGCCTGTCCCCGTACCAATATCAAGTACAGACGAAGGCTGAGACTCGCAATCCAAGGTCAACTTCAAAGCGGTCTCTACAACCGTCTCGGAATCGGGCCTCGGGTCGAGCGTGTCCGAAGACAATGCGAAGGGCAGACTCCAGAATTCCCGCGTTCCAAGAATTCGACTAACCGGCTCGTGATCGCTGCGACGTTTTAGCAAAGACCAAAAAAGATCGTAGTCCCGATCCTGCACGACCACACTCGAGTGCATGAGAATATCGTTTGGGGCGCACCTCAATGCGGTCGCAGCCAATATGCGGGCATCAAGCCGAGCAGACTCGATTCCTGCCGCGACTAAAGCATCGACGCCTTCTTTTAGGATTGTATCCAACGCATGCGACATAAGATCAGTCGCCTCACTTAGCTGGTCATAGCCGCAAGTTTGCCGGCTTGATCCTCTGCTGTTAGGGCATCAACAAATTCATCCAACGCTGCCCCTTGCATCATGTCGTCGAGTTTATAGAGCGTCAGATTGATGCGGTGCTCGGTAACGCGACCCTGAGGAAAATTATACGTGCGAATGCGTTCGGATCGATCGCCGCTTCCGACCTGTCCCTTTCGATCTGCCGCCCGTGCAGTCGCTTTCTCGAGCTTGGCATGGTCGTAGAGCCGTGCCCGCAAGACCTTCATCGCCTTGGCCCGATTTTTGTGCTGAGAACTCTGGTCTTGGCACTGCACAACTGTGTTGGTTGGAAGATGGGTTATGCGCACGGCGCTATCGGTTTTATTGACGTGCTGCCCACCCGCCCCTTGAGCCCGATAGGTATCCACTCGTAAATCCTTGGTATCGATTTCAATGTCGACATCTTCCACTTCAGGCATGATAGCGACAGTCGCGGCAGACGTGTGGACACGTCCACCGGATTCCGTGGTTGGTACTCGTTGGACCCGATGCACCCCGGACTCAAACTTCAGGCGTCCGAAAACTTCTTTTCCAGAAATAGTGGCAATCGCTTCCTTGAATCCACCAATACCAGTCTCACTCAAGTCTATGATTTCAAACTTCCAGCCTTTGGAAGACGCGTACCGTTCGTACATCCGGAACAAATTGGCCGCGAAAAGGGCCGCCTCTTCGCCCCCGGTGCCGGCGCGAACTTCTAGCAGCGCGTTGCGGGCATCGTCGGCATCCTTGGGAATAAGCATGACCTGAAGCTCGGCTTCTTCACCAGGAACACGACCCAAAAGATTAGTCAGCTCCTCTTCCGCCATTGCCTTCATGTCCTTGTCGCCGGACGATTCTTGAAGGATTGCTTGTGCCTCAATAATCTCATCTCTGAGATGACCAACAGCCTGAATTTTCTCGACGATTGGGTTGAGGTCGGAAAGTTCCTTACCGAGTTCGGAAAGCAGCTTGGAATCCAGGTCACGGTCATTGGCTAAACGAGATTGGATCTCGTCGTGACGCGCGACGATACGAGTGAGGTTTTCTTCAAGGCTCATTGGTCTAACGTTTCGATCAATTGTATTTTGCGTGGAGCGTTTGCACGATCGAGCCTAAGGGAATCGCTTCCTGCTCGCCGCTATCAAGGTCGCGTAACATGACCTTGCCGTCCTTCAGCTCGTCTTCGCCCAGAATCAAAGCGGCACGAGCATTACTCTTGTCCGCCCGTTTTAACCGGCGCTTCATATTCCCTGTGAACGAAAACTCGGCAAAAAACCCTTCATTCCTGAGGCTTTGCGCCAATTCCTGTGCCTGGGCTACGAGATCAGCAGACACTGGAATGACTGATATCGGCCGGTCCCGCGCGGGAGATTCTCCAGCCAACATAGCAAGGCGCTCGATCCCCGCGGCCCAGCCGACGCCGGGTGTCGACGGACCACCCATCTGCTCAATCAAACCATCATACCGGCCACCGGCAAGCACCGCACTCTGCGCGCCCAGCTCCGTCGTCGTGAATTCAAAAGCCGTATGGCAATAGTAGTCCAGCCCGCGCACCAGTTTAGGGTTCCGCTCAAACGGAATTCCTAGATCTGTCAAACCCTGCAGAACGGTATCGATAAAAGCCTTAGACGTGTCATTGAGATGCACCGCGAAATCTGGCGCACCGGCTACGATTTTACGATCACCCTCATCTTTGGAATCCAGAATTCGGAGTGGGTTTTTCACAAGCCGGTTGCGGCTGTCTTCAGACAAGTCTGATTCATGAGACTGAAAATATTCGGTCAACACAGCACGAAATGCGGTACGGCTTTCGACGTCGCCAAGCGAATTAATCTCAAGGGTCGTGCTCTCCAATATTCCCAACTCTTTGAGAATATGATGGCCGAGCGCAATAACCTCGATGTCAGCCTGCGGACCTTCGACACCAATTAATTCCACACCAATCTGATGGAATTGCCGTTGCCGACCCTTTTGTGGCCGTTCGTGACGAAACATCGGTCCGGTGTAAAACACCTTCACTGGGACGTGCTGCGCGAGACCATTAGAAATAAAGGCCCGGGCCACGCCAGCGGTACCTTCGGGACGGAGGGTTACGCTCTCTCCGCCTTTGGTCTCAAACGTGTACATCTCTTTGGTTACGATATCGGACGTATCACCAAGCGTACGAACGAACACATCGGTAAACTCGAAGATCGGCGTCGCCACCTCTTCAAAACCATAAAGCCCTGAAATTTTCTGAGCCAAACTTTCCACATGACGGTGCCGCCGACGGTCGTCCGGAAGGAGGTCATGAGTGCCGCGTACCGGCTGGAGATTGGTCACAAGGAATCGTCCTCAAATCAAAAATTGAGTCAGTCTGTAAATACTCGATCGCTATTCGGCGGCGTGGGCAGGTTCGTTCTTATCGTCACTGGCCGCGCGTTCAATCTGAGCTGCCTTCTGCTCAATCAACTGCACAAGATGATCAATTTTGTCGTCTTCGCCGACATTATGATCTGGAACGCCGGAAATATAGACTTTGTGTGCACCACTACCGCCGCCGGTAATACCAATGTCTGTCAGGCGGGCCTCTCCGGGGCCATTGACGACGCATCCGATAATCGACACGGAGAGAGGGGTTACGATATGAGCCAATCGATGCTCAAGTGTTTCAACGGTCTTGATTACGTCAAACCCTTGACGTGCGCACGACGGGCAAGAAACGATTCGTACGCCTCGATGACGAATATCCAGAGATTTTAAGAGATCAAAACCAACTTTGACCTCCTCTACCGGGTCTGCGGACAGAGAAACCCGGATGGTGTCGCCTATACCGGCCCACAAGAGACTCCCGATCCCCACGGCCGACTTAACCGTCCCCGAGCGCAAACCACCCGCTTCAGTGATACCGAGGTGGAGCGGATAGTCACACTTGTCTGACAATCCTTGATAGGCCGCAACTGCGAGGAAAACGTCCGACGCTTTGACGCTAATTTTAAACTCAGTGAAGTCGTGATCTTCCAAAATCTTGGCGTGATAGAGAGCGCTTTCAACAAGAGCCTCTGGATTTGGTTCGCCATACTTTTCAAGAAGGTTTTTTTCTAGGCTACCGGCGTTGACACCAATTCTCATGCTGCAGCCGTGGTCTTTGGCCGCCTGAACGACGTCGCGCACCCGGTCTTTAGAGCCGATATTGCCCGGATTAATTCTCAAACAGGCTGCACCAGCCTGCGCCGCCTCAATAGCCCGTTGATAATGAAAATGAATATCGGCAACGATAGGAACGTCGACAGATTTTACGATCGTCGCTAAAGCCGACGTTGATTCTACATCCGGGCAGGACACACGGACGATGTCAGCCCCGGCGTCTTCCATATCTTTGATCTGACGAATTGTCGCGTTCGCATCCGACGTCAGTGTGTTTGTCATCGATTGCACAGATATTGGCGCATCACCGCCGACCAATACCGACCCGACACTGATTTGGCGGGATTTACGCCTATGAATATCTCTGTAAGGCCTGAGGCTCATTGTTCGCCGCAATGGTTAGGTCAAATGCTTAGTTAAGCTGGCTTATAACCCAAAAACTCAGCTCACAACAGCCAAGGGCGGTAGCAGCCGCTAACTCGGCGCTACGCCAGAGCGCAGCTGCTCTGCACTTAAGGGCACGCCCCGGCGGACCATACCCACATCACCGAGGGGCGGCATGAGTTCGCCGTCCACAAAGACTTCTAAGCCGCCGGCATTGCCCGTCATGAGCGTCAAGCCCATACGATCAGGGACCTCGTAGACCTCACCTTCTCGCAACAATCTGGTCAACAATAGTTCGTTGCCGTCACGCACCTGAATCCAGCTGTCCGATTTAGCGCGCAACTCGATAACCAGGGGCCCATCTGAGATAATCTCTGTTATCGCGACCTCTGCTACAGCGGAAGTTTCTAGCTCTTCCGTCGCAATATTCTCTTCGTCGACAACCGCTTCCGGCTCAGGCGCGACAGCGACCACGTCGGCGTCAACAATCGTCGGAATGTCAGGCTTGCTCGCAGGAACCGCGACAAACACGGGGGTTTCTTCAACGACCAAGTCAGCGATGACCGTGGACGCCTCAGCGACCTGCTCTTCTCTAGTGACGGCCGGCCCAACGTCTGCCACTTCAACATCGATAGGCGGCACGTCTACTACCTGTTGTATCGGCGGGGACTCTTCAGCGGCAGCCGACACCTTTGGCTCGATTTGAGCTTGGGCCACGTCGGGCTCTACTGGCGGATTTGGTTCAGGTTGTGGAGACACGATCTCCAATGGTTCTGCAACTGGCACCGCCGGTGCGTCATTTATAACGACCGCGACTTCGACTGGCTCACGCTCTTCGACGGCCTGCGCTGCAATCGGAGCCGTTTCGACGATAGCTGCTTGCTCTATAGTCTCAACAACGTCTGCGGCGGAAGGCTGGCCCGGTGTGACATCTTCCGCGTCTGCAACCGGTTCACTGTCTGCCAGGTCCAAGGCGCTCGACGCGCTCGCATCAGCCACCTCAACAGCTACGCTTTCCGTCAAGTCGCTCTGATCTAAAGGAGCCGGTGCTGCTATAGCGGCCGTTTGCGGCGTTGTATTTTCATCTTGTATCAGCACAGCCAAGCGGCCCGGCACTTCCTGAATCAGGTCAACGGCATCACGATCAGCGTTGGTCATGGTGTACCAGGAGCCGTAGACGACCATACCCATCGCCATAGCGATGGCGAGCAACCCGCCATTCGGTAAACCGCTCTCGCCGCTAGGCATCGGAAACTCGAAACGCGCCTTCTTAACGGTGCCGTCAGTTTCTTCCCGGAGACGGCGGACAACTTCATTGCCGTCAAGACCAAGATAGTCCGCGTAGGCCCGAACAAACCCGATTGAGTAAGCGCTCCCGGGCAAATCTTCATGGCGGCCGTCTTCGATAGCGACAAGATAACCGTAGCGAATACGAAGTATTTTGGCGATTTCTTGTAAATCACCACCCGCCCGCATGCGCGTTGCGCACAAAAAGGCACCGATGTTATCTGCTTGAACGGGCTCTTCAGCCCGCACGTCGGACTCGCCAGACGCAGTCTCGTCACCGGAAACCAGGCCAGATGCAGGCGTCATATCGCCAAATGGATCGGCCTTGTTCAAATTTGCGATCTTCTCTCTATGAGCCAATACCGGGACGGCGTGCTTCCGTCCTCAAGCGCCCGAAACGCGCTCTCTGCCAGGGCAATAATGTATCATATTGAAACCATTAGAACAATTAACGGCTGAGAGGGAGAATAGTATGACGGGCGCTTTAGTGGTTTCTTTTCCTAAGCGCTGCATTGGCCTGCTCGACGAGCTCTCCAATAATGTCTTCAGTTGATTGCTCCTTCGTGACCATGCCGACGCTCTGACCAGCCATGAGTGAACCGCGTTCGACATCGCCGTCAATAACGGCTTTGCGCAGCGCCCCGGCCCAAAAATGTTCGATCTCAAGTTGTGCCGCGCCTTGCTCAATCTCCCCCGCAACGAACCTTTCGATCATCGCCCGCTGCGTATCCATAAATTCTTCGGTTCCAGCATTCGTTAAGGCGCGCACCGGAATCACCGGGAACCGTTTGTCGATCTGAACCGTCGGCATGGCATCGCGCGCGTTGCCACGAATAAAGGCCTTCTTGAAGTTTGGATGCGCGATGCTCTCATGTGCACACACGAAACGAGTGCCCATTTGCACGCCAGCCGCACCCATTTCGAGATAGTTCACGATAGCTTCACCGCGTCCAATACCACCCGCAACAAAGACCGGCACATCTTTGACAACCGGCAGGATTTCCTGAGCGAGGACGCTTGTGGAAACTGGGCCGATATGACCACCAGCTTCAGCGCCTTCGATGACCAAGGCATCAGTGCCAATCTTGATGAGCCGCTTCGCGATGACCAATGCCGGCGCGAAACAGACAACTTGAGCACCCCCCTCCTTGAGCGCCTTGATTGACGCTGACGATGGTAGTCCACCGGCAAGCACGACATGAGTGACCGAATTTCTCAGACACACCTGGATCAATTCGTCCAAGTCCGGGTGCATCGTAATCAAATTAACGCCGTAGGGTTTTGACGTTAGCTCCGCGGTTGCCTTGATCTCAGTGTCCAAAAGATCCGGCGTCATCGAACCGCAGGCAATGACTCCAAACCCACCAGCATTCGAAATCGCGGATACCAGGTGCCGCTCTGACACCCAAGTCATCGCGCCACACATAATCGCGTGTTCGCACCCTAGAAATTCCTTACCCTTGGCCCAAAGGTCAGACAGATGACCGGGAATGGACGATTCACTCATTACCAATCACCCGTGTCATTCTGAATCCAGTCCAAAGGCCGTGTGCAAAGAACGCAGGGCTAGTTCTGCGTATTCCTCAGAAATAAGGACGCTAACCTTTATTTCAGATGTGGAGATGACCTCGATATTGATGCCTTTGTCGGCAAGCGCCTTAAACATGGTTTTGGCAACGCCCACGTGGGATCGCATACCCACGCCAATAACGGAAACCTTGACCACCTGCCCGTCTGTCCGAATTTCGCGACAAACAATTGCATCATCGCTTTCGACCACCTGTTTCGCGCGGTCCACGTCGGCGCGACCAACTGTAAAGGTCACGTCGGTAGAACCGTCTTCCGAAACGTTCTGAACGATCATGTCGACGTTAATACTGGCATCTGCCAAGGAGCCGAAGATCAATGCCGCCATACCCGGTCGGTCTTCAACACCAACAAGCGTAAGTTTAGCTTCATCACGGCTGTAAGCGATGCCGCTAACTATTTCTTTTTCCACTATTTCATCCTCGTCACATACCAGGGTTCCTGGCGCCGTTGAGAAAGACGACAGCACCTGCAAACGCACGTGGTGGTTCATCGCCAACTCTACGGATCGTGTTTGCAGGACCCTTGCGCCTAGAGATGCCATTTCCAACATCTCTTCATAGGTAATCTTATCGAGCTTGCGCGCTGACGGGACAATGCGTGGGTCCGTCGTATAAACGCCTTCAACATCCGTATAGATATCACATCGATCCGCGTTGAGTGCGGCCGCTAACGCGACTGCGGTCGTATCAGATCCGCCTCGGCCTAGGGTCGTAATCCGGTTGTCCTCTCCCAGACCTTGAAAACCTGGCACGACAGCAACCTGACCGTCTTCAAGACGACTGATCAGTTCATTCGTATCGATCGACAAAATCCTCGCTTTGCCGTGAACGCTGTCCGTGTTGATAGGAATCTGCCAGCCCAACCATGATCGCGCTTGAACCCCTAAACTCTGCAGGACCATCGCAAGCAATCCGCTAGTAACCTGCTCTCCCGTAGACACGACAGCATCGTACTCGCGCGCATCATGCATCGGCGACGCCGCGCCACAGTACTCAATCAACTGATTGGTCACGCCAGCCATGGCCGAAACGACCACAGCAACCTGATGTCCAGCATCAACTTCAGCTTTGACTCGCTGCGCAACCGCCTGAATGCGCTCGATATCAGCTACCGAGGTGCCACCAAATTTTTGAACGATCCGCATTGTTCAACCCTATTCGTTTTGCAGCCCAGCTGCAGACCACAGAGCCTATAAGCCCGAAAAGTGTTAATAGGCACCTAGTGGCCGTGACCGAAGACCCTTCAATTTGGTAATGAAGGACTCGGCGCCCCGTCTGTAGAGCGGCGTATACATACTGAAAGGCCTGTAAACAGGCAAGAAAGGCCTCAAACAAAGGTATTTAGGCGAATGGCGAGCACCACCACAGCAGAGCAGACCGCAGAAACCGGTAGTTCTCGCGATCAGCGGGAAATCGACGGCTTTTCGGCCCATGCAGCCTCATGGTGGGACCCAACCGGCCCCTTCGCACCACTTCATCGTCTTAATCCGACTAGAATTCGTATTCTTGCAGATCTTTTCGCCGCCCATTTTTCGAGACCTCTTGGTGGCACGGATCCCTTTGCTGGCCTTACCCTCACCGATATCGGCTGTGGCGGAGGCTTGGTTACGGAGCCCTTCGCCCGCCTCGGCTTCCAAGTTGTCGGCTTAGATGCCTCGCCCGAAAACATCGCAACGGCCCAAGTTCATTCAGAGACCTCCGGATTGACGATTGATTATCGAGTTGGCGCGCCCGAAGACGCCGATGTTCTAACTGGCACTTTTGACTCTGTTGTTGCTTTGGAGGTCGTTGAGCACGTCAGCGATATAGCAACATTCGTTGATAGCCTGGCCGAGAGAGTTGGGCCGAATGGTGTCTTAGTCTTGTCTACGATCAATCGAACCCTGAAAAGCATGGCCCTCGCCAAGGTAGCGGCTGAATACATCCTGCGCTGGGTCCCTGCGGGTACGCATACTTGGTCAAAGTTTGTTAAACCAAGCGAGCTAACGCATCACTTGCGCCGATTAGGATTCAAGGTCATTGCGATTCACGGCATGGACTATGACCTGGCGACCGGAGACTGGAACCGGTGCGACGACGTGTCGGTCAATTACGTCCTTGCTGCAGTGCGAGCCTAGGCTTTGAAGAAGCGAACAGGATTGTTTGAAAGGTTAGCCAATTTATTTGGTGGCCGCGGACGGGCGAGTGCGACGCACGACCTTGAGCTTGGGATCGCCCTTATAGGACAGAGGAATTACTCCGCCGCAATCGAAGCCCTATCAAAAGTTGTTAGAAACAACCCTAGTTTAACAGATGCTCAGTCAAACCTGGGGGCCGCGTTGATGTTGTCCGGCCAGCCAATTCAAGCATTGGAAATGTTCGATCGAGCGCTTTCGCTTGATCCGCACTGCTGGCCCGCGTTGGTCAACGCCTCAAGAATTCGCGTTGAACTTGGTCGCAGTACCGAGGTTGTTGACGCCTTCCAGCACGCTGGGCCAGTCGCCGAAATGCCGAATGATGCACTCATCATTCTGTCCCGTAGTTTCATTGATACGGGTAATTTTTCTGGGGCTTATAGACTTCTGAATTCCGGCAAGAATAGGTTAGACGGTGAACCTGAGTTCTGGCTTCTTTACGGTGTATCTTGTCAATTCTTGGGACGACCAGCAGAGGCAGAGGCTGCCTTAAGGTTTTTCAGATCTGTTGGCCCCGTCAGCGAGGATATAGAGGCGCGACATGGACGCCTCTTGGCCGAATGCGGTGAGCATGGGCAAGCCCGCATTGCCCTCGCGCGCCAATTGGTCACCGGAACCTCTCGAACAGAGACGCGCATCGCCTTTGCCCGCGCGCAGGAAGTTCTAGACGACAGAGCCGCGTCTATAAAAATATATGAAGACATATTGCGCGTCGCTCCGGATCACTTTGAGGCGCTGACTAATCTGGGTAACCTCATCAAGCAGACCGGAGATTTTGCAGGTGCTGAATCGCTCTATCGCCGCGCAATGAACCAGGGGAGCCAGTCAGCAATATTGCATAGGAATCTGGCCGATCTTCTAGGCAAAACCCTAAGAACAGACGACGCGATTGAAGAGTGGAAAAATTGCGTCTCACAGTCATCCAACAACCCCTACAACTTCAGTGACCTGATCT
>JABJAH010000007.1 GCA_018666155.1 Rhodospirillaceae bacterium | reverse complement strand
CCCACCCGCCATTGGAGCTGTCGTTGGATATTCAGGCGCATTGCTCGGTGCCGACAATCTTCAAAAAGAACTGCAGTCCGCCCCGCCTCTCCTATTGGTCCACGGCTCTGCCGACGACGTCGTCCCAGTTACCGCGCTATCCCAAATGCAACGTGCGCTAGATGCACAAAATATTGCTTATTCGGCCCATATCGTGCCTGATCATGGTCATGGCATTGAGCAAATGGGCGCGACCCTTGGACGAGCATTTTTGCAGCAGAATCTGGTTGGACCGCCGTCCAATTAATTACAACGAGTGTTACCGCTCTGACAGCCGCTTTGTTAAACTGAATCGAACCGTTAAATCATTGGCTGAGTCAGACAACCGGAGAGGATTTCGAAAATGCTAGGACCCATTCTTGCCGTCACACTGGCCGTACCGAACCTCGCCGCCGCAGAACGGGCGTATGCCGAGACCCTAGGGTATCAGGTTGTCGAGCGCGGCGAGATCAGCGCTGAAGTAGCAGGCATCTGGGATGCACCAGTCACCGCGGGGCGTCCCTATCTCGTGATGCAACCCGCCAGCGGTGCGGATATGGTCTTCCGCTTTGTAGAATCTCCACCGGTTCCCGACTATCGACCGCTCAGAACATTTGGCTGGAACGCTAATGAATTGCTAGTCGAAGACGTTGACGCCATGCCGGAGCGCCTGGAAGGGTCAGAATTTGAGATTATCGCGATGCCGCGCAACCTTTCGACAACCGACGAAATCAAAGCCATGCAGGCGTTCGGACCGGCGAAGGAACTGACTTACTTCACAACCGTGAAGAACACCGCTTTCGGTCTCGGAAAGGCGGAGTCTTTTGTTGACCGTGTGTTCATTGTCATTAACGGCGGTAAAACGATGGACAGTCACCTCGAATTCTACCGTGACACACTCGGAATTGAAGTATCCAAGCCGCAACCAGTCCGTATGTCGGCCCTGAACGCTATCCTTGGATTCGATTCAGAGCGCGAGCACCCTCTCTCAACCGCAAATATTGGTGGGCCATTCATGATTGAATTGGATGAGTATCCGGAGGGAACTAAGGAACGCCCCATACTGCCCGGAGATATTCCGCCGGGCATCTCCATCGTATCGTTCTTTGTTGAAGACTTAGACGCTATTCCGGTGGATTTTCGCGCCAAGCCTATTAAGCCAGCCGGGCTACCTTACGATAGCAATCGAGCCGCCGTAATTGTCGGGCCCAATGGAGAATGGTTGGAATTGATCGAGAAACGGTAACGCAACTTCTAGTCAGCGCCGACCGAATCCAGGTGGACGTTCAAGTGTGCTGCGTCGAGGCATTCCACCAGTCATATCGTCATCATCTTCTTCCGCAGCAGATTTTTCTTTGCGCTTGCGTGCGGCCTGCCGACTACGCGAAACTATTTCTTGGTCTTCTAATTTCTTCTTATTGTTCGCTCTAACGACAAGCAGGCCGATCAGTACAAGCACACCAACAATCATGCCGCTCTGCCACCTTTGAGCGACGTCACGTTGTTCCATTTGTCGACGAATCTGAGGCAAACATGTCGGCAGCTTTTTCTCGCAGGCGCGTTGGCGTGCATAGTCTTCCATTCGCGCATCTGGAAATCCACGGGCCGCTTGAGCGTAAACGTCTGACGTAAGCAGCAGGGAACAGCAACCGAGCATCAGCGCGACAGCAACTCTAAAGACTAATTTCATGATTGGCCGACCAACAATTTTCATGACCAGACTATTTTGCACCATTTTGGCCCGAATCTCCACCCAGATCCTTTGCACGGCGGTGACTAAAGAAAAGTGCTGCAGCGCCGGCTAGTACACCGACCGCCAGGGCGCCTAAACCCACTCTGATGCGCCTTCGCTCCGCATCCAGCTGAGCTCGGATCGCCGGCCGGCACGCTGGGAGATTCTCTTCACAAGCCCGCCGCTCTCGGACCTGGCGGGCCCGTTGGCTGATTTGTGTACGTGCGGTGACCGGCACGCAAATCAGACCGGTAAGTGTGGCCAGTGCCGTGCGACGGCGCATTTTTTACCTCTCAGCGGTCGCCCAAGATAGGCTATTAGACCTATAGTAACGGGTATGACCACCGCCACAAACACAACAGCACCCTTTACCGTACTTGGTCTCGATCACGTGGTTCTCCGCGTACGCGATATGGATACCGCTAAAGCTTTCTATTGTGGACTCTTAGGGTGCACCGTGGAGCGAACCGTGGACGATATTGGATTAGTGCAGCTTCGCGCCGGCGCTTCATTGATCGACTTGGTCGACGTCAATTCAACTTTGGGCAAACAAGGCGGCGCGGCGCCTGGTACAAGCGGTAACAATATGGATCATCTCTGCATCCGTATTACGCCATTTGATGAGAAGACAATTCAAGAAACATTAGACCAACATGGCATTGCCCATAGTGAGGTCGCCTCTCGCTACGGCGCAGACGGGTATGGACCGTCCATCTATATTAGCGATCCAGACGGCAATACGGTTGAGCTTAAAGGCCCTCCGGACGACGCAAATGATTAGGGTATTTCTTGTTAGCTGGATGGCCCTAACCATTCCCTTGACCTGGAGCGCCAACCTAACCGCTCAAGAGGCTCCCCATAGGGGGCGCCCCCTATGGCACAGCTTCGATGTACGAGATACCGGCGCAATGCCAGAAACTCATGCGGCAGCAGTCGACGAGCGTGGACTGATTTATGCTGCGAATGATTCAGGTCTGCTTTCCTTCGATGGCAGTGCATGGAGGATTCATCCCGCAGGCCCCGGTAAAATACCACTGAACGTTCTTGCCCCGCTAGACGACGGCGCCTGGCTCGCAGGTGGAGGTCAACACCTAGGCGTTTTTGTACCAACTGCTGACGGCACCCTCAAATGGACTGACTTAGGGAACCTAACGGCCGCGGGGCAGTCCTATGAGGTTCTAGCGCTCACTCCCGGTCAGTCGGGCACATACGTGATCACAGATCGAAACATCTTGACCTGGAAAGATGGCACCCCATCTCAAATCTATAGCGGCGTTCCAACCGGCTTCGCTTTCGTTGCAGAGAACAATCTTGTTGCCTCGATAGAAGGTGGCCTAATCATCATTGATCAGAATGGCAGCCGAGAGCTCTCGCCACCACCGGGATGGGATGAACTGGAGCCGATTGATGTCTTGCATATCGAAGATGGCAATCCGGTCTTGGTTACGAAACGTTCAGGCCTATTTACAATCACACTCGCTGAGGACCGCCTGAGTCTTTCTCCGCTATGGGACATCCTTCCAATCCCGCTTGAGTCTGTCAGCCTTTCGGCTGCAGCACGACACCGAGATGGTGCTTACATATTAGGTACAGAAAATGGGGGCACTCTGCATTTAGATAGGATGGGCAACCCTCTAAGAATGATAGACGAACGGTCTGGTTTCCGCGGCGGAACAGTACGGGCCATTATTGCCAAACCTAATAGCAATACTTTCGTATTTCATGACGGTGGTATGATTTGGTTGGACCTCTCAGACGAACAGCGCATTTGGGATAAGACCAACGGTCTAACGAGCCCTGTGACAGCCATAGCGATTGACGCCGCGACAACTTACGCTGGAACAGGCGTTGGCCTATTTCGATCACTGTCAGGTGGTCGCATGCGCCACTTAGCGGAAGGCGGCAACGAACCAATTCACACCTTGAGCCGCTTTGCCCGAAGTTCGATGAAGGGGCATACATCCCTCCTAGTTGGACGTGAAAGCGGCGTCTTCGAATTCTTCGACAACGAGTTAACAGAAATTGTTCCGGGCCGTGCAACAGCTTTGTTTATTTCGCGAACCCAACCATCGCGCATTGCAATTGGGATTAAGAATCTCGTTCGCCTTTTTGAATTTGACCGCGGCGAGTGGCGCGATATTGGTTTTCTAGGACGGCCAGCTGACGCGCAAGTCTCTGATTTTACCGAAACTGGTGAGGGCGATCTCCTAATCGCGTTCTCTGACAGCACTATCGCGAGGTACGCGGCGGACGATTGGCTCGGCGAAGGCAATTTGGCTGATGCTATGCCCCTCGCCACCCAATCCTTCCCTCGCCGCATCATGACCGGCGTCCGCCCACAGTTTGCAAGTAGCGGAGACAAAATTCACTTGTTTGCTTCTGGTGCTGCACTCCTGTGGGACTATCGCGCTACACGGTTCTCAACAGACACTGCTCTAACCACTGCATTAGCAGTTGTATTTGGAGCGAATCAGCCAAGGTGGCTGGCTGCCAGCAGAAACAATGACTCACTCTGGTTTCAAACAAATGTAGGCACATTCGTAATGAGATCAGGCAGTGACGAGCTCATCGCCCTTCCAGATATTGCTGCAGGAACAGCCCGGCATGGCACAATATTTTTAGATGAGTCATCACCTCGGACACTTGTTGGCACTCCGGATGGACTTCTCTCTCTACCCACATCACGACAAGAACAAATATCTAGTGAGCGTCTGCCCGAGCTTATTTTACGCGGCATTTCAGTGGACAGAGACACTATTTACCAGGGGAATGGTACATTCGATCAAATCCATGTTTCTCCTCAGACGACAAACGTGACCTTAACCTTTTCCGTCCTTGATTGGCTCAACCAATGCGGCAAACATGATTTCGTTGCCGAAGTACGCGGTCTGCACAGTGGCACTAGCTACCTACCTTTAGATCGAAAATGCAGATTAACGTTCGGAGCCGGATCATTCGAAACAGAGAATTCAACAATTGAGATTCGCTTTTCCCGTGATGGAGCGCCAGTTACGAAAACACGAATTCTGAATGTGCAGTCGCATCAACCGTGGTTCACGACCGCCCTAATCCACTATGTGCTTGCGGTGCTATTGGCCATTGCAGCCTTAGCTGGAGGGTTGAAGCCCAGACGCGTTTGGCCAGAACCCCTACGCCGATATTTAGCACTGCTTTCTGGCCTATTGCTTTGTTTGGCGGTAGCCCTATCGCTTAATCTCATCCCGCCGCCTGCTTCTTTGCCCGACGTAGGCCGTTGGATCATTGGTTTAGCCTTCGTTAGCTTTATTCTTCCACTTTTTGCGGAAGCAGTAATGCGGTTGAGCGACCGGCGTCACCTATCTGGATGATTCTCCCCTCATCCGCCGTTAGATCATGTGAGAAAACACACAGAGAATAATGAGGAATTTTTGACCATGTCAGATATCGAACTCTTCAGTTTTGAAGCCTGCCCTTTTGCCCAACGAACCCGCATGATGATGATAGAAAAAGGCATTGAATGTTCCCTTACGGAAGTGGACTTGTACAACAAGCCTGACTGGTGGAAAGAACTATCCCCCCACGGTAAAGTTCCATTAATCCGGCATAACGGTGAAATCGTTTATGAATCACGCATCATAAATGAATACCTCGAAGACGTGTTTCCGGAGCCACCCCTGCTTCCCGCCGACCCACTGCGACGAGCGATGGCCCGTATTTGGATCGACTACTGCGATACCTACTTTCTACCAGCACTCCATAAACTCATTGCTGATCGGCAGGACAAAGAGAAACAGAAAGAGAATCGCACTTTGATCGCAGAAAAACTTCTATTCATCGAGAATGAGGGGCTAAGAAAACTCGGCGACGGTCCATATTTTATGGGTAGAGAGCTCACCCTTGTCGACCTGCAGTACATGCCATTTATTGAGAGGTTCCCCTGCTATGAGGAACTTTGGGGCGCTTCAATACCAGAAGAATGCACTCGGTTTCGTGATTGGTTCGAAACCATGCAAGCGCGCGAGAGCCATCATAAAACAGTGAATACCCTAGAATTCCACATGCAACGTTATTCTAAGTACGATAAGGCCGCTTAACGGTAAGAGTAAAAGCTCCGCACCTCAGAGATACCTTCGATACTTTAACCATTATAAAGGCGCGTGCAGTACGCGTGCCACATTGAGCGATACGCCGTTTCTAGATGCTTAGTAAAAGTGCTTGGGGCACACAACGGAGATGTAATAAATTTTTCACGGCCCAACGTCTTCATCTCTCTCAGACGCTGAACATCTACGGCAAGCTCTATTGCTTTGTCTATGTAGTCCCGTTCTGTTTTAACGCAGTGGTCCTCCATGCCCATACCTGCAAGGAATCCGTAGCTTGTTCTTTGAACCCAACGCTCCCCCACTAGGGTGATAACGGGAACTCCCATAGACAGAGCGTCGACAGTCGTTTTAGTGCCGCAATAGGGGAATGGATCGAGCGCAATATCGATATCGTTATATGCGGTAAGGTGCTTATCCCTAGGAAGGTGCCCCTTCAACATCAACTGATCACCGGTAACGCCCAGCGATTCAAACTGCTGGCGCACATGCTGCCGGAGGGCCACATTTTCAAAACGGCCAGTCTTTAGAAACAAACGCGCACCTCGAACTCGCTTCAATATTTCCGACCAAACTCTGATGACCTCAGTATTCAGTTTCATGTGATTGTTAAAACTACCAAAAACAACGCCCCCCGTTTCATCAGAAGGAAGGCTAAGGTGTTCGTCGCGCACTGTTTCAGGATCAAAGCAAAGGTAGTGATTCGGCAGGCGCACTATTTTCTCAGAAAAATCGTTATCCGCATCCGGTGGGCAGACATAAGAGTCAGCAACAACGTAATCCATCTGCGGCAGTCCGGAGGTTCCAGAGTAGCCAATCCACGAGGCCTGGATAGGTGCCGGCCGAAAGCGAAAAACGTTCAGCCTGTTATCCTTAAACTGCCCAGTCAGATCGACAAGAATATCAATCTTGTCATCGGTTATAGTCTTCGCCAACTCATCGTCTGTTTGATCTAGGCCACAGTGGTATGAGTCACCGAGGGATCGAATTTCTTTACCAACGTGGTCGGAGTCCGGAGTCACATCATACAGCACGGTCTCAAAGTTGTTTTTCTCGTGCCGCGACAGAACTGGCTTGAGAAAATGGGCGACTGGGTGATCTTTAAAATCTGACGAAAAATAACCAACTCTGAGCTTCCGAGAAGGTGTGCGATCCATCGACTCAGGACTGCAAAGCGGCGCAGGCAAACCCGGCCTCGCCTGCCATGCCGCCGTTGTCCTTTCGAATTCCTCTCTTCGCGAAATAGACGGGGTATACATCGAGAAACGGGCCCGGATTACCGCGAAGCCATGGTCTTCTGGATATTCGATTGCCAGCGAGTCAGCAATTTTTCGCGCTGTTTCGTACTGCCCTTCTTCGCCATGCAATAATACCAAGTTGCCCTGCACAACCGGCTTTAGCTCCGGGCTAATCTCTTGCGCTTTCTGCAATGAGTCTTTTGCTTCTGAAAACCGGTATAGGGCGACGAGCGCAATTCCGCGGTTAATGAGGGCCTGGGCTAGTGAGGAACTTAACCTTAGGGCCTCGTCTGCCGCTTGCAGCGCTCCTTGTGGATCTTGGCACCGGTTCAAAATGTCGGATCGGCCAGTCCATATTATTTCATCGTGAGGCGCCAATTGGATTGCGCGCGACGAAACCGAAAGTGCGTCCTGGCGACGGTTTTGATTCATCCGCACGGCTGCTAGTAGATTCAGCGTATGCGCATGATTGGGGTCACCCCTTAGAATGGCAGCGCACAAAGTTTCAGAACGCTCGAGGTCACCCTGGCTGTAAGCAGCCACCGCCTCGCCAAACGTCGCTTGCACGGTTTTTGAGATGTCTTGACCGGTTTGTGGCTGGAGTGGCACGCGACGAGATCTCCCCTCTAAGAATCAGATCCAGGAACAGTGCCACTCAGGCCATACACAAGGGAAGTGGCGGAGGGACAGGGACTCGAACCCTGGGACCCCGACTTGGGGTCACGGATTAGCAATCCGCTGCATTACCACTCTGCCATCCCTCCGCAGGGTTGAGCGGGCGTGGAACATGTAAAGTTACGAAGCGGTTGTCAAGCGCGCCTATCACGCGTAAAAAAATCTGTAATAAGTCTGATTATAGTAAATAAATCAGTCGGTTATCAGGGCGCTCCGCGACAAACACAACATCCTGAGGCTTAAACAATGATCGGCAATGCGCTACTGACACATCTTCGGACTCCCGAACCGACTTTTCGAATTTCCACCACCCTCCTTTTTATCTCTGCGCTACTGCTAGCTGTGGCTGCCATGGGACGCCCCAGCTTCGCTGTGGACGATGAGGAAGGCCTATCCGGTGAGGTTAATATTGGTGGATCAATGGCCACCGGTAACACAGATACCACCCGTGTAGATGCGGAAATCAAGGCTAGATTCAAAGCCGGACGCCTCGAAGACAATTATAGGCTCGTTGGCGAATTCTCAGATGACAATGGCACCACGACTGCACAGCGCATACTGGGGTCCATAGAATCCCGTTATGACATGCGAGAGAATCTGTTCATCTTCGGATTTCTTGAGTACGACGATGACAAATTCTCAGGTTTTAATTACGAAGTCGAAGCGGCGTTTGGCGCGGGCTATAAGGTCATTGACGACGACAACATGCGTCTCCTTGTCCAGGCCGGCCCTGGTTATAGATACAGCAAATTCTCGACTCCGGTCCCGCCGGCCCTTCCCCTCCTGAATTCTTCAGAAAACGAATTTCTCGTGCGAGGTAGCGCTGACTTTGAATATGACATTACCGACACAGTCTTCATGACCAACGTCTTTATTGTCACCTGGGATAGCAGCAGAACAAAGCTGGAGAACACGACCGCTCTGACGAGCAAGTTAATCGGCGACTTATCCACGCGCCTATCGGTGAACGTTCGTTACAACACTGATCCGCCGCTCCTGACCAAGAAAACAGATACGCTCTCTAAGGTATCCTTGGTTTACGGGTTTTAGGCCTGGCTCACGGTTCACTAGAAATCGGATGCATGGGGCGTATCAAAAATTTAAATGGGTTCTGTCCGTTTGGTGCAGCATAGGTTTTGCACCCGAAGGCGCTGCACAAGCTCCTTTCAAATCTAATATTGAACTCCATTTCGGTGGAATAGGAACTGACGGCGCCAATGCGATCGTTCCTTTAGCAGACGGCGGCTTCGCTCTCGGTGGATGGAAGTCCAGGGATGGTGACGCAGATGTAACCGAGGGATGGGTGCTGCGCGTTGACAATCGAGGCGGATACGTCTGGGATTTACCTCTTCCCAACTCCGCCCCGTACGGCGTCACTGCCCTATCACCCGCTTTCGACGGTGGCCTAGTCGCCATTGACGGTGAAAACGAAAAATCAAAAGGAACGACAAGGCTTTCCAAGCTATCGCCAGATGGATCAATTGATTGGCAAAGGGCCTACGGCAATACCGGAAGAGACGCGCTGGTGTCTATTCGGCCAACCTTTGACGGTGGCTTTATCTTGGCCGGGAGAACCTACTTTCGGACCGCCGGAGAAGCCGATGGTTGGGTTCTGAAGCTCGACCGAAACCAAAACATTGAATGGTTTCGTACACTCGGCGGCGAACAAGAAGACTCTCTTGAAAGCATTTCTCTTTCGACAGACGGAGGTTTCGTTGCCGTCGGTTGGATAACCCAGCCCGGTGACTCTGTTCTTGGGTGGGCTCTTAAGCTTGACCACACCGGTGCGACCGAATGGGAGGTTAAGCACAACTTAGGGCCCGATACCGAGTTCCATGGCGTCCTACCGGCGCCAGACGGATCATTCGTATACTCCGCCAGTAAGGCCAGTGAATTAGGCACGGGGAGAACGGTGCTCATTGGTGGCCTGAGCAAGGACGGCACCCAAACTTGGCAGCAAGGGATCAAATCCGAAGGCAGCGCGACGGTTACCGGTTTGGCTCCTGCAGCCAACGGTTCATACCTAGTCTCTGCATCCATTGAAGACGACAAAGGCCAGGCTGGATTGGCAGCCGGCTTCAATCAGCGCGGTCGTTTGGAGTTCATTCATCGATACGGTGGCGCTGGCAACCAAAGAGCACTTGCGATTACCGCAAGATTACCTAGTGGGTACGCCGTGGCAGGGTCATCTAAACGCATGCAAACCCTAGACCAAGACATGTGGCTTCTCATCAAGCGGTAGCAGAGATTGCCCGCATCTAGCTCTCAAGTACGGGAACCGTAATTCCTTTTTGGACTGCTGGCCGCGCACCAACGACTTCGAACCACCGCTTTACGTTGCTCCAGTCGTCGAGACCGTCAAACATCATCTCTGCCGATCGACCCCAGCCATAACTAGCAACATCAGCGATAGAGTAATCTCCAGCAAGATAATCAGATTCAGCAAGGCGTTTGTCCATCACGCCAAGAATCCGCCGACTTTCATCCGTGTAGCGTTTCTTGCCATAGGGCACATCTTCTTTGGCAAACCGGACAAAATGCCCCATCTGCCCAAACATCGGCCCGATACTCCCCATCTGAAACATCAACCATTCCGTCACGGCAACGAACTTGCGTGGATCTTCGGGAAGAAGCGGACTCTTAGTTTTCCGAGCGAGGTACATAAGAATTGCGCCGGACTCAAAGACCGAGATTGATTTTCCGTCCGGCCCGTTCGGGTCAACGATTGCCGGTATTTTATTATTCGGGCTTATCTTTAGAAAATCGGGAGCGAACTGTTCGTCCTTGCCAATATGGATGACGTGAGTGTTGTACGGCAATCCGACTTCTTCAAGCATGATTGACGCCTTCCATCCATTAGGCGTCGGAAACGTATAGAGGTCGATCATCAAAATTCCTCTTAGTTAGAGTTTAGTCTATGCAGGAGTTTGAGCTAAGAGGAGAAATGGGTTCTACAATAAAAGTCGTCCCATTGCTTTCCGCGACGAACACGGCTTCAGCACGCCCGAACCCGGCGGGGCGGCCCAGCGCCGATAGATCCGCCCAAATGGTAAAGTAGTAGTCGTGCTCTACAACAACACCATCATCCTCAAAGGCGATCAATTGATAGCGCGGGTCACTGCCTAAGCGCGTATTCAGATCTGTAACTTCAGCCCCTATCCAGTCCAACTCGGCCAGAGGTTGAGAAATAGGCCCGCCGGGGGGAACAAAGAACACCCTGTCCCAATCAAAGGCTGCCAAGGCCGTAAAACAAATATAAGGGCTATCAGGCTCGGCTCTGCCTCGCATGGTCGAAAACGCAGTTTCTTTGGATCGATCAGAGACGATGGTCGCGCGGGCCGTCATTTCCAGACTAAAATTGCGCATCCATTCTGGTGCCATCATGGTGTCATAAACCAACCAGCCGATAAACGCTGTGATCACCGCCACCGCCGATATCCAAATGCGGCCTTGGCGCCAAATCGCGTTGTCCGAACTATCGGTCATATTCTCACTTTCTTGTGTGGGCATATGCTGGCTCTCAGCGTTTAAGTTTAGCGCTAGATTAAGAGCTCTTACGGTGCCAGCTTTTTACGCAGCAATTCATTCAGCATACCCGGATTGGCTTTCCCACCAGTTTGCTTCATGACTTGGCCTACGAACCAGCCAATAAGTTTATCTTTTCCGCCCCTGTATTCTTCAACTTTCCCGGGGTTGTCAGCCATAACCTGTTCAATCGCCGCCTCGATTGGGCCTGTGTCTGTAATCTGTTTCAGGCCCTTTTCTTCAACAATGGTTTCGGGGTCTTTACCCTCATCCACCATAACCTCAAAAACGTCCTTCGCGATCCGACCAGAAATCGTATCGTCCGTGATCAAATCGATCAGCTTGCCTAGGTTGTTAGCAGAGACCGGACTATTGGTAATCGAAATACCTTGTTTATTGAGCGCGCCAAACAGGTTGGTGATGACCCAATTTGCAGCCGCTTTCGGGTCACGTCCCTTCGCCACGTCTTCGTAATAGGCCGATGTTTCTTTCTCGACGACGAGAACTCCGGCGTCATAAGCTGTTAAGCCATAGTCAGCCATGAAGCGTTCCTTCTTTTCATCAGGAAGTTCAGGAAGAGTTGCTTTGATTTTCGCAATGTATTCATCATCGAAGACAAGCGGTAGCAAATCAGGATCAGGAAAGTACCGATAGTCATGCGCAAATTCCTTTGAGCGCATCTGTCGGGTTTCACCTTTGTTCGGATCGTATTGCCGTGTTTCCTGATGGATTTCCCCGCCAGATTCGTAAATGTCGACGTGCCGACGTGCCTCATGTTCAATGGCCTGCATGACAAATCGAACTGAGTTGACGTTCTTAACTTCGCACCGTGTGCGCAACTCTGTGGCACCTACCGGCCGCACCGAAACGTTGGCGTCACAGCGCATTGATCCCTCGTCCATGTTGCCATCACATGTACCCAAATACCGCATGATAGAACGCAACTTACGAAGATAAGCGCCCGCTTCGTCGGGCGATCGCATGTCCGGTTTCGACACAACCTCCATCAAAGCCACGCCCGAGCGATTGAGATCGATAAATGTTTTTGACGGATGCAGATCGTGGATAGACTTGCCGGCATCCTGCTCCAGATGAAGCCGTTCGATACCGACTTCACGGCTCGTGCCGTCAGGCATATCAAGAACGATCGTGCCTTCACCAACGATGGGAAGCTCAAACTGGCTGATCTGATATCCCTGCGGCAGGTCAGCATAAAAGTAGTTCTTGCGCGCAAAAACGCTGCGTTTGTTGATCTGAGCCTTTAGCCCCAACCCGGTGCGCACAGCCTGCTCTACAGCCACCTCGTTGATAACGGGCAACATGCCTGGCATCCCGGCGTCGACGAAAGAAACCTGACTGTTGGGATCTGCGCCAAAGTCTGTCGGTGCACCTGAAAATAATTTGGCGTTGGAAATCACTTGAGCGTGAACCTCAAGCCCAATAACCACTTCCCAGGTTTCCGTTTCACCTTTGATTAGAAAGGTCATCGTCTAACCCTCCCCTTCAAGGGGGTGCCCTGTGAAACCCGCAGCTTCTTCAAGCACACCGGCAACACGAAATAGGGTTTCCTCGTCCCATCTCTTGGTTAAAAGCTGAAGGCCAAGAGGCAAACCATCACCAGAAAGTCCCGCTGGAACAGAAATACCCGGAATGCCGGCCAGCGACGCTGGAACCGTAAAGACGTCATTGAGATACATCGCCACTGGATCACTTGAGTTTTCACCAAGCGGGAAAGCTGGAGTTGGTGTAGTCGGCGTCAGAATCGCATCAACGTTTTCAAAAGCACTAGCGAAATCTTGATAGATTAACTGTCGCACTTTCTGAGCCTTGAGATAGTACGCATCGTAATAGCCAGCAGAGAGCGCATACGTTCCAATGAATATTCTGCGCTTCACTTCGGCGCCAAAACCGGCGGCGCGGGTTTTGGTATACATGTCGTCTAAGCTGTCACCGTCCACTCGGAGACCAAACCGGACACCGTCGTAGCGTGCAAGATTGGACGACGCTTCTGCCGGGGCAACAATGTAGTAGGTCGGCAACGCGTATTTCGTATGCGGCAAAGCGATATCGATGATTTCTGCACCGGCATCCTTTAGCCAGTTGATCCCTTTACCCCAAAGCGCCGCAACATCGGCGTTTAACTCGGCGAGCCTATACTCCGCGGGAATGCCAATGCGCAGCCCCTTAATGTCACCCGTTAATGCTGCTTCAAAGTCTGGCACAGGCATATCAGCTGAGGTCGAATCTTTGGGATCATGCCCAGCCATAACAGACAGGAGCATCGCTGAATCACGGACCGTTCTTGTCATCGGCCCGGCCTGATCAAGCGAACTGGAGAACGCTACAATTCCCCACCTTGAACAGCGTCCATAGGTGGGTTTCATCCCGACAATGCCGCAAAAGGACGCCGGCTGGCGAATAGAACCGCCGGTGTCGGTCCCTGTCGCGGCGAGACACATGCGAGCAGCAACGGCTGCTGCCGATCCACCGGAAGAACCGCCGGGAACAAGGTGAGATGGGTCGCCGGCTCGTTTCCAGGGGTTGTGTGCCGGACCGTAATAGCTGCTTTCGTTAGACGACCCCATTGCGAATTCGTCTAAATTCGTTTTGCCGAGCGTTACCGCACCGGCCGCCTTCAAGTTCGCTGTAACAAAGCTCTCATAGGGCGGGGTAAAGCCATCCAGAATATGGGAGGCGGCGGTCGTAAGAATACCCTCCGTGCAAAATAAGTCCTTTATACCAAGGGGAAGCCCCTCCAATGCCCCGGCCTCGCCGCGCCCTAAATTGTGGTCAGCCTCCTTAGCCCGCTCAAGCGCAAGATCAGGGACTTCAGTAATATAGGCATTCAGGTCGCGATGAGCTTCCATCGCATGGACGTGGGCCTGGGTCAGTTCAACAGCGCTGAAATCGCCTTTTGCCAGACCATCGCGAGCATCTGAAAGGCTAAGCTGAACGAGTTCATTCATTACTCAATCACCTTAGGAACACCGAAGAAGCCTTCGTGAGATTCAGGAGCATTTGCGAGAACTTTATCAGCATGCCCGCCATCGGATACGGCGTCCTTACGCCAGCCAAGGGTCATATCAGTGCCACCGGACATGGGCTCCACTGAATCGGTATCAACCTCTTGAAGTTGCTCAATCCAGCTCATTATCCCGCTGAGCTCTTTGGCCAGGGGTGCTAGATCTGCATCGGCCACATCGATACGGGCGAGTGTGGCTATTTTCCTGACAGTGGCATCGTCGAGCGACATGGGCTATGGGTCTCTCTTTAATGGTTGATATCGCCACCCTCCGACTTGGAAAAAGTGGCGGAAAGTAAGGGCCGCGTTGATGTATCATCGGGTATGACGATCTGCAAGCCCACCGCACTCCTAGAGGCCCTCGGGACTGGACAATGCCTATTGGGGCTGGATGTTGGCACCAAAACCGTTGGCATCGCTGTCGCAGACCGCGCCAGGATTATTGCGTCACCATTGACGGTTATTCGGCGCACGAAGTTCACCAAAGATGCCGAGGCCCTTTTCACCCTCATTGATGACAATAACGCTGGAGCCATAGTTGTCGGCCTGCCTTTCGAAATGGACGGTAACGAAGGGCGTCAGGCGCAGTATGTCAGGACTTTTGTAGACAACCTCCTCAATCTGAGGGATCTGACCGTCGCGTTTTGGGATGAACGGCTATCGACGGTCGCTGTCGAACGTATGATGATCGAAAATGCCGATCTCAGCCGGAAAAAGCGGAGTAAAGTCGTGGATCGGGCAGCCGCAGCGTACATTTTGCAGGGCGTTATTGATTTTTTGCCCAAAACTGCCCCCTAAACAAAGTCATTTGCACGCTTGTCGAACGCAAAGACCTTCCATATAGTCCGCGCTCATGCGTGACCCGATATTCCCGCACTGCCACCTGCTCGGGATCGAAGGGCTTTCCCCCTTAGAAATCAATCGGCTATTGGATCTCTCAGATCCATACGTGGCACTCAATCGTGGCCCCGACAACGCGTCTGAAAGTCTCAAGGGACGCACCGTTGTTAACTTGTTTTTTGAGAATTCCACGAGAACCCGGACCTCATTCGAATTGGCTGCTCTGCGCCTCGGCGCCAACGTCATCAATATGCAGATCGAATCAAGCTCCGTCGCCAAAGGCGAAACCCTGATTGATACCGCTGTGACGCTGAATGCCATGCATCCCGATGTTTTGGTGGTGCGGCACCCGCAATCAGGCGCCGTCAAGCTTCTCTCCGAAAAAGTAAACTGCGCGGTCGTCAACGGAGGCGACGGTAGTCATGAGCATCCAACCCAAGCCTTATTGGATGCTCTCACCATCCGCCGCCGCCGCAGCAAGATTGAGGGTCTCAAAGTTGCGATCTGCGGCGACGTCGCTCACAGTCGCGTCGCTCGATCTAATTTTTATCTTCTGCTGACGTTAGGTGCTGAAGTGCGGGTGATAGCGCCGCGTACTCTCATTCCAAGCCAACTCGACCGACTGGGCGTGCAAACATTCACAGACATGCGTGAAGGCCTAAAGGATTGTGACATCGTCATGATGCTTCGGGTACAAAATGAACGAATGATGGGCAGCTTCATTCCTTCGGTACGCGAGTACTTCCGTTTCTTCGGCCTTGATCGGGAAAAGCTCGCCTTAGCAAAACCAGACGCCCTTATTATGCACCCTGGACCTATGAACCGGGGCGTGGAAATTGACTCCGATGTAGCGGACGACTTCGAACGCAGCGTCATAAGAGAACAAGTCGAACTCGGTGTCGCCGTACGAATGGCCATCCTAGAACTCCTCGCAAAAAATTTAGCGGCTGATCGTGCCGCCGCGGATGGTGAAAAATGAGCGCCGCTCAACCCACGAAAATCGCATACACCGGGGCACGCTTGCTTGACCCAGAGACCGGGTTAGATGCGGTCGGTGACATTCTGACCGACGGCGAGAAGATCGTGGGTATCGGCCCCAGCCTATTTGACGGCACACCGCCATCCGATGCCAACGTTATTGATGTGTCAGGCCTTTGCGCAGCCCCGGGCCTCGTCGACATGCGCGTACAAATTCGTGAGCCAGGCGAAGAGCATAAAGAGTCGCTGCGTAGCGCTGGAGAAGCGGCTGTCGCCGGTGGTGTGACGTCGATGGTGTGCCTACCCAACACCGACCCTGTCTTGGATGATGAAGCAACTCTGGAGTTTGTTGCCCGCCGCGCCAGACTACACGCGCTCACCAAAGTTTATGCCTATGGCGCGGCCACAAAGGGCCTCAAAGGCAAAGAGCTCGCTGAGCTTGGTCTGCTAGCCGATGCGGGCGCTCTTGGATTTACGGATGGAACCGTGGGGATCGCGGACACGCAGGTCATGCGCCGCGTGTTGGCCTACGCTGCAACATATAACCTCATGGTTGTTCAGCATCCTGAAGACTCATCGCTTACCGGCAACGGTGTCATGAACGGCGGCGAAACGGCGACCCGTCTCGGTCTTTCTGGAATTCCACGAGAAGCAGAAATTATAATGCTCGAGCGGGACATGCGATTGGTTGAGATGACCGGAGGGCGATATCATGCCGCCCATATTTCGACGGCAGACAGCGTAGAAATTATCGCCCGAGCCAAACAAAAGGGGCTTAACGTCACCTGCGATACGGCGCCGTTTTACGCAGCACTCAATGAACTTTCGGTAGGGGATTACCGCACCTTCGCCAAGCTTTCCCCACCCCTTCGTAGTGAGGAAGACCGGCAGGCAATAGTGGAGGGATTGAAATCAGGTGTGATCGATGTGATCGCCAGCGATCACGCACCCCAAGATCAAGACAGTAAACGCCTCCCCTTTGCTCAAGCCGCGTTTGGTGGTTCAGGTCTAGAAACTCTACTCGCCGTCTCCCTGGACCTAGTTCACAATGAGGACCTGACACTCCTAGAGACACTCGCAAAACTAACCTCAATCCCAGCTGACCTTTTAGGATTGGATGCAGGGCGGTTACGCGCAGGCGCCTCCGCTGACCTTGTTTTCTTCGACCCAGACATTGGTTGGAAAGTAATCGGCGATAATTTCAAATCCAAATCAAAGAACACACCATTTGATGGTCGACCCGTCCAAGGCAAAATTCTAAGAACCGTTATCGATGGTCGTACAGTGTTCGACGCGAAGTCCGATGCCAATCCAGTTTGAACCAACATCTTGGGCTTTCACCCTCATAGTTTTGGGTGGTTATCTGATTGGCTCCATCCCATTTGGACTGTTGCTGACGAAAATGGCTGGCCTAGGTGACATCCGTTCAGTCGGATCCGGCAACATCGGGGCAACGAATGTTCTCCGCACCGGACGCCGCGGTCTGGCTGCCTCAACTCTTCTTCTGGACGGTGGCAAAGGCGCGTTAGTCGTCTGGCTCGGCGCCATGGCGGCCATCCCTCAGGCAACGGAGGTTGGAGGTTTGGTGGCTGGTGCTGGTGCCGTTCTCGGTCACAATTTTCCTGTTTGGTTACGCTTCCAAGGCGGTAAAGGCGTAGCAACAACGCTCGGCATGACGCTCGGGGCTGTACCCATCGTCGGTGCGATGTCATGCGTAACCTGGATCGCCATGGCCATAATTTTTAGATACTCATCTCTTGCCGCCTTAATCGCACTAGCCGTCGCCCCACTATTTGCACTCCTTCTTGGCATGACAAATCCTGCTTTGATGTTTCTCGCGCTTGCTGTCCTGGGCTGGGTCCGGCACTGGGCGAATATCGGCCGCCTGCTGAAAGGCGAAGAGCCTCAAATCGGCGGCTCGTAGTTTAAAATGGCGCCCGCCATTCCATCTGATGCAGAGACGCTGGCGAGACTTCAACTCATCCGGTCGCAAGGCATAGGCCCAGTAACATTTCACGATCTCGTTCGAAGGTTTGGCACCGCTAAGAACGCGCTAACGGCCCTGCCCGACCTTGCCAAAAAGGCTGGGCGGCGCACGCCCTTCAAAACAGCAACACAAGACTCTGCTGAACGAGAACTCTCACATATCGCCAAAATAGGCGCGCATCTCGTCCCATTCGGTAGCAAAGATTATCCTAGCAACCTTAGCCAGACGTCTGATGCACCACCGTTTTTGACGGTGCTCGGCGATATTGCACACCTAACCAAGCCTGCGATTGGCATCGTAGGAGCCCGCAACGCTTCACTGAATGGCAAAAAGATCGCCGGCATGCTCGCCTCTGATATCGCCAAAGCTGGCTTTACCGTTTGGTCTGGCCTCGCCCGTGGAATCGACACCGCTGCGCACAATGGAGCAGTTGTCCGCTCGACTGTCGCCGTAATGGCTGGGGGGGTTGATGTGATCTATCCCCGCGAAAATACAGACCTCCACGCCAAAATTTCTGAATGTGGGGCTATTGTCTCGGAAATGCCGCCCGGTACCGAACCATTAGCCCGCTACTTTCCTAGGAGAAACCGTATTATTTCTGGGGCAAGCCAAGGTGTCGTCGTTGTCGAAGGCACGCCGAAGTCCGGTTCTCTTATTACGGCGCGCTTCGCCCTTGACCAGGGTAGAGAAGTATTCGCTGTACCTGGTTCTCCCCTGGACCCACGTGCGGAGGGACCAAATAGGCTGATTCGGGATGGCGCCGTGCTGGTGCGCTCTGCCGATGATGTTTTGGACGAACTGGGCAACGGTGAAAAAAATCTGTTCACCGCCGCGGTGCAGCCACAGCCTCTATCTCAACCCATTGATATCATTGATGAAAAAGAGATAGATGCAATGCGGTCTCAAATCCTCGCCGAAATTGGAAGAACCCCTGTGACAGTTGACGAACTGCGGCGACAGTGCCAAGTGTCTGCCCCCGTTCTTGCTGCCACACTGCTCGAATTAGAGTTAGCTGGCAAAATTGAGCGGCTTCCCGGCGGCAGAATTTGTGGCGTCGGTTGACCTTAAACACGTGTTGGGCTGGCCGAGCACCATTTGCTTAGCCGAACAAATAGACAGGAACGCGAACCCAAATCGATGAATAGCATTGTCATCGTTGAATCTCCGGCCAAAGCGAAAACCATCAACAAGTATCTTGGAGATGGGTTTACCGTAATGGCGTCCTACGGACACGTCAGAGACCTACCACCTAAAAATGGGTCGGTTAGGCCGGACGAAGATTTTGCTATGGATTGGGAAATCTCAGCCCAATCGAAGAAACATCTGATGGCCATCGTGAATGCCGCCAAAGATGCAGATGCCATTTATCTGGCCACTGACCCGGATCGCGAGGGTGAGGCTATTTCGTGGCACGTTCTTGAAGAACTGCGCGACCGCAAAGTTATTAACGGCTCCGAAGTTAAGCGCGTTACCTTTAATGCCATCACCAAGGCCGCCGTCCTAGAGGCGATGGATAACCCGCGTGAGCTCGATATTGAGCTTGTTGACGCCTATCTAGCGCGACGGGCACTCGACTACTTGGTCGGATTTAACCTATCTCCTGTTCTCTGGCGCAAGCTCCCCGGTAGCCGTTCAGCCGGACGAGTCCAGTCGGTCGCGTTGCGTTTGATTTGCTCACGTGAACTCGATATAGAGAAATTTATCCCACAGGAATACTGGACCGTTGAAACCAGTTTAACAAAAGACAGCAGCCAGTCATTTACGGCCCGCCTCACCCATCATATGGGTGAAAAGCTAGATAAATTTGGCTTACCTAATGAAGCCAGCGCAAAGGCAGCACAAGCTGCCATTGAATCTGCAACGTTCTCAGTTGAGTCAGTCGAGAAGAAGCAAAAGCAACGTCGCCCGTACGCACCGTTCACCACATCCACACTTCAGCAAGAAGCATCACGGCGGCTATATTTTAGCGCTCGTCAGACAATGGATAATGCCCAAAGGCTTTATGAAGGCGCCGATATGGGCGGTGAGACCGTTGGTCTTATTACTTATATGCGGACAGATGGCGTCCATATTGACGGTGCAGCGATCAACACTATTCGTTCGGTCGTTGGTCAAGACTTCGGGGCAGAGTACGTTCCTGAAAAACCTCGGGTCTATACTTCCAAAGCAAAGAATGCCCAGGAAGCTCACGAAGCCATTAGGCCGACAGACCCGGCGCGGCGGCCCAAGGATGTGGCCCCATATCTTTCAAAGGATCAACTCCGCTTATACGAGCTCATTTGGAAACGCACGATTGCCAGCCAAATGGAATCGGCCATCATGGACCAAGTCGCTGTCGTTACGTCGTCAGCGGACAAGACTACAAAGTTGCGCGCCAGCGGATCTGTTATTCGCTTCCCCGGCTTCCTGAAAATTTACGAGGACGCGCCAAAGGCGAGTGCTGACGGCGACAATGATGACGAAGCGGATCGCATCCTCCCCCCTGTCGAAGAGGGAGAGAGCTTAAAACAAAGCGATATAAAACCAGACCAGCACTTTACCCAGCCGCCACCTCGCTTCTCTGAAGCAAGTCTGGTGAAAACGATGGAAGAGCTTGGTATTGGCCGGCCATCGACATACGCCTCAATCATTCAAGTTCTTCAAGACCGTAATTATGTGCGTATGGATAACCGACGTTTCATCCCGGAAGACCGCGGACGCGTCGTTACCGCCTTTCTCGAGAGTTTCTTTGCAAAGTATGTGGAGTACTCCTTCACCGCCGACCTAGAAAACAAACTAGATGAGATCTCGGGTGGACGTTTGAGTTGGAAGGTTGTCCTCGAAGAATTCTGGCGTGACTTTATCACCGCCATTGAAGGCACGAGTGAGCTCCGCATCACTGAAGTGATCGACACGCTCGATGCACTCCTTGAACCGCACCTTTTCCCAAAAACCGACGATGGAAAAGATCCACGGACATGTCCGACCTGCGAGGATGGTCGCCTATCGCTCAAATTTGGAAAGTTCGGTGGCTTTATTGGGTGCACTAAGTATCCCGACTGTCGATATACCCGACAACTTTCAGTCAGTGGCAATGACCCAAATTCTGCGGTCGCTGACGGACCTAAAGAACTGGGTGAAGATCCCGAGACCGGCATGATGGTGAGCTTACGTGCTGGTCCTTATGGTATTTACGTCCAACTTGGAGATGCCGAAGTCCTAGCGGCCAGAGCTGCAGCAGCCGCTCCGCCGCCTCCAGTTGAAGAAGAGCCCACCAAAGGCAAAAAGGCTAAAAAGCCAAAGAAACCTAAGAAGCCAAAAGTACCGAAGCCTAAGCGCTCATCGCTGCCAAAGGGCATGGACCCTGGAGAGATTGATCTCGAACAGGCGTTAAAGCTTTTATCTTTGCCCCGCGAAGTCGGCGTCGACCCTGAAAGCGGCGAAATGATTCTGGCTGGCATCGGTCGGTTTGGTCCATACCTCAAATATGGCGACAAATATCAATCCCTTGGTGTCGATGATAGCGTCCTGGAAATCGGGCTTAACCGCGCTGTCGTTGTCATTGCGGAAGGCAAAGAAAAGAAGGGCCGTCGCGGCGGTGGATCAGCAAAGCCTCTCGGTGAGCATCCGGATGATTCAAAAGCCGTCACGGTGCGCGATGGCCGGTTTGGCCCCTATGTACAGCACGGATCGCTACGCGCCACATTGCCCCGCGATAAGGACAAGGATGCGATAACTCTAGAAGAAGCCATCGAGCTACTGGCCATAAAAGCAGCCAAAGCCGGAATCGCGAAAAAAGCGCCAAAGAAAAAAGCTGCAACAAAGAAAAAGGCGACGGCTAAGAAAAAGACCACGGCTAAGAAAAAAACTGCCGCGAAGAAAAAGACGACGAAGAAGAAAGCCGTCGCTAAAAAAGCCGAACCCAAAAACGCTACAGCGGATCAGGATGATTAACTTCTTTTGACAACGCGCAAAAAAGATACTCGGATTTCCGCGCTGCCGACTAAGGCAGACATCCTTGCCTATATAAAAAAATCACCAAGCCGTGTCGGCAAACGGGAGATTACCCGCGCCTTCACTATACGTGGTGCTGACCGCCCCGCTTTCAAGGCTATTCTGAGGGAATTAGAATCCGAAGGCGTCATTGACCGCGGAGGAAAACGCGGTTTTGCGGAACCGGGTCGTTTACCAGAGGTCGCAGTTCTCGACGCCATAAAGATAGATGCTGATGGGGACCTCATCGGACAGCCTTCCGGTTGGGAAGAAAAAAAACCGCCGCCTGTAATCTTCATCGTGCCGTCCAAAGAAATGCGCACTGCAGTGGGCGTCGGAGATCGAGTCTTGGCTAAGCTCAAGCTTGTCGATGATGGCGCCTACGAAGCTCGCCCAATTCGGAAATTATCTGGTGGCCCAAAGCAAATTCTTGGCATATGCGAAAAGGCGGACGACGGCGGACTCATCATTCGCCCGGTTAATCGCAAAGAACGACAGACGATCACCGTTGAAAAGAAGCACACCCAAGAAGCCCATCACGGCGAATTCGTTCTGGTCACCGTCGATAGCGGGGCACGTCGCGGACTTGCGAGAGGGCGAGTTGTCGAACGCATTCATGAAACTGGCATAGAGAAGGCCCTAAGCCTTATCGCGATTCACAGCCAGGGCATTCCACATGAATGGCCAGCAGCCGCTCTGGAAGAGGCAGAGGTCTGCGGCCCAGCGCAACTTGGGCAGCGAACAGACCTACGTGATCTGCCGTTGGTCACCATTGATGGTGAAGATGCACGTGATTTTGACGATGCTGTTTGGGCAGAGCCGGACAGCAGCGCGGAGAATGACGGTGGTTGGCATCTCATAGTCGCGATAGCGGATGTTGCATGGTACGTGCAACGAGGCTCGGCGTTAGACCGATCCGCCTATGACCGTGGCAACTCAACCTATTTCCCCGACCGCGTCGTACCCATGTTGCCAGAAGCACTGTCAAACGGCTGGTGCTCTTTACGACCAAACGAAGATCGCCCATGCCTCGCCGTCCACATGTGGATCGACAAACACGGCCAAATGGTGCGCCACAAATTTGTTCGCGCCCTTATGCGATCGCAGGCCCGCCTGACCTACGAGCAAGTGCAAGCCGCAATGGACGGCACTCCTGACACGGCAACAGGGCCACTACTCGATACGGTGGTTAAGCCTCTCTACGGCGCTTATACGTGCCTAGATAGGGCGCGAAAAAAACGCGGAGCGCTCGCTCTTGATTTGCCAGAACGGAAAATCTTGGTCAATGACGAGGGAGAAATGACGGGCGTACTTCCTCGCCCTCGCCTCGCCAGCCACCAATTGATCGAAGAATTTATGGTGGCCGCCAATGTCGCAGCGGCACAAACACTACAGAAGGCTAACTCCCCGGGTGTTTATCGCGTCCACGAACCACCGGATCCAGATCGGGTCAGCACGCTTCGAACCGCTTTACAGAGTATGGATCTAAAGCTCTCTCCAGCAGGCAGTATTCGAGCGAAAGACTTCAACTATGTCCTCGCTGCATCAAAGGATGATCCTGCCGAATCCTTGGTCAACACGATGATTCTCAGGACGCAGTCCCAAGCTCGATACGAGCCGGAGAATTTGGGTCACTTCGGTTTAGCGCTCAGCCAGTACACCCATTTTACATCGCCTATTCGACGGTATTCCGATCTTATTGTTCATCGCAGCTTGATACGCGCGATGAACCTAGGACAGGGCGCTCTCGATGTCGGTGATCAGGACCTGACCGAAGCGGCAGAACACATTTCAATGACCGAACGAAGATCGTCGGGCGCCGAACGGGAGACTGTTGACCGTTTCACGGCCGCGTTCCTCACCGATCAAATCGGCGCAACGTTCTCAGGACGGGTCAACGGTGTTAGCCGGTTTGGTCTATTTATAACGCTGGACGACACTGGCGCAGATGGCATTCTGCCGATCAAGCGGCTGCCGTCAGATTATTACGAAGTCTTTGAAGATATTCATATGTTGGCCGGCCGGCATTCAGGGATGGCATTCTCAGTCGGCGACCTTATTACGGTAACCCTGTCTGAAGCGGACGCTATAACTGGTAGCCTGGTTTTTAGCTATGTCGAGCATACACCCCTACGCGAAAAGGCGGGGACGTCATCTCCCGGAAAGACTCGCGCAAAGAAGCCGGGCGGCGGGCCGCCACGAAAGTCTCGGCGGGCGACCGGAAAGCCGAAGCGGAAAAAGGCGCGTCGTTAATCGGCATAATATTAAGCGTGCGTGTGGTGCCTGAGCTCCCTATGATTTCTTTACTCGAATGGAGTCAGGAAATTGGAAATTGAGAGTGAGAAGACTGCTTTCCATGTCCATGTTTAGAGCGCTAAGCGTCGCATCAGCGCTTCTCCTTGTATCGGCATGCGCGTCCAACGGCATTATTTCAAACAACAACTGGCCGAAAAACCGCAGCGTCGTCGAGGGTTTCGAGTTGAGTGAGTCGAACCGGGTCCTATCCCATGGTCTCACACAAATTTCTGCACGAGCCCTGAAACAACCGTTGATGGGACGGTTCGTGCTAACCGGAATAACCGGGCTGGCCGATATTGACCCCCTATTCTCAATCATCGATGCCGATGATCGTGTGCAAGCTTACATCGGCGGCGCTCTCGCGTCAGACCTCGCCAAACCGGCAGACCAAACCGTTAGCGCTTGGTTAGACCTATTTCATGGAACTCTGGTTGGCGTCCGACGGAAATCCGAGTTGATAACCAGTGCCGACCTGGAACAAATCTACACGGCTTTCTTCGATGCAGCACTCGACGATCTCGATCCTTATTCTCGATATTCTGGCAGACTGCAAGCGCGAGCCAATCGCGAAACGAGAAACGGTTTCGGTGGTATTGGGCTGCGGTATGTGAACACAGACCTGGGACTAGAGGTCCAAGGACTGCAACCTGAGGCGCCGGCAGCGGCTGCGGGTCTAATTGTTGGCGATTTTATCACCCATATTGACGGGGTTTCACTTGCGACGAAGCGGAGTTGGACTATTCGACGGATGCTACGCGGCCCTATTGGTTCGACATCGACGTTCTCCATCATCCGCAAGAGCTTTCAGCCAGCGAAGTCCATCACCGTCGTTAGAAGTCTCATCGTTCCGCAAACGGTTGAGCTTACAGTGCGCGATAACGTTGCCATCGTCGAAATCCATAGCTTTAATCAGCAAACCAGCCAGACCGTTGAGGCGCTTCTGACAAAAGCGTTGAGCGACGAGACCTCTATCTCAGGGGTCATTTTGGATCTGCGAGGAGATCCGGGAGGTCTACTCGATCAGGCGGTTACCGTTAGCGATCTTTTTATGGAGAGCGGTTGGATCGTATCAACGCGGGGGCGACACCCAGAATCAATACAGCGCTACCAAGCTTTTGAAGGCGATATAGCCGGTGGGCGGCCCATCGTTGTGCTGGTCGATAGCCGATCCGCGTCTGCTGCCGAGATTGTAGCCGCTGCCATTCAGGATACCGGGAGGGGTTTAATTATCGGAACGTCGTCCTATGGCAAAGGGACTGTCCAAACCGTTGTTCGCTTGCCCAACGACGGTGAAATCACCTTAACCTGGTCCCGTTTTCATGCCCCCTCAGGCTATGCCATCGAGGACCTGGGCGTCCTGCCCATGGTCTGTACAAGTGGCCTTGAGGGGCCCATCAACGACGCTCTTCAAAGGTGGCAAGAAACCGGAAGCCAAATTGCTGCCCTTAAAGCGGACTGGCGAACTGTCGCGCCGAACGATATTGAAGCCCGCGCAAGCCTGAGGAGCCACTGTCCAGCAGAGGTGCGCCCCGAGACATCGGTCGACCTGGAACTGGCTAGAAGGCTGATATTAAAGGATTCTTTGTATGCGCAGGCCGTCGGCTTAACGGCCACGAGTGCGGCCAAAAAAGAACCATAACCTTAGACCCGCCTATCAACGCAGACTTGACACTGGGGCACGGCGGAGTATGTTGCCGCGCTTAACTCTTAACGTTTTCCGCGAGACCGAACATGGCCAAATCGGCGACTATTCAAATCAAGCTCGAAAGCACAGCGGGCACCGGATACTTCTATACGACACGGAAGAATCCCCGGACCATTACGGAAAAAATGGAAGTTCGGAAGTATGACCCGAAGGTCAGAAAACACGTGATTTTCAAGGAAACGAAGATCAAATAAGCGACTCCGTCTCCGTATCGGGCTTGCAATGCCAAGCCCTCAATTCCGAAGTTAAACTGTTAGACTGCGTGTTGCCTTGAACTCTTCACAGGCGGCGCTAAAGGTTAGGCCGCGTCCAAGTATTTGGAAATCGTCTGCAAAAAGCTGGATACAGAGATCGGCTTGGCAATATAGCCGTCGCAGCCGCCGTCCCTGATTTTCTCCTCATCGCCCTTCATCGCGAATGCTGTGACTGCGATAACAGGAATAACTTTCAGATCATCGTCCGCCTTAAGCATCTTCGTTATCTCTAATCCGGATATTTCAGGCAACTGGATGTCCATGAGAATAAGATCTGGACGTTGTTTACGGGTCAAATCCATGACCTGACGGCCGTCCTTGGTTTGCAGCGTGACGTATCCGTGTGCTTCAAGGAGATCATTGAACAGTTTCATGTTCAGATCATTATCTTCAACTATAAGAATGGTCTTGGACATGCCGAACCGGCTCCTGATAGCAAACCTATAAAGGTTTCGACTTGATCCACTTACATCATGCTAACACTGAAAAAACAAGGGGTTGGAGTGCTCTTCAACCCCAATTTTGGCGGTTTCCGGTCATGCTAGGGGTTGTGTGTGCGAGCCTGCAACCGCTATCAGAGATATCATGACAATCACTGATGACCCACTCCTACGCCCGCTTATATTTGGGATTCTACTTATCCTGTTTGCTGTCTGCGAAAGGCTATTACCTCGCCGAGCGCTTACGCATGGGCGTATAAGCCGGTGGTCTGGGAATCTCGGTGTTCTGGTTATCGGTTCCATTGTCGCCCGCGCAATTCTACCCGTTGCGCCCATTGGCGTTGCCATTTGGGCTCAAAGGCAAGACGTTGGTTTGTTCAACGTCATTGATATCCCAGTGCTTCTTGCAGGCATTCTTGCATTTCTTATGCTCGACCTTTGGATATACGCGCAGCATCGCCTATTCCACTGGGCTCCTCTTTTGTGGCGTCTTCACCGCATGCATCACACGGATATGGATCTTGATGTGACCAGCGGCCTTCGGTTTCACCCGCTAGAACTCTTGCTGTCGTTGATACTGAAGATTATAGCCGTCTGTGCGCTTGGTGTGCCGCCCGTGGCTGTGGTTGTTTTTGAAATTGTCTTGAACGCCACATCGATGTTCAATCATTCCAATCTGGCCCTGCCCCTCAAACTGGATGCAGCGCTCAGATTGATAGTGGTAACGCCAGATATGCACCGCGTGCACCATTCAATTCGACCGCGAGAAACGAATAGTAACTTTGGTTTTAATATTCCCTGGTGGGATCGCCTTTTTGGGACCTATGTCAGCGAACCGGTCGATAGCCACACTTCAATGACCATAGGATTACCAATCTTCCGGGATCACAGAGCCACTAGATTGAAGCAACTATTGATCCAACCTTTCATCGAAGATCGGGAGGCCGCAAATAATAAGGGCGGCGAAGAAACTCCGCCGCCCTAGAAATGCACCGAATACTAATGCAACCGGATTCTACGCCGGAGCCGTCAACAAAGACATTGGCTCTTTGGTGTGCTCGTCCAATTTTTCAGCGGCTGCCCGAACCGCATCCTGCAATTTCTCAAACGCACGATTTTCGATCTGCCGAACTCGCTCTCTGCTAATGCCGTATTCGACACCCAAATCTTCAAGCGTACGCGGTTTATCGATGAGGCGACGCTGTTCTATGATCCGGCGTTCGCGGTCTTTCAAGGTGGTTAGAGCTGATCGCAACAGTGATTGCCCAACAGTGCGCTCTTCTTCCTCTGCTAACACGGTTTCTTGATCCGGCGTGTCCGACATCAATAGATCTATGCGGTCGATATCCCCGTCTTCGCCAACAGGTACGTTGAGTGACGCATCCGATCTGGATAACCGTCTATTCATGTTATGCACTTCGGTACTACTAACGTCTAAACGCTCAGCAATATCATCAGCGGCTTCGGCGCTAAGATCGCCATCCTCGTAGATATTCAGTTTGGCTTTCAGTTTGCGCAGATTGAAAAACAGCTTCTTCTGCGCGGCCACAGTGCCGAGTTTGACCAGAGACCAGGAATTTAAAACGTGCTCATTGATCGCTGCTTTGATCCACCACATCGCGTAGGTCGAGAGACGAAATCCGCGATCTGGATCAAATTTCTTAACGGCTCGCATCAACCCTACATTTCCTTCAGAAATGAGGTCAGACACGGGTAGGCCGTAAAAGCGGTAGCCCATTGCGATTTTGGCAACCAAACGCAGATGGCTGGTCACCATTTTGTGCGCCGCTTCGGTATCGTCATGCTCAACCAAACGTTTCGCCAGCATAAATTCCTCTTCTTTCTCGAGGAACGGGAAGCGTTTGATTTCCTGCATATACCCGGACAGACCGCGGTCGGACGCTAAAATCGGGAGAGTTGTGGATGTCATTGGATGTTTCCTTCACACATACATTGCGCCCTATTCATCTCGAACAGGGCAGAAAAAGCAGAGCGAGGCGCGCTAAAAAGCGGACGCTCGGACCAAAATGTGTCGAAAACAGAGCCGGATTCTGGCTGTCATTGTCATATCCTCCTTGAGCAACATGACCGAATGTTATGGTCCACCCGAAGGTCGAACCGGAACGACGACCTCAATACTGAGCACCGTCTTGGAAGCAGATATTAGACTAATACTGGGGTTCTGTAAATATACATTAGGAATGCCTTATATGGGATCACCCTCACTAATACGTAATTTAACTATATTTATCAGCAGATTAGATGAGGTTCCCATAATTTACATATCCGATACACGGATCAGTCATAGGCCCACGGTTTTGTTTTCGAGTCTCATCGGCTAGGGTGCGCCGTTCCGTGAATAGAAAGAGAAATGGGGAAGTTCATGTCCTTTGTCCCCTCAATAAAACCAGCGACCGCACCTCGGAGCTCTCGTAGCCAGGTTCTGGCCTGCTTCGAAGAGACACGGGCCTTAACTGAGGCGCTTGCTACCCCACTTTCTGCCGAAGACCAGACAATCCAATCCATGCCAGATGCTAGCCCTGTTAAATGGCATCGAGCGCACACGACGTGGTTTTTTGAGACTTTCGTTTTGGCTCCCACCGTGCGCGACTATGAGGTTTTTGACACTAATTACGGGTACCTCTTCAACTCTTATTACGAGGCAATTGGCGCCCGGCATCCTCGCTCTGAACGCGGCCTTCTGACCCGTCCAGGCGCTGCCGAAATCGGCAAATACCGATCATATGTGAACGAAGCCATCATCGCGTTGATCAAAAATTGCAGCGATGACATCTGGAACGAGATTAACGCAAGCCTCATCCTCGGCATTAACCACGAACAGCAGCACCAAGAGCTACTCTTGATGGATGTTCTACACGCTTTCTCATGCAATCCGATTGAGCCTGCCTATGCCGGCACAACTCCCCTTCCCGCTCATGACTCAGTTTCCCAAACCTGGACTGAATTTCCCGGTGGAATAACTGAGATTGGCTTTGACGGCACAACAGAGAGTGAATTCGCTTTTGACAATGAAGGCCCCCGGCACGAAGTGCTTTTAAGGCCATACCGCATTGGCAACCGTCTGATTACCAATCAAGAGTGGCTAAATTTCATCGACGACGACGGATATAAGCGCCCAGAGTTCTGGCTGGCGGATGGCTGGTCCCATGTCCAAAGTAACGAATGGGAAGCCCCGTTATACTGGCGCAAAGATTCGCTAGACCATTGGTCAGCCTTTGGGCTTCGTGGGAGACAGCCGCTTGATCCTGATGCGCCGGTAACTCATGTCAGCTATTACGAAGCTGACGCGTTCGCGACATGGGCTGGAAAACGCCTTCCGACCGAAGCAGAGTGGGAGACCGCAGCAACAAATGTGAACATGGACGGCAATCTTCTGTCGAGCCGGGCACTACGGCCCACACCAGCTTCAGAGTCCGAAAGACTGTCCCAAATGATCGGCGATGCGTGGGAATACACTCAGTCACCATACGTCCCATACCCAGGTTTCAAGGCACCTGCCGGAGCCGTCGGAGAATACAACAGCAAGTTCATGTCAAACCAGATGGTACTGCGTGGCGGGAGTTGCATAACGCCAGCCGGGCACATACGTAAAAGTTACCGGAACTTTTTCTATCCTCATCAGCGATGGATGTTCGCCGGTGTGCGATTGGCGGAGGATATCTAGTGCTGGACTCTGAAGACCACAGCATCGATGGCCAGTTTCTTAACGATGTCATTGAAGGTTTATCGCGAGAACAAAAAACCCTCGCGCCAAAGTACTTTTACGACGCTAACGGCTCCGCGTTATTCGACAAAATTTGCAAGCTTGACGAATATTACCCCACACGCACAGAGGTCGGGCTACTTTCAGATCGCGCGAGTGAAATTGCTGAGCTTGTAGATGGACAACATCTCATTGAGTTCGGGTCAGGCTCCAGCGTCAAAATTCGAATTCTGTTAAACGCCGCAAAGGGTTTAGCAAGCTACGTTCCTGTTGATATATCTCGCGAGCACCTGCTTGGAGCGGCGGAATCTATTGCAGAAGATTACCCCAATCTCGATGTCATTCCCGTCTGTGCGGACTTCACAAGGTCTTTTGAACTCCCGGACGTCGTGGAGCAAGGAGCGAAGGCGGGATTCTTTCCTGGATCTACGATTGGCAACTTCTCTCGAACTGAAGCACATGACTTCCTTGCGATGGCCGCCGGAATGCTCGGAAATGGGGGGGGCTTGGTGATCGGCGTAGACCTGAAGAAAGACCCAAAGATGTTAAAGGCTGCCTACAACGATCAGCAAGGCGTCACAGCCGCGTTCAACCTAAACCTTCTAGCTCGCATTAATCGCGAGTTATCGGGGACATTTGACCTTGATTCCTTTGTTCACGACGCGCGCTATGTCGAACACAAAGGACGTGTGGAAATGCATCTCGTAAGCCTCAAGAAACAGGCTGTTTCGGTCAATGGGCAAAGCTTTGCCTTCCAAAAAGATGAAAGCATCCACACAGAAAACTCACACAAATACGACATCGACGAGTTTCATGAAATCGGACGAGAAACCGGTTTTGAACCTGACCGCACCTGGACTGATGAAAATAATCTTTTCAGCGTTCACTATCTAAAAGTTGCAGCCTAAACATACGCCTATCGTCGCGCTTCGGTGGCGCACTCGACGCACAAGGGCTCAGCCGGGTCGGACTTCAATCGTCCAGCAGCAATATCTTCGTCACAACTGGCACAGTATCCGTAATCATCCTTATCAATTCGCTTTAGCGCGGCGTCGATTCGGACCAATTCAATTTCACGCCGCCTCTGTGTCGCCAGTGCCATTTCCCGTTGCTGCAGAGCGTCTATTCGTGATAGACGGCCTTGCATGGATTGATCTAACTCGACGGGACGGCGATCACTGGACGTCAACTCAGTGGTGTCTAAAAGCTGGGATCTGCGTTGCTCAAGTTGCTTGCGCAACGCTTTCAGGTCTAACTTTGATTTAGCTGCCATAATCACAAAGCCTATGCCGAGCGTCGCCAAACAGTAAAGTGTACGTTCGACGACAGAGAAAATGCGTCCCTAGATTTTGAGAGCTAGATCCGCCAGTTGCGTCGCCGTCGGAATGACCTCTGGAACAGTGGACGCCGCACCAGCGCGTTCAAGTGTTTTCGCGTGCTGTGCGTCACGAGCACGGGCGTAAACTTTAAGATCGGGAAGAATGTATTTTACCAAATTCATCATCTGGACGGCCCGGTGCGGATCGTCGATAGCGATAACCAGTGCCAGTGCCCGATTCAAACCGACTGCATCCAGCACCTCAGGCCGTGTGGCGTCGCCGAAATAAACAGAGATGCCCTGCTGCCGGGCAACGGCAATAGCGTGGGGGTCAAGATCAAGACTAACGTAGGCTCGACCCGCGTCTTCAAGTCGAACCGCAACTTCTCGGCCAACCCGGCCAACACCGATAATTATTATGTGATCTTTAAGTTCACCGATTTCCTCTCCCACAGCATCGACGTCAACCGCGGTCGCAAGCTCCCAACGGGCGATTATGAACGCCGTGGCTCGTGCAAAAAGTGGCGTTAACAGCATAGAAAGGGCGACGGCGACAGCAATCACTTGCTCGATTGGCCCCTCAACAAGGCCAGAACTTGCACCGGCCGCGAGCAACACAAAGGCAAACTCACCACCCTGGGACAGATAGACTCCCGTTTCGGCAGACTCGACTGTCGATAAGCCAGATAGCCGTGCAATGAGAAACATCGTGACAGCCTTAAGTGTCATTAAGCTTATGACCAGTAAAGCGATGTCACTGCTTCTTAGAAGCACGAGATCGATATCGATCCCCATGCCAACACCCATAAAAAACAAACCTAGGAGTAGACCTCTAAAGGGTAGGATTTCAGCAGCCACTTGATGACGATAGGGCGTGTCGGCCAATAGCATTCCGGCGAGCAATGCCCCGAAAGCCAGTGACAATCCGCTGTATTCCGTCAAAGCGGCCGCGCACAACAGAACAAGTAAGGTAAAGCCGGCAAACACCTCTGTACTGCGCACACTGCTGATCGTCATAAACACGCGCCCAAGCAACCACCGGCCAAGGCCAAGAATGATGACGATCGCCGCAATCATTTTTATGCCCGCCATGCCCAGCGTCGCGGCCAACGATCCTCCGCCTACACCCACGGCAACAACCACAGCCAGAAGCGGACCAACGGCAAGGTCCTGCATAAGGAGCACACCAAACACGCTACGACCCATATGGGTGGTCAGACGCCCTTGATCAGACAACAGGGCCAGAACGACGGCCGTCGACGATAGCGACAGCGCCGCACCAATGAGCAAAGCCGTTTCAACGGGGAAATCAAACCAAAGTGCGATCAGAAAAATTAATAGACCTGTCGCCAATATCTGAAGCAGACCCAGCCCAAAAATGGGGCCTCGCATCACCCGAATGCGTTCGAGCGGTAACTCCAAGCCAATAATGAAAAGCAGGAAAACAACACCGTACTCACCAAGCAGGGTAATTATCTCGGTTTCGGTGATGAAGCCGAACGCGTACGGCCCGATTAAACTTCCAGCGACCAGATAGCCAAGGACTGCGCCGAACCCAAGCCATTGAAAGAGGGCAACAACTGATACCCCGGCAGCTAGAAGTACAATGACGTCAGCAAGTATGTGCATATTGGCGGCGATTAACCTTTTTCGGCTTCGCTACCAGACTACAGCATAGGCTAAGGCATAGCTAACGGCAGGCAACCACTGTAATTTCCACTAAGAATTCTGGCATTACCAACTTGGCTTCAACAGTTGTCCGCGCCGGTGTCGCGCCCACCGGCACCCATTTTTTCCAGACGTCATTCATTTCTGCGAACGTCGAAATATCCGAGAGGTATATGGTTGCCGATAGAATACGGGTTTTCTGAACACCAAGTCGTGCCAATAGGGCATCAATTTTATCAAGAACACCTTGCGTCTGGCCCGTGACATCGGAAGCGTCAGAGGACACCTGCCCCGCAAGATAAATCATATCACCGTGCACGACCGCCTGGCTCATGATTTCGCCAACGTCCGTTCTCTCGATCTGCATGATACTCACCTCTCCTCGACTCTAAATACGGCTTTAGTGTATCTGCTCTTTGGTCTTACGGAATCTAATTTTTGGCCAGTCTTCCTCGGCCTTGCCCATATGCCAGGCATTTCGCGCTAAGAACACGGGGGCCGCGTCATGGTCTTGGCCGACACTTGCTTCGTTCTTGTCGATGAACTGTTTGACCAACGCTGGGTCATCCGCCTCGATCCAGCGCGCGGTGTATAATGACGTGGCTTCGAAGTGTACGGGCACATCATATTCTGTACGAATGCGGTCAGCCATAACTTCGAACTGGAGACCGCCGACGACACCGACGATCCAGTCGGAGCCAATACGCGGTCTAAACACGCTGGCCGCGCCCTCTTCCGCCAATTGCTGCAGCGCTCGGCCTAAATGTTTCGCCTTCATCGGATCTTCTGGACGAGCAGCCTGCAGCAGTTCCGGCGCAAAACTTGGGATGCCGGTAAAATGCAGGGCCTCACCTTCTGTCAGCGCATCACCAATCCGCAAATTGCCGTGATTGGGAATACCAATGATGTCGCCGGGCCAAGCTTCCTCTGCGGTTTCTCGGTCCTGGGCTAGAAACAAAACAGGATTATGGATAGTCAGGGTTTTACCGGAACGAACATGGAGCAGCTTCTGGCCTTTTTTGAAGTGGCCGGAACTTAACCGAAAGAACGCGATTCGATCGCGATGTTTAGGATCCATATTGGCTTGAATCTTGAATACAAACCCCGCCACCTTCTTCTCGGTCGGTGTAATCTCACGCTCGACGGTCGGTTGTACCTTTGGCGGCGGCGCTAGTTTCGACAAGCCTTCAAGCAATTCTTGAACACCAAAGTTGTTGACGGCACTGCCGAACCAGACAGGGGTTTGCATTCCTTCAAGATAAGCCTCTCGATCGAACGGCGGACAAAGCCCTCGGACCATCTCAACCTCTTCGCGCAACTTGGCGACGGCGTCAGCAGGCAGCAATTCATCAAGTTGAGGGTCGTCGAGCCCATTGCAGACCGTACCCTGGTCTGGTCGCTCTCCCTTGGATCGCGCAACCAACACTAAGCGGTCGTTTAGTAAATCGTAGCACCCGAGGAAATGTCGCCCCATGCCAATGGGCCAACTCGCCGGCGTCACGTCTAAAGCTAAACGTTGTTCAATCTCGTCGAGCAAATCGAACGGATCTTGCCCGTCCCGATCCATTTTATTGATAAAGGTTGCGATCGGCATGTCACGCAGCCTGCATACCTCGAACAGCTTTAACGTTTGCGCTTCGATACCCTTCGCACAATCCAACACCAGGACCGCAGAATCAACGGCCGTCAGCGTGCGATACGTATCTTCACTAAAGTCTTCGTGCCCCGGCGTATCCAACAGATTGAACGTGTTGCCATCGTAATTGTAAGTCATGACGGATGAAGCCACCGAAATGCCGCGTTCTTTTTCGACCTTCATCCAATCAGACCGCGCGCGGCGGCGCTCGCCTTTTGCCTTTACGGCCCCGGCAAGCTGAATCGCGCCGCCGAACAGCAGCAATTTTTCGGTTAAAGTGGTCTTGCCAGCATCAGGGTGCGAGATAATCGCGAAAGTCCTACGCCGAGACACCTCATCTTCAAGGGAGGCCATTGTGGGTCTCTTTAAATTCTTTGATCTTTTGAGCGTCTAATTGAAGCGCGACGTTTAAGCCATCGCGAGTACCAGCGCAATCTATCTGGCGCCGCAGCCCCCGACCGGACGGCTAAAAAATGTGAGTCCAAGAGCGCACATATTGGTCAACGACCCAGCTTCTCTTGAATATTAGAACTGGACGTCGTGTGTTCAAATTTGAGTTTCTGATCTGGCCGCGCGTAATGGAAACAAGCATGAGCCATCAGTGCGGATTCATGGAAACCGGATAAGATCAACTTCAATTTTCCAGGATATGTGCACATGTCTCCGATACAAAATATGCCGGGCTCAGAAGTCTCGAATTTTTCTGTGTCAACGGAGACCCGATTGCTATCCATATTGATGCCCCACTCGGCAATCGGACCGAGCTTCATGGTCAGGCCATAAAAGGCCAGCATCGTATCGCATTCGACATCGTACTCTTCGCCGCTTTCTTTGCTTTTGAGAGTAACTGATTCGATTTGCCCATCGGACCCATTGAGGCGCGGTACATCTGCAACATGAACCGTTATTTTTCCTGCAGCCTCAAGTTCACGCATTTTATCAACAGTATCCTGCACGGCCCTGAACTCTGCCCGACGGTGAACAAGATGCATGCTTTTGACGTGCTCACTTAAGGCAACCACCCAATCCAAAGCTGAGTCCCCACCGCCAGCAATCAACAAATTCTTACCTTTGAACTGCTCCATCTTGCGCACAGCAAAGAAGAGGGATTTGTTTTCGAATGGTCCGATACCTTCGATCTTCGGCTTCTTCGGAGTGAAACTACCTCCGCCCCCGGCAATGCAAACAACCGGTGCATCTATTACGATCCCCATGTCTGTCGTCATGCGCCAATGCCCGTTGTCCAGCTTAGTCAAGCTATCAGCCATTTGGTTAAAATGCATAATTGGAGAGAACGGCTCGATCTGCTCCATCAGATCATCTGTCAATTCTTGTCCGGTAACTTTCAACCGGCTTGGAATATCTAGTATTGGCTTTTCGGGATACAGCTCAGCACATTGGCCACCTGGACGATCAAGAATATCAATGACAGCACATTGGAGCCCGAGCAATCCGAGCTCAAATACGGCAAACAGGCCGACCGGTCCCGCGCCAATGATAATGACGTCGGTCTTCGTTATGCCCTCACCGGCTTCAGCTGCATCGGCCATAGACTCATTCTCCCCTCAAACTAACTGGGCCCTGTGACTCTCCAGAACCCTTGATATAACAAACACTAAATCGCCTATAAGGCGTCAGTCTCATGAAACTTGGCCCACTGCTCAGGCGTGTCCAAATCTGTCAGGACAGCAGTGTCCTCAAAATCTACTTCGTAAACAAGGTCCACGTTTGCCCCGATGAGGTGGCGGGCTCCAACATCACCTGAGACGTCTGCCATAGCATCGAAAAAGCGCCGCGCCCAGACTATTGGGTTACCCCTTTTGCCCAGGTGTACTGGCACCCCAATTGATCGACCAGCTTCAGGGTCAAACTGATCAATTAGGGCATTGATATGGTCAGATAATATCCCCGGCATATCCCCCAAACAAACAACAGCACCCGAACAAGCGTTTGGCACTGCCGTCAACCCAGCTCCAAGTGACGTCGACAGGCCTCCTTCAAATTCTGGGTTGTGGGCGAATATAACCTTCAATCCGGATAGAGCCTGTTCAACTTCACGACTTTGATGCCCTGTCACCACGACAACGGAGTCCACTTTTGAGGCAAGCACCCTTTCCACCGTGTGTCGTATGAGGGGCACCTCGTTTATTGGCTCAAGGAGTTTGTTAATCGGGCCCATGCGCCTCGATTGCCCTGCCGCTAAAACAACTGCACCGATGACGTGGTCGGTATTTCTGTCCTGAAACTCTAGCACCGCCTCGTCGCGTGGCATCGGGCGCGCCGGACTATCAACGAGCAATCCCCCAACACCAAGACCTGAGATCACGTCACGCGTTACAGGCAGTCGGGCTGCAAACCGCTCTAAAACCCAATCTATTCCATTAAGCTTGGGCGACCGCGCGCATCCAGGCAGCACAAGCACCGGCGTGCCGCTATGCTCCGCTAGAAGCATTAGGTTGCCAGGATCGACAGGCATACCGAAATGTTCAATCACCCCACCAGCTTTAACGATTCCAGCAGGCACTACGTCTGATCGATCCACCGTTACGGACGCTCCGATCACGACAACCAAGTCAGGGTGATGCTCCGCAGCTCTTGCAACCGAATCAGCAATCTCGGATTCATCGTGCTGACAGGTTAGAACGTGATTCACCGTGCCGCCAAGAGCCCCCAACCGGCGCTTTGTAAGCGCAGTCGTCTTGGTAACGACCGAATCCTTAAGCGTCGGTAGTATCGAGTTTATGAGTACAACGGAGAGGGCTTGAAACGGCTCAATAGATACTGGGGAGTCACCCTCGTTTAGAGCCTGCATGACCGCAGCTAGAATTCGTTCACCAACCGCAAACGGAATGATTTTTATAGTCGCGATGGTCTGCCCCGCATTCACCCGCGCGTAATCGGGGAGCGTTGCGATCGTAATAGACTCGTCAATTGCATTGATACGATTAACGGTATCCGCATCAATACGAATAACACCGTCGATGGTCGCAACAAGATTGCATCGACCAGTATGGGCCGCGGTTGGCGTTACGCTGTCGCCGGACGCTCCGTCTGCAATCTCCTTCGCGGCGGCATCCTCACGAACATCGCCATCTTCCAGCTTTGCAGCTCGCAAAACGGTTATGCCAGCCGCACTCAAAAGACGACAATCTTCAGCTGTAAGGCGGTGGCCCTTTTTTAGCGTCCACCCATCACTACGGGTGGTGTGGGCTAAAATGGCTCCTTCTGCATCGTCGACAGGAATTTCAGAGAAAATCATTGTCGAACCTACGCAGCTGCACGACGCCGCGTGGCGACAACTTCACTAAGAATCGAAACGGCAATCTCGGACGGCGTTTTTGCCCCAATGTCGAGGCCGACGGGACCGTGAATCCTGTCCAGATCAAGTTCAGAAAACCCTTCCTCTCTTAAACGTTCTAGTCTCTTGGCGTGCGTTCGTTTGCTCCCCAGCGATCCTATGTAGAAGGCATCCGATCGCAATGCGGCAGCCAAAGCGGGGTCGTCAAGTTTAGGGTCGTGCGTCAAAGTTACGATAGCTGTGCGCGCATCCGGCTTGAGTTTTAGCATTCCATCATCGGGCCAATCTGTCAGCGCCGCGACATCCGATAATCGGCCAGCACGAACAAACGCGTCACGCGGGTCAATCACGGTGACGTTGAACCCTGCCAATTGCGCCATGGGAGCCAAAGCTTGAGCGATGTGCACAGCCCCGACGATGATCAAACGTAACGCCGGCCCGTAGACACGTACGAAAAGACTCGTGTCTTCGATTTGGCCTGAAACATCTTCCGTGATCATTTGCACCACTTTCTGAACGTGCGCTTCATTCAGACTGAGATCTCCGACGTCATCGCCAAATCCGACAAGGCACTGCTGACCGCCGTCAATATCAGTGACCACTGCACATGCCTGTTGTGCAGCGATGGCGTCGCGCAAATTCTCAAAAAGGCCCGCCTTCATACGATGCTCTCAACGTAAACGTGAACCGTGCCACCGCACGCAAGCCCAACCTCCCAGGCCATATCGTTGGTCACACCAAATTCCAGTCTAGCTGAGTCTCCAGAAGCAATCGTCTCAAGGGCCGCCTCAATGACAGACCCTTCAATGCAACCCCCTGAAACTGATCCGGCGAAATCACCATCTTCACAGACGGCAAGGTGACTACCGACGGGCCGTGGCGATGAGCCCCACGTTCTGACAACAGTCGCCAGAGCAGTCTTTTTCCCAGACGAGCGCCATTCGGCCAATCTGTCCAATGGATCAGCATCTACATCATGCATGAGAGTCTCGCAGGTACTGCTGTGACCATGGGCTCAGACCGGGCGGGCCGGTAAGTGAAGCTGCTAAGTCTGTTAGACTATCGAGACTGTGCACAGGGCGAAAATCGTCAACGTACGGCAGCATGGCCTTAATGCCTGCGGACTTTGGTTGAAACTCGTCAAATCTCAATAGCGGGTTTAGCCAGATCAACCGCCGACACGACTTTTGCAGGCGCTCCACCTCTTCTGCCAATCCCTCACCACCATCGCGATCGAGACCATCCGTTATTAGAAGAACAATGGCCCCCTGCCCTAAGACGCGGCGCGACCAATGGCGATTAAAGGTGGAAAGGGTCTCGCCAATACGCGTGCCTCCTGACCAATCCTTAACCGCCCGCCCGACACGGGACAAAGCAACATCAGGGTCTGTATGCTCTAGATGATGCGATACATTGGTTAGGCGAGTACCGAACAAAAACGTATGAACCCGGTCTCGATCATTTGTGATGGCATGCAGGAAGTGCAGCATCATGCGGGCGTAGGCTTCCATCGACCCTGAGATATCGCATAACACGACCAATGGCGGATGACGGCGAACCCGCTTCTTACGTTTAAGGTCAATAGAACCGCCAGCGCGGACCGTATTCCTCAATGTTGATCTCATATCTATACGTCGCCCAGCAGCGTGAGGACGAAACCGCCGACTTGGTAGCTCTGGAATCGGCAAACTTAGGCTAGCCATCGCGCGCTTAGTGGCGGCGAGTTCCGCTGCCGACATAGTTTCAAAATCCTTAGATCTAAGACGCTCCAGCGCTGACCATGTGTCGCTAGTATCAAATGCAAGTTCAGCGTCGTCCGGGCGAATCTTTTCGGCCAGGCCGGCGTCAGCCATAGCCTCCGCCAGACGACGAGGAAGCAGTTCTTCTGCCTGCAATGAAGGCTGATCCACGGCGGCGTCGAGAATAGAGGTCGTCTCGTCTGCATCGGGTCGTGAGATCCAGAACCGGTCGAAGGCGACTGCAAATAACTCTGACTGAATATGTCGCTCCACAAATACGGCATGCAGAGTCCAGTACACATCATCCCTGCGCGTCAGATCGATCACGGCTAATGCGTCAATCGCAATCAGAACCTTCCCTGGCCCGATCGGAAGCCCCGCTCTCCGCAGAAGGCGGGCAAAGCCCATAACATTCCGCGCCAGTGCGCCTGACGTTCCGTTCTCGGTCATTGCGCCGCCGTTGCTGCCATCAGCGCGTCTTCCGCAGCTCGCTCCCGCACCCGACTGATATCGTCCTGGTACTTTAGGACAACCCCGAGCGTATCTTCAAAGCCTGAGTGATCCAGTTGATTCTTATCCAGAGCCATTAGTGCTCGGGTCCAGTCGATGGTCTCTGCGATACCTGGCGGTTTGAATAGGTCTTCGCCACGCAAATGCTGAACCGCCGCAACCACTTGCCGACTTAAGCTCTCTGCCGCCTCGGGCACCTTGTTCCGAAGAATTGCATACTCGCGCTGGGCATCGGGGTAATCCACCCAATGGTAAAGGCAGCGCCGCTTCAGAGCGTCATGAATTTCTCGCGTTCTGTTTGACGTGATTACGACGATAGGCGGCGTATCCGCAAGCACCGGCCCTAGTTCTGGAATGGTAATTTGGTACTCAGAAAGCACTTCAAGAAGATAGGCTTCGAAGGGCTCATCTGTGCGATCTAGCTCGTCAATCAACAGAACTGGTGGACCGGCTGGGTCCGGGCGCAATGCAGAAAGTAAAGGCCGCTCGATGAGATATTCGGCGCCATATATGTTTTCAGCGACAGCATTTGTATCTTCGTCACCGCTCGCCTCAGCAAGCCGAATAGCCATCATTTGGCGTGGGTAGTTCCACTCATACACGGCAGACGCCACGTCGAGGCCCTCGTAGCACTGCAGCCGGATTAATTTGCGACCGAGAGAGGCCGCTAAAACTTTTGCGATTTCAGTTTTCCCGACCCCTGCCTCGCCTTCTAGAAATAAAGGGCGTTCAAGTTTTAGGCTCAGAAATACGGCGGTCGTCAGTGACCGGTCAGGCACATAATCATTGCTTCTCAGCAAAGCATCGGTCTGATCGATTGTCGAAGGGAGGCTATTGGGCACGACATTGTCCAAGTTTAAGTACGGCGGTTGATATACTTAGCTTCGATACTCATTCGACCAAAAAAACGGGCGCGGTTTAACCCGCGCCCGCAAATTATTTTCGGCGTCACTGTTGCTTTTTATTGGAGAGCGGCAGCTCTCTTAATTGCTTTACGAATGCGAGTGTAAGTCCCGCATCTGCATATATTCGTGATGTAAGCGTTAATATCTTCATCTGTCGGCTCAGGGATTTCCTTAAGCATTGAAGCCACGGACATAATCATACCCGACTGGCAGTACCCGCACTGAGGAACATCCTCTTCTATCCAGGCCGCCTGAACCGGATGACTGCGATCCTCTGAAAGGCCCTCAATCGTCGTGATATCAGATCCGTCGGCGAACTCGACTGGAACAGAGCAAGATCGTTCTGCAACGCCGTCAACATGTACGGTGCAAGCGCCACAAGCCGCTATACCACAGCCGTATTTTGTTCCCGTAAGTCCTAAATTATCGCGGAGAACCCACAAAAGCGGAGTCTCAGGATCTACGTCGACAGTATGGTCTTGGCCATTTACGCGCAGTTTAATCGCCATCTGCACCTCCTTATAAACCTACACAGGGGTGTAAGGCCCGCTGGTGGTCTTTTCAACCGTTGTTCCATTCTACCCTTCGGAAAGTCCGACGCAAGCGCCGCGATTCGCGAAAAACCGTCATATTTCAATCACAAGAGCGTCATCAAGCCCGATTGGCTGGGCCAAGAAGACCTGCGCTCACCGAATTGATTTGCGCGAGGGTTTGCGCGGGTTACAAGCTCCTGCTCACCACTACATATGGTGTACCCCATGCCCCAAAACCGCAAAACATAGTGACAATTTGGACCATCTCTGGGACACTATTGGGTCTTTTGCGATGGGTCATGGGGAGCCATAAAGCAATGCAACTCAGCACTTCGGCTGGTATCGGGAGCTTTCCGATCGGCCTCTTTAAGACTGAGCGTAACGCCCCAAACCGGCGCCCGTCCGGCAGTCGATCAATACCAGATATAGGGTCTGAGGTTTTATTAATTTCGCAGGGCAGACGCCCCTCGAACTCCACCGAAATGGAGACGAGGTAGCGTCTGAACCGCGTTCAGAGGTGCGTCCCTGAAACTTGGGGCGGGGCTTTTGCCCCGCCCACTTTTTTTTAGGAAACCAGAAAACCACGAGAGACGGCAGGGGCCAAGCCTAAATACAGGGCAGGAAATAGACACTTTCGCGTTCTGCAGCAGCGTGAAGATCAGCCACACCTTCTGCGGCATAAACAGGCTGGGTCCTCCAGGCCGTGAACGCTGCAAAATTCGGCCATCGAATGACAGCGACCGCCCGAGCGTCTTCCGGGCCGATAAAACGAAAGGCCGGTTTAGAAAAGCCCATGACCTCACCACCAAAATGCGACGGCTTCAGACTCTTTCCATCACTTATCGCCTGATAGGCTTCATAGGCTTTTGGATCGACTACATTGTGAGCCACAAAGACGCTCAGAAACGGTCCTTCCCTGACGGCTTCAGGAATTTCGCGCGTTTCATCAAATAAGGTCGACACTGAACCCATTACCACGCGACCGTATCACCATTAAATCGGCGGAACGTCCCGGTATCATCCATCGTAAAGGTGTCGATTAGCCCTCGCATACCGGTCACGCTATCGGGTATTTCGACGGTCGCGCCACCAACCCCCATCCGAGTTTTGACGTAGCCAGGGCAGAACGCCATCGTGATCACGCCTTTGTCGCGCAGAACTTCAGAGACGAGCTGAACTGCTTTGGTCACGGCCGTTTTGGACGTGCAGTAACAAAATGCAGCCGTGCGGTCTTCTGCCAACGACCCAACCGTACTCGACAGCGTGATGATCTTCTTTTGCTGGCTGGCTATGACGTTATCGACAAAGGCTTCAGCCATTTTCACAGGCGCGAAGGTATTGGTACGTACGACCGTGTCCCATACGTCGTAGTCGATGGTTCCGAAATGCTGAGCATCTAGATGATCTTGAATTGGGACTGGACCAATGATGCCGGCATTGTTCAGCAAGATATCGATCGCCGTTCCCTTGTATTTCGCCGCCACCACATCAATGGACGCATGATCGAGCATATCCATCTTTTCAATATGGACCCGTCCGTCTGCGCCATCTGATATGGCACGCAAATCTTCTGCACTTTCCCCATCAGGATCGCGGCAGCATGCGATCACAGTCCAGCCGTCGCCGACATATTGACGGGTAAATTCTAATCCAAGCCCCCGGTTCGCACCGGTAATTAAAACAGTCGGCATCATCGTCTCCCTATCCGATATAAAACGGCCCATCTCGATTTCACTCATCATCGGCCAACGCCGGAATATGTCAAAACCCCATTCACGCACTCAGGGGCGGAGACCAGGCCCGTTGCCTCTTGCCTGACGCCGCCCTACTGTCGGAGCCATGAATACGTTCATCACACGCACCCTGTTCGCCCTCGCCTTGCTTACCCTGACCGGCCCAGCGCTGTCTGAGCCGCTTAAAGGCAAGGTCGGCGTTTACTCTTTTCCAGACACCGTGTGGTGGGATCAATGGATGGGGTTTCAATCCGAGATCGAGGCCAACCCGGATTTTGACTTTGAATGGTATCTGCGCGGCGAACTCGGTTCCGAGCAGCAACTGATCACGGGTGCACGGCGTAATCGCATTCAGGTCATCAGCATCTCTTCACAGGGCATGACATCATTGGTGCCTGAAATGGGGGTCCTCCTCGCGCCCTACATGTTTGATAGCCTGGAAGAAGCGGACTTCGTGCTCGATAACTATCTATCGGAGCCCATCGGTCAGCTGTTTGGAGAACTCGGGCTGCAAGTCGTGCAGTTCACAGATGTCGGCTGGGGCGTTCTCTATTCGGTCGATAGACCAGTCCTAGTGCCGGCCGACCTTGCCGGGATGACCCTTCGCATTTCGCCATCCATCATTCTCCAATCCTTTGTTGAGTCTGTGGGGGCGGATTACGCGATTCTTGAGGTCGGAGAGCTGATCCCCGGGCTACAAACTGGCCTTGTCCACGGGGGGCTTACCAACGTTGTATTCGTGCATAACGCCTTGGATGGGCAGGTTTGCTGCGTCACCCGGCTCAAAGGCATGTACGAAATGGGGGTCAACTTTGCCAACAAAGAATGGTTCGACTCTGCGACCGACGCTCAGAAATCCGCACTTGTCGATGCTTACGTAGAATTGCCGACAATGCGAAAAAATGTTCGGGCCTACGTAGAGCAGGTCGTTCTTGAGGGCGAAGCGAAAGGTATATCCTACTTAGACCTATCACCGGAACAGCGCGAAAGTTGGAAGACCGCATCAGCCAGCGGTCTGCAACGCATCCTGGATGATACCGGCAGTGAGGGCGCTCGACTGTACGATTTGATAGTGCAGGGAAAGGCCGCGTTTGCCCGACAGCAGATAAATGGGCAGTGAATTAAGCGCTCCACTGGTTAGATAAAGATTCACACAACACATGAAAGATATCGCCTAAGTGACTCTAATTGAGTCCTTTTTCAGCTTCGCGAACCTTATCATATTGGATGAACAAGCCCTCGGCTTCGAAGCCGTCCAAACTACCCCGAACGCCGTAATAATCGACCCGTTCGAATAGATAGATCAGATAGGCCTGCTCGTGGTAGCGGCGCATAATCTCCTGGGTCAGGGCCTCACGGGTGGCCAAATCTGGTGCCGCCATCGCCTCTGATATCATCGCTTGATCATCCGCGTCACACAGCCAAGGTGTTTTCCATAGGCAACTATGCAAGCGCATGCCGCGCAGGGCATCGAGCTGGGGGGCGGTTGGAAAATCCATCATGAACCCCTGCCCCTTAAACTCACCCGTATGAACGGCATTAAAGTATTGGGGCAGCGGAAACGTCTTGAGTTCCATATTTACGCCAATGGCTCTCAGGTCTTCAGCCACTTTTTGATAGATCGCAGTACCGTTAGGAATGGACGTCCCCGGTACGATTTCGAACACCAAATCAAAGCCATCCGGATAGCCTGCCTCAGCTAGCAACGCGCGGGCCAGATCAGGGTCATAGGGATAGGGCTCAAGGTCCGGGTTATAGCCGAAAGCCGTGGGCGGAACGGGTTGAGACGGCGCGCGTGAGGTATTACTCAAGAGCACCTCAATATAAGCCTCACGGTCGATGGCGTAATTGATCGCGCGGCGCACCCGCACGTCCATAAGAGGCTCGTTCTCAGGCCCGAATGCTGGATGCTCGCGATTGAGAATCATCGAAAACGTATAAATTCCGCCACCCGGGATGCTGACCCATTGATGACCGGCCGCTTCCAGTTCTTCCATCTGGTCCGGGATCGTGCCCAATACGATATCCAGCTGGCCGCTAATAACGCCCTGAATACGCTGAGGCCCCTCTGGCACTGCATAGACGTCTAGTTTCTTGAAGTGTGGTGGCCGCCATGACTCTTCAAATGCTTCCATCCGAACAACCGCGGGCTCCCATTCGACGACGCGAAACGGCCCTGTGCCATGAGGCTCCCGTGCAAACCCTTCACGGCCGACCGTGCGCCAATGCTCTGGCGCAACCATACGCAAACTCGCAGCCTCGCGCGGAAATAGGACATTTGGCGTTTTCGTCGTGATCTCGACAGTATAATCGTCGATCGCCCTCGCCCCGGACATGGAACTGAGCATCTGGGCCACGACCTCGGTCAAGGCTTCCGGGCTGATCAGATAGTCGACCGCATTGACCACAGCATCGGCGGTAAAATGTTCGCCGTTCGAGAAGGTCACCCCTTCCCGCAGCTTAAAGACCCACGTTGTAGGACTCGTGGCCTCCCAAGACGTCGCCAGCCAGGGCCGGACCACACTGTCGTTACCGACGTAGGTCAGCCCATCAAAAATCGCTGACCAGGTGTAGATCGTCGGGGCGTTCAGGGAGGCGTAGGGATTGCCCAGCATGGCTGGGAGGCCAAGCACGCCGACGCGCAGAGTGTCGTTCGCAGAGTCTGACGACGAAGCGCTCTGATCACCCTCTTGGTCTCCGCACGCTGCGAGCATGAATCCGACGGCAACAAGCGCAACAATGTGGAGGCTGTGAGTGGCTTTCTTCATACGACCCTTCGCATTGGCATCGGCCCTGGAAAGGCAAGTCCCTTCCCTCATGACCGGCTCCGCCATACCATCACAGAACTCGTACGCCAAACAGCCATACCTGAGGAATGCTATGAAACACTGGGGATTGATCGCCGCCCTAACCCTCGCCGCTGTCGGCGCCCGCGCGGAGACGGTTCTGATAACCGGCTCTAACCGCGGTCTCGGCTTTGAGCTCGCATCTCAATACGCTGCTGACGGCTGGACGGTCATTGCGACGGCCAGGACCCCAGACGACGATGACGCGTTGCAAAACCTTGCCGCGCAATACGGCAGCGTTCGCATCGAGCCCCTTGATGTCACGAATCATGCCCAGATTGATGCACTGGCCGAAAAATTGCGTGGCACTGCGATTGACGTGCTCATTAATAACGCAGGCGTTCTCGGCGATCCGAATATTCAACGCCTCGGAAATCTCGACTTTTCTATCGCCGAACACTTATTCGCGACCAATACGCTGGGTCCGCTCAAAATTGCTGACGCGTTCTTGGAGCATGTCGCGGCGAGCGAAACCAAAAAGGTGATGAATGTTTCCAGCATCGTAGGATCCATAACCCTGACCGGCGGAAACATCTATTTTTATCGCGCCAGCAAGACGGCTTTGAATATGCTGATGCGCAACTTTGCAAAAGATACGGAAAAGCGCGGCATTATCGTCGGTATGATTCACCCCGGTGTGGTGGATACAGACATGTCTGCCCCGTTCGATATTCCCAAGGTTGCCGTTGAAGAGAGCGCCACAGGCGTCCGCGACGTGATTGAATGGTATACGCCGGATACCTCTGGCACGTTCATGCAATATACCGGTGAGCCGATGGCCTGGTAGGCCAGTAATTCAAAATAGGACGATGGATAATGCTGAGAATTGTAGCGCTGTCCCTAACTATACTGTTAGCGCACACCGCCGCTGCCAAAACTGTTCTAGTCACCGGCTCGAACCGTGGCCTCGGCTTGGAATTCGTCACTCAATACGCGGCAAAGGGATGGCACGTCATCGCCACCAGTCGCTCCCCCGACGACGATGAAGACCTTCAAGCTCTCGCGGCCGCCAATACCAACATCACCATTGAGCAGCTTGACGTAGCTGACCTCGAAGAAGTCGCAGCGCTTGCGGCCAAGTACCAAGGCACACCGATTGATGTCTTGATGAACAACGCTGGCCTGTTTGGCGACCGGCCGCGTCAGACATGGGGCAAATTGGATCGTGATCTGTTCCGCCAGGTTATGGACGTCAATGTCTTCGGCCCTCTGAAACTTTCTGAAGCCTTTGCATCTCATGTTGCTGCTAGCGAGACCAAAAAGATTGCGGTCATCTCGAGCACAGCTGGGTCTATCTCCTCGATCCGCAACCCGCCCGGTGCGCCCTACTACGCTATCAGCAAGGCAGCGGTGAACATGGCTATGCGCGGCACCGCGATGCGATTGAAAGAGCAAGGCATAGCAGTTGCCATTTTCATGCCGGGCGCCGTCGATACTCGCATGCTGCGGGAAGCCGTCGGACTCACCCAAGAGGAAGCGGAAGCCGCAACAGACTACGACTACCGGCGATTTCAGCCGCTAACCACCGAGGAAAGCATCTCTCAGATGATTGCGACGCTGGACGCCCTAACCCTGGACCGCTCGGGCGATTTTCTGAACTACGATGGCTCGACGATTCCGTGGTAAACTGACGCCCTACTCATAAAGGAACACTCATGACCCGCATCGCAACTCTGCTCCTGTCTCTCTTTGCATTTTCAGCCGCTGAAGCCGCCACAGTTCTAATAACGGGCGCGAGCCGCGGTATCGGCTTCGAGTTCGCCAAGCGCTATGCGGAGCAAAAGTGGGATGTCATTGCCACAGCGCGCTCACCCGAAGACGATGAAGCACTGCAGGCTCTCGCATCAGCACACAGTAACGTCCGCCTAGAAGTACTTGATGTAACCGATCATGCGGGCATTGATGCCCTCGCAACAAAACTAAAAAACACGCCCATCGACGTGTTGATCAATAACGCTGGTGTTGCCGGTGGGCGTAACACGCAAGATTTTGGCGCGGTTGATTATTCCGTATTCAACGACGTCATGAACATCAATGTGCTCGGACCGCTGAAAGTGACCGAGGCTTTTCTCGATCATGTCGCAGCCAGTGACCAAAAAAAGATCATCAATATTTCCTCGTCTGAAGGCCGTTTGTCCCAGGTTCGTGGTTCCCGCCAGCCATTTTACCGAGCCAGCAAGTCAGCCCTAAATATGGTGATGAAGAATGTGTCCATTCACCCGACTGTTCAGGAAAAAGGCGTCATCATTGGCCTGCTCACGCCCGGTTTCGTTGATACGGATTTCACGGCCGGCCTACCCAAACAGATGATGATCGATGTTGAAACCAGCGTCTCTCGCTCAATGGCAATGATCGAGAAATACGATCTTGAAATGTCAGGCCGATACTTTGCCAATACTGGCGAGGAAATGACCTGGTAGCTTTAACCAAAATAGAAAGTTCTGAGGAGTCTTAACAATGGATGACACCACCAAAGAAAAGTTACTCAGCAAAGCGCTCATTGTTTTCGGCATCATATTTCTATTGGTTTACCCGATCGGCCTAGTGTGGCCCTCGGGATGGATTTGGCACGGCGGTGAAGGTAGCTACTACCTACAGATGATCTGTGGTGTGTACGCCGTTCTCGGTGTTTTCCTGATCATAGCTGCGAAGGCGCCCGATCAGCATCGCAGCCTGATCTCGTTCACCATTTGGTCGAGCGTGGTTCACGCCGGCATTATGGCGGCTCAAGCGCTCGGAGACGAAATGGAGACTGGGCATTTAGTCGGCGATGTTCCCGCTCTGGTCCTGGTTGCTGCGGTCCTTTGGTTTTTGTCACCCAGAAAATCATCGTGAATCAGTGACATAGTCGCCACGCCGCACTGTGGTCATTCAGTCTAGGAACGCACGGTTCTCTCTTAACCAGCGCTAAGGTCTGACCAGTACACAAGTCTAATCATTCAAGGGATTCAAAATGCGTTTCGCCATTTTCGCGGCAGCTTTCGTATCGATTTTTTCAAGCTTAATCGCAAATGCGGCGACGGTTCTCATCACCGGATCTAACCGCGGGATTGGGCTTGAATTTGCTAAGCAGTATTCGGAACTAGGCTGGACAGTCATCGCGACAAGCCGCACACCGAATGATGACGACGAACTCAACGCTCTTGATGCTCAGTATGACAACTTGCGTGTCATTGCTCTCGATGTATCTGACTTCGACGCCATCGACGCATTGGCCGCAGAGTTAGAAGGCACACCGATCGATGTTCTACTGAACAATGCCGGCATTCTTGGTGGCGGTACAGATGTGCAAACCATCGGAAATATCGACTTTGAATCAATGGAGCGGGTCTACAAAACCAACGCCATGGCCCCGATGAAGATGGCCGAAGCATTTCTTGAACATGTCGCAGCCAGCGACCAGAAAAAAATAGGCGTGATCACCTCTGGCACGGCCTCTCTAGCTAACGTGCGTCAGTCGCCATTCTTCCAGTCTCTCTATCTTTATCGGATGTCTAAAACTGCGATTAACATGGGTTATCGCGCTTTAGCGGTTGAGCTAGCGGATCGGGGCATTTGGGTCGGCATTCTTGCTCCCGGTATGGTTAACACGCGCCTCCTTGAACAGGCTGGTGCCGGTGGCCGTGGCATTTCAACGGAGCAAAGTGTCACCGCCGTTATTCGCAACATTGAGAACCTCGGGCCCGAAACGACCGGCCAGTACATTATTTACACAGGCGATACGTTGCCCTGGTAGATCCCGCTCATACCAAAAACCAAAGGACTCGCACCTAATGCTGAAACTCGTTCAATCGTCTCTGATCATGCTTGCCGTGATTTTACCTGGCTTGGCGAACGCCGAGACTATTCTCATCACTGGCTCAAACCGTGGCATTGGCTTAGGGCTGGCTGAAGCTTATGCCGAACGCGGCTGGCGCGTCATCGCAACGGCTCGCAGCCCTGAGCGAGCAGATGAACTCAATGCGTTAGACGCCAAGTATGACAACCTGACTGTTGACGAGTTGGACGTCACGGATGACTCAGAAATCGCGGCGTTAGCCGTCCAATACGAAGGTACCCCGATCGATGTTCTGCTCAACAATGCCGGTGTCCTTGGCGACGTCGAAAAGCAGAACGCACAAAATATCGATTACGACGAAATCAAATTCATCATGGACGTCAACGTTTACGGCCCGATGAAAATGGCTAAGGCCTTCCTGCCCCATGTCGCGGCTAGCAAACAGAAAAAGATTCTGACCATGACATCGGGGCTCGGCTCTATGGCACTGACCCAACGGCTAGGCCGATTCTACGGCTATCGTATGTCAAAAGCAGCGGTGAACATGGCGATGCGGGCGATGCACGCCGACCTCAAAGGTGAAGGCTATGTCATAGGGCTAATCGCGCCGGGACAGGTTCAAACGGAACTCTTATTTGCGTCTGGCTTCCGCGGTCCCGGCTCTATTACCGTGGATGAAAGCGTCGCCGGTCTTTTGACCGTCATTGACGGCGTCAATGCTGAAACCGTTGGTCTACCTGTCAACTACGATGGCCAAGCCATCCCCTGGTAAGCGAACCACGAGGAGCCAAAGTTATGCGTCAGGTCAACTCGCTCTGTCGAATAGGATGGGGAAGAAATTCCGTGGTAGAGAATTTCTAGTTGGAGCCGCTTACTGGAAAACACCGTTTAAGATACGCAAGACGTGGCTTTGCGCGAGATGATCAAGGGTTACACCCGTCGCCGCGAAGTAGACGTTTAAATTATTCTGGGCGTCTTCCTTTTGGGTCGCGATATCAACCGGTGCCCCGTCATCGTGATCACCAGTACTCACCAACCCATAGAGTCCGATAATTTGAAGCGCCTCGAGGTCGAGTTCGTTTGCCTTCAGCCGTTCTCGCAATGCAGTCGCCGCTTCTCTATTCCGCCCTATCAGGTCAGGACCATCAATTATAACTTTGAGGTTCTCCCGACACGTACGGACCGGCTCGACCAGATCACGCTGCCATTCACGTGACATTTTGAGTGCACTGGCTAAATGCTGGGCGAGATCATTGCCGTTAGACCCGCGGTACGCCAACCACACACAAAACAGTACCATATTGATATCGACACCCATCCGGCTCTGTAGAGACAACAAGGCCTTGTCGATGCCAGGTTGGCTATAGGCCTCAGTAGCAAATTCCCAAAATGGATTGCCCTTAGCGAAATCGGTACCCGTTGGCTCACTCATTTCGTTTTTGATCCTCGCTTGGTCGGCTTACGCTTTGCAGACTTCCCAGACCCGCCAGGTTCACCCCAGCGCTTTACTAACCCAGCATCTATTCCAAACATGTCGAGGACGCGGCCAACGGTGTGGTTCACCAAATCGTCAACCGAGGTTGGTTTAGAATAGAAAGCCGGTACTGGCGGTGCAATCACCGCTCCAATCTCCGAAAGGTGGGTCAGGGTGCGGAGGTGTCCCGTATGAAGCGGACTCTCTCGAACCATTAGAATAAGGCGCCGCCGCTCTTTCAGAATAACGTCGGCTGCCCGTGTCAGCAGGGTCGAGGTAACCCCTGTCGCGATTTCAGAAGCTGACCTAATCGAACATGGCGCGATGACCATACCCGCGGTCTGGAATGAGCCGGATGAAATGGCCGCACCGATATCCCCATTGGGATACACCACGTCGGCCAGAGCCTTGACGCCCGCAACCTTCATTTTTGACTCGTGAGCCAGAGTCACTTCCGCCGACTGAGACATAACCAGATGGGTCTCAAAAGGTGTGTCACGCAACACCTCGAGAAGCCGAATGCCGTAAACAATCCCGGAAGCGCCGCTAATTCCAATAATGAGCCGGTTCGCCTGTGTCATTCCCGCATCCCTATTGTGTGGGCTGGACCCTATACCTCAGTCCGTAAAGGATTTCTGAACTAGAAGTTGTTTGTTCGCAAATGCTTCCTCATGATCCCCTATGCCTTCGTATTTATTGGGGTTTCGGGCGTCAAAAGATTCCGCTTGAGTATAAAGTCATACTTTTATACCTTTTGGCAACTCAAGGGGGGCGGCACCATACTAGATCTTCGAACTTTTTTAGAAGCTGAGAAGCAAGCAGTCTTTCGACCGGAAGGCCCTCTTTCTGTCGCCCACGAAATTACCGCTCTTCAATATACGCTGGAAAAGGCCGGTCGCCGGCCCATTGTTGTCGTTGATAAACCTGTGATGGCTGACGGAACGGCAAACGATATTCCGGTTGTCACCAACCTTACGGCCAGCCGCGCTGTTGTCGCCAGATCTCTTGGCATTAACGACCATCAAACTGCGGCACCCATATATGCGCAACGAACTGGCAGCCAAATCGCGCCAGAAATCATCAGCGGCGATAGCGCCCCGGTTCAGGAAATCGTCATTGAGGGCAACGACGTTGATCTTACCCGGCTGCCCGCTCTGACCCAGCATGTCACAGACCCCGGTCCTTATCTGACGGCCGCTCATGCGACCACCTATGACCCGGATACCAAGACGGACAACACGGCAATTCAGCGCTGCTGGATAAAATCGAAAAAGCGGATGTCATATTTTCCGTACCCCGCCTCACACAACAATCGGAATATGCGTAAGTTTTGGGCCAGAGGCGAAGATTGCCCCGTTGTGTTTTGGATCGGCCACCACCCCGCTGTACTGATGGGAACTCAAGCAAAGTTAAACTACCCAGAAAGCCATTGGGGCGCGTGCGGTGGACTGCTTGGCGAACCCTTGCGCGTCACGCCCAGCCGAACATTCGGCGACGCGATTATGGTTCCGGCCGACGCTGAGATCGTGATTGAAGGCTACGCCCCCCGCGAGGTTCTAGAAGCGGATGGTCCCTTCGGCGAGTACACCGGTTATTCGGGCCCGCAAGTGGCAGCACCAGTTGTCGACGTTACCTGCATCACCATGCGCAAAGACGCGCTTTATCACGATTATGGGTCTGGCCTGACAGACATGTTGGTCCCGGACAACATGGCGATGGAAGGCAAGGTCTATGGCTTGTGCAAACAAGTTGCACCAAGCGTGACCAATGTTCACGTCCCCGCCCAAGGCCGACGCTTTCACGGCTATATTCAAGTTGAAAATCCGGGTCCGGGTGAAGTGCGCGATGCCCTTATGGCCGCCCTCTCCTACCGCCGTCTAAAAATGGCCATCGCCGTCGATCAGGACATCGACATTTTTGACGATTCCGAAATGATGTTTGCCTTAGCGACACGCGTCCAGTGGAGCCGCGATAGTTTTACGGTCGATGGTTTGTCTGGGTCACTGCTCGATCCCTCAACGCCGGCTGGGGCAAAAACACTATCTAAAATGGGAATCGACGCCAGCCTGCCCTTGCCGGGACGACCCGGCGCACCATCTCCTGTGCCGCCGCGATCAACCGTCCCACAAGACTCGCTCGACTATGCAGCCAAAGTGCTCGCAGGAGCCGATATGTCAGAGTGGCCAACCCTATGAGCGCAACAAAGACAAATAACCGTGAGACGGTTCGCTTAGGCGCTTCATGGGAAAAAACGGGCAACACGTCTTGGACCCAATGCCCGGCATGCGATGAGTGGTTTCATATTGGCCCGGGACTGTTGGATCGGCCGGAAGTGAAGATGCATTGTCCGTCGTGCCATCATGAATTCAGTCAAGCCGACGCCAAGCGGCTGGTGACATCAGGATAAGATGATGGATGCGTCAGCCATAACCGCGCTTGATTATTCGCGCCTCGGCCCGCCGGAAGGCACCCGTGTGGCCATCGTAGGTGGGTGTGGCGGCATTGGGCGGGCGCTAGTCAACGCATGTCTTGAAACCGGGTTAAAAGTCGCGGTGCTTGATCTCCCCTCATCCCTGCAACGTCATGCGCCTCCAGAAACATGCCTGCAGCACGCCATTGATGCGACAGACGAAGAGTCCGTTAACGCGGCTTTCGGCTCAGTGGCCGATGCGTGGGGTGGCTTGGATGTGATGGTTAACCTCTGTGGGTTCACCAACGAGTTTGAGCCGGTCGCCAACATGACGGCGGCAACGTGGGACGAAATCACAAACGGCAATCTCAGGTCTGCATTCCTGTGCGCCCGCGCAGCCCTCCCTCTTCTCAAGACCTCGGAGCGCGGTGCGATCATCAACACGGCTTCTGGACTGGCCTACAAAGGTTTGCCCGGCACGGCACCTTATGGCGCTGCTAAAGCCGGTGTTATTGCGTTGTCCAAGTCTCTTGCGAATGAAAATGCGCCGGACATTCGCGTGAACGTTATCGCACCCGGCGCTGTCGACACCGCCTTTTTGAGAGGCGGTACCAGCCGCACTGGCGATGATGAAAACCACGCCACCCACATTGATACGGAACGTTACGCCGATGCGACGCCGATGAAGCGGCTGGCGGTCACAGATGACGTTGTCGCGCCCATTCTCTTTCTCAGTGGCGATGCAGCTCGATTTATCACCGGCCAAGTGATTCACATCAACGGCGGCGGCTACATGCCATGACCCAGTCAACGATGAAAAATGCACAACTAACAAAAACGACCCAAGGGAGCGCACAATGAACGCAGTCACCCAAGACATGATGAAGAAGTTTACGCTGAACGAGCACGTCACCAGCTTTATCGATGGCGAGTCCGTCAGCCCATCTGGCTCGGGGGAAGATATCCCTGTCATTAGCCCAATCACAGAGAGCCAGATTTCAGTGCTTCGCGAGGCCTCAGTCGACGAAGTTGATCGTGCCGTGCGCAACGCTCGCGATGCTTTCGAGAATGGGCCGTGGCGGCATATGTCGGTCGACGAGCGCAAAGTGATCATGTTGCAAATCAAGGATGTGATCGCAGCGAACGCCGATGAACTTGCATATCTAGAAAGCCTCAACGCTGGCCTGACATTGAACTATGTCAAAGGCCTGCATGTGAAACGCGCGGGATGGAACTTCGAGTTTTTTGCCGAGGTCGCCAGTCAGGCTTCGGGTGAAGCCTATACCCAAACAAAACCGTATCTTTCAGTAGTCACGCGGGAGCCAGTTGGTGTCGGCGCTCTCATTGGCCCTTGGAACGCACCGCTGGCGCTTTGCTCGATGAAAATCGCGTCATGCATTGCCTTCGGGAACACCTGCGTCCTTAAACCCAGTGAATTCACCCCCCTATCCCTACGCCGTGTTGTTGAACTGATTCACGAGACCGACATTCCCAAAGGCGTCGTGAATTTAGTCAATGGACGCGGCCATATCACCGGCGATGCATTGGTTTCCCATCCCGAAGTTGATGTGGTTTCTTTCACGGGTGGCACCCAAACAGGCGCAATGATTGCTGCCCGTGCCGGAGAAGGATTGAAACCGATTGCCTTGGAACTCGGTGGCAAGTCCGCGAACATCATTACGGCCACGGCGGATATGGAGCGCGCTCTAGATGGCGCCATCCTGGGAATTTACTCCAACAACGGCCAACAGTGCTTGGCGGGATCCCGGATCCTCGTCGAGAATTCAATCGCCGATGAATTCATCGAAAAATTTGTCGCCCGATCTAAGAAAATCAAAGTCGGTGACCCGATGGCTGCGGATACAGAAATCGGGCCACTCTGCTATCGGGCCCACATGGATCGCGTGTTGAGTTTTGTAGATATCGCCAAGCAGGACGGCGGCGAACTGCTCACTGGAGGCGCCCGCGACAGCCGGCATGAGATTGGGCTTTACCTAGAACCAACCGCCGTTATGGCGACTTCGAATGAATCTCAAGTCTGCCAAGAGGAAATCTTCGGGCCCTTTGCAACCTTCCTCAAGTACGACGATATTGATGAAGCCCTGGCGATCGCCAATGCGTCCGAGTTTGGCTTGGTTGGCTACATCTGGTCCGATCACTTGCCCACAGTCATGAAAGCGTCGCAGGAAATGCGCGCTGGAACAATTTGGGTCAACACACCAATGACCCGCGAACTGCGCGCACCGTTTGGTGGCTATAAGAAATCCGGCATTGGCCGCGACAGTGCCAAAGACTGCCTGCAGTTCTTCACAGAAGAAAAAACGACAACGATTCCGATGAGTACGTTTCCGTTGGCCAAATGGGGCGCCAGCGACTGAATTTCTAAGATCCCACACTCGAGTACTGAAGACTTTTAGGAGAAGACCATGTCTACATTATTGAACCAACCAGACTTCTACAAAGCGCTTGAAGGCGCGCGCAGTCCCGTCCATTCCGGCGGACACCCATTCAGCGTGGCTTGGGCTAACGGCGAATTGAGCCTCAAGCAAATCGGCGAATGGGCCGTGCAACACTTCTATTACATCGATGCTATTCCGCAGCAGTTTGCGCAGTTCTTCTGCCGCTTGGATGATCTTGAGGCTCGCCAGCACATGTTGGAAAATCTTCTTGGTGAAGAAATGCCCGACACGCCGGAGAAACGTCACCCCAATCTCCTCGTTAAATTCGGCAAGGCCTGCGGCATGACCGAAGACGATTTCATCAATGCCGAGCACAACGGTAAAGTGCTGCCGTCAACGCGCGCCATGCGGTCCTGGATCTGGGAAATGGTCAACGTTCGCCACCTTGCTGAAGGCGCTGCTGGAATCATGGTTGCCCTCGAAGGACAACTCCCAACGCTTTATCCGATGTATGTCGATGCCATGCGTAAGATGGGCCTGACCGATGACGATATGGAATTTTTCCATGTGCACATCGAAGGCGATGCCGAACACGCCCATGTCGGCCTCGAAATCACCACGCAGTACTCGACAACACCAGAACTGCAAAAGATGGCGATCTCTGCTGTTCGCGCATCAACAGAAATGCGCTGGCGTATGCTCGACGGCATCAACGAAGCCTTCGTTCAGGGCGTCGCTCAGGCTGCCGAGTGAGCAACGGCTCTTCTCCTGCCTTGCTTGATGCCTCTGGCCGTGTCGCGTTCGTAACCGGCGCGACCGGAGGCATCGGTCAGGCCGTTGTTCGTATGATGCTTGATGCCGGCGCCCAAGTAGCCGCGACCGGGCGTCGGGCTGTGCCTTTCGATGATAAACGTGTTCTCCCTCTCACCCTTGAGGTTACAGACGAGGATGCGGTCGCCTCAGCAGTACAAAGCTGTGTCGAAAAGTTTGGTCGGCTCGACTATGTCATCCACATGGCTGGCATGGTCGGCAAAGGCCGACTTGATGAAATGCCACTCGAAGACTGGAACACAGTCGTCTCGACAAATCTCACGTCGGCGTTTCTAGTGCTTAAGCACACCTACAAACACATCACCAAGCCCGGTGGCGTGGCTGTTCTGTGCGGCTCGTCGAACGGCTACAATGGCGGAAGTTACCTTTCTGGTGCCGCTTATGCGTCTTCGAAAGCAGCGTTGGTCAACTTAACGCGATATAGCGCCAAGGAATGGGCACCCGACGGTATTCGAGTTCATCTTATCTCACCTGGCCCCGTCGACACGCCAATGCTCGACCGCTTATCCGATGATCAACATGAAGGCCTCAAGGACGCTCTGCCACTCGGCCACTATGCGACAGCCGAAGAGTGTGCAGGCACTGTTCTCTTCTTGTGCTCGGAACATGCGGCTTCGATGACAGGCACCAATACAAATATTTCGTCGGGTCTGGTTTTAGACGCATGAACGAAATCGCAGCCATACGACATCCCGTCGACGACTCTCTGGCTATTCCGCTGTATCACCAAGTCTACTTGATACTGAAAGAACGCATTCGGTCCGGAGCCCATAGCGCAGGCTCTGCGCTGCCAATAGAACATACCTTATGTGAAGAATTCGGCGTTTCCCGTATCACCGTAAAGCGGGCCATGCGGGAACTAGTGAACGACGGACTGGTCGTACGGCAGCGGGGCAAAGGCACATTCGTTGCTGAGGATGCTGCTGCCCCCGCAAAAAATGCTTTGGATGATCTGTTGCAGAGCGTCCAGGCCATCGGTGCGGCTACAGACGTGACAAACCTGTCTTCTGAAATATTAGAACCGGCCACTGACGTTGCTTCCAAACTGGAACTCGACAGCACAGCAAAGGTCCTTCGGTCACACCAGATTCGTCTTACTGACGGAGAGCCCTTGGCAGTGATTATCGCCTATGTGCCAGAAGCCATTGCCAAACACCTCGACCCGGAAACGGAAAACCTCCCCATGCTCGTTCGCCTCAATATGGCCGGTATTCCGGTTGCCCGGGCTGAGCAGGAAGTCACGGCAACGTTGGCCGACCCCACAATCGCAGCCCAACTGAGTATCGAAGTCGGCGCACCTTTGCTGAAGTTAACCCGCCTGGTTTTTGATGATGCAAATCAACCGGTAGAGTGGCTAACATCATTCTATCGTGGAGATCGGTACGCTATGAGGACGTCCCTCACCCATGAGAGCGTCGGCCGGCACAGCACCTGGAAAAGCGCGGCAGAGTAGACTGCTCTAGCGGATATTGGTGCCTGATATCTGGCCAACCAGGTTAAATCCATCTAAAATTCTCATACAAATTCAACAGGGAGCGCACTGCTATGAGTTCACAGGAAATTACGATCAAGGGTCCCAACGGAGACTTTATGGGGTACCTCGCTGCACCCGACGGCGGTGGACCTGGCGTCATTGTCATTCAAGAGATTTTCGGCGTGAATGACTGGCTTCGCGGCGTATGCGATATGCTGGCCGAACAGGGTTTTATGGCGCTTGCGCCAGACCTGTTCTGGCCGATCGAACCCGGCGTTCAACTCGACGCAACGGTTGAAGCAGATTTCAATAAAGGTCTCGATTTTTACGGAAAATTCGACGTGGATAAAAGTATCGAAGATATTCAAGCCGCCATCAACGAACTCCGTGGCCGCGATGGGTGCAATGGAAAAGTTGGTGCGACCGGGTATTGCCTGGGCGGCGTTCTCACGTTTCTCACAGCAGCCCGCACGGATTCAGATGCCAATGTAGGGTATTACGGCGTCGGCATTGAATCCCATCTAGGCGAAGCGGACAAGATAACGAAACCCACCATCTTGAATATCGCCGAAGAAGATTCCTTTGTTCCCAAAGAAGCATCTGACCAAGTGCGCGCAGCTCTCAAAGGTCACGAGAAGATAGCGATCTATAATTATGCAGGCTGCGATCATGGCTTCGCCCGTGAAACCGATGCCAGCCACTATGACAAAGCGGCGACGGATCTAGCCCACGGGCGGACACTCGACCTGTTCAAGAGCGCGCTCGCCTAAGTTAGACCCCCAGGCCCTCAATCCAGTTGGCGATCGCCCGGCCGATAATGTCGGGCGACGTCTCCGGCGTGTAGTGTTCCCCTTCGATTTGAAGTGTCGTTTGGTGCGAGAATGACTCGGCCGCCGTCTTGCGTTCCCCCGTCATGATACTTGCCGTATCAGGCACCAACCAAAGCTTGGGAATGTCGTTGATCTTCATCCATTCGATCAATTCATTCAGACGGCCGAAGACATCTGACGGTTCACCATCGACAGGAATTTCGCACGGCCAATCTATTGTGGGGCGACGGTCTGGACCTGGATTCATGTAAGGCTGCTCATACTCAGCCTTGTCTTGATCAGACAACAAGTCATCGACATACCGGAAGAAGTACTGCTCGAGATATAGATTGTCGTTGAGAACGTCCGCTTCCATTTCAGGGGAGCGCATGTGGGCGTTAAAGGCCTGGAAGCGATCACCGGCGATTGCCGTTGTTACGGGAGAGACCTGCCCTTCCATGTGAACAAAGCCCCGGGTCTTGTCGGGGTTCCGCATGGCCCAATCAAAGAACAAGGGAACACCCCAGTTGTGCCCGACAAAGGTTATCGGCCCAGAGAGACTCATCGCATCCATCCAGCCATCGAAATAGTCACGATGGACAAAGTACGAGTATGTGCGTGCTCCATGATCTGGCAACTTATCCGACTGGCCCATGCCAATGAGATCAGGTGCGATACATCGCCCAATACTAGATAGTTCGGGCACCACATTGCGCCACAAGTAGGACGATGTCGGATTGCCATGAACGAAGATGATGGGATCACCCTCTCCGGTCTCCCGCCAGGCCATCCTTTGATCTTTTACGTCAGTGAATTGAACATCCGTAAAGTCAGTCATGGAGTTAAGACAGCTCTGCGTACCACTCGGCGATAGCCGAACCAATAATGTCCGGGCAAACCTCTTGGATATAGTGGTTCGCAGCGGGTGGGGCATCGGGATCACCGGGAATCGCGACTTCTGTTTGGTTCGACCAAAGCCGCGCCGCTTCCAGCCGTCCTTCACCAGGAGTCATAATCGCGGCCGGCGTACCGAGAAGAAACAGTTTCGGGATATCGTTTGTTTCCATCCATGCCTGATAGTCCGTCACGATCTTGGTCACATCCTCAGGTTCACCATCGACAGGAATTTCACGCGGCCAAGTAATTAAAGGTCGACGGGCCTCACCGCCCTGAAGCCATGGCTCGCGATACACGGCTTTGTCCTCATCATTGAGCCGGTCACCAAGTGACTCGAGCATGACCTTCTCAATGAACATGTTGTCGTCAATGACAGCACGCTCGCCTTCTTCAGAGCGCATGAAGGAATAGAACCACTTAGCCCCCTCACTGGCGATATCAGTCGACGCCGGAGCAGTGATGGACTCAAAGTGGACGATCCCCTTGATACGATCAGGATGGCGGTGGGCCCAGTCAAAGCCCAGGGCCGATCCCCAATCGTGCACAACGATGACGACGTTCTCAGAAAGGCCAACGGCCTCAAACCAGGCATCAAGATACCGGGCATGATCGACAAAGCGATACTGGCTGCCCTCTAACTTGTCCGATGCCCCCATACCGATGAGGTCTGGCGCTAGGCAGCGCGCTGTGCCGCTCATATAGGGGATGATATTGCGCCATAAGTAAGATGACGTTGGGTTGCCGTGCAGAAAGACGACAGGATCGCCCTCCCCCACGTCGATATAGGCCATGTTGGCGTCGAGCACCGACACTCTTTTGTTGGGCAACATAATGGATCTCAGTTCGGTAAAGTCGGAAGCCACTCCGCGATGGCGCGGCCGATCGCATCACCGGATACTTCTTGGACAAAATGCCCGCCGTAGACCATGACCTCTTTTTGGTTGGGAATGGTACGGGCGAAACCAAGCATCATCGGATTGGCAAAGATCGCACCAGGGTTTGCTCGGATGAACAATTTAGGAATGTCCTGAGAGTCTTCGATGAGCCATTTCGAATACGCTGCGATGACCTCATCGTTCCGTTTTGGTTCGCCACCGAGCGGCACTTCGCGCGGCCAAGTAAGGGTCGCGCGACGACTCTCGCCGGGCTCTTCGTAACCACGGCGGAACTCGGCCTTATCTTCATCTGTCATGTAGTCGTCGACACCTTTGATAAAGAAGTCCTCGACGAACATGTTGTTTTGCAGCACGGCCTCATCCCCAGCTGGAGAGCGCAGCAAGGAGAACATACCGCCGCCGCCAGTGTTCTCAACCCGCATCGCACCACCAGGGCGCCCGCCACCCGGAGGTCCGCCTGGTCGTCCACCGGTCGAAGGGCCACCACTCGGGGGGCGACCTGGTCGACCACCGCCAGGTCTGCCGCCGCCTTCTCCTCCGGCTGGCGTTTGCGGACTAAGCAAAGATTCCATGTAAACAATGGCCTTGATAGACTCTGGGTGCACACTCGCCTTCTCAAACCCGAGCGCTGAGCCCCAATCGTGAATCACCAGGGTAAGGTTCTCGTGAATATCCAGCGCATCAAAGAATTTCTTCATGTACTCGCGATGGGTCTGATAGGTGTAAACACCTGGACCGGAATTCGGAAGCCTGCTGGAATCGCCCATGCCAATCAGGTCAGGTGCAATACAGCGGCCAAACGGCGCGCAGTGGGGCATCACTTTTCGCCACAAATACGAAGACGTCGGGTTGCCGTGAAGGAAGACGATCGGATCACCGTCCGGATCGCCCATTTCGATGTAGGCCATCTTAAGGCCATCGCCAACGTCAACGTACTTCTTGCGGTCAGACCACGCCGACGCAGAGACCGGCTCAGCGTTGAACAAGGTGCTTGCTGCGGCGAGACCTACCCCGCCCAACAGCGCGCCACGGCGCGAGAGTGTCAACTTGGTCATGGTGGAGTCCCCTTTGGCTGTGATTATGCCTTCACTATTCCATAGTCTGGCAGGAATGAAGCAATCACAAGCGCGTGCGGCTCGACGGAGAGAGCGATGAATGGCAGAATTCAAGGATGCGGATAAACGAGCTTCTCAAACCAGAAACCTGGCAGACCTTCTACACTGAATTTCTAGTGTGGTTTCAGCAGCAGGTTCTGGCCCTGGATTTCCTGATTCAACTAGGCATTCTGCTGCTTTCGCTGCTCTTTGCCTACTTTATCCAAAAACCAATCCGACCACGGCTGGCCGATGGAATCTCGAAACTACGGCTTCTATCCCCCCTGCGGCGTGTCTTGACGGCTGTTTCCCATCAACTCACTGCGATCGCGGTCCTGTTCGTATTGTGGTTGGCGACGGGAATTGTGGGACAGATCGAGGATGGCACCGACAGCGGTATGCTGGAGGTCATTGCCAGTTTAATGACCGCCTGGGTTTTGATTCGCCTCACCTCGGCTCTCATTGCAAACGCATTTCTATCTCGCCTCGTCGCCACGATGGCTTGGACCATTGCCGCTCTGAACATTGTTGGCTTGCTAGACCCGGCGATCGGTACACTTGAATCTGTCGGTATTCCCCTCGGTCAGACACGCGTTTCGGTGCTGACCGTTGTCAACGGCGCCCTCCTCCTGGCGGCATTGATGTGGGCCGCTTTGGCCGTCAGCAAACTCATCGACAACAGGCTTTCCCAGGTTTCTGAAATAACGCCCGGCGCCCGCGTCCTTATCGGTAAAACAATTCGCCTAATTATGGTCGTTGTCGCCGTGATGGTGGCTCTATCTTCGGTCGGCATTAACTTCGCTGCCCTCGCTGTCTTCACGGGCGCCGTCGGTGTTGGCATCGGCATCGGCTTGCAGAAACAAGTCTCTAACCTGATCAGCGGCGTCATTCTGTTGCTTGATAAGTCGATAAAGCCGGGCGATGTCATTGAAGTCGGCGAGACGTTCGGCTGGGTTAACACAATGAGTGCACGCTATGTCGGCGTGACCACCCGGGACAATAAAGAGCTGCTCATCCCCAACGATGATTTCGTCACCAATCAAGTCATCAACTGGTCTCATAGCGACAACGATGTCCGTATGGAGGTGAAGTTCGGCACCAGCTACGACAATGACCCGCATGAGGTGCGAACGCTCGCTGTCCAGGCCGCATCAAAACCAGAGCGGATCGTCGATCACCCCCCGCCCGTTTGTCATCTCGTTGAGTTTGGCGATAGCTCCGTCAATTTTGTCCTTCGCTTCTGGATCAGAGATCCAGCGAAGGGCGTGACGAATGTGAAGGGTGAAGTCCTGCTCGAACTTTGGGACATTCTCAAAGCGAACAGCATCGATATCCCCTATCCGCAGCGCGTTATCCATATCGCTGACAAAAGCACCGAAGCAACCGCGCTGAAAGATTAGGTCACTCGGAGGCGTCGGCCTCCGCATCCCGATTTCTCCGAAATTCCGCCGTCGTGTTGGTTTTCGGAAAAGGCTCTTCCGGAACGGGTACACCAAGACCAGCGCACAAAGGCTCCCAACCGCTTCCAACCTCATACACGATCAACCGGTCAGCTGGCACGGTTTCCTTGACCAGCGCGGTATGACGATCAAACACCGCCTCGCAGTGGGCTCTATCATCTGTGCGGTTATCGAACGTGTCTTTGCGAACAATTTTATCAACCATCTCTTTGAAGGTTACCTGCATCTCATCCTTCGGCTGATTACCTGCGAGATGGCTAAAAATGGTGTTGGTCATACTCGTGTACCACTCATCCGCAGGCCGGACGGTCAGTAGCACTTTGGCTTCCGGGTATTTCTCAGAAAGCGGCTGCCAAAAGTGGGACAGAGGCCAGTCGACGCCAGATGGGTACCCACCGAGAAGTACATTCCAATCAATATCCTGGCCGAACGCCGCCTTGTGCCATAGCGGAATCCCCTCAGGATTCTTGAACACTTCATGCATGTGGTAGCAAGGCCCAAACCCAAGCTGCTCGAGAGCGAGCTTCATAGATTTCGTGCCGGTGCGCCCAAATCCAGCGCCGATGATCTGCACCCTTAGTAATCCTCTTCGTATTCAACGAGATCAAAATGAGCATTCATATAGCCACCCACCGTGATCTTCACGAAGAGAAATCCGTCTGGGGTGCACCACAAATCTTCGGTTGGGTGATGATCTAGGACAAAACGATAGTGGTCTGTCTCGAACGTGCCTGCCGGCACGGTGATCTCTTCTCGACCAATGTACTCCAGCCCGAATTGCGTGGTGCAAAGGTTAGGACCCGAACACCCGTCGTGTTCTCGCGACGACATTAATACCCCGTCGCAAGGCTGAATCGTCTGGCTCGCGCCGTGGTCAAAGCGGGCGCAGTGGAGCATGTCGCAAGAGACCGGGTGAGCACCGAAGGACAATGGCGGAACATCAAGTTCCATGCGCTGACTGATCCGGCCTGACGTCACATTGACAGCCTCACACTCGGCCCAGCCGTCAGTAAAACGAAACCAGCCACTGCCCAAGAACTTGCCGCTTTCATGAAGACGCACGAAACAGTCAAGCGGGTGGTACTGGGAGTCCGTTGTATAAACGGTCTCCCGCAGCACCGACCTGTCAGCAACGACGCCAGGCTCTATCTCGCAGTGCGCGCGCAGCGTCCGCTGGCCGTCCTCATGGAACGTGACAGACCACCACTCCCGCCCAAAGTCTATCCGCTCGCCCTCGGGATCAAAGATATAGGCGATCTTGCCCCGGACATTCCGGTGTTTCATGGCTGACTCCTAGAACTCGGTTTCGTACTCAACCAGTTCGTAACGGGAGTTCTTGAGGAAGCCATCGACGGTGACTTTGACGAAGGTGTAGTCCTCTGGGATGCACCAAACGTCCTCGCGGCGCGGCGTCCCATCCGGCTGCGGCTTGAGGACGAAGTGATAGTGATCAACTTCGAAGGTTCCGGCTGGAACGGTGATTTCTTCCCGACCATCGTACATCACCGTTACTTTACCAACGCTTAGGAACGGCCCACTGGCGCCGTTGGGCATGGGGGATGTCGACAAAACATTATTCAGGGTCTGAGGGTTCTCACTATTGTCATGATCGTACCCGGCGCAGTGGAACACATCGCAGGTCAACGGATGCACAGTCAGGCTCTTGGCCGGCCCATCCATTGACACAGTCTGAGAGACCCGGCCGAGGGTGGTATTATAAACTTCACATTCCGCCTCATTACCGAAGGCCCTCACCCAGCCAGTGCCCAAAAACTTGCGTTCGACGTGAAGCCGGTTAAAGCAGTCCAGCGGCCGCCAATTCTCGTCCATGGTGTAGACGGTTTCGCGGAGGACTTCAGTGTCGTCTATTTCACAGTGGGCCCGCAAAGTGCGCTGGCCGTCTTCGTGAAACGTCATTGAAAACCATTCCCGACCCCGCTCTTCGTCGTTGCCACCGATGTACTGAATTTTGCCGCGAATATTGCGATGATCCATCGTTCCCTCCCAAAATTTTGATGCTTGAGCAGATCATGAATAGGGCGGCAAGAACACCCCCGGACGCCTGAGAACACAAGGCGAGCCTAGTTAGGATTGCCTTAGATTTATAAAATTCAAGTCGCAGTGAACTCGAGGGTAATTACCATTTTCCCAGAGTCTTCATGGAGATATTCTTTGGTCTCTACAAAGCCGAATCTGTCATAGAAACGTCGACCGATTTCGTTTTCCTTGAAAACATCCAAGGAAACGGACCCTTTTTGGCCAATCACAAAATCCATCATCTCGCGACCAATACCTTGTCCATGAAGGTTGGGGTCAAGAAAAATAGCTCCGACCTCATTTTCAATGAGAGCGACGAACCCAACGACTTTGTCTTCGATCTCTTTCACCCATATTTCTGCAAATTGAGGGTATACGTTCCTAACGTTTTCTTGTTCCTTGTCTTGAAAGGCCTCGGAAAGAAACGGATGAGCGAGATCACTCGCCGTTCGCCATACGGAAACGACGGCATCGACGTCACTGTTCTTATATTTTCTGATCATTGCTAAAAATTGCATCCATGTTTGCCCTGCAGTGCAGCGCGCCACTAATAATTGAATTCGGCCAAGCGATTAAATCGGCCATGCTAGAAATGTCGCAAATATGCGTCAAAATCGAGAATACGATTTAAGACAAACGTATAGCAGAATTTGGTTCCCAAAACTGGCCCGGACGCTTGAGAACCAACAGCGGATTCTTTTGATAATCACACGTGATTTTTGGTACGTTTCGGATATGATACGCGCGCTCTCGGTCGCTCCGACCCGGATGCTGCTGAGACCCCAGTTTTTACCAAGGATGCATACACAATGAAAATTTATGGCGCCATTTTATCTCCCTTTGTCTGCCGGGCTATTCTTGCCCTGCGTCACAAAGGCGTGAAGCACGAAGTCATCATGCCCGAGGACGGCATGAAGACCCCTGAATATCTTGCCATGAACCCGATGGGCAAAATGCCGACCATGAAGGACGGCGCAACCGTTCTTCCTGAATCCTCGGTCATCGTCGAATACATCGACGCCAAGTACCCGAAGAAATCAATCATCCCTGGCACGGCCAAGGCCGCAGGAAGCGCCCGCTTGATCGCCACGATTTCAGATCTTTACGTTCAGGGCGTCGTCACAAGTTTGTTTGCCCAACGCGATCCAAAAACCCGCGATAAGGCGATCGTAAAGGAAAAGCTCGCTGAAACTCAAAAGGGCTTGGCCATTCTTGATGGTTACCTCACCCCCGGTGGGCCTTGGGCGATGGGTAAAAAATTCACGATTGCTGATTGCTATGCCATGCCTGCTCTGTTCTTCGTCAACCTGGTGACGCCGGGCTTTGGCGTTAAGGACCCGTTTGCTGGCCACAAGAACGTCAAGAAGTATTGGGCCGCCTTGAAGCGTGATCCGATCACCAAGCAGGCGAACAAAGAAATGACGGCGATGGCTAAACAGTTCTTCGGCGGCTAATCAACGGACGTAGTGGAGGCTCACACGATGCACATTTATGGCAGTCCGCTCTCCCCATTTGTGGCGCGCATCATACTCGCGTGTAAACACAAGGGGTTGGGCTACACAATTGCGATGCCAGAAGGCGGGTTGAAAACACCTGAGTACCTGGCACTCAATCCCTTCGGAAAAATTCCGACCGTCAAGGACGGGTCTACGGTTCTCTTTGAATCCGGCGTGATCCTGCCTTACCTGGACGATAAGTATCCGAAGAAAAAGAAGGTCATCCCAGCCTCACCAGCGGCAGCGGGCAACGCCGGGCTTATCGCCAGAGTGTGTGACCTGTACGTGCAGGAACCGGCCCTTGATCTGTTCCGGCAGGTCGTCGGACGGGCGCCAAAAGACAAAGCGGCGGCCAAGAAGGCCCTCGCCGATATGGAAGCCGCTTTGGACATCCTCAACGGCTACATCAGTCCTGGGCCGTGTGCGACCGGCAAGAGCTTCACCATCGCAGATTGCTACGTTATCCCGGCGTTATTGTTCGCGACGGCGGTCGGGCCGTTGTTCGGCCTCAAGGACCCGCTCAAAGGCCGCCCGAATGTGAAGAAATATTGGGCAGCGATTAAAAAGCATCCTGCCGCCAAAGCACACATGACCGAAACACAAAAAATCATGAAAGACCGGCTCAAGAGTTTATAAGCCGACACACTTTCAGAAACGAACAACGGCGGCTCCGCAATGGGCCGCCGTTTTTTGTTGCCCGTTCTCTACCGACGTGCCCTACCAGTTCTCCGACGTGTTCTACCAGGTCTCCGACCACGGCCGAATATCAAGCTCGTGGGTCCAATTGGTTTTGGATTGTTTGTGCAGGCCGTAATAGGTCTCGGCGATATCGGCGGGATCAAGTTTAGAGCCATCATCAGACTCACCGATCATGCCATCGATGTTGATCTGGGCCACATGAATGCCCTCGGGGCCAAGCTCACGCGCCATGGATTGACCAAGGGCGCGAAGGGCAAACTTGCCTGACGCGAACGCCCCAAAGCCCTTCCCACCGCGCAAAGAGGCCGTCGCACCGGTGATCAGTATGGAACCGTGGCCCCGCTTCAACATACGTTGGGCCGCCGCGCGGCTGCATAGGAACCCGCCGAAGGCGGTGAACTCCCAGACCGCGCGAAATCGCTCAGCGCTTTGTTCAACCACGGTTGTGCGACCGAAGCCCCCGCCCGGATTGTAGACCAGCACCTCGACCGGGCCGTGTTCGGCTTCAATGTCCGTAAACATTTTCTCGACCGCGTCTTCGTCAGTGGCGTCGCAGGGATAAGCAACCGCACCGTCAATGCTAGCGGCGAGGTCAGCAAGACGCTCGGCGTTGCGCGACACCAGAACGGATGTCATGCCCGCTTCGGTGAAGCGGCGAGCCGCAGCTGCACCAAGACCTGGGCCTGCGCCGACAATCACTGCGACTTGTTTGTTATCACTCATGGCTCTTCCTCTTGTGCGTTAGTCTAAAGCGTAAAGTTTGTGGCGGTTGTCAGCGATGATTTTGTCGACCGCAGCGCCGTCATAGCCCGCGACTTGATCGGCGAGCATCTGGCCCATGGTCGGCAACTCTGCGCGATCGATATGCTTGTCTGCGTTCCACAAATCGGCCCGCCAGACGGCGCGGGCACAGTGGAGGTAGGCTTCTTCAACTGTAATCACCAGAACGGAAATTGGGCTCTTCCCCTTGATCGCCAAACTGGCGAGCAGGTCTGAGTCCGTCGACAAAACCGCGCGGCCGTTGATGCGCAGGGTCTCGTCCATGCCTGGAACCAGTAGCATCATGCCGACCTGGGGATTCTCAAGAATGTTCTCAAGGCTGTCGAGACGATTGTTGCCGGGCCAGTCAGGCAGTAGCAGGGTGGCTGAATCTTGGACGGTCAAAAAGCCAGGGTCGCCGCCTTTGGGCGACGCATCAAGGCGGCCGTTCGCCCCTGCGGTCGAAAGCACGCAGAAGGGACAGCGCGCAATGAAGGCAATGCAGTGCTCATCAAGCTGAGGCAGAACCTTCTTCACGGCCCCTTCTCCTGGCTGCTTGTAAACCGCTCTCAACTGCTCGCGACTGGTGATGTGATGCTCTGACATGGCGCTCGATCCTCATTGACGACGACGCAGTGTGGCAAGACGCTGAGGCAGGTGCAACGCACAGGCGAGTGATAGAAAAGAAAAAGGTGATTCTACGAGGAACGAGCCCATGCACTGTTTGTTCCCGCCATCGAGCCTATGCAACTGCGTTTGCGCAAACGGCCCCATGCACCAGAAAAATACAAACGAGCTCATGCACCACAGAAATGGGCGGATAAGAAAGTTGCGTGGAACCCAACTCTAGTGACTCGAGATTGATAACCCCAGGTTACATCAGGTTCCGGAGAACGTTAGACTGTTTTGAGAACGAAGGGGACCGTGACATGCGTAAGATACTTTTAGCCGCTGGTTTGGCTTTGGGCCTGACCGCCTGTGACTCAGCAGACACCATTTCGGAACCGGTGACCGCGATCACTGGCGTGACCGTGTTGGATGCCTCCCAGCAGACGACCAATGCCACGGTTCTGATTTCCGGAAACATCATACAAGCGGTTGGCCCCGATCTTGATGTTCCCGAGGACGCAACCGTCATTGATGGCGCAGGCAAGTTTCTCATCCCGGGCCTGTGGGATGCCCATGTCCATCTCTCCTATTACCCGGACCTCGGTGTTGAAACCTCTTACCCCTTGTACATCGCCAACGGCATCACCAGCGTGCGCGATACCGGGGGCCTAACAGGTATCGTGCTGCCCATGCGTGATGCGGCGCAGGTCGACGGGGCCATTGCCCCGCGTGTGCATGTCGCCGGGCCTTTGGTTGATGGTACTCAACGCGTCTATGCGGGGCTCAATGGCCGACCCAATATTTCCGTTGGGGTCAGCACGCCCGACGAAGCCCGCGCCGAGATCGACCGTCTCCACGAGGCCGGTGTCGACCTGATCAAACTCTATGAGATGAACACGCCGGAAACCTTTGCCGCAGCGGCGGCCCGCGCCAACGCATTGAACCTGCCGATTACCGCCCACGTGCCGTTGAGCATGGACGCGGTAGCGGCGGCGGAAGCCGGTGTCGACGGCATGGAGCACCTGCGCAATTTGGAAATGTCCTGCGCCGCTAATTATCGGGCGTTGCTTGCAGAACGCACCCAAGTCCTGGCCGATGGCGTTAACGAAGACGGTGGCACGCTGCGAAGCTCGCTTCACCGCCTGCAACGCAGCGCTGCCATTGCGGCCCAAGACACGGACCGCTGCAATGAGGTGATCGCCGCCTTGGCGCGGGAAGAGGTCTTTCAAACGCCGACACTGACGGTGAACACCATTGCGACCGAGCGTCTCTTTAACCGCGTGCGCTGGAAAGAGACCTTTGCCTACCTCCCGCCCATCGTTCAGGAACAATGGGCCGCCGGATCAGCGCGCATGGCGGAAGTTATGCGGCCCAGTACCGACTCAGCTGCGTTTGCAGCCTGGAGTTTCGCCATGGTCGCGAAACTGCGCGACGGCGGCGTCAAAGTTATGGCGGGGACCGATACTCCGATTGGGTTTCTCACGCCGGGGTTTGCACTCCATGAGGAACTCGCGTTTCTCGTCCAGGGGGGCCTCACCCCGATGGAAGCGCTGACCGGCGCAACCCTGTACCCGGCGCAGTTTATGCGCATGGACGACCGCATGGGCACGGTTGAAGCCGGCAAGCTGGCGGACCTGGTGCTGCTCGACGCCGACCCCCGCGAAGACATTCGCAACACCCAGAGCATTAACACGGTGATTAAAGACGGCCGGGTGTTTGATCGTGCGGCTCTGGATGGAATGCTGACCGATCTCGAGGTGGAGGGATATCGGCGGGCGTCTAAGTCCGCAAGCGCAACGCCGGAACGCACCGGCGGCGTGTTGGTTTTCGGCGGGACCGGGCAATTGGGCTCGGAAGTCGTCAAAGACTTGGTTGCCGCTGGAGAAAAAGTGACGGTTCTAGCGCGACCGACATCCAATAGAGATCGGCTAGAGGGCCTCGACGTCACCTATGCCGTGGGCGACATGTTGAATGCGGATGATATGGAGCGCGTGTTTGCGAGCGCCGCCTTCCGGGTTGTGGTTGATGCCTCTGGTTTGCCAGGACGGGGCGATCAGAACTTCTATTTCAAAAGCCAGGAGATCATTTCCGCATTGGCGCTCAAAACCGGGGTTGAGCAAATCATCCTGCATGGGGCCATTGGCGCTGGCGATAGCGCCGAAATGTTCATGATGGAAAACATGCCAGGCTTCCAAGCGGTCTCCATCGCCGCCAAATCAAAAGCCGAAGGTGTGCTGACAAGCAGCGGCGTACCCTACACGATCATTCGCCACATGACGTTGTTACCTTTGGAGAGCACGGAATCCGGCAGCGCCATACTGACCGAGGATCATACCACCGTTGGTGCGATGACGCGCGACGGCCTCGCCCGTCTCACCATGGAATGCCTGGGTGCCGACAAATGCATGGACAAAATTTTCCATGCGGTTGATCTCGAGGTCGAATTGACCGGGCGGTATACGGGAATGTGGGAGCGCTACAAAATGGTGTTGAAGCCTGGGTCTTACAAACTGCCTGACTAAGGGATAGCGGCCTAAAGCTCGCCGTCGAACATCACCATGTCCGACATGTCGAGACCGAGCGAGCGGTAGAGCGCTTTGGCCGGTTCATTATCCGGCTCCGTACCCACCCAGACATCTTCGCAGCCCAGTGCTTTGCCCACCGCAACAATTTCGGTCACCAACATCCTGGCAATACCGCGACGCTGATACGCTGGGGTAACACCCACATTGTCGATGTAAAGCTCCGGCGGGGTATCGGGATGGCGATGAATAATCGCGCGGGCCTGTCCCACCACGAGACCGTCCGAGACCGCAACGCACAGAGCATGGTTGGCCTCTTGGACGTAGCGGGCCAAATAGTCAGGGTTAATCGCCTCATCGAAGACACCCGCAGCAACCGCATCGAGGAGATACATGTTGTCTTCGCTGATGATTTCGATGGTCACATTCATGCAGGGAGTGTGCCCTTTCCCGCCCCTTTGGCATAGAGTTGTAGATTAAGGCAGCGGGAACAGCGACGATTGGCCTTATGAGCACTGGTGACACAGCAGACTTCTACGAGAGTGCACCCTCCATGGGAGCGGTCGCGGATGCCTTTGATCCCGCGTTCTTTGTGCCCGTGCCCGATGGCTGGTTTGTTGCCGTGTCGGACATTCAAGGCTCCACCGCTGCGGTGGCTGAGGGCCGACATTCCGATATCAATTTCTGCGCGGCGGCGATGATAGCCGGGTTGTCTAACTATTGCGGCTCTATCCCCTATCAATTCGGTGGCGACGGTGCAGCGGCGTTGATCCCGCCCCAGCACGCAGACGAAGCGCGACGCATCCTCGCCCGGGTACGACGCTTTGCCTTGCGTGATTTCGATCTCAAGCTCCGTGTTGGCTTGGCACCGATAAAATCTCTGCGCGACCGAGGCACAGATGTGTTGGTTGGGCGGTACGAGCCTTCACCCGGCAATGCCTATGCGGTGTTTCTCGGCGGCGGTGTTGAACTACTTGAAACATCGGTCAAAGAACGCGGCGACGACAGCCTGTTTGACCTGTGCACTATTCCCGACGAGAACGGCGACGATGCGCCACCAGACCTCACCGGCCTTTCGTGCCGATGGACACCGCTGACCTCAACCCGGGGTGAAATGGTCGCCCTCGTGGTGCGCGGACCGGATCACGGTGAGTTATACGCCGCATTGAAAACGGTTACCGGCGTTGACGCGCTCAAGGCGGCCTCACTGAAAGTTCTGAAAGCGCGCTGGCCGCCGAAGGGCCTCATGCGAGAGGCCAAAGCGCGGCGCGGCACCGGGTCTCTTCTCAGCTGGTCGATCAAAGTCGGGATCGAGACTCTTCTGGCGTTCCTCATTATTAAATTCAAAATTCGCATCGGCGGGTTTGATTCAGAGGGCTACCGCAGAGAAATGGTTGAGAATGCCGTCGACTTTGCCCGGTCTGACGACATGTTGTGCCTGACCTTTGATTGTCCGGGCGACAAGATCGCAGCCTTGGAGGCTTACCTGGAGGAGCGTCACCAACGCGGCGACCTGCACTACGGCCTGCACAAATCAGACCATGCGGTGATGACCTGCCTAGTGGCCTCGGCCGTCGACAACCAACATGTTCACTTTGTCGACGGCGGCGACGGCGGGTACACCAAAGCGGCGACACAAATGAAGGCCCAGATGAAAGCTGCCGGCTAGCGCCCGCCCCTACACCACAGCACACACCGTCTTAGTTTCGAGATAGTTCTCTACGGCTTGCATGCCGGAATCGCGGCTCCAACCGGATTCCTTGAAGCCGCCGATGGGTAAGCTGGCATCGAACATCAAATGGCAGTTAATCCACACGGTTCCGGCCTTGATGTCGGACGCCAAGCGAGTGGCTTTGGAAATGTCCTGAGTCCACACACTCGCCGCCAAGCCGTATTTACTGTCGTTGGCCATGGCGGGGACATCGTCCATCGAGTCAATCGGCATTGCGACGACAACCGGGCCGAAGATTTCTTCCTGCACCACTGCCATGTCTTGGCTGGTGTTGGCGATCACCGTCGGTGAAATAAACGTGCCGTTGTCACCGAGCTGTTCGCCGCCGACGACCACTTCCGCCCCGGCTGAGACCCCACCGTCGATAAAGCTTTTAACGCGATCGGCCTGGACCTTGCTGACCATCGGGCCGATTTGTGTGGTTTGCTCAAGGCCGTGGCCCATCTGCATGCCCTTCGCGATGTCGGCTATGCCGGCCACCACGTTATCGAAGGCTTTCTTTTCGACATACAAGCGAGAGCCGGCAACACAGACCTGACCACCGTTGAAGAAGATGGCATTGGCTGCGCCGGGAATGGCCATATCCATTTCCGCATCGGCCATCACCACCGACGGGGATTTACCGCCCAACTCGAGCGCGACCTTTTTCATGTTGCCTTTGGCCGCTTCGATGATTTTGCGGCCGGTGGGGGTCGAACCGGTGAAGGCGATCTTGTCCACATCCATGTGTTCGGCCAGCGCCTGCCCGGCTTCGGGCCCGAGACCGGTCACGACGTTGAACACACCCGGCGGCACGCCCGCTTCCATGATCAGTTCGCCGAGACGAATGGCGGTGAGCGATGTGTCTTCTGCCGGCTTGAGCACCATCGAGCAGCCCGCCGCCAGACACGGGGCGATCTTCATGGCCTCCAACACCAGCGGACTGTTCCAAGGGGTGATCGCACCGACAACACCGATGGGCTCCTTCTGGGTGTAGGCGAAAATCTTTTTGCCTTCGGGCTGGTAGTTGATCGACGTGTTGATCGTCTCGCCCTGAATCTTGTTGGTCATGCCAGAGAAATAGCGGAACTGTTGTGCGGCGCCGGGAATTTCTGCCCAGCGTCCGACAAACAACGGCTTGCCTTGGTCGAGGGTTTCCAACTCGGCCAACTCATCAATGTTGGCTTCCATCAGCTCGCTAATCTTCCATAGGATGCGGCTGCGATCATCGGGCGTCATATTGCGCCACACACCGCTTTCGAAACTGTCGCGCGCGGCTTTGACCGCGGCATCGACATCCGCCTTCGCGCCCTTGGGGATGGTCGCCAGCACGTTACCAGTGGCCGGGTCTTTTGATTCAATACTCTCGCCGGAGACGGCATCGACCCAGTCGCCGTTGATCAGCATTTTCTTGGTGGCGGAGGCAAGGAAGGATTGGGCGCCGGCAGTTTGCGGCTTCATATCGTTGACAATGACATTCATGGCAGTGCTCCCTAAAGCGTGCGGTTGTGCGTTTTATTGAGAGAACTTTAGGCTAGCGGCGCGGTGATGGCGCGGGGCATAGATCAGGTCGCCACAGGGTGGACTCTTGAGGTCCGGGTCTGGGTTTAGGCCGGGGACTAAGTGGGTGGCCGCCAGACCACCAGCACAGACTCATCATCATCGGCGGAGTTGCCGTTTCGGTAGGCCGAGACAACATCCACCGTGGCCTCACAGAGGGTGGCGCCGTCAATGGTGGGGAGTGTTTTGACCAGCTCGAGCAGGCCCTCTTCGTGGAGCTGCTGCCCCTCCGGGTTCTGAGACTCGTTGAGGGAGTCGCTGTACATCAGCACCATGTCCCCCGGGTTCATCGACACGGCAATCTGGGAATAGTCCGTTCCGGCAATCACGCCCAAGGGCACGTCGGAGATTCCAGGGGTCGGATTGCCCGCGCTGTCGTCCAGCATCGACCAGGTGTTGCTGGCGGCGACATAGTGAAACGGCGGCGGATGCCCGGCGTTGCATAGAATGAGAGTGTTGTCGGGCCTGTAGTAGGCTGAGATCAGCGCGGTGGCGAAATTACCGCCAGTCGACAGCTTGGCAAACTCTTCATTGAGACTGCGCACGAAGGCGGTGTGATCGATGGTCTCGATGTTCTCGCGCATGATGGTTTGCAGGCCACGCGCCAATTCGCCCACCGCTTCGCCGTGACCGGAGACATCAGCCACAGCGATGCGGATAATCTGATCGGTGCCGCAGGCGGAGATGTAATGAATATCGCCGCCCTGATCGTTCTCGGCAAAAGGCCGGGCATAAATGGCGAGGGTGATGTCAGCGGCACTGATCACCTCATTGGTGATGCTGTTGCCGCCCCGCACTTCAAGACATTGCAGCGCTTCAGGTTCTGGGGAGATCATGTTCATGGAGACATCATAGAACGTTGATCGGTCATGCGCGATCACGTTTCGGGGATTGGTCGGCTACGGCCCAATCTCCAATCTGGTTAAGCGGTATTCGCGCCCATTGGCTTCGGCCACATAGCGTACCAGGGTTTGATCCTCGCCCCACAACCAGATGTCGTAACGGCCAAAGTAGAAGGTGTAGTGGTCGGCCTCGAAGGTGCCGGCGGGAACGGTTACCTTTTCGCGGCCATGATAGGTGATCTCGTTACCGACCATCATGCCGAGGCCTTTGATGCCCTCACTGCTGGTGGTGACCATATTGTACAGCGCGACGGTTTGCGGGCTGGGCTGAGCATGATCGTAGGACAACACTTGCCAGCCCTCAGTGATGACCGGATGGACGCGCAGGGAAAAGCGGTCGGGGACCAATTCGCTCAGGGTTGCGTTACCGGAAGGGCCAATGATGTTGCCGTGCAGGACATCTTCGGCTGCGCCCTCACCCGGCTCTAACCAGAAACGTGCGGCGCCGCCGTAAGCGCCGAAGCGCCAGAAGTTGGCGTAGGCATCGAGCGGGCGGAAGCGCTCATCAACCCGCAGGATCACGTTGCTCTGGTGGCCTTGGTCACGAAGGTCGACAAACGCCTCGACGGTGCGCGAGCCATCGGGATGAACCGTGACCGTCCAATCCTCATGGCCACGGATGACGTCTGAATCGAGGAATCCGTAATCGTAAGAGCCCTTGATCCATTTTGTATTGGCTTGGAGGTCCTCTTGGCCAAACGCGCTAACGGGCAGCGCAAGGCCGACGACAAGCGCGAGGAGAACTTTTATTTTGGCTATCGCCCTCCCCTTGCCCATCTTACTTAATGTGACCTTCGTTGTTTTCCATATACCACTCGGCGATGCCTTCGCGGGTGGCGAACCAAACGCCTTCGAGGCTTTTGGCGAATTCCAAGAATTCAGAGACGGCGCGTGCACGATAGGCACGGCCGGTGACATGGGGGTGAAGGCCAACGTTCATCATCCGGCCTGAGCCCTGCTCGCTCGCTTCACGATGCAGCACCGTGAGTTCTTCAATCAGGATGTCGCGCATCTCGCTGGTGGTATGACCACGGCGGGTGAGAATGGTGAAATCATTGATTTCGTTTGAGTACGGTGTCGAGACGATGGGGCCCGCATCTGTTTCCAGCATGTAGGGCTGGTCATCGTTGAGCAAATCACAGAAGAAGATGCAGCCGTTCTCCGCCAGAATTTCCGGCGTGTTGGGTGTGCCGCGCAAGGACGACGACAGCCAGCCTTTGGCTGGTTTGCCGTAAAACTTTTCGTATTCGCGCAGGGTCGCTTCAACGATTTTACGCTCCGCCACGAGATCACCCTTGAGACCGGTGAGCAGTTCACCCTGTTCAAAGTTGTGGGCAACCACTTCCCAGCCTTCATCCTTCGGCACTTGAGCAATTTCAGGGCGCTCGAGCAGGGTCTTGGCATTGACTGTACAGCCCGGTGCAACACCGGCTTGGCGGAACACATCAAACAGCCGCCAGATGCCGACCCGCTGGCCGTACTCGCGCCAGGTGAAGTTTGGAAAATCAGGAATCCGTCCGGGCAACACATCGGGCAAGATCGGTGGGCCACCGGCGTAATAGGCTTCGTCCGTATCCTTGGTCATGTCCCAGTGCTCAAGGTTCAACGTGAGAATCAGCGCAACTTTTTTATCGTCGGGCCACTTCAAAGGGCCTCGATTGGCGATGCCCGAAAAGGGATAACTCATGACCACGGAAACATACTCCTAGTTTGATTGAGGGGCGCGGCTTACCAGTCTTCGAGAAGACGTCCGCAGCCAGAAACTTTGTCGTTAAAACCATTGCGGCGCAGCGAATGCCAGTAGGTCGCGGCATTAATGGCGATCACCGGTTTGTTGAGCCAGCGCTCTGCCTCAGCCGCAACAGCCACGCAGGCCAAGTTGGTGCCAACTTGTACGATACAATCGACGTCGGCCTGATTGAGCTCAATGATCGCCTCGCGCAACTTTTCGGGCGGCTCATGGGCGATCAGCATCGGGCTTGGACTCTTGAGACCAATCAGCGCGGTGACGTCGTAATCGTTATCGGTAAAGAACTTACGCACCATCGCATCGCCGGCCGGCATGTAGGGCGTCAGAACACCGATCTTTCTAATCGGCTTCTCTTCGGCGTACGCCTTAAGCGCATGTTCGCAGGCATGAGATCCGAGGGACACACCAACGCCAGCGCGGGCTTCCATTTTCTGGTGCAGGGCATCAGCGCCTTCAGCACCGTCCCAAAAGGTTTCCGCTGACATGCCCATAATGACGAAGCCTGGAGCACAGGTCATGACCCGGTCCATGGCGACATCCGTCGCGCCACGAATGTTGACGAGCAGCTGTACGAATTCTTCATCGGAGCGCACGGGATCATCAGGAATTTCAATGCGGCAAAAATGGTTGGTGATGCCCTTGGGCTGCATCAGTGCGTATTCGGGTTCGACGCTGGTGTTGGTCGACGGCGCAATGACGCCGAACTTCATGCGATAACCTAGTGAATCAACCATGGGTCCCTCCGCTACCTTTTGTCTGCCGCCCTCTTCCGGGGCGGTCGCATACTATTTTATGTGATCTCGTAAGAATCCCGAACGCTATCGATCATTGACGTGCGCATTAAAAATGGCTTTGCCAATTTAGGGTCTGCGGCCATTTCCATGAATTTGGCTTGCTGCTTCCTGTGCGCTTCTGGATCCTTCGCCTCAATCGCTTTCTTGTTGGCGATACTTTGGCTTTGGACGAAGTCCTTACAAATGATCCGGCGCTGCCGGTCATAAAGATCAAGGATGTCGTCTTCAGCTTCGCCGCGATCAATCATCATCAGTTTTTCGGCGAGGTTTACCGCATCGTGAATGCCGCCGTTCATACCCATACCACCGAGCGGATTGTTGACGTGCGCTGAATCACCGGCGAGCAAGATGCGGCCGATGCGATACTTTGTCGCAACCCGCTGGTGCACGTTGTAGAGCGTGCGGTGCTGAACTTCAAAATCACCGTCTAGCTCTACCAAAAAGTGCAGCCGTTCCTGAATATACTCATCAGATAGCAGCTGATCGTTGGTGTGCTCCGGCGGCGTCGGGAATAAGACGCGCCACAAGTTGTTACAGCGCAACAGCACGCACCATTCATCGGGGTCTGCGATGTAGTTGACCCACGCCAGGCCTGGAAAATGATCCTCAAGCGGGTGGGATGTGGTGGCAACAAGGAATTTCTCTGGATAGGTGAAGCCTTCGAATTCAATCGATGCTTTGCGGCGAATGGCGCTGTTGGCTCCATCTCCGCCAAAGACGAGTGAGCCTCGAATATCTTCAGTGCCATCCGGTGTTTCGACAGTCACCGTAACGCTGTCCGCATCTTGCGAGACGTTGGTGACCTCATGGCTGAATCGCACCTCAGCATTATCCATGCCTTCTAAGATTCGGCAGATGATGCGGGTGAGACGAAACTGCTCGGTCTGGAGGCGATAGGGATGCTTCGTGGCGTCGCCGAGATCTGCGAGTTTGAAGTCGGCGTACTCGCCGGTCCGCCGATCCCGATATTGGTAGTTAGGAACGATCAAACCCGTGCTGATTAGTTCCTCTGTAACCTCGAGCCGATCGAGCATGTCCAAGGTCGGTGGGTGCCAGGTCGACGCGCGCAAATCTTCAGGTAGTTCAGGCTCGGCCTCAAGCATGAGAACCGGGATGCCTTCCCGAGCCAAATACAGCGCAAAGGTGCAGCCGATCGGGCCTGCCCCGGCGATAATGACAGGATCTTTCCCTCGGAGATTGATCGACATACCTGCTACGTCCTAAACCTGCTAAATGCGCCAGCCGGACTTTAATCGTCCGTTTCGTTGACTGACGTTTTAACACCAGCAAAGCCGCGAACAAGGCGGCCTAAGGGATTGTCCACAAAGTGATCAGAATTTCTGGCGAGCGCTCGCTTTTGCGCTAAATATTTCTGCTCTATTGGCCAGGGAGCGAATGAAATGCTCCCCCATGGAACAGCAGCGGCGCTTTGCGCAAATTGAAAACCCGGTGAACGCGTCCAACAATAATGTCGTGGTCGCCCCCAGGGTGCCGGGCTTCAACCTCACATTCCAGATGAGCGACACAACCGTCGATAATAGGAATACCGCGCAGGCCAGGTTGGGTTTTAACGCCGGCAAACTTATCGGGCCCGGACTGGGCAAATTTCATGGCCACGGGTTGCTGATCAGCTGCCAAGACATTGACGACAAATGGATCGCCCACAGTAAAACAATCAAAACTGGGGGTGTCGTCCGCAATGCTCCAAAGAATCAGCGGTGGGTCGAGGGACAGAGAATTAAACGAACTGGCGGTAATGCCGACTTGTTCACCGTCTGGGGCGATCGTCGTCATCGTCGTCACGCCGGTGCAAAATTGGCCGAGGGCATTGCGAAAGGCCAGCCGCGCGTCGTCATCGACTGACGGATCCAAGCCAACTTCGCCACCGATGGTTAAGTCAGACTCTGTATGGAGGGCTTCACTATTCACAGTAGGTCTTTGTAAGGCTCACAAACATCAATTGTCTATTGTATTGAGCCTTTTCCAGCTCAATTCGTCCTCCTCAGACTATGTAATTAAATACTGGGACGTTCTAGTCCCAGACGCACGTGTCCATCTGTCGGACGGACATGCAAGGCAGGGTGTGACGATGGGTTCCTAAGGGGGTCTTATGCCTCCACACAGTGGTCAATGCCCTGCCCTCCAGGCGGCGAACGTGGGCGACCCAATCAAAAAGACCAACACGCACGGGACATATAGCTATGCCAACCAAGAAGCAGAGCGTGGATTCAGTTCGCCCTATCCGGGCGCTAATGCGCGGGCTCGATTCCTTGCAGCAACTCAACCGACACAATGGTGCGACCGTCACCGACATTGCCAAAGCGGTTGGCCTGCCACGGACAACCGCTTACCGGGTTTTAGAAACGCTGTGTGTATCAGGCTATGCCATTCGGGACGTTAGTGACGATCGGTATCGCCTGACGACAAAAGTCCGGTCCCTCTCAGACGGATATGACGATGAGTCATGGGTCCAAGAAATTGCCAAGCCATTGCTCAATAAACTCGCCGACGATGTCGTATGGCCGTTGGCAATCTCAACCCTCAGCGGTATGTCGATGCTGGTTCGTGAAACCACAGACCGCGACAGCCCGCTCGCCCTAGAGCGATACTCAGCCGGCTTACGTGTCCCCGTGCTCGGGTCGTCGTCTGGTCGGGCGTATCTTGCCTTTTGCAGCGATGAGCAACGCGAAGTGTTACTTGAGGTGCTTCAGAAATCAGATCGTGTTGAAGATAAGATCTCACGAGACCGTCAAATGGTAGAGCGGATTTTGGCCGAAGTGCGTCGGAACGGACATGCCGTATTCGATAATCCGTCTATGTCCGAGATGAGCATTGCGGTGCCTTTGTTCGTCAAAGGGAATGTCATTGGCGGGGTTGTCGTCCGATTTATTCGCTCGGCGATCACAGCAGACCAAGCCATCGATAAACACATCGTCCTTATGAAGAAGACCGCGGAAGAAATCGGTAAGGCCTTCGATCAAGCCCATACCCCCGAGCCATAAGCACCTCGTTCCCATGACCATTACCCGCCACGTCGCAACGGTTACCACGCTCGATGGCGCAACCCGTCAGGTGCACTACCGCCGCGCTGGTTCTGGGCCTCCGGTTATTCTTCTGCACATGAGTCCGCGCTCATCGGCTGAACTCGAGCCCTTGATGCTCGCCTGGGCAGATACGTTCACCCTTATCGCACCCGACACACCCGGTTATGGCGCGTCCGACCCATTGCCAGAGAAAGAAGATGGGGCGTTATTCGATCTGACTGATTTTACAGATGCCCTTATGGCCTTTGCTGACACCCTAGGCTTGGAACGCTTCGGTTTGTATGGCCACCACACTGGAGCGATGATTGCCGCCGAATGCGCGCGGCGCCATCCAGACCGACTCACCCTGACCGTTGCCAACGGCTATCTCGTCGTCACAGAAGAAGAGCGCGAAGAGATTCTCGCGAACTACTTTTCTGACTACACGCCCGAGACCGATGGGCGACACCTAGCCCATGTTTGGCAGCGGATTAGAGATCAATTCCTTTTCTTTCCGTGGTCGGTTAACACCAAGGTCGCGCGGTCCGTTATGCGCGACAAGTTCGCTATTCCTGCTCCGGAGATTCTGCAGGATGACGTACTTGATCTGCTTCGCACTGGAACCCATGAGTCTGATGGTTACGGCGCAGCGTTTCGCTGTGACGGCATCGATATTTTACGCGGTGTAACTGGTCCGTGCTTGGTCACGGCTCAAGTGCATGACCTTTTATACGAAGATCTGGACCGACTGCCATCAGACCTTCCCAATACCGTTCGTATTCAAAGATTCGATGATTTAGACGCCCTAAATGATGCAGCTAAAACTCTACTGTTGGATCATGCCAAAGATGACACACCGCCGTTGACTGCGACCGGCACCATTGCGGGTCGAGCATGGGCGTCTTACGCGGACACAAAAACAGGGCAACTGTATATGCGTCGTGGTCATGCCGGCAGCGGCGTGCCTGTGGTCTTGATTCATAATTTGGGATCGTCGTGCCAACGGTGGCAACCGGTGATGAGCACATTGATGGGTAAGCGCCCGTTTGTTGCCTTCGACCTGCCGGGTCACGGAGAGACGGGAACTGCATGGGGAGATGGGCCAGTAACAATCGATGCCTGTGCGAAAGCAATCGATGAAGCGCTCGACTCCCTCGGTATCGAGTCCGCCCACGTATTCGCCTATGGCGGCGGCGGCTTGGTCGCTCTCAACCTAATTGAACGCACCGCGGCGGATATCCGTTCACTTACGGCCGTAGATTTCTGGCTGTTCGACGACGCGGACAAAGAAAAACTGAAGGATCGCTTCGCGCCGGCACTGACGCCCCTGCCCTACGGTCAACATATGGCCGAAGCCTGGTATATGGTTCGGGACAGTGAACTGTTCTGGCCTTGGTTTGAGACCACGCCCGACAACGCCGTTACTCAACCGCCGGAAACGGACCCAGCTCGACTTCATTCTCGAGTTGTTGATGTGCTCAAAGCCTCGCCCGCCTATCAACAGGTGGTCCAAGATGCACTTTCGTTGGACAGCGAGACGGCTTTGAAACAGATCACAATCCCAGCGATATTTGGGCCCCGTGACGGCAGCCCGTACACCTCACGCTGCGAACGGGCAGCATCGCTGGCACCAAATGGGAAGTCCTTAACATTGTCCAACGATCATTCCCGTCGAGCGGCCGCAGTCGTCGCACTGATTAAAGATTAATTCTTGTTGCAAGAAAGAAAACGCCATGTCTGAAGCACACGACTCATCCAGTAATTCTCAATCAAGCCTCGTCGATACTCTCACCGGTATATTGGGATCCGACAACATCATTACGGATGAAAGTGAACGAGCGTATTATTCACAGGATGTCTACAACCAGGGCCCAACAGTGTTGGCCGTCATTCAACCGGACAGCAAAGATAAACTGGCCAAGGCCGTGGCGGCGTGCACATCCGCTGGCGTTGCGTTGTTCCCCCGTGGTGGCGGCTTTTCATACACCGATGGCTACATTCCAACGACGAGTAATGGAGTCACCGTCGATACGCGTAAAATGAACCGCATTCTCGAGATCAACACAGAAGACATGTTTATCACGGTCGAGTCCGGATGCACCTGGGCCGCCATAGAAGACGTTCTTAAAGACAAGGGTGTGCGGCCAGTCTTTTGGGGACCATTCTCAGGCCTAAACGCCACGGTCGGTGGATCCATGTCCCAAGGCAGTGTGACCTATGGGTCTTCGAAATACGGACCGTCTGGCGTGGCGGCAGAGGGCATGGAAGTGGTTTTGGCTGATGGCTCCATCGTCACAACCGGCTCCGCAGGGCAGCCTAATCATTCGCCGTTTTTTCGCCACTACGGGCCCGACCTAACAGGTCTGTTTTGTAATGACGCCGGCGCTCTTGGGATCAAGGCAACAATAACGCTCAGGCTGCAACCCCGCATGCCAGTCGTCATGGGCTTGTCCTATGGGTTTGAAAAATTCAATGGCATGCACCGAGGCATGGCAGCCGCAGCACGCGAAGGCTTGCCGACAGAAGCTTTTGGTTTCGATTCAACGGTCATGAAAGTGTTCACTGGCGGCCAAGGCTTGGCGCAGGATTTGAAAACGCTTTGGGCCGTGGGCATGGCCGGGCGCAATATTTTCGCGGGTGCCTGGCAGATGCTGAAGATCGCGTTAGCTGGAAAACGATTCATCGATAAAGCGGAATACACGGCCCACTTTATTTGCGAAGCCCGGGACATGCGTGACATGAAAAGCCAGCTCAAAGCGTTGCGCAACGCTGTCGGGCCCCATGGTAACGAGATCGTCAACACTGTGCCGGCCGTTGTCCGCGCTTATCCGTTCCCGCCTTTCTCTCTCATGGGCACATCGGGTGAACGCTGGCTCGCCATGCACGGCATATTGCCCTTCTCCCGAGTCGAAGAGTTCAAAACCAAAATCGATGCGCTTTACAGTCGTTACGCCGAAAAGATGGAACAGTACAAAATCGTCAAAGCGTCAATGTTCACCACCATTGCGACAAATGCTTTTCTTTTTGAGCCGGTTTTCTATTGGGAAGACTCACGCGCCGCATTCATTGATCGCCACACTGACCCCGATGTCCTCAAGAGCATCAAGACCTTCGAACCCAATATAGAAGGTCGCAAAGTGGTGGCTGAAATGAAGCAAGGAATTATTGACTGCGTCTATGAATGCGGTGGCATCCATATGCAGATCGGCAAAGCTTATCCATACACCCGCGAGCGCGACGCCGGTGCCATCGCCATGGTCAGATCTCTAAAATCCCATGTCGACCCCAAGGGATTGATGAACCCCGGCGCGTTAGGACTCTGATCATGAAACTGCTCATTGCAACGACACTCTTAACTCTGCTGGCCATACCCGCATCCGCGCAAACCGAGATCGAGCGTGACTTTGACACCTTCGTCACTTGGTTCTCGGGCAACTGGGACAATGAAATACAAACCTTCAATGAAAGCATCCAAGGTTTGCCCGACGACATGCGCCATGGCCGTATTCATATGAAGTATCAGGCCGTCACGTCGAACACCCTTCCGGGCGTGTTGTTCGTTATCGAAAATTACGGAACAGAGGGTCTACAGGGCGACTTGAATTACGTGTCCGTCCATCACTTCTATGCCGACGTCGAGCGCCAAGCCATCGCTCATGAATTGTGGTTTAGCACCAACGGTGATTGGAATTATCTCGCAGGCAATGCCGACGCGGCAGCAGATCTTTCGGCAGGCGATTACCGCTTTAACCAACAGTGCGTGTTGTACTGGAAACGAGAGGCCAGCCAATTTAAAGGCGCGACCGATCCCGGCGCCTGTATCACGACCGAGGGCGGAGAAGATGTCGTTGTCGAAGCGACAGGAATTCTAAGCCGGGGCGATCTGTGGCGTAGCGATCTCGTCCATGACACATCCGGCAAACGAATTCGTGGCCTCGATGAATTCGAGCGGTTTCGTAAAGCGCGCTTCTACTCTTGCTATGGACGACATAAGGCCGCCGATGGTGGTTGGGTCAACTTCAAAGACGTCAGGGTTCACAATCAAGGCGACTTCGTCTGGTTGGGCGGCGACACGCTCGGTATACAGATGCGGCGGATCATTTGGACGTCAGGGTTTTTCGGCAATGCTCTCGCCTTGCAAGCCTACCAAAATGGCAGTGAGAAGCCGACGGTGAACGGACACGCAGCCCTGAATGCGAGTTTCATCGGGCTCGATCACCCTGAGTTTGTTGTGAACTGCAAGCGACCCGGCCGCGCTAGATAAACCCCTTACTCCACGCAGCAACTTTCTCCCCAATCTCATGGGGGAAGTCTTCGGCGACATAGTGGCCGCTAGCGCCAAGAAACACGTCGTCCAGATTGGGAAACTCGGCTCGGCACTTCTCGACTGTTTCGGGAGGAACGATGGCCCCGGGCTGGACGTGGAAGAGTAACTTCGGCACCTGGGACTTCCGTAGTTCAGCGATGTAGTTGGTAATAACTTCAGAGACGTCGGGCGGGTCGTTTTCGATGGGCAGTTCCTTCGGCCACACCCACAACGGCTTGCGCGTGGCCGGATCGATAAACGGCTCCAGGTACATCTTCATTTCTTCGTCGGTCAGGCCACGGTGCACGCCGTAGGGCAGCACCTCTTCCAAGAAGACGTTCTTGTTTACGATTAGATCCCAGCCCACATCGGGCTGGCGGAACGCCTGAAAGCCTTCGAGCAAATCTTTTGGCCAGTCATCCCAGCTATCAAACGTACGGACGAAGGTCTCAAAGAAGGCGAGGCCCTTGAGCTTGTCCTGATGAGACATCGCGTAATTGAAACCGAGGCCCCCGCCCCAGTCATGCAAGACCATGACAAATGAATCTAAGTTCAAACTATCGAGGAATTTCTCGAGATAGTTGTAGTGGTCAAAGTAACGGTACTCGCTATCGACTTTTTCAGACTTGCCAAAGCCAACAAGATCGGGAGCGATGCAGCGGCCTACTTTGGTCAAATGCGGAATGATGTTGCGCCACATGTAGGACCAGGTGGAGTTGCCATGAAGCAGAATGAACGGCTGCCCTTCCCCTTCATCCAAATAGTGCATCTTTGCGCCGTCGATTTCGGCGTAATGGGACTCAAATGGGTAGTCGGCGGAAAAAGGACCTTTGCCGGGCACAAGCGATCTCCTGGGCTGCGCAACGCGTAAGCTCAATTGCCACAGTGGCATGACACCCAACAGCGAGCCACCCGGCAGAGGTTGCCGAGCAGCCCGGCGGGTTTGACCCGTTCTCTGGGCGAGAGGTGCCAGCTGAGCCGATGACAGCCCAATAACTCATTGTAATTGTTGTATTAATGAGCCGTTTACCTGACTGGCATGACCCTTGCACCTATTAGGGCACAGGCCTGAACGGCCACGCGAATGTGAAACGAACGAGTGACGTAAGGAAGCCGCCATGTCCGTGATTGATTTTATTGCCGTCCGTAGCAACAAGGACGAAAAGACATCGCAGTCGAGCCCCTCCTTTGACCATGACCATGGCAAAGCGGGACAGCCGCCTCTGACAGCAAGTCAGTTCGCACGCCACATCACTCATGTCGTAGAAGACGAAATGAAACGGGCGTTGAAGCAACATGTCGATGTGATCGACCCGCACGAGATGATTGCCTTAGCCAAGATGATTGCTGAGCTTAAGGCTCGCTATCTGGCCATGACCTTAATGGTGGCATCGAATAAAACACCGATGACCGACAAAGAAATGGAAGAAATGCGCAGCCTTCGCCTGAGAATTCAGGAGATGGAAGCGGCGTACAACGAAGTCAATGAAGCGATCACGTCTCATCTCGTCGAAGTCAAAGGCGTCATGAAAGAATCATAACGACCCATAAAAATCCCAAGACCGGCCCTTACCATCCGGTCCCAGCTGACGCCCCGCTAAGAGAGTGCAGCCACAAACGGTCCCTTACCAACCCGTCCTATACTGATCCCACCCCGGCAAATGCCTCGTCCCAAGGCTGCCGGGGATTTTTTTGTCTTCACCACGCGCGAACGAACGCCTCAATAGCGTCGATGCAAACTTCCATCTCTTCATCTGTCCCGATGGTGACGCGTAAATGCTTGGGCAAACCGAACCCGGCCATGCCGCGTGTAATGATATCGCTCTTGCGTAGAAAAGCGTCAGCGTCTTTTGCCCGCTTGCCGTCTTCATCGGGAAACCCGACGCAGACAAAGTTGCCTTCGGTGCCCGTGATCTCGAGGCCTAGGGCCGATAGACGTTGCGTCGCGATGCCATGCCATTTCGCCGTGTGAGCGACGACTGTATCCTCATGGGTTTTATCAACAAGGGCCGCAATCCCAGCCGCCTGCCCGGCGCTCGATACATTGAAGGGCGACCGAATGCGACCTACCAGAGACACGATATCCGCATGGGCATAGCACCAGCCAATGCGCAGAGACGCCATGCCATGCACTTTAGAGAATGTCCGGGTCATGACCGTATTGTCCGTCCCGTCGACCAAAGCGATCCCGGCGTCATAATCCGTCTTAGTCACATATTCCGCGTAGGCGGCATCAATGATGAGAAGAATGTCATCGCGCAGACCATCGCGTAGGCGCGCCATCTCGTCCGCCGGCAGATAAGTTCCTGTTGGATTATTAGGATTGGCGACGATCACAACTTTGGTGCGTTCTGTGACCGCGGCAAGGAGAGCATCAACGTCGGCGCGATAGCCGGCGTCGGGTGCTTGAACAATGTCAGCTCCGGTGGACAGCGCGTAAATCCGATACATGGGAAAGGTGGCTGTCGGATACAGCACTTCATCGCCCGCCCCTGCATAGGTCCGGACCAAAGCGCTCAGCAATTCGTCGGAGCCGATCCCCATCAGGATATTTTCGACCTTGAGGCCGTATCGGTCGGCGAGAGCTTGGCGAATACCCACGGCATTGGCATCAGGATATCGCTCAATCACACCCGCGGCATCGGCATAAGCGGCCATAGCCTTGGGGCTTGGACCAAGCGCTGATTCGTTGGCCGACAATTTAACGCCGGGACCACCGCCACCGATGGGCCGTTGCCCAGGTTGATAGGGCTGAATGCGATCAAGGCCTGGGCGGGGTACGAGCGGCATTCATGTTCTCCGGGAGCGTTGGCACAATATGTCCAAGGCACGCTAGCCGTCTAAGACCAACCGGATCAAGCGCCATGACAAACCCGTTGACTTACCAACCTCCCATGACCCAAGTCAGGCACTGTTTCCATCAACGGCTGTGGTATGCTGGCTCGTGCCTGTTTTGTTCATCACCATTTTTGCCGCGGTTATTCCGTCGAGTATTATTTTACCGATGCTGCCGTTTATCGGACAGAAGTACGGCGCCAGTTCATTTGAGATTTCTCTGCTTTTCACGCTGATGCCAGCGTTGATCATCGTCTTTGCGCCGATGTGGGGCCGTCTGTCCGACAAGTTCGGTCGCAAGCCGGTCTTTATGCTGTCTCTCGCCGCCAGTTCCATAACCTTTATTATTTTTGGGTTGGTCGACAGCCTGGAGTCCATGTTTGTCGTTCGAGCTATGCAGGGCGTGACCGGCGGTAATGTTTCCATCGCCTTCGCCATGGTGGCGGACTCCACCAACCACGAAAACCGGTCCAAATCCTTGGGGTACGCAACAGGTGCGACTGCCATGGCGTTCTCAATCGGGCCGGTGCTCGGCGGATTATTGATGGGCAAGGACCTCGCGAGCTTTACTCATGCGACACCGTCGTTCCTGGCAGCTGGCCTCGCCGCGATTGCAACCTTGATTGGCGTCATGTTCCTGAAGGAAACCCGAGTTGGGTCGAACAGAAAAGCAACGCCCGCGCCTTCAGACGCGACACTCGAAACTATTGGCGAGGGTGGCACCGTGCCGCCGCGCGTCCTTATCGGGCGCGTCGGGATGGCTATGATTATCGGGCAATTCCTGATCGCCGGTTATGTCAGCGGATCGGACCAGTTTGCCTTCGCCTTCTGGGCTCAAGGACTGCACAATTGGGGGCCCGATGATGTCAGCTTCGGCATGGCGGCGATGGGTCTGGGCTATATGGTTGCGACGCTCGGTCTTGTCGGGCCTCTAACGAAGCGTCTCGGAGATGTCGGCTCCTATCTGGTAGGCGGAACTCTTGATGTCATAGGCCTATCGATCATGTTGCTCGGCACCAACGTCTGGATATCCGCAGCCGGCCTATGGATCGCGATTGTCGGTGTTGGGATATGGAGCACCGTATTATCGAGCGTCCTGACCAAAGTGAGCCCAGAAGACAAAGTGGGCTACATGCTTGGTATATCGAATGGGTTTTCCATGGTCGGGCGGGTTTGTGGCCCGCTGATCGCCGGCAGCTTCTTTCTCGACATCAACCTAAACCTGCCCTTCGCCATCAGCCTCCTCCTGGTGCTGGTTGTCGTTGCCAACGCCACCCGTCTACTGATAATTCAGAGGCGGGTTTCAGCACCTTAAATCGCGTCACCTTAAAGATTGTGCAGGAGCATAGATGTCATCGTTAGTCGAAAATTTGAGGTCAGGGCACAAGCGGTACCGGGACACGCGATTGCCGGAATACCAGCCTTTATTCAAAAAACTGGCTGACCGTGGTCAGGACCCAAAAGCGCTGGTCATCGCGTGCAGCGACTCACGGGTCGACCCAACCTTGATGTTCGACCAAGACCCGGGTGATCTCTTTATTGTCCGCAATGTCGCCAACGTCGTGCCGCCCTACGAACCGAAGCCTGGCTATCACGGCACCAGCGCCGCCCTGGAGTTCGCTATCAAGGGTTTAGAAGTCACTGACATTATTGTTATGGGACACGCCCAGTGTGGTGGTGTTAACGCCTTGATCGAAATGGCCGATGGGGAGCCGCCTGTCGGAGAATTTATTGGCCCCTGGATGTCCATCGCCATGCCAGCCGTTCAGGATGCCGGAGAGGCCGGTGATGGTCACATCGATCCCGATCGGACGATCAAAACTGAACTAGCCGTGGTCCGGCTTTCCATCCAAAACCTTCAATCATTTCCCTGGGTAACCAGCCGTGTAGCAGACGGTAGCCTGAATATTCACGGCTTCTATTTCGATATCCGTAATGGCTTTGTCCATTGGCTCAACCCAGAGAAAGACCGGTTCGAGGATTTTGTCTAACGGCCTCCCCCTCTCCATTGCGCGTGATATGATGGTGGAGAATCACAACCGTCTTAAAAGGATACGCACGATGACCCGGCCTCTTACGGCGACCCTTTTTGCATTCTTGGCGATAGCTGGATTTCAGCCCGCATCTGCCCAATTAAGCCCGGACACGGCACAAATTCGAGCCAGCGCCGTCCGCAATGGCATCCATATGTTCATGGGCGCCGGCGGCAACCTCGCAGTTTCCATCGGTGATGACGGCGTGCTCATCGTTGATGATCAATACGCCGAAATGACAGCGAAGATTGACGCAGCGATTGCGGAACTCACCGATCAACCGTTGCGCTATGTGGTCAACAGCCATTGGCATTGGGATCACACGGGCGGCAATGAAAACTATGGCCGCGCCGGTAAAACCATCGTCGCTCATGACAATACATACGTGCGTATGTCCTCGGATCAATTCGTCGAAGCGTTCAATTTCAACCAACCTGCTTCTCCAGAATCCGCTTTGCCGGTCATTACCTATAACGACACCGCTACCCTGCGATTCAACGACCTCACCATTCGTATGATTCACGTGCCTAACGCCCACACGGATTCAGATGCCTTTATCCAATTCACAGAGGCCAATGTTGTTCATACCGGTGACGTTTATGTCACCAGTTCCTATCCGTTCATTGACTCGTCCACAGGCGGCACACTGAATGGAGAAATCGCGGCGCTAGAGCGTTTGGGCGAAATCACCGACGAAGACACGATTGTTATTCCGGGCCACGGCGTAATTTCAGACCGCGCCGGCGCTATGAAAACACTCGCCATGCTGAAAGGCATGAAAGCGATTACCCTTCAGGCCATCGAAGACGGCAAAACCCTCAAACAATTCCTGGATAGCGACCCAACAAAGACCTACGACCCTGCTTTTTCGGTCAGAGCCGACCAAGGCAAAATATTTGCCACCCGGCTCTATCAGGAACTCAGCAATTAAAAGCCTTATCGGAGATCTAAAACTATGGCTGTGACCATCTATCACAACCCTCGGTGCTCGAAGTCGCGTCAGACTCTGGCGCTGATCGAAGAACAGGGCATCGCCCCTGAAATTATCAGCTACCTAGATACGCCACCCAACCAATCGACGCTCAAAGATATACTGAGCATGCTGGGCGCCGCGCCGGGCGATATCATCCGCAAGAAGGAAGCAAAAGAGGCTGGCTTGGATATTGGCACCATGACTGATGCCGCAATCATCAAAGCGATGGTAGAGCACCCCGCAATCATTGAGCGCCCCATCGTCGTCTCTGGCAAGAAAGCCGCCATGGGCCGTCCACCAGAAAGTGTTCTGGAAATTCTTTGACGCTCTCGCTTAAACAAAAAGGAGTTGGCCTGGGTGCGCTTGCCGCCGCTATTATTATTGGGGCGTGGCTGTTTTTTACCAGATGGACCCCAGAAGATGCAGCCAATGCGCAGCACTATCACCAAGCTATGCTCGAGGTCAGAGAGGCCATCGCCTACGCTAACGGTAAGGGCGGCTTAATCGATCCCAGTGATGCTCGCTATTTGATCGAGCGGTATAATCAAGCTGCACAACAGGCCGATCTGGTGCGTGATGAAGTGCTCAGCAAGCTGCATTCTGAACTGCCCGAAGCCTGGCACGACCTCTTTGTTCCGAGCACTCAGATTTATCGACGCGCCTTTGAAGATCAAGACCGCGACCTCGCTCGGCAGGCCAGCCTCATCCAAGATGACTGGGTTCGCTGGTTGCGACTGAACGGGCATCAGGTCAAAGTTCCACCACCGCCTTCAAATCGGCCATAGAAAATAACCATGCGCCCTATAAAAACGAGCCAGACCCACCCTCTCCCCCTCGCCGCTGTGAGCACGCCGGGCAGCCGTGGTCGAATTTTCTATACGATGTGCCCGGGAAAGAAACAGCCCAATGCTGCGACCGGGCCGTGGGACCGTGACCTTGAAACGGACCTGCGCGCGATCACGCACGCTAAAGCGACGACACTCATTACGCTGATGGAAGATCACGAGGTCGTTGCCTGCGACCTATCACGGGACGTGCTCGCAAAAGCCTGCGACGCCCATGGCATCGCATGGCACCATTGCCCGATTGTCGATCTCGAAACACCCAGTGAACAGTGGGAACGAACCTGGGATGAATTGGGCAAAGACTTGAGACGGGCCCTAGACGATGGCAAAAACATTGCGCTCCATTGCCGAGGTGGCCGGGGCCGCGCCGGAATGATTGCCGCCCGACTCATGGTAGAACTCGGGGTGCCGGTAGAGGACGCCATTACCCAGGTCAGAGCGCAGAGACCAGAAGCAATAGAAACACCGGCTCAAGAAGAACATGTCCGTACGATTGTCGCGATCACAGGACGATAAGAGATCAACATTCCGTGACAAACCCATGGACCTGATTGATCCCTACACCGTATAGGTTACCTTGAGTTGATTGAGGGGATTGCGAGCTTCGGCAGGGATGCCACGTGATAACAGGGCTCCCCGCTGAAGGAGTAACCCGTTTGCGGCACACTGCGATCATAGCGTTAGCCGCATGGCTCACCGGGCTGTTGTTTTCAACGGCAGTTCACGCCCAACAAGCCCCCCCACTCCCAGAGCAATCGGAAGACGGCATCACGGTCTATGGGCCAGAGTTCTTCGCGCCCTATCGACCAAGTCACGCCAAGGACATGCTCGAACGAGTCCCAGGTGCCGCCGGCGCCTTGAGTAACGCGGCGGGGTCGTTAGGAGGTGATGACGACCGGCGTGGATTACGCTCTCAAACAACGCAGGTCCTGATCAACGGGAAACGCCTGACAACTAAGGGCAACAGTATTCAGGATTACTTCGAGCGTATTCCCGCCAGCCAAGTCGAACGTATCGAACTAATTACAGGGAATGTGAAAGAAATTGATGCAGACGTCGGAAGCCGAGTCATCAATGTCGTCCTGGCCGACACCGGTAGCATTGGTGGCACGTGGAATTTTGGTAACGTCTCCTTCACCGATGACCAACACATGCCGACCCTTGCAGGTTCAATCAGCGGCGAACCGGGTAATTGGAGCTATACGCTGTCTGGCGAATCAAGGCCCCGCCAGCTCCCACGGGTGCAGCGTGAATTATTTTCCAACTCAACAGGCGCGCTAATCGTCGACAACCAAGAGACCCGCCGGATGAACAGCCGCAGATATATCGGTCGCGGACGGGTTGCCTATAATTTCGGTAAAGATCACCAAGTCCAGCTCAGCGGATTCATCGAAGAACGGCCCATCAGCAACCAACGAGACGTCGAGTTCGTCTTTGATGTTGATGATACGGGAGGACGCATTGGCAATGGCGGGAAAATTGAGCAGCTGTCGGGAGAAGACCTGAAGTACGAAATCAGTGGTGACTATAGTATTCCCCTAACCAACTCACTCAGTTTTAAAAGCTTGTTCGTCTATGCGGTTAATCAAGAGGACCGCGAGAACGAAGATTTCGGTTTCGCCGATGACCCAGAATCACCAACTCTGACCTCGGGTGATTCGCGGGACCAAAAGGCGACCGAGAAAATTCTACGCGGTACGCTGGATTGGGCTTTTGCCAAAACACAGAGTCTGGAGATCGGCGTCGAAGGAGCGGTCAATTCATTAGATAAAACACAAACTTTTTTCGATGTCGCTAACGGTATTCAAACCGCGCGTGACGTATTCAACGCAGATCAAATCGTGTCAGAAGACCGCGTCGAAGCGTTTGCCAATCATACGTGGCGGCCAACACCCAAGCTTGAGGTTGAAACTGGCATCGCAGCCGAGTTTTCATGGCTAGATCAACTTGGCTCTGATGTTGATACCAGCCGCAAGTTCAATTTCGCCAAGCCAAGCGTTGATGTCTATTACACGGCATCAGACCGGACGCAGTTTTTTTCCTCGGCCCGCCGGGATGTTGGTCAGCTCGAGTTCAACGATTTTATCGCCGACCTGGATCGAGATGACGGGGAAATTGACGCGGGCAACCCCAACCTCGCTCCCGAAAAATCTTGGGATTTCGAAGTTGGGACAGAGCACCGCCTCGCCAATCAAGCTGGGGTCATCAATCTTCGCGCCTTTTATCGCGATGTGAGTGACGTCACCGACATCGTCCCCTTTGGCATAGCAGACTCGGCCCCGGGCAACCTTGGCGCTGGCACGCATTATGGTGCTGAACTGGAAACAAGCCTGCAACTCAGACAACTTGGACTGATTGACGCCGTTATCTCAGCAACTCTTCTGTGGCAGGACTCACGGGTCGAAGATCCGTTCACCGGGCTGACACGGCGTTTTTCGAATCAGAACACGTTCAAGCTCAATATCGACGCCCGCCATGACATTCAGGCCTGGGCTATTTCGTACGGCGCTGTGATACAAAAAAACGGTCCCAAGATAAGAAGCGATTTCAACACAGTTGAGCGGGAGAGCACGGGCGCTGATGTCCGACTCTTTTTCGAGAAACGCTTTGAGAATGGGATTGTCGGCCGGCTGTTCTGGGGCAACGTCCTGCGACCGACAACCAAGAGAAGTCGAACCGTGTTTGTAACGTCGCAAGCCGATGGTCAGATTCTACGAACCGAGTTTCGCACTCAAAAGCAAGGCGGGTTCTATGGGTTTGGTGTCCGTGGTACGTTCTAAAGCGTAAAACGAAGGACGGCCCTGTGCGTCACTCCCTGCCCCTGATACTTCTCCTGACATCCTCAGCGCCCGTGTTCGCAGACGACGCTCCCATTCGTATGGATAAGATAGAATGTCAGGATTTAGCCGGCCTTGCTGAAGATGAATTGTCGTTCCTACTCGCCTGGCTTGACGGCTACTTCAACCACATGCACGGAACAGCAACGCTAAATGATGGCAGCCTGGCCGGTTTAGGAAAAATGATCCAAGAGGGATGCGCTGACTCCACGCCAGGTCCGGTCATGGACATGCTCAATGAGCGCATTCGGCTTGATGCCTTGCGCCAACATCCCTAACCGAGCCGGTGACCGGACCACGCGTTCTTATCATCGACGGCTACCCAAAGCGGGTGCGCGAGAAGCTAGTGGAAGACGGCGCGACGGTCGCCGCTGAGCTTTATACAAATACTCTAAAATTCTGTCGTGCCGACGTATCCTGTGAAACGGTTTATGCGGCCGATGCCGACAGCGCCCTCCCCACTGGCGAAGCGTTGGATGGTTTCGACGGCGCCGTCTGGACTGGATCTGTCGTCAGTGTCAGAGACACAGAGGACTCGTCCGTTCGACGTCAAATCGACTTCGCCCGCGCCGTATTCGATGCTGGCGTGTCGGGGTTTGGCAGCTGCTTTGCCATTCAGATCGCGACCGTCGCCGCAGGTGGCGCGGTCATTCACAATCCGAAAGGTCGCGAGGTCGGCATTGGACATGGATTGGCGTTGACGGAGGCCTGGCGCGCTCACCCTATATTTGAAGGACGAGCGCCAGTCTTCGAAGCAGCCATGATTCACGAATATATGGTTGCCACCCTGCCGCCCGGTGGAGTCGTGTTGGCAGAGAATGATATGGCACCGATACAGGCGGCGACGTTCCCCGTCGGGCGGAGTGTTTTTACCGGTGTGCAGTACCACCCAGAATTTCACGCCGCTGAGCTCGGTGCGATCTTATGGCGACAGCGCAAAACCTTGGTGCGAGAAGGTTTCTATCCTGACTTCGACACCGTCCCAGACAAGCTGTCGACATGATCTCGCGAGTTCGAGTGCGTTAGTGTTGGACTCCACGCCCGTGAGAAACTTGAGAACGCATTGGGAATACGCACGCTCTTCCCGATTCAACATTAAACTCGCCGAGTGCAATGACAGAAAGTTGCAGGCACTGCTGATGTGAGTCCGCGCGGTTTGTGATCTGGTATTGCCCATATGCTCTAGAATACAGACATTCTGATCGACCAGCTTTGCGGCCTCAGATGAGACAGATCCGCTGAACATCACTAAGGCGATGGCAAATACATGTAGAAAGCCGTGCGAATAACCCATAATTCCCATCCCATACCCAATGACGCAGGGTTCAGTCTTGCGATAAGATAGTCCCAACCAGGGGGCGCCTAAGTCATGATGAAACAATTTGGCAATATTGTGGCCGGCCTTGCTGTGGGACCAGAGGGCATTTCAACATTCGGTCCGCCGGACAATAATTAACCCAGATTCACATCAGGATTCACATATGACGCGCCGCACCAATTTTACAGAAATTCTCGCCGTCTTGTCCTGCTTCGTCGTGCTAACGACTTCGGTCGTTGCGCAAGACTTGCGCGTGTTCCGCCGAGGCGGCGGAGGCGACCCTGAGAGTCTCGATCCGCACAAACTTCTAAGCGCCTTTGAATCCACAATCATGACCGACATGTTCGTTGCCCTTGCAACGACATCACCGGCAGACGACGCGGTTCCAGGGTCAGCCGAATCATGGGCCATCAGTGACGATGGCCTGACATACACCTTTAATATGCGTGACGGGATGTTGTGGTCAGATGGCACGCCACTGGATGCCTATGATTTTCTGTATACGTTTCGCCGCCAGCTCGATCCGGCAACAGCATCACGCACGGCGGAATACTTCACACCCATCGTTAATGCAGAAGCCGTTCTTAAAAGCAAAATGCCCGTCGAAAGTCTTGGTGTAGAAGCGCTGGATGCGGATACGCTGGTCATTCGTTTAGCCTATCCCGCGCCCTACCTGATGGATATTCTTGCTATCGATGCCCGCCCTGTTTCCAAACGCGTTGTCGAGCAATATGGCACGGAGTGGACTCGACCAGAAAACATGGTCGTCAACGGGCCGTTCAAACTGGCCGAGTGGACGCCCGGTTCTCACGTTAAGTTGGTTAAGAATGATTATTTTTACGATGCTGAGAACGTTCAGTTAGATGTCGTTTATCATATCCCGTCAGAGGATATGAATACGGCCTTTCGGCGATTCCAATCCGAAGAACTAAACGCGTTGGTTTTCTTCCCGCCCAATCAATTGAGCGTGATTCAAGAAACAATGCCGGAGTCTCTTCGGGTCACACCCGGGCTAACGACAGAGCTCTATTTGTTCAACACCAAACGCCCGCCCTTCGACGATGTTCGTGTACGCCGCGCGCTCTCCATGGCTATCGATCGAGAAACTTTGGTCAACCGCGTTCTGCGCACCGGCGAAGCGCCCGCTTACAGTTATATCCCTTCGACGGTTCGCAACTACAAGACACGTCCGAAGGCAGACTTCGCTAGCCTCAGCATGAATGATCGACGTGTTGAAGCGCGGCGCCTTCTAGCCGAAGCGGGATTCGGTCCAGACAACCCGCTCATCGTTCCGCTCCGCTACAACACCCAAGATCTGCAAGCCCGCCAAGCGGCAGCCATCGGTGCGATGTGGCAACAAGTTGGTGCCCAGACTGAATTGTTTAATACAGAGCGGAAAATGCTGGCTGCTGATCGCATGAATAACAACTTTAGTGTGGCTCGCTATCTTCATGTTGCCGGCAACTATGAGCCCGCTTCGTTTATCCAGTTTCTTCAGTCAGACCTGACCTCGCGTAACTTTACCCAGTACGACAGTAAAGAGTTCAACGATCTCTTTTTGAAAGCTTGGCATTCCAACGACCCGGATGAGCGCGCCAGATTGACCTATGACGCTGAGACCCAGGCCTTGAAAGATCACCCCATGATACCGCTGTATTTTTACTCTGGCCGGCGACTGGTGCGCCCAAACATCAGTGGATGGGTCGATAACTCCAGGGGGGTATACCCAACCCGCTGGCTAGCTTTTAGAGAATGACCCATATTCTTCAATAAATACAATGAGATAGATGCCAGTTATCGAATTTTGAGCACGGGTCCGGTCAATGACCATAGTAATAACGGCAATTGCGCCCCTCCCAAGAGCGCACTATTCTAAATCCAACTGAGCGTCTGCCTTACCGAAAGAGAGGGAACCATGGCCACTAGCAAACTCAAGACTGATCGCCCCACTTACGCCTCTGACTTCATCCCGTCAGATGTTGAACGGGCCGTTTTCCTTGGCAATCCGATTCTCGACAATATGATGACCAGCTTGATCGCACTCGGTGCGGAAGTATGGTCGAACCGCCGCCGCATGAAGGTCGTCGAAGCTCTGCTCGCTGAAAAAGGCGTCACTGCTGAAATGATCGAAACCTACATGCCGACGGCAGAGGAAGATGCGGAATGGCAGAAGGACCGGGATCGCTTTATCGACCTAACCTATTCGCCGCTGCTGCGCGAAGGGGACCTTCCTGTCTCTGCCGCGTTCACCCGCGAAAACAAATAGGCCGCTCTCGCGAGCCGATAAGTCTAGATTTAGACTGACATCAAACCCCGCTTGAGTGCGGGGTTTTGTGTACCTAGATAACGCTGTAGGACACAGCAAAGACAAAACTCGAAAAAGGACTAAGACATGCCCTTCTCTCTTACCAAACTCTTTACCGCCAGCGCGACCGCCGCCGTTTTGATTGGTGCTCTGACCAGCCAAGCCTGGGCCATTGCCGGTGTTGATTTTCCGTTGGAAGATGATATCGACTTTGAAGAAGTTCAGACGATGATTGATGCGGGAGAGTATCAGAAAGCTATTTCTTACCTCGATTTCGAAATCATCGAATGGTACCCAGAAAACGCCGAAGCTCTAACGCTAAAGGCCTATAGCCTGCGCAGCATGGGCAAGCATGACGAAGCCATGGAGAATTACAACGCGGCCCTGGCCGCGGACCCCACACACAAGGGCGCCCTTGAATATCAAGGCGAGTTGTTCTTGAAGATTGGTGACCAAGCCTCAGCGGCCGCCAACCTCGTGAAGCTATCCAACTTGTGCCCGCGTGGCTGCGAAGCCCACGAGATACTGCAGGCGGCCATTGAGCGGTTTAAAGATGGCGAAGTCAGCTGGATTCCGCCAGCCAATAGAGAAAACGTCGGCGAATAGTCTCGGTTCTATAAACGAACGACACTTCTTCTTATTGGAGATTCATCAATATGAAATATCTCCATACCGCTGTTCGCGTTACCGATCTTGTTCAAGCGTTGGATTTTTATTGTGGCCAGATGGGCATGATAGAAGTCCGGCGCTTTAAAGGTCATCAACGGCCCTGCGACATCATATTTCTAGCTATGCCTGGCGATGATCAAGCCCAGATCGAGGTGGTGTATTATCATGACGCCGCTGACCGCGAAAAATATGGCAACTTTAGCCATGTCGCGTACCAGGTCGAAAATATTTACGACACCTGTCAGGAGCTCATGGACAAAGGCTTAAGCCTCAATCTGCCGCCGCGCGACGGGTTCATGGCCTTCGTCAAATCACCCGACGGCATTTCCTTCGAATTATTGCAAAAGGGCGGCCCACTGCCGCCTGAAGAACCCTGGGCGTCTATGCCCGACCAGGGGACTTGGTGAGACCGACTTCTCCTGTCCGCAGAGGATATGCGGATACGTCTTTCGGGCAAATTCATTACTACGATGCAGCGGCGAAAGATCTGCCTGCTCTGTTGCTGCTCCATCAATCACCACAAGCCGGCAACATGTTTGAAGCGGCTTTACCAATTCTGGGTGAGCATTTTCGAACGATAGCGCTAGACACACTCGGCTACGGGCTTTCTGACAAACCCGACAGAGTTCTAGAGCCCGAAGACTACGCTCAGTCAATTATAGAAGTTGCCGACGCCTTAGACCTAAACAGCTTCGCGGTCTGCGGTGCCCATACAGGCGCGACCTTTGCCATTCAACTCGCGATCCAATACTCCGACCGTGTTAACGCACTGGTCCTATCTGGGCCGCCGCTACACCCCCCCTTGGCTCCTGGGGCTTCCCGCCGCAAGCCCCAAATGAAGCCGCCCCCGCCGCCTCGTGAAGACGGCACTCACCTTACTGAGTTGTGGCAGGCTCGATGGAAAGTCGCAGCACCGATCGACCCAAAGATTTTCCAAAGACGGTTTCTGACCGCGGTCATGACCGGAGCATCTTCAATATCGGCCTATCATGCGGTTTACAAATACGACCTCACGGAGCGGCTTAAGCTGGTCTCGTGTCCAATCCTTATTGTCTACGGAGACCGTGACGTGGAAACCCCGAACATCCAGCAGGTTTTGCCCCTCATCCCGGATATCCCCACGCAAGTCATTCCAGATGGCAACATCTATACTGTCGACGTCTGCACCAAAGCGTGGTGCACAGCAGTCGGCGATTTTTGCTCCGCGGCCTTGGCCTGACTACTTCATTCTGAGGACGGGCATCCGGTCATCGGCTTGTTCGGTCAGCGCCCTCAAACCGGCCACTTGGCCAGCAGTGACTTCAGCCGCGTCATTCCCCCAGGACGTACGCATGAACGACACGATGTCGGCAAT
>JABJAH010000006.1 GCA_018666155.1 Rhodospirillaceae bacterium | reverse complement strand
CATCAACAAGCTCTCGAACCCTCGCAAAGCCGCCCTCACTTACCTATTAATAAGAAAGACCACCCCGACCTTTGGGAAGCAAAGGTTCGGAGATTTGACCGTCGCCTTGCGGAGAGGAGAGCGATGCAACCAGACCTGCCCCCACTAATCCGACCATCACCGCTGGAAGAACCCCAGCATCAACAAGCTCTCGAACCCTCCCAAAGCCAACCTCACTTAAGGCTTGTCGAGTAGTTAATGATTGGAAAGGAGGGTACGATGCCACCGCCGGAACCGCTAACTTTCTAGCACTAAACTCGTTCAGTCATTGGAGTGACCCACTAAAATGATCAAGATTGTGCGCGGTGATATAACTTCACAAACGACCGACGCGATTGTAAATGCTGCGAACACGCAGTTGATGGGTGGGAGCGGCGTATGCGGTGCTATTCACCGTATTGCTGGACCTGAGTTGCAAAGAGAATGCCTCGAGATTGGCGGTTGCCCAACCGGAGAGGCGCGGATCACAGACGCATATAATTTACCGTGTAGGCATGTAATACACGCGGTCTCACCCCGGTATTGGGATGGCACGAGAGGTGAGGCAGAACTTTTACGCCGTTGTTACCAATCCATCTTTGCTCTCACCGAGCTACACGGGATCAAGAGCATCTCGATACCAGCGATTGGCACGGGGGTTTATCGATACCCGATTAAAGAGGCGACGGAGATTGCTTTTGATACGGCGCTTGTCGCACAGAAGAAACAGGACCTTTCGGTAGCCTTTGTCTGTTTTGATGAACCCGCGGCAACCGTTTATGAAGAAACTAGTCGAGGGTGTTGAGTTGAATAATCCCCTTCGGCATAGGCATCTAAGCCCTCTAAAAAATCGTCAGCACACGCTTGGCCTAGAGGTAAGGCCAGTCCAAGAAACACAAGTGTAATGATCAAATGTTTTCGCATGAGGCAAACCACCCGGGGCGTTGTTTCAGCGATATTTCTGAGCGAACCAATTCTCAGGCCGAATAATACTTATATATTATCTGAGATAGCCACTAAATCTCAGCTCTTCGATTTCAATGTGAATTTACTCGGTATCTTTGGTCCGAAGCATGGACGAAGACCCAACCCCCAGAGCCGCGGTCCGTGATCCTCGGTCCGCGACGCTCGAAGTTCGTGGCGCGGTGCGAGGAACGCGGGCCGGGCCCCAGGCTTTTTTTTGGACCGTGGCTCTTGTGCCAGGCCCTCTGATGACCGGCATCAAGCGCGCCTTACAATATATGAAAGCGTAGGCCCGCGGCCCATTGGCTGCGTTGAGGTCAGATTGAGTTCAATTCACGAGGCCGGGGTCACCCGGTTACGTTACTTTGGGTACGATTTGTAACCCGCATGTAACCCACGAAGGAATGAATGACTGGAAATATCAAGCTAAGTCATTGATTATATTGGTGGGCGCAGCAGGGCTCGAACCTGCGACCCGCTGATTAAGAGTCAGCTGCTCTGCCAACTGAGCTATGCGCCCCACCTGAGCATCCGGGTCACGGGGATGAAAGTGCACCCCGCTGGAAGAGGCGGGTTATAGGCCCTGTCAGCGGAACTGGCAAGGGATAGGCGAGCACACATGTGAAGCTCGGGCACACACCCATAAAATCGAAGATCTCGAAATAGAATTTCAAATCTGTAGAAAAATATATTGATCACGTCGTTCATTCAGCATTCTGGCCGTGCTTTTTTGACGTGCCCACGCAGCTCTCCCGCCGGGTAACTGGTGGTGTGTAAATTGACGTAAAGGCGGTCCTGCACCAGATATATCATGGTGCCCTCGGTGAGTATGGCCGAGCCTTCGATCGGGTTGGTCATCCCGTCCGGCGCCAAATCAACAACAATGCCCGCTTCGCCGCCTGGTGTTTGCGGGCCGTGAATGTGAACGCCGGTCGCGGTCGACGTCGTGTCACTGTAAGTGAGTCTCCAACTGAGCTTCAACGTGGATCGCTCAAGGACAAAATCCGCCCGGGCGACACCCGGGCTTTCCGTGACGGCGCTTTCCTCGTCGGCATTCATGTCAGCGTAGAAGTAGATCGGTGGGCCAGAGGCGTCGTTCTCGTCCGGTGAGAAGTATCCACATAATGTATTGCCTGGCGCCGTCGGTGATTGCGCTGATGCGCCGCTCGCGCACACGACCATCACCAAAACCAAAACCAGCGGTAGTTCAAAAAACTTTTTAGGCCGCAACACTCTCAACATACAAAACCTACCTATGCGCCCGTACCGGCCATGGTTTGGCCTGATCTTGTGATGGGAAGCCAAATGCGATCGGTGCTCCTTACCCCGTTGAGATCTCCTGGCTCCAGATCGCGATTATTCGTGTAGAGCAGCAAGCCCCTGCGCGCCCATTGGCGGGTTCCGTCCTCATGGGTGACGATAGACCAGTAGCCAACCGGTCCATCATCGACCGCGGCGAGAACCGGGGTCCAGTCATAGGGACGGTCCTTGCCATCGGGCGCCCGCGGAACAAACGAGAACTGTCCGGGCACGAAGTTATGAGCGTAGATGGTCTTGCCCTGTGGATCGGCCAGTATTTCTCCGCCGTCGGATTGCTGGTAGGTGATCCAGTCAGGAACAGGCGGCAGTGGTTCCAAGATAACGGCCTGTCGCGTCTCAATGCCATGACCAGCTATATCGCGAGGGTTGAAGTCCCCGGCATACCGATAAAGGGGCTGGGACTTGTAGGCCCATTGTTTGGTGCCGTCCTCGCGAGTGACAACCGACCAATCCCCACCGGTCGTGGACGCAGACCACCACGCTTCAACCGGAGGCCACGTCCGCGCGCAGAGGGCATCGCAGGTCGATGTATCAGCCTTGTCCGCGTCGGAGGTGTACACCGTCATACTATTGATGTCGGTCAACAATTGCCCGTGCTCTGTCTTTAAAATCGCAAAGCCGGGCGGCATCGGAATGAGCTTCCTAGCCACGTACCATTGTCGTCCTATGGCATCACCGTTGGCATCTCCTGGCGCGACATCACGGCTAAAGGTGTAGAGCGGCTTGCCGCGAAACACCCATTGAAGAGATCCATCACCACGGGTCAGGGTGGACCAGTCACTCTCCGCTCCTGCCTTTTTGAGAATTGGGGCAGACGCTTTCAGCGGCGGCCAAGTAACACTGCACTCTTCATCGCAAGCGGACTTCGTCGGGTCTATGTCGCGGGAAAAGGTGTAGAGGGTCATGTCCTTGACGTCGGTCAGCAGCCAGCCATAACCGCGTTCCTCCATGCGGATGTCACCTGGTGCATCAAGAGTCGCCTCTTCTTGTGCCCAAACGCCACCGGACGCACCCCAAACAAAAAGGATGGCAGCGAGTGCCCTCACGCCATCACGTCCGATATAACTTTGTTGGTCTTAAGCGATTTCGTACCCCAGGAGAGGGTCGGAACACCCATGATTTTCATCGCCGTCAGGCCGACGCGGGTGATGGGATCGCCACCGCCAACCACATGCAGGCCAGTCTTGATACGCCCACCGGCTTTACCGGCGAAGTAAATGGGGATGCCGTCGATGCTGTGAACTTTGGCGTAATTGGTTTCGCTGGAACAATAGATGAGACAGTTGTCCAACAAGGTTCCATCGCCTTCGCGGATACTCGACAAAGTCTCAAGGTATGTGGCGAGGCCCTCGCTGGCACGTTGGTTAAACCAATAGGCCAACGGCTGATACCCGAGCGTCGGGTCGATCACTTCCGAGTGGGTCAAAAGATGGTGCGTGTAGGTCTCTCCCGGCTTGCGCACATTGGCAAAGTTGTCGGTAAAGACCATGTTGAACACTCTGGTCTGGTTGCATGCCACCGCCATTGCCAGCAATTTCGACATGACCTTGTGAGTCTCAATAACGTTTGGCATTTCGCGTACCCGCGCCAACCGGTCGGCCGGTAATGCGTCGGGCGCCTCAGGAACAAGGCATGCTTCGTTGGGCTCGGGCTCTTGCAATTGCAACGCTAATTGATTTTCCACCTGCCGTATCGAAGTGAAATACTCATCCACCCGCTCTTTGTCGGTGACGCCTAATGTCTTCAGGTAGTCGCGGCTTTCTTCCATGAACGCTGACAGAACGCTCTTCTCGACCATCACCATCGGATCGGGGCTGAACTGCGTCCCATTGGGATCGACGAACTCCGGACCGAACAACCGTGCATACAATGCGACCGGCGACACCTCAGCCTGCGAACGGCTGTCGGTGTTCCGCGCACTGTAGTTTTCTCGTCCGATACCGACGCTTGAAACGTCAATAGTTTTGAACCGAGTACCATTGCCGATCTGGTCGGCGATGAGCAGATCAAGGGTGGGGTCTGTGATCTCACGGTTGCGTTGCGGAACAGTGCCCGTTCGGGTGCCGACCCATCCGGTGAAATGGGTATAGTTGGAACGCCCGTCCAACGGCATGCCGTAGCCGCCAAAATAACTCAATTGGTCTTCAAACGGTCTCAAGGCCTTGGTCTCATCAAGGAATTCGATGCCAGGGCCTGTCTGCCGTTTCTCCGCAATAGCATGTCCAGGTGTATGGCCCATGCCCCAATACCAGGTGCCGAACCGCACCGGAAGCGCTGCGCCGGTGGCGGCCATCGCAGTACCGTTATCGTTCAGAAAGCAGTCAAGAAATGGCAGCGCAACGCCAACGGCGCCACCGCCCAGGAGCCCACGAAGGACACGCCTACGACTTTGGTGCCGCGGCAAGAGAACGCTCATGATCTCTTCTCCTGTAATTCTTCTTGTGTTGCGTCATCGGCTTTCGACTGGCGCGTGACATTATCCACTGTTGGCGTCGACACCGTAAAGAGCGCGTCGCTATAGGCGATGCGCCGTAATAAAGCAGGGATGCTGTAGCCGTCGTCCGCGAAACCTTGTTCCAGGTACTTCACGTACTCCCGTTCTGCTGGGCCGGCGCTGCGTCCTAACGCATAAGAAGCCAATCTTTGCGTGACACATGATGTGGTTGCTGGGTTTGTTGAAACAGCCCGTCCCAAACCTGCCGCATCGGTGAAGGGGGTGCCGTCCAAATCTCCACTGGCGTCGATCGGGGCGCCGTTCTCGGTGGTGCGCAGTTGACCCACGCCATCTAGGTTTTCCAAGGCTAGGCCGATGGGATCCGTGATCTTGTGGCACCCAGCGCAGGCTGGTGCCGTGCGGTGCACGGTCAGACGCTCGCGTGCTGTTTTGTTTGGCGAATTTGGGTCTTCGAACAACGAGAAGTCGACATCACCCGGTGGATCGGGAACTTGCTGACACAGAATGGATTCTCGAACTGCTTTGCCGCGTAGCGTCGGAGAGCTGCGACCTGGGTGAGAGGCCAATGCGGCAAACCCAACCTGCGTGAGAATACCGGCACGTGGATCGTCTTCCGGAAATTCAAAGGGAATCCATGCGCCTTCAGCGGGGCGTTTTGTCGGGACCCGATAAACGCGCGCCAAACCACCAGTAATAAAAGTTTGTCGTGTCGTGAAGAGTGCACGGTAGTCCTGTTCACGCAGGATGAGGTGATCGACAATGGTGCGTAGAACTTGTTCCCTGGCGTCTTCAGCCACCTGAATGGTGAACGCCGGATAAATAATGTTGTCTTTCTCAAGCGTGTCGAACTGATCGAAATGCAAGAAATCTTCGAAAAAAGCCCTCACACCTGTATCCAACCGGTGCGACGCCATGAGCCTATCAACTTGGCGCTTCAAGCCTTCTTTACTATCGAGCTCGCCGTTTTCGGCAGCCGTCAGAAGCGCCTCATCCGGTGTCGTATTCCATAACAGGAAACTCAAACGCGATGCCTTGGCGAAGGACGTCAGCCGTTCCTGGCTAAGTCGTTCCGGATCGGGCTCGGTCGTGTCGGTAATGAACAGAAACTTGGAGGTCGTCAGCATACCGGCTAGGCCGACGGCGATTCCGCGATAAAAATCACCACTGACTTTCGTAGCTTCGGATGCTGCGTTCGTCGGGGTTTCAATTTCTGTCTGCGTCAGTGGGCGGCGGTACAGCAACCGGCCCACTTTGGTGAAATACTGGCGTGCGCAGGAATCATCGGCGGCGGTAATATCCTTCGGCTTACAAGAAAACATGCTAGCGCGATTTTCCGAGCTGACGACGCGTTTCGCGACCGTGCGTGCCTGGGCGTAGTACCGTTCAAACCCAGAGGGTGTAATACGGGCTGAGCGTGCGCCAACGGCAAGCAGTCCACCCGTACGCAGGAGCGGGTCTGCTTGGCTCTCCGCTTTGATCTCCGGGCCAAAAATATCGGTGATGGCGTTCACATATTGCGCATCGGTGAGCCGGCGCATATCGGGTGGCGCACCGCTAATGTCCGGTTCCGAAGGCCCGCAGGCCGTGAGCATCAAACATGACGCTGCAACGAACACACCCTGCCGCAAGCCTGAGGCATTCAATTCACTCATTGGATTTGAGGTGAATTTCATCTTTGCGCCGTCTGCTCTTCTTTATCCGGATGGATAATGAACGCCGCGTACGCTCCGATGTCAAAAGCAGATGACAAATGTGTGCACTGCCCCGTTTCAGGGTCAGGATATCCATCCGCCAATTCATGAGCCGCGACATACATGGACGGACAGTTCGTGCCACCCGAAACATGCCCGGTCATACCGCCGATGTAATACATGAACTCATCCACGCTGTAGTAGCCCGTGACCATGCCCTCAGCCGTAGCGCCGTCGTCTGATATTTCCAAACGCAGGTCCATGTCTCGAATGTCAGGATGCAAGAAATTATAATTGCCGTAGAACGGTAGGCTTACATCGCCCCGTTGCGTGGTTAATACGCCGTCCTTGATTGAACCTTTTAGAGAATCGCGATAACGCGGCTTACCGTCTTTCATCTCTATGTTGTAACTAGAGTAAGGCAATGGGCGCCCATCACCAGCAAGCGCAAATTGATCGATAGAGCGGTAAAAGGTGACAGTGACGTCATCGGAATTACGCGGATCGGTCACACCGGAAACCTCGATGAGAATCATACCCAGGCCGCTGGTACCGCGCATTTCATGGGCGTTCGCCTCGGGCAGTCCACCGCGCCGCCAACCGTAGATGCATCCCAGCAAACGATACATCTGATTGTCGATGCCAGGCGTTTCATCATCAGGATTAGCGAAGTTGACGTGCGAGCAGGTCTTCGGTGTTGGACTGCCATCAATATTGCCATCGATGTTTGCCCCGAAGGAGTATTTGCCCTCAACGATCCGCAGCGGTGGGTCTGTCACCACCGTCGGATCATGGCACACATGCTCTCCATTGGGGCCGCGGCGCGGCGTGGAAAACTGACGGTCGAGATTTTGTATCAGACCGTTTTCTGTTTGCTTCGCCCTTTCTTCTTTGGATAAACCACGCCACCACAATTCATCGTTTGCGACCGCAAGACCTGCAGGGCATTCATCGAGAAATTTGCTGTTGAAAGCAGATGTGAACCAATCGCGGATCACGAACCCGAGCGTGGTGGTTTCCGCAGCCGCAACCGGCGATGCTGCAGCAAGGCTCGCCATGCAGGCGAGCGAGACAAGCCACGACGACTGCCTATTCAGTGGATTTAGCGTTTGCACGGCGCTCACCCTTTTGCCTTTGAAGGTAATGATTTGTTGCCCTCTTATCCCGGGGCTGGTGGCACTGATTCAATCAGATTCTAATTGGAATCTTGGGCATCATCTCAGCGCCGCAACCCGATTCACATGGCAGGGCAAGATAGTAGGGCAGAGGGAAAATACCGCAAAGTCTATGTGAGAGTTAAACGCATCCGTAATCGCTGCACGACCGATTTAGCCTTATTGTGTGAATGCCGTTCCATTTCGCTATGGGCGGCCTGAGGTCCAGCACATCGAAAACATCAATGTGTCCGCTTTGGGTCACGGAGATAACCGCTAGAAGAGGCGGCTACAGGCCGCGGACGTCACGCTGGCAGGCGTCTCTGGTGGAAATGCGCGGTGGGGGATTGGCAGGAGAAGGCCAGATCAGCCGTCGTCGTACCCGCCGCGCACCCCGATCTGAACATCGCGGTGAACATACACACTCATCAACAAGCCCATACACAGCATGATGGTTAGGAGGGCCGTACCGCCATAGGAAATCAGCGGTAGCGGGACGCCGACAACGGGAATAAGCCCCATCACCATGGCGACGTTGATGAAGACGTAAAGGAAGAAGGTGGTCGTCACCCCAATCGCCACCAATCGACCGAACTGATGCCGGCAGCGCAAGGCGATGGCAAAGCCGTAAATCAACACAATGACGTAAAGGCCGATGAGCGTGACCCCGCCAACCAGGCCCATTTCCTCAGCCAGCATCGTGAAAATAAAATCGGTTTGCTGTTCAGGGAGGAAATTGAGGTGGCTTTGGGTTCCCTGCAAGAAGCCCTTACCAAACAAGCCGCCAGAGCCAAGTGCGATTTTGGATTGTAAAATGTGATAGCCGGCGCCAAGAGGATCACGTTCTGGGTTGATGAAGGTGAGAATTCGGTTCTGTTGATACCCCGCCAACATCGGCCAGGTGATCGGTATGGCTGCAAGTGTCGCGACGATCAGCGTGATGAATTTCCATAGCCGGACCCCAGCCATGAAGAACAAGACCCCTGCCCCCATAACGACCATCAAAGCTGTTCCAAGATCAGGTTGGCGCAGGATCAGAACCACGGGCACAAAGACCATCAGCAACGGCACGATGAGAAATGTCGGCCGGCCAGTATCTTCCAAACTTAAGCTGTGGAAGTAACGCGCCAATGCGAGCACGAGGGCGACCTTCATCAGTTCAGACGGTTGAAGGTTGATGGCGCCAAGGTCGATCCACCGCTGTGCGCCACCACCGACAACACCGCGCGCTTCAACGAAAACAAGCAGTACCAGAACGACCGCATACAGCGGATAGGCGTAGCGCATCATCAGTCGGATATCGATCATCGCGATGGTCAGCAGCAACACCAATCCCAAACCGAAGCGCATGGCTTGGCGCGTGGTCCAGGGGTCTAAGCTGGCGTTGGCTGCCGAATACAGCATGAAAAATCCGATGGTCGCAATGGCACAGAGCCAAAACACCAAAGACCAGCTCATCTGCCACAGCTTTTCGGTGAGGGTCATATCCCCCCGCCTCAACCGTGCGGCAAGAAAACCTGTATCGGTCATGCCGGCGCCCCAGGCTGCGTTCCTGCGACTTGATCGTCGTTCACGCGCGGTTTGCGCGACGGATCCAGTTTCAAAACCTCGGTCATGATGTCACGGGCGATCGGGGCTGCAACAGAAGCGCCACCGCCGCCGTGTTCTATAATCACGGACAATGCGTAGCGGGGATTGTCCTCTGGTGCATAGGCAACAAACAGAGCGTGGGTCCGTTCGTTCCAGGGAACGTCATCGCTATCGGGCAGACCGGCTTCGCGTTCGGCCATGGTGATGCGTTTGACTTGGGTCGTCCCCGTCTTGCCACTCATCTGCACGTCTTTGAGCTTAAGCTTCGAGGCCCGCGCCGTGCCACGTGGCCCATTCAACACTTCAAACATACCTTGCCGCGCGACGGCAATATGAGCGGGATCGAGGTTGAGAGCGGCAAAGGCTTGGGGTGGCCGTTGCACCACTGTTTCTTCAATCATCACCTGACGGGTCAGCACCGGTTCAACCGCCAAGCCCGTCGACAGGCGGGCGGTCATAACAGCTAACTGCAGCGGGGTCGTCAGAACGTGGCCCTGACCGATACCAACGTTAAAAGTATCCCCCTTCTGCCAGGTTTCACCCAATGTGGCGCGTTTCCACGCTTCGGTGGGGATCAAACCAGCGCGTTCTCCGGCTAGACCAACACCCGTGGATGAACCAAGGCCGAGGCGATTGGCCATCTCGGCAATTCGATCGACACCAACTCGCCCGGCCACTTCATAAAAATAGACATCACAAGACTGGGCAATCGCCTGGACCATATCCATGGCACCGTGGCCGCGTTTTTCCCAGCAGTGAACCCGCCGGTTCCCTAAGTCCGTATACCCTTTACAGGAGACCGTCTGTTCCGGCGTAATCGCGCCCTGCTCGAGCGCGGCAAGAGCGACGATCATTTTAAAAGTAGACCCCGGAGAATATTGGCCGGAAATAGCCTTATTGGTCATTGGCGCGCGTGGATCACCAGACAAGGCATTCCATTCCCGCTGGGTCAGGCCGCGGTTGAACGCGTTCGGGTCGTAACTTGGGGTCGACGCCATCACCAACACTTCGCCGGTATGGATATCCATAACCACACTGGCTGCGCTTTCCGCACCCAACCGTTCAGAGGTGTACCGCTGCAAACGCTCATCCAGCGTGAGCATCAGATCCGTTCCGGCTTCACCTTCTTTTCGTTCCAGTTCGCGAATGACACGACCGACCGCATTGACCTCCACCTGACTGGTGCCACCCGCGCCGCGTAAAGCGAGATCAAACTTTTGTTCCATTCCGGCTTTGCCGATCCGAAACCCTGGAAGCTGGAGAAGTGGATCTCCGGTCAAGTCATCTTCGTCGACACTTGAGACATAACCCAGCACATGCGCTGCGGTTTGTGTCTGGGGATAGTGACGGGTAAGGCCCTCATCAACGATGACGCCTGGAAGATCCGGAGCATTCACTTGAATGCGCGCCATTTCTTCCCAGTCTAAATTTTCACGCACGGTGATCGGCACAAAACTTCGGCGGCGGCGCACTTCCTTTTGCACCCGGTCGCGGTCGTACTCGGATAGATCGATAACGTCGGCCAAGGCGTCCAATGTGGCAGCCAGGTCTCGGGTTTGTTCGGAGACGATAAGAACTCTGAAATTCTGCCGATTGACGGCTAAGGGTTCACCGAACCGGTCCAGTACCCGCCCGCGCGGTGGCGGCAAGAGTCTCAGGTTAATCCGGTTCTCTTCCGCCAACATCCGGTAGCGATCGGCTTCGATCACTTGCAGATAGTACATCCGGCCGACGAGCGCTGAGACCAATAATGATTGCCCACCCCCGAGAACCACGGCGCGACGATTGAACAAACGGATGCGATCGTTGTCACGATTAATAATCATGGCTCAACCAACAAACCGGTTTGGGCTTTTGAAAACAGCCACGCGATTATGGGATAGATAGCGAGTGTAATGAGATAGGCCGCAAACAAATCACCAAATGGGGTGAAGCCACCGTCGGCCACGACACCAATGAAAAACCATTTCAGCAACACCGCGCCGAACGCGACAAGCACGAACGCGAACCACGTAATTGCAAACGTTTTTGCATGGAAAAACTTTTGCTGATTGAAAACCACCCACTGCGTAAGCAGAAGAGTTAGAGCACCAACGCCAAGCGGCGCACCGGTCAATAAATCTTCAAGGATGCCGATGGCAAAGGCGAGCCCGTAACCAAGCAGGTCGGGCCGGTAAATCGCCCAGAAATAAATGGCCACAAGCGTATACAATGGTGTGATCTGCGACAGACCAGGCACGTAAGTCGGGGTGAGGCCGAACAGCATCACGACTACGGTTAAACCAAAGGGAAGAATATTGCGCGCGCGCGCTTCGAACTTTTGCCAGGGCGTCCGCCGTTGCGCGATGCCCGTCATTTTACCCCGACCGTATCAGCGAGAATTCCGGTCAAACCAAAATCAAGCACTTCGACGTATTGCAGTCTGTCCCGTGCGACAAATGGTTCGACCACAGCCGACGCCTCATCAGCGACAACCACGCGGCCAACAGGAAGACCCGGGGGGAATGCGCCTGCGTCACCGGACGTCACTATTCTGTCGCCCGGCGCAATCGCCGATTTAACGCCAAGGTAAATTAGTCTTGGGCGCGCTGAATTATTCCCAGCCAAAATGGCCCGATCTCCCGCTTCCCCAACACGAACCGGGATGCGGGAGTTGATGTCGGTAATGAGTAAGACTCGTGCAGACCGAAAGCCGGCCTGTGTGACCCGACCGGCCAACCCTTCTCCGGTTACCACAGCTTGGCCCTTGGCCACCCCGTCGCGACCACCCGCGGTGATCAACACGCTCTGGGCAAAAGCACCGCCGGAATCGGCGACAACACGAGCTGACACGGCGCGCGCCGCTGGTTCATTCACCGTCTCCAGCAGGGCGCGTAACTGGCGGTTTTCATTTTCGAGCTTCTGGGCCACGGCTTGCCATTCAAGCAAACGGGCGTTGGTCTCTCGCAATCCAGCATTTTGCTCACGGATTGCGCCAAGCTCTTGAAGGTTTGTGACAAACTGAGAAATTGTAGCCGCCGGCTCGGCCATAACACGAAGGATAGGCGTAACCGCGTCAGATACAGCCATACGGGCACGCTCAACGATGACCGTATCCGCTTTGCCAATGAGCATAAGGGCGAAGGTCAGCCCAATCAGGCTGAGAAAGGCGAACCGCTGCGCTAGGTACTTAAATGTCCCTAGCCGGGATATTTGTCCCGTCGGTTGCTTCACTGTCGTCCCTCCGTTACGCGAGCACCTGTGATGCCATCGCGTTTAATAGGCTCCCCACGTACTTGTCTTAGTACATAGAGGTTAACACACCACGCATAAGCTTCATTTGCTCAAGGGCCATTCCGGTGCCAAGCGCGACACAATTGAGCGGCTCATCGGCAATGGAAACCGGCAGGCCCGTGGCATGACGCAAAACAAAATCCAAATTGGTAAGCATCGCGCCACCACCCGTAAGCACGATACCCTTGTCGACGATATCGGCAGCCAGTTCGGGCGCCGTATGCTCAAGGGCCACTTTGACCGCGTCGATAATCGCCGTGACTGGCTCGGCAAGCGCTTCCGCGATCTGGCGCTGACTGATGATAATTTCCTTCGGCACACCGTTCATCAAGTCACGGCCTTTAATTTCGATGGTCTCGCCGTCGCCGGTTTCAGGCGGGCAGGCACAGCCAATCTCTTTCTTGATTCGCTCAGCCGAGCTTTCCCCAACCAAAAGATTATGGTGACGGCGAATGTAATTGATGATGGCTTCGTCCATCATGTCGCCACCGACGCGGACAGACCGCGCATAAACGATGCCACCCAGAGACAGCACCGCGACCTCCGTCGTGCCACCGCCGATATCGACAACCATAGACCCCGTTGGCTCTGTCACCGGTAGACCAGCACCGATCGCGGCGGCCATAGGCTCTTCAATGAGGTACACTTTACGGGCACCCGCCGCCTCAGCAGATTCTTGAATGGCACGCCGTTCCACTGCCGTCGATCCTGATGGAACGCAAATCACCACCATGGGGCTGGCCCAACCCTTGCGGTTGTGAACCTTGCGAATGAAGTGCTTGATCATTTCTTCCGCCACTTCAAAGTCAGCGATGACCCCGTCGCGCAGCGGGCGAATGGCTTGGATCGTTCCAGGAGTACGGCCGAGCATTTGCTTGGCCTCATTGCCAACCGCACGGACGATCTTGCGGCCTTTCTCTTCCTGAAGAGCAACCACTGAGGGTTCGTTCAAGACGATGCCCCGGCCCCTCACATAGACCAGCGTATTTGCGGTCCCAAGATCGATTGCCATATCGGCGGAAAGCCACCCAAACAAACTCGCGAACATAAACTCTGTCTCTCTATTCGTTGCCGCTGGAACCCATAGTCCCAACGCCCGTGTTGTAAACGTTCGAAACGTCCGGACGGCTGCCATTTTTGGCTAAACCGCCGGACGCCCCGTGTATCCCTCTAATTCAGACTCGCGTCAACGTGCAGCATAAGCCTTATACCGCCACCGCTTCAGGAGCCGTTCTCTCACGCTTGACCATCAATTTGTTAAGCGCATTTACATAAGCCCGGGCCGAGGCGACCAAGGTATCTGTGTCGGCGCCCTGCCCCATAACTGTTTTGCCGTCTTCTTCAAGCCTCACAGTCACTTCTGCTTGCGCATCCGTCCCTTCTGTCACCGCGTGGACTTGATAGAGCTGCAGATGTTGCGTGTCATAGGTCAACGCCTCGATCGCGTTAAATGTCGCATCGACAGGACCATCGCCCTCGGCAGTGGTGGCTACGATCTGGCCATCAACTTCGAGCTCTAACTCGGCCGTTTGATGCTCAACTTTGGACCCACAGACCACCTGCAATGACACAAACTTGATGTGATCATTGTCGCGGACCTCGTCATCGACGATCGCAACGATGTCTTCATCGTAGACATCCTTCTTTTTGTCAGCCAAATCCTTGAACCGCTTGAAAGCGTCATTCATCGCATTGTCGCCGAGCGTGTAACCTAGCTCCCGCAATTTCTCCTTGAAGGCATGGCGACCTGAGTGCTTGCCCATAACCAGGGTGGACTTCTTCAAGCCAACTGATTCAGGCGTCATGATTTCGTAGGTTTCGGCGTGTTTAAGAACGCCATCCTGATGAATGCCTGATTCGTGAGCGAACGCGTTGGCCCCAACGATGGCTTTGTTAGGCTGAACCGGGAAGCCGGTCACAGTGGAAACCATATGGGACGCTTTGGTGATCATCTGCGTATCGATATTGGTTTCGAACGGCATGTGATCCTGGCGCGTATGCAGGGCCATGACGACTTCTTCCAAAGCCGCATTGCCTGCCCGCTCACCCAGACCATTGATGGTGCATTCAACTTGCCGGGCTCCGGCCTGGACTGCAGCCAAGGAGTTGGCGACTGCCAACCCTAAATCATTGTGGCAATGGACCGAGATGATCGCCTGATCGATGTTGGGCACACGGTTAAATAACATAGTGATCAGCTTGTTGTACTCGTCGGGCACCGAATAGCCGACTGTGTCAGGGATGTTGATCGTCTTGGCGCCAGCTTCGATTGCCGCCTCAACACATCGGCACAAGAAATCATGCTCTGTACGCGACCCATCTTCCGCCGACCATTCAACGTCATCGGTAAATTGGCGTGCAAACTTGACGCTATCGATGACAGCGTCATAGACCGCTTCCGGCTCCATCTGCAGCTTGTATTTCATGTGGAGCGGCGAGGTTGAGATGAAGGTATGGATGCGGCCGCTGTTGGCCGGCTTGATAGCATCCGCAGCCCGTTGGATATCGCCTTTGGCGGCACGGGCCAGACTGGCCACGGTTGAATCTTTAACAACTTCGGCCACGGCTTTGATGGCTTCAAAATCGCCTTGGGAGGCGATGGCAAAGCCAGCCTCAATAACATCGACACGCATCGCTTCCAGTAATTTAGCGATACGCACCTTTTCTTCACGGTTCATGGATGCGCCGGGCGACTGTTCGCCATCGCGCAAGGTGGTGTCAAAAATGATGACTCGGTTGGTGTTCATTATATTTCTCACGACTGGGGTTTTTGTACGAAGGCTCGTTCGAGCGACAACAGTGCTGCGCTTGATCCCCTGAACGTCAGTCGCTCGTAATGAACGACGCTCAGGGGCTGTTAAGTCGCAGACCCAGGTCTGTGAGAAGCAGGCCGAGAACGGTCAAAACACGCCCACACGCAGACACGTCCGCCGAAATATCGGCAGAAATGATGTGGTTTTGTGTCCTTGTGACCGGATTGATCACCTGCTTATCCTTGTTCGAAACCGGTTCTGGACACCCCAAAACCGGCATTACCGATGCCTTAAAAGTACGTTCCACCCACGAAGTCAATAACTTAGCACGAAAAAGGGTTAAATTGCGTTTAAGTCCTTAAGAAATAGGCACAAAAAAAGGGGCCCGATATCGGCCCCTTTTTTCTAATGAGATGCGTCGTTCTAGTTCCGGCTTTTATCCACCAGAGCCTTGTCGCCACCGATCCACGGCATCATAGCTCGGAGCCGTTCGCCAACTTCCTCAATGCCATGCTCGGACCAATTACGCCGGGTCGCTTTAAAGCTCGGCTGACCAGCCTGACATTCACTCATCCAGTCACGAACAAAACGACCATCCTGAATGTCGGTGAGGATCTTCTTCATTTCAGCCTTGGTTTCGTCAGTAATGACGCGGGGGCCGGAGACATAATCCCCGTACTCAGCCGTGTTCGAAACCGAGTAGCGCATATCGGCCATGCCGCCTTCATACATCAGGTCGACGATAAGCTTGACCTCATGAAGGCACTCGAAATAGGCCATTTCCGGGGCATACCCAGCTTCAACCAAGGTTTCGTAGCCAGCACGAATGAGGTGGGACAGGCCGCCACAAAGCACCGCTTGCTCACCAAACAGATCCGTTTCGCATTCTTCGCGGAAGGTTGTTTCGATAATCCCGGCACGGCCACCACCGATGGCAGACGCGTAGGACAGCGCGATATCCATGGCATTGCCAGAGGCATCCTGCGCGACAGCGACCAAACACGGTACGCCAGCACCACGGTCGTATTCTGAGCGAACCGTATGGCCTGGACCCTTTGGCGCAACCATGAAGATGTCGAGATCCTTGCGGGCTTCGATCAGGTTGAAGTGAATGTTCAGTCCATGCGCGAATGCCAGTGCACCACCTTCTTTAAGGTTCGGCTCAATATCGGCGCGGTAGATGTCGCCCTGCAACTCGTCTGGGGTCAGCATCATGACCACATCAGCCCAAGCAGACGCTTCGGCTGGGTTCATAACTTTGAGGCCTTCGCCCTCAGCCTTCTTGCGGCTGCTGGAGTCTTCCCGCAAGCCAACACAGACGTCGGCAACGCCGGAATCGCGCATATTGAGGATATGGGCGTGGCCCTGGGAGCCGTAGCCAATGACGGCAACTTTCTTGCCCTTGATGATGTTCACATCGGCGTCGCGATCGTAATACACGCGCATAATTTCGTCCTTTCGAGGTCTTCGCGTTCTGATTAACGCTTCTTCTTGGAGGATGTTGGCGCCTTCTTAGCGGCGCTTTTGCGTTTAGGCGAGGCTTTCTTGGCGACTTTTTTGGTCGCCTTCTTCCTCTTGGGTGTGGCCTTTGGCTTGGGAAGAGCATCGTCGACCATACCGCCGGCCCCACGGGCAATCGCCGCGACGCCGGTTCGGGACACTTCAACCAAGCCCAACGGCTTCATCAAACCGATAAAGGCATCGATCTTTTCTGATGTGCCAACCACCTCAAAAACAAAGGAGTCAGGGGCTGAATCAACCACGTTACAACGGAAGATGTCGCCGATGCGCAGGGCTTCGACCCGCACTTCGCCGGTGCCATCAACTTTGACCAGGGCCAGCTCACGGCCGACCGAGGGACCCTCGTCAGTTAGATCTTTAATGGTATGAACCGGCACCAAACGCCCAAGCTGCGCCTTGATCTGCTCGACAATCTGGCGTGTCCCAGAGGTCACCAAATTGATCCGCGAGAGCTGCGCGTCTTCGTCCACGACAGAAACAGTCAGGCTCTCAATGTTGTAGCCACGACCGGAAAACAAGCCAACGACGCGCGCCAGCACACCGGCCTCGTTGTCGACCAGCACCGCAATGGTGTGGCGGTAAACGTCCGTATCTTTCAGCACCGATACCGGCACCGAGCCTTCATATATATTGCTGCTCACGGCAGTCGCTCCAATTGGGGCTTGGCTCTAAACCAGAGCCATCCCTGCTCCAGTAATCTTTTGCTCGCCCTCATCTTCGGGGCCGAGAAGCATGTGATTGTGAGCCGCGCCCGACGGGATCATGGGATAGCAGTTTTCCTTTTGATCGACACACACATCGACAATCACCGGACCATCAATCGCCATCATCTCTTTGATAGTGTCATCAACTTTGGCTGGATCCTGCACGCGCAAGCCAGTCATACCATAAGCCTCGGCCAACTTGACGAAGTCGGGCAATGAATCCGTATAACTTTCAGCATATCGACCGCCGTGAAGAAGCTCCTGCCACTGGCGAACCATCCCCATGTATTGGTTGTTGATGATGAACACCTTAACCGGAAGCCGGTACTGCACGGCCGTCGATAGTTCCTGAATATTCATCAAGATGGAGGCCTCACCGGCGACATCAACCACCAACCCTTTGGGATTGCCAATTTGCGCGCCAATGGCGGCCGGTAAGCCATAGCCCATTGTGCCGAGACCACCCGAGGTCAGCCAATGGTTGGGCTTATCAAAACGACAGAATTGCGCCGCCCACATCTGATGCTGACCGACTTCCGTGGTGATAAAGGTGTCACGTTTCTTGGTCAGCTCGAACAGCCGTTGGATGGCGTACTGCGGTTTAATCACCGACCCCGTTTGGGTGTAACTCAAGCAATCCTTGGCTTTCCACCGTTCGATATCAGCCCACCACGCTTTCATCGCCTTCGCCTTGGGACGGGTCGTGCGGGCCTTCCAGGCTTTGAAAATAGCCTTCAACGCCACACCGGCATCGCCAACAACCGGAATATCAACGATGACGTTCTTGTTGATCGACGACTGATCGATGTCGACATGAATCTTCTTAGAACCGGGTGAGAAATATTTCAGGTTGCCGGTCACACGGTCATCGAAGCGCGCACCGATGTTGATCATCACGTCGCAGCCATGCATCGCCATATTGGATTCATAGGTGCCATGCATGCCGACCATGCCAAGCCACTTCGGACCAGACGCCGGATAAGCGCCCAGACCCATCAGCGTCGAGGTAATAGGAAAGCCTGTATCCTTTACCAAGTCGGTCAGCGTTTTAGACGCGCCTGGGCCAGCGTTGATGACGCCACCGCCCGTATAGAACAATGGGCGCTCGGCGTTGACCATAAGATCAACCACGGCATTAATGGACGCCGGATCAGGCGTGTGCGCCGGACGATAGGTTTTGTGCTGCTGGCGTTTGATCCCGCGCGGTGCCGTCGCATAGGCACCTTTCTCCATGACCACGTCTTTGGGGAGATCGACCACGACCGGGCCGGGCCGACCAGACCGCGCCACGTAAAACGCTTCGTGAATCGTCTTGGCCAGATCGTTCGGATCTTTCACCAGGTAGTTATGTTTTGTGCACGGGCGGGTAATGCCAATCGTGTCGGCTTCCTGGAATGCATCATTACCAATCAAGTGCGTCGGCACCTGGCCGGTCAAACAGACCACCGGTATGGAATCCATCAAGGCATCAGTCAGGCCGGTCACAGCATTGGTCGCGCCGGGGCCTGAGGTCACTAGCACCACACCGACCTTACCGGTCGAACGGGCATAACCTTCAGCCGCATGAACCGCGCCTTGTTCGTGGCGCACCAGAATATGGCGGATACGGTTCTGCTTAAAAATCTCATCATAGATCGGCAAAACAGCGCCGCCAGGATACCCAAACACGACCTCAACGCCCTGCTCTTCGAGGGCTTTGAGAATTATGCGGGCGCCGAGCATCTGCCGGCCGTCTATTGTATCCCGTGGCATCGTAATCCGTTCCTGCGCGCTCTCGATCTAGGGTTTCGGCGCGTTTCTATTCCATAAAAAGACAAACCGCCTCCGATGGGAGGCGGAAAGCGAGGGTAACTATCAAGCCCCATAGCTTAGGTCAACAGATTTTGACGAATTTTAGGAAAGATTTCGTTAAAAATACTTTCTGAATATTGCGCGCCAAGCGTCTCTTGCGCATTAAATTGACCTCTAAACCAGGTCATTTGCCGCTTAGCATAGTTGCGTGTGTGTTGCTGAGCCTTGGTTACAGCGTCCTCGAGGCTCCTATCACCACGCAGGAAAGCCGCCAGGTCAGGAATACCCAGGGCTTTCATGACAGGAAGCGCGGGATCAAGGTCTCTAGCCACCAATGCCTTAACTTCGTCGAGAGCACCGGCCTCGACCATGGCCTCTAACCGGCTATTGCAGGCGCTATAGAGGTCTTCGCGGTCGGGCTGAAACAAGACGCTGATGTACCGCGCTTCGATCAACGGCTTGGCCTTGGCCTTTTGTTGCCAGACATGAAGCGGCGTGCCGGTGGCCTCAACCACTTCCCACGCCCGAAGGATACGCTGCCGGTCTTTCGGCTTGAGCTTGGCCGCGCCGTCTGGGTCTTTCTCTTTGAGGCTGGCGTAGAGTGCGTCGTTGCCCTGCTCGATCCGGAATCGCCGCGCGGCTTCCCGCACCTCGACAGGGATGTCAGGAATATCTGACAACCCTTCCATCAGCGCTTTTAAGTAAAGCCCGGTGCCGCCGACAACGATGGGCACTTTTTTCGCTGCCACGGCTACCTTTATTTGATCTGCCGCATCAGCTGCCCAGGCGGCCGCCGTACACGCTTTGGCGCCGTCAAGATGGCCATAAAGTTTGTGAGGAACTCGTGCTTCGTCTTCCGCCGTGGGGCGCGCCGTTAAAACGCGCAGATCAGAGTAGACCTGCATGCTGTCGGCATTAATGACAACACCGTTCAGTTCTTCGGCAACACGCACCGCCAACCCAGACTTACCGCTGGCCGTGGGCCCGGCGATGACAAGAACGTGTGGAGTCTGGTCCGACATTAAATTTGGTTCAGTCGAGCACGTGACTCAACAAACCATCTGCCAACTTGGGTTCAAACCAGGTCGACTTAGGCGGCATCACTTCGCCGACATCGGCGACGGCCATTAAGTCGGCCATGCTGGTCGCGAACAGGGCGAAGCCTACGGCCATCTCACCGGAGTTCACACGCTTCTCTAGTTCTCCCAAGCCGCGGATACCGCCGACAAAATCGATCCGCTCATCTGTGCGTGGATCGGCGATCCCGAGCAACGGCTCAATAAGATTGGCATGCAGCAAACTCACATCCAACCGACCCACGGGATCATCCTGCGGCACATGCTCCGAATGGAGATCAAGCTGGTACCAAGCACCATCGAGATACATACCGAACTGTGTCGGCTTGCTCGGCTTCGCTTCGCCATCGGTGCGGGTGACATCAAAGCGTTCGCCAATCTTGGCTAACAGGTCAGCGGCTGAATGATCGTTGAGGTCCTTGATCACGCGGTTGTAGTCGAGAATGCGCATCTCATCATCGGCATAAGCAACGGTCAGAAAGTACTGCGCGTTTTCGACGTCGGGTTTGGTTTTGGCGACGCGGGACCCAGCAGCTGAACGGTGATGACCATCGGCAATGTACAACGCCGGCATACTGTTGAACGCTTCGGTCAGCGCCGCAATTTGAGCGTCATCACTGATCACCCAAATAGCATGGCCGACACCGTCGTCCGCGATGACGTCATAGGTTGGTGCCGACACTGTGACGGCATCAAGAACAGCCTTCACCGCAGCGGATGATTTGTAGGCTAACAACACCGGCCCGGTTTGGGCATTGAGCGCAGTGATTTGATTAACCCGATCGTCCTCTTTTTTGGGCCGGGTAAATTCGTGTTTACGAATGTCGTTGGCGTCATAGGCCGAGGCGGAGGCCGCCATGGCAACGCCCGTTTGCGTGTGATTACCCATGGTCAGGCGATAGGCGTAGTAACAGGGTTTGTCTTCACGCATCAGTACGCCGTCGTCGATCAAGCGGCGCAAATTCTCCGCGCCCTTGTCGTAAACCTCTTGGGAGTAGACGTCCGTGCCGGGTGGTAGGTCGATTTCCGGCTTCGAAATATGGAGAAAACTATTAGGTCGGCCATCTGCCCGGACGCGGGCCTCTTCCGTATTCAAAACGTCGTAGGGCGGCGCAGCAACGGCATCCGCCTGATCAGGAGCAGGGCGGAGAGCGGCAAAGGGGCGAACGAGTTCTGGCATTGACGTGCTTTCAAACGGGGGCGGTGCAGATTGCTGTCGTTTACCGCTGCCCCAGCGACCGCGCAACCATAAGCCACCCGATATTCAGACTTTATTCGCAACTTATGTCTATAAGGCGGCGTTCGAGTATGAAGAGAGCTCGTGCAGACAACTTTGCATCAAAGATTGAGCCGGCGTTCCGTTAGCCGAAGCCGATAGGGCCCACTCACATATCGGAAAAGATGCAATTTGCACGAGTGCACACAACTGTTATTTGACCAACCCCAGCGCTTATAGTAGCGAGTCCCTCTTTCTGGGCCTAGATGTAGAGATAAAACATGGCGAAATCCAAATCAGACATCCTTGATGACTTCCAAGCCTTCATGGGCAAGCACGGGGGCAATTATAAGGAATGGTACGTCTCAACTTCGTCCAATCCGAAGATGGAATTGACAAAATATCACAAGATTAAGAACGGCGACAAAGGCCTGTTCCGCACGGCTGAGTCTGATATCCGTTCCGCAGAGATCGCAGAGTTCTTCACCGACCTTGGCTCTAAGGGCGACTCAGGCATTAAAGACGACGCGGACTGTGTCTATGCGTTCAAGATGGACAAGCACACTCGGCCCAACCGCTAACGACTGATTTAGCGCTCAGCGTTCGTAGTTATCTGCAACGAACCGATCGAGCAGACGGACGCCATACCCAGTGCCACCCTTTGGTGCTAAGGGTGTGCCGGACTCAGCCCAAGTCACACCTGCGATATCAAGATGCGCCCACGCTGTTCCCTTGCGAATAAAACGTTTCACAAACTGAGCCGCCGTGGTTGCCCCGGCATACCGACCACCCAGGTTTTTCATATCGGCGATGGGTGAGTTAATCAGTTTGTCGTACTCAGGCCCGATAGGCATCCGCCACAGGCGTTCCTTGACCGCCAATCCGGCGTCCGTAAGCTGCGCTGATAGATCATCATCATCGGAAAACAAGCCGGCATAGTGCTCAGCCAAGGCCGCAATAATCGCACCGGTCAAGGTGGCCAAATCGACGATGGTGTCTGGTTTATGGTGCTCCTGCACATACCAAAGGGCATCGGCCAAAACCAGTCGGCCTTCTGCGTCAGTGTTTAGCACTTCAATTGTTTGACCGTCTGCAGATGTCACGACATCGCCGGGGCGCTGGGCATTCGCGTCAGGCATGTTCTCGACCAGGCCGAGAATGCCGACAGCGTTGACCTTCGCTTTGCGTCCCGCCAGCGCCTTAAACAAACCGGTGACAACACCTGCACCACCCATATCCCACTTCATGTCCCACATGCCGGCACCCGGCTTCAAACTAATCCCGCCCGAGTCAAAGCACACACCTTTGCCGACAAAAGCCACGGTTGGATCATTCTTGCCGGCCCCATTCCATTCAAAGACAACCAGTTTGGGTTCATGGATGGATCCCTGGGCAACGCCGAGCAATGCGCCCATGCCCATCTTTTCCATCTCTTTACGGCCTATGACTTTCACCTTGAGGCCGCCACCGGCGAGCTCCTTGGCACGCGCCGCAAAAGTAACTGGTGTCAGAATATTTGGCGGCTCACTCACAAGATCACGCGTTAACAGAACACCAGCGTTTACGGCCTCGCGAACTTTGTACGCCTCGCGCGCACCAGCAACGTCGGAAACTGCGACAGATATGGAATTCAGTTTCGGCTTTGCAGAAGCTTTCTCCATCGTCCGGTATTTGTCGAAACGGTAGGACTTCAAGGCGACACCCGACGCGATGGCAGCGACAATGTCAGCTGTCGCAACAGCTGCGCTTTTAACGTCGTCGAGGATGATCGTCGCCCGCGGCTCTTTTGATAGCGTGCCGTAGAGCGTTCCCCCGGCCTCTTCAATAGACTGTGCCGTCATCGACTTGGCCTTGCCGATACCAAAAGCGACAACCGTCGTCAGTTTTGATCGCGGCGGGCCATAGACCGTTACCGTTTTGCCAGCCTGCCCAGTATGCTTGGCCGCCTTCATGGCTGCCGATAAGGCCCCACCGGTCGCGCGATCAATGACCTGGCCGATTTTCCCGAGCTTGCCGCCGTCAGCAACGGCAACCGCAACAGCGCCAGACGCGGGGCGGGCCAGTTTCGCGAACGATACTTTCATGACATGTCCTTCAATTCTAAAGATGTGACCCACCCTAGGGTTCGCTAGGACTGGGAACAAGGGGGCGCCTGGTCCACCGCCGTCTCGTTCCCCTAGACAGTCACTTTCCTGCAGGTATTGTGTGGCCAAAGCCCCTCTGGGGCGACCTTATATCTACGATAGGAGACGCGACCATGGGCAAGTTCGGAATGGGACAGCCGATCCGGCGCATCGAAGACCAACGCTTCGTGACCGGGACCGGACAATACACCGACGACGTCAATCGCCCCAACCAGAGCTGGATGGCCGTGTTGCGTTCGCCCTATGCCCATGCGGACGTGAAATCCATTGATACGACTGCCGCGAAAGTCGCGGTTGGCGTGCTCGGCGTTTTTGTTAATACGGACCTGGAAGCCGCCGGATTTACCGACATGCCCGCCGACTCCATTCCACCCGGCCCCGACGGCACGGCGCCCGAAGCACCCCATCGCCCCATTCTCGCAAAAGACCGCGTCCGTTACGTCGGCGAGCCAGTAGCCGTGGTCGTTGCTGAAACCTTAGATCAAGCCCGCGACGCCTCCGAACTGATTGAAGTCGATTACGATGAACGGCCGGTCGTGGCCGATATGAAGTCTGCCTTGGCAGACGGCGCCCCGCAGTTATTCGATGATTTCACGGGCAACCTGCTGGTGCACTGGTCGATGGGCGACAAAGACGCCACAGAGGCGGCCTTCGCCAAAGCTGATAAAATCGTCGCTATTGATCTGGTCAACAATCGCATCGCGCCCACTGCCATCGAGCCCCGCGGGGCGCTCGCCGAATATGATGGCGACCGCTATACGCTGACGACAGGGACTCAAGGGTCTCACAAATTGCGCGAGTGGATCACTGGCAAGAAGGGCAAGAAAGCAGCCAATATTCCGGTTGAAAAACTCCGGGTCATTTGCCCCGACGTCGGCGGTGGTTTCGGTATGAAGAACTTTCTCTTCAATGAACCGTTGGCCGCGTTGTTCGCAACAAAGGCTGTGGGCCGTCCAGTAAAATGGACCGGTGACCGTACCGAGAGTTTTCTCAACGACACCCATGGCCGCGACCAAATCAATCACGCTGAGTTAGCCGTATCGAAAGAGGGCCGCTTTCTCGCAATTCGCGTCTCATCACTCGGCAACGTCGGTGCTTACATTTCACAGTTCGGGGCGATGATCCCGACCATGGCGGGCTGCGGAATGCTTTGCGGGTGCTACGATTTGGAAGCCGCCCATGTCGACGTTAAAGTCACTATGACCAACACCGCGCCGGTTGATGCCTACCGCGGTGCGGGCCGTCCGGAAGCAGCTTATGTGATGGAACGGTTGGTCGATAAAACTGCACGCGAACTTGGTATTGCTGGTGACGAACTGCGCCGCCGCAACTTTATTAAACCCGAAGCCTTTCCATACAAGACCCCGCTCGGCATGCCCTATGACTCGGGCGAGTACACCAAGCTGATGGAATTGGCGATGAAACGGGCCAATTGGTCCGGGTTCGAGCAGCGCCGCCAAGACGCCGCGAACAAAGGCAAACTGCGTGGCCTAGGTATGAGCTATTACATCGAAGCCTGCGGCGGCGGTCCGACCGAGTACGCGCGGCTATCCGTCGACGAGAATGGCAAAGTGCTAGTGAAAAGCGGAAGCCAAAATAACGGTCAAGGCCAAGAGACCACGTTCTCGCAACTGACTGCTGAGACCCTGGGCATCGAGATGGATGATGTCGAAGTCCGCATGGGCGACACGGATGACATTGAGCAAGGCATGGGAACAGGCGGAAGTCGCGCCCTAGCCGCAGGCGGTTCTGGCGTCGTGACCACGGCCGAAGCTCTGATAGAAAATGGCAAAAAGGTTGCGGCCAATCTGTTGGAAGCCGCGGAAGTCGATATCGAGTTTAAGGACGGCGCTTTTCGCATCTCGGGCACAGATCGCACCACATCGCTGGCTGATGTCGCGAAGGCCTCTTTCGATGACAGCCTCCGCCCCGACGACGTTGAACCCGGACTTGTGACGGTCGTCGAGCAACCACCGGTCGCGCCGACATTTCCCAATGGCTGCCACCTTTGTGAAATCGAAATCGACCAAGACACTGGCGAAATTGAATTCATTAACTATGTCATTGAAGATGACATCGGCTGCATCCTCAATCCACTTATGCTCGAGGGCCAGATTCTTGGCGGCGCGGGCCAGGGTATCGGTCAGGCCTTATATGAAGAGACGGTCTATGATGAGACTGGGCAATTGGTGAACGGTTCCTTCATGGACTACATCATGCCGCGTGCAGATAACATTCCGCCTTTTGATTTCCACTACACCGAGGTGCCGTCGCCGAGCAATCGGCTTGGAGCCAAAGGTGCTGGCGAAGCAGGTACGATCGGATCAACACCGGCCGTCGCCAACGCAGTGATTGACGCGCTGGCTCCACTTGGCGTGAGCGATATCGAAATGCCAATGACGCCGCTCAAAATATGGCAGGCGATTCAGCGCGCCTCGACCAAAGCAGCCTGATGGAATGATCGGACACACGGAATTATGACCACGCAGTCGCTCAACCTTGCGACGTTGCAATCCTACGCAGACCACCTTGAGAGCACCGTTCGTGAGTCCGGCATTGCCATTATGGAGATCTACGAATCTGACTTTGACGTCAAGACTAAGGCGGACAATTCTCCAGTCACCCTAGCGGATGAAGCGTCGGAAGAGATTATTCTAAAAGCTCTAGACGAGATCGCGCCGGACATCCCTGTCGTTGCTGAAGAACAATGCGCGGCCAATGGGTTTCCCGAATTCGACGGCACAACGTTCTGGTGCGTCGATGCATTGGATGGCACCAAAGAATTCATCCACAAGCGGGGTGATTTCACCGTCAACATAGGATTAATCATTGATGGTGTTCCCGCTCTCGGTCTGATTTATGCGCCAGCGAAGGACATCCTCTATCGTGGGATTGTCTGCCCAGAAAATGGCGCGCGATCAGCAATCGTCGAACGGAACGGCGAGCGGTCCGAGATTGCAGTGCGTTCCGTTCCCGAAGATGGGATTACTGTGGTTGGCAGCGCGTCGCACCAAGTCAAAGATGATATGGACGCGTTTTTAGCCAGCCATGACGTTAAAGAAATGATTGCGATTGGGTCGTCCTTTAAATTCTGCTTGGTCGCAGAAGGAAAAGCTGATCTCTATCCCCGCTTTGGTCCAACGTGTGAATGGGATATCGCCGCTGGCCATGCTGTTCTACGCGCGGCAGGCGGCAGCATCAAAACGTTCGACGGCGACGACATGATCTACAAAAAAGAAGCAGCGAACTATCTCAATGGCACATTTCTCGCCGCGGGAACGCCGTGACAATACGACTGGCTGATGAAGCTGGTATTGCCGCAGCCGTCGATCATCTTCGTTCCGGCCAAATAGTCGCGTTCCCGACCGAAACAGTTTACGGACTTGGCGCAGACGCGACCCAAGACGCTGCCGTCTCTAAAGTCTTCGCAATAAAGGGCCGACCGGCCTTTAACCCACTCATCGTGCATGTCGCGGGGCCCAGCTGGATCGAGCAGCTGGCAACGCCTGATCATCGTGCCGACGCGTTAACCGAAGCCTTTTGGCCGGGGCCCTTAACCCTGGTCCTGCAACGTCGAACCGACTGCCCCATTTCAAAACAGGTCAGCGCTAGTCTAGATACTATCGCCGTGCGGCAGCCAGACCATCCAGTCGCGGCCGCGTTGCTCGCCGCCATAGACCGGCCTCTGGCTGCCCCGAGCGCAAACCCGTCTGGCCACGTTAGCCCCACAACGGCCGAGCATGTTGCCAAAGATCTCGGCGACTCGTTGGACATCATACTCGACGGCGGCCCCTGCCGCGCAGGTCTTGAATCCACGGTGCTGGATTTAACAACGGAATCGGCACGCATACTCCGGCCTGGCGTGATCAGCGCAGACGCCCTCGCGGCCGTGATCGGAGATGTTGAAGATCAGGCCCTTCCGAATGCACCGATCAGTGCGCCTGGCCAGCTAGCAAAACATTATGCGCCCAGCTTGCCGGTGCGGTTGAACGCGGATGCTGCCCATGATGGTGAGGCCTTTATCGCTTTTGGTGGCGCCAAATACGCCGACTTTGATCTTAGCCCGAGCGGTGATCTGACTGAAGCCGCCTCGACCCTATTCGCGGCCCTCAGGAAAATGGACAATCCATCGCAGTTCAATGGGTTGGCCATTGCTCCAATTCCAGACAATGGAATTGGACTTGCGATCAACGATCGCTTGCGGCGAGCCGCCAAGGGTCGCTAAGAGTATCCGTAGAAATCAAACTAAAGACCGCTCAGGACCGAAAAGAAGCCCATACCCGTGCCCTTCGACCAACCCCTTCTTGATCGCTTTATCGCCATTGTCGGTGCAAACGCCTGTTTGACGGACGCGGTCGATATTGCGCCTTACCTGGAAGAAGAGCGCGGCCTTTTCCATGGCGCGACGAGTGTCGTGATCCGACCTAATTCAACAGACGAAGTGGCAGCTGTTGTAAAATTATGTGCCGCGGAAGGAATCGGTGTCGTGCCGCAAGGCGGGAATACTGGTTTGTGTGGCGGTGGCGTCCCGTCAGAGAACGGATCAGAGATTGTCCTGGCACTCGGGCGCATGAATACAATCCGCGCCATCGACCCGACCAATTTCACAATGACCGTCGAAGCCGGGTGCATTCTCGCAGACATTCAAAACAAGGCCACTGATGCGGACTGTCTCTTTCCTCTCAGCCTCGGTGCTGAAGGCAGCTGCCAAATCGGCGGCAACTTGGCGACCAACGCCGGTGGCATCAACGTCTTGCGATACGGTAATGCACGCGACCTGGTTCTCGGCTTGGAAGTGGTGCTGCCTGACGGCCGAATTTGGAACGGCCTACGAGCCCTTGGCAAAGACAATACGGGCTATGCGCTGAAGCAACTATTTGTTGGTTCAGAGGGCAGCTTGGGCATCATCACAGCGGCAGTACTCAAACTTTTCCCGAAGCCTCGCGAAACCGAAACCGCGTTCTGTGCGCTCAGTAAACTTGATGATGTGACAGTTCTGCTTAATCGGGCGAGGGCTCTATCGGGCGATGCGGTCACCGCGTTTGAGTTGGTGCCGCGCATCGGCCTTGAGTTTTGCACCCGTCACATCGACGGTGTATCGGACCCACTTAGCGAGCCCCACGACTGGTACACGTTGATTGAATTCTCGACGTCGCGACCCAACTCTGATCTCCGTGCTGGTTTTGAGGGTTTTCTGGAAGCGGCGTTCGAGGACGGCATTATTGTTGATGCGGTGATCGCCGAGAGCCAGGCCCAAGCCGAAAACCTTTGGCGTATTCGGGAATCTTTACCCGAAGCCCAGAAGCATGAAGGTGGCAGCATCAAACACGATGTTTCGGTTCCGGTATCGCGGGTGCCCGAGTTCATCACCCGCGGTGTCGCCGCTGTTTTGCAAGCCTATCCCGACGCGCGGCCTTGCCCGTTTGGACACGTCGGCGACGGCAATGTCCATTTCAACGTGTCGCAACCCGACGGCATGGACAAAGACGCGTATTTGTCTGAGTGGGACGCCATGAACCGGATTGTTCATGACCTCGTAACGGAAATGAACGGCTCCATATCAGCCGAGCACGGGATCGGCCGCCTTAAGGTGGACGAGATGGAGCACTACAAAGATCCTGTCGAACTCGATCTGATGAAGACCCTCAAAGCCGCGCTCGATCCCAAACGCACCATGAACCCTGGTAAGGTCGTTGGCTAAATCCTAGTCAAAGACCTTGTCCGGTCGCTCAACCACGTGGATGCGCGCACCATCGGTGGTCATGCGCGACAGTACGCCAAAGCCGAGAATTAAAATGGATAAACGGAACCTTTTGGATTGCATGGCGTTACCTCAAGGTACAGAAAGACTCATGACAGGCTACGGCAACTAGCGTACACCACGCGTTACATTTTTTTGTATGCTAGATGCCAAGCCTATGAGGTGGGTTAAACACCCCGTGCATCGCTTAAGGAGCGCCTAAATGTCACGTTTTTCAGATTGGTCCGCCGTCATTATCGCCGTCGCAGGCTTAACATTGAGCAGTGGCGCTACGGCAGAAGAGCAAGGCCCTTATGTGGGGTTTGGGATTGGACTTCACCAACCGAATGATCGCACTTTCAATACTGGCGCAACCCGATCAGAAATTGAGTTCGGCGATAGCGGTGTAGGCATCGGTTACTTTGGCTATGATTTCGGTGACATGATGCGTGCCGAGATCGAGTTAGGGTTTCGACGAGCAGGCGTTGAGGACTTTGCCGGGCCTCAGGCCATCGGCAGCCAGAATCAATTGACTGCGCTCGGCAACATCCTCATGGACGTGGACATTGATGCTGCTATCACACCGTACCTTGGTCTTGGTGCAGGCCTGGGCAAAACCAAGTGGGAAACGGTTACCGGTGTTGGGACACCAACCTATGAGGGGTCAAACACAAAATTCACGTGGCAGGCCATTGCTGGTTTTTCTGCGCCGCTGACCGAACAGGTCAACCTCACCGTTGACTATCGGTATGTCCAGTCCGGCAAAATGAGATTTGAGACGCTGCCCACCGGCGGCACATCCGTTGATCGCTACAACCCGCAGTCTCACAATATTATGGTTGGGCTTCGGTTTAACTTGTGGGAGCCGACACCGAAACCAACACCAGTGGCGCAGCCCGCGCCGGCTCCGCGGCCACCGGCCCCTGCTCCAGCACCGAGACTGCCAGAAAAGTTCATCGTATTCTTCGATTGGGACAAATCGAACCTCACTACTACAGCGCAACAGATCGTCAATGACGCTCAAGCTTACGCAAACCGGGAAGGCGCAGTCCGGATCGCCGCGACTGGTCACGCGGATCGCTCGGGGTCGACGGCCTACAACTTAGGTCTGTCGGAACGCCGAGCACAGGCCGTGAGGGCGGAGCTGATCCGTCTGGGCATTCCGACAAATGAAATTGCCATAATGTGGAAGGGTGAATCTGAAAACCTCGCCGCCACGAATGATGGCGTCCGCGAGCCGCAAAACCGGCGCGTGGAAATCGTGATCGAATAGAAAGACAAACCCGAGCCAACGCAAAAGGTTGGTCTCTCTACTCGGTTATAGAATTTGAATCCACAATCACGAGGGCGTCGGCATTGGTCGGCGCCTTTGCCGTACAGGCTACGGGCTTAGTCACTGACTTGAGCTTCGCGTTCCGAGCAACTTGACTGAGTGACCGTTTAGACCCGCCAACTAAGTCGCGAAACAACTGTGCCGTTTGTGCGCAATAGGCACCCTGACTTTCACCATGACGGAGCGAAGCAGCATTGGCGGCGCGGGTCACATGGGCGTCTAAAGCGCGAACGCCGCCGGTATTGGCACGGAAATACTCGATCAATTGACGGGCGGAGCGATCGAGACCCGACTTATGAATGGCGACGAATGCGTTGTAGGGCGCTCGCTGGCCGCAGGCCAAGCCCGCAACCATCAACCGACTTTGTAAGTCACGGATGGCAAACGCATCAACGTCTGCGGCACTCGCACAACGGGCCTCCGTCGCATCCGCTGATGGGCAAATCGCAACCATCACAACGACCGCGAGGCCAAGCAAGCTGGCCTTGATCTGATTCGGCATTCGACGATCACCTCACCTTTGAGCAGCCAAACTCTAGGGACTCTGCCTTAAAAATGCCACCCTGGGCGGGGATAACGCGACATAAGTCATTGGACTTTCAATACAAAAACCCGTCTTCCAGTGTTTGCCGGACCACCCATGCACCCTATACTTCGCGCATCATGACCGGCCTGAACCGCTATATCCTTCGCCAACTTATTGTCGGCACTCTGATCGTTACCGGGGTGCTTGCCTACATCCTGTGGCTGACGCAATCGCTCGGCTATATCGAATTGATCATCAACAAAGGGCTGTCCATCGGAACCTGGCTGGAATTGACGGTGCTACTCTTGCCCAATGTCATGGTTATCATTTTGCCGATCGCGCTCTTTCTTGTTGTTCTCTTCGTCTACAACAAAATGACGATCGATCGTGAGCTCGTGGTTGCCCAAGCCGCTGGCATAAGCCGATGGGGATTGGCTGCACCGGCCGCGGTGGCCGCAATTGTCGCCATGACGGCGGGGTACGCTCTGACATTGTACTACGGCCCCATATCGGTTCGCGCCTTTAAAGAACTGCAGTGGTCGGTTCGCAATGACGTCTCACAGGTGATGTTGCGCGAGGGTACCTTTAACCAAGTGGGTAAAGGACTCACCGTATATGTCCGAGAACGCAGCCCTGAGGGAGAACTGCGGGGCCTGCTGGTCCACGACAAACGAGACCAAGTCAAAAGCATAACGATGATGGCTGAAACCGGAGCGGTTGTGTCAGGACCTGATGGACCTCGGGTGATGCTGTCCAAAGGCAGCCGCCAAGAATTAAAGAACGGCGGTGGTGATCTCACCCTCCTCTACTTCGATAGCTACACCGTGGACCTCGGATTAATCGAGTCCACCGGCGATGCCCGCTTTACCGACAATCGCGAACGCTCCACGACGGAGCTATTTTCGTTGAGCGAGGAAGACGGGATCAAACCGAGAAATATCCGCCGTCTGCGGGTTGAAGGTCATCAGCGTTTGATCAATCCGGTCCTCAATCTATCGCTGGCCGCCGTCGCCCTGGCCTTTATCCTAACCGGCACGTTTGACAAGCACGGACAGGCCAAAAGGATCAGCGTCGCCGTCCTCTGTCTCATAATAATTGAAGCCGCAGGCCTCGGCGCTGCCAGTCTTGCCTCCAAAAATCTACTGTTCGTACCCCTCGTCTATCTCGTCGCTCTTGTACCGTTGGGGCTCGGTCTTCTAGCCCTGTCTGCGGGTTCTTTACGGCCATTTATACCCTTTTCATTGCGTCCACACCCCGGTTCCGTCTAAGCGTAGCCATGATTTTTGATATCGGTCCGACGCGTCACATCACTTTGCGCAAAATCTTGCCTGTTCTGGCGACAGCTGTCTTTGTGCTCGTGGGTGCGTCTTGGGGGTTTTCTGCCGCGGCACAGGACTCAGAAGAGCAAACGCTGATCTTGGCGGATGAGATGCGCTTCGACGAAAACGCCAACGTGGTTACTGCCGTCGGCAACGTCGAAATTGAGCGCGATGGTCGCATCCTGTTGGCCGACAACGTCATCTATGATCAGAACGGAGACCTCGTCACCGCTAAGGGCAACGTCACGCTGGTTGATTCCAATGGCAGCGTGCTCTTCTTTGATGAAGCAGAGATAAGCGGTGACCTCAAAGAAGGCTTCGCCCGCGAAGTCCAGGTATTGCTCGCCGACAAATCCCGCATGGCGGCCCGGCTCATTCGGCGCAGAGAAGGCAACGTCAATGAACTCCGACGCGCGGTGTACACCGCTTGCGACCTAGATTGCGACGGTGAGCCAGTCTGGCAGATCAAAGCTCGTAAGGTCATCCACGATCAGGACGACCAGTTGATGACCTACAACGATGCTTGGGTCGAACTACTTGGAATTCCCGTTTTCTATACGCCGTACCTTGCGCATCCCGATCCCACAGCGGACAGACGGTCCGGGCTGTTGGCGCCAGCCGTCGGTGGCGGAAGCAACCTCGGCTTTTCATACGCGCAGCCCTACTATTGGAACATTGCGCCCGACAAAGATGCCACGTTAACGCCGCTGTACACCTCCTCGGCAGGACGAGGGGCGATTGGTGAGTATCGCCAACTGTTCCCGGAAGGGGAATTCAGCCTGTTCGGCAGTCTTGTCGTCGATGACGACGACAACCCCAAGGATTTCCGTGGCCACATCAAAGCGCGCGCACGCTGGGACATCGATGAGCGTTGGCGCATGGGCGGCGACCTTCATCTCGCATCCGACGATACGTTCTTGCGGCGCTACGACTTCGACGCACCGACATGGCTAACCACCAACGCCTTTGTCGAACGTTTCGGAACCCAGTCGTACTTCTCAGTCAACACCTACCACTTCCAACGCCAACGCCGGACCGTTGCCGCAGGCTCAACGCCTTTGATCGCCCCCCTGGTCGATTATAGTTTTGTCGGCAAGCCCGTGCGCGGCGGCGGTTATTTCACCGCCGATGCCAGCGCGCTGGCGCTCTACCGTGAAGATGGCAGTGATCAAACCCGGCTATCAACCAAACTGGGTTGGCATGTCCCTTACATAAGCCCAAGGGGCGGCATGTACACGTTGCGCGCTACGATGCGTGGCGATGGCTACTATGTACGCGATGTCGTTGATCCCGTGACCGGTGCCAATTTTACCGGCTTCGAAGGCCGCGCCATTCCGCAGCTCTCAGTGGAATGGCGTTATCCGCTGGTCAGCTCAGGCGCCACGCTTACGCAGCAGCTTGAACCCATTATCCAGGGGGTTATCAGCCCGACTGGGCAAAACCCGAACACCATTCCTAACGAGGACAGCCGCGACTTTGAATTTGACGACACCAACCTGTTTTCTGAACAGCGGTTCTCCGGTTACGACCGAGTCGAAGGCGGCGCACGCGTCAACTACGGTCTGCGCTGGTCGGCCTACGGAAATTCAGGGAAGTCACTCGACGTTATGGTCGGGCAGAGCTATCGCTTTAACAAAGACAATACGTTCGCACTGGAGTCTGGGCTTAACGGACATTTCTCAGACTACGTCGGGCATGTGACCCTCAGGCCATCGAGCTACCTTGATCTGTCATACCGCTTCCGTCTCGATCAATCGAACTTCAGCACGGAACGCAGCGAGTTCAGCGCGTCTGTAGGCACGAATATGTTCCGCCTCGGCGCCAACTACATCTTCATTAAGCCCAGCGACGCTTCCATTGTTGAACTTGGTGAGCGTGAAGAATTGTTTGCCTTCTTCGATACCCGACTGTCTAAGTATTGGTCGCTGAAAGGGTCCCATCGCGAAGATCTTGGGCCGGGCGGCGGTTCGATCCGCTCATCGATTGGCATTGAGTATGAAGATGAATGCTTTGTCTTCGGATTGGATATTGCCGACGACAACACGGAAGACCGCGACTTCCAGAGCGGTTTCTCGGTGATCCTGCGCTTTACGCTCAAGACCATCGGTGAGGTTCGGTTATCCTCCAGCGTTGGCGTCGATCAGTAGCCCAACTGTCCCTCGGCACTCACCATCAGAAGCTGAACCATGCCATTTAACTGCGGGACCAAGCGTTCTGCCGCTGCGACATCGTTGCGGTCATGAGCACTGTGCAAGCGCTTACTGAGGCTACGCAGCTGGTTGATACTTGAAGTAAACCGCAATTGATTCGACTGCGGGACATCATCCTCATAACTAGCCAGGCCGTCAGTGACAGCAAGCAGTTCGTCGGAAAGCCCGTGCAATGCACCCATATTGCCAGCCTTCACCGCGGCGCGAATGTGAGCAGACACATTTTCCAGAGCAATCCAGCCATCGTCGATCGTTCCAAAATCTGCTGAATGGCTATGGTCATCGTTGCGATCATGATCGGATTGGGCGTTTGCGGAAACACTTAGGGTCAACGCGACAAAGAATGCGAGAAACGTTTTCGTCATTATCTCTTTCCTTTTACTCTGCTGGTTGGGGGCTAAGCCCGCTGGAGACTTTTGCGGTGGCAGCACGACGGCCAAAAGTCCAAAACACCAAAGGCCGCAATGTCAGGTCTAGTAATGTTGACGAAATCAGCCCGGAGAAAATAACCACCGCAACGGGGTGGAGAATTTCCCGACCAGGCTCGTCTGGCGTAAGCAAGATGGGAACCAACGCAAGAATCGCCGTCAGCGCCGTCATAAGCACCGGGATAATTCGTTCCTGAGTTCCACGCGTGATCATGTCCTTATCAAAGGCCGCGCCCTCTTCGCGCATCAAGTAGAGGTAATGATTGATCATCAAAATGCCGTTGCGCGCGGCAATGCCCGTCAACGTAATAAACCCGATAACGGTCGCAATAGAGAGCACACCACCCGTCATCCACACACCAAAGACTGCGCCAACAAACGCGAGTGGGACAGACAACATCACCTGTAGCGCAAAATTGATGCTACCGAGGTGAGCGTAAAGCACCAAGAACATGCCAAGGAAGGCCAAGCCCGCTAGGAGTACAATGGCCTCGAGAGCAGCAGACTGGCTTTCGTACTCGCCGCCATAAATCACGAAGTAACCAGATGGCATTTCAATCTCGGCGTTGATCCGGGCCTGAATGTCCTGCACCACGCCAACCAAATCGCGCCCAGACACGTTAGCCTGGACAATGATGCGGCGTTGGCCGTTCTCTCGGTTGATGACGTTGGCGCCGAGCGCTTCTTCGACTGAGGCCAAAAGATCAAGCGGCACATACCCGCCTTCCGCAATTTCTATCGGCAACCCACGAATCGAATCCGGCGTTGCGCGCGTGTCGTCGTCAAACCGAGCGATGAGGTCATAGGTTCGAATGCCATCGATAATCTGCCCCATGGTGCGCCCGTTGAGTGCCAGTTCCGTATAGGACGCGACGTCTGCGACGGTAAGACCGCGATTAAGGATCTGCTCGCGATCAATCCGGATGTGCAGTTGCCCCGTCAGCACTTGTTGCTCGACGCTTAGATCAACTACCCCCTCAACCTGTTCGACTTGACCCTCGACAAGCCGGGCCAGCCGGCGCAACTCCGCCATATCATCGCCGAAAATCTTGATAGCAATCTGTGCCCGCACACCCGACAACGCATGGTCAATGCGGTGCGACAAGGGCTGGCCAATGTTGGTCAGCACGCCGGGAATTTGCTCGACACGGTCGCGTATGTCGTCAATCACGACGTTTCGCGGACGGTCAGACGGCTGCAGGAAGAACTCTAACTCGGAGACATTGATGCTTTCCGCATGCTCGTCGTTTTCCGCCCGGCCTGACCGTCGCCCAACTTTAATAACCTCGGGCAATTCAAGCACCAGGCGCTCCGCCGTAGCAGCAATACGGTTTGATTCAGCAAGCGCCGTCCCCGGTGCCATAACCACCGAAACGTTCAACGCGCCCTCATTGAATTCGGGTAGAAACGCCTGGCCGAATTCAACGGTGAGCCATACACCAAGTCCCAACAGCACACCAAACACCGCGAAGACGGCATACCGGATGGGAAATAGAACTTTCAGGATTAACGCCTGACACCACTTGATCGCCCGCACCACCGGACCTTCTTTCTCATCGTCCATCTGCTTCATGCGTGGCAATAGGTAGGCGCATAACGCCGGGGTCGCCGTGAGAAAGACGATCAAAGATGCTCCAATCGACGTGACGTAGGCGATGCCGAGCGGTGTGAAGATACGGCCCTCAACGCCTGACAACGCGAAGAGAGGAAGAAAAACTAAAATGACAATGAAGGTTGCGAAGATGATGGGATCACGCACCTCTCGGGTGGCATCCCGCACAACATCAATGGGCGACTTGGGCTCACCCTTAAGCCGATTCTGCCGGAGGCGGCGATAGGCGTTCTCGACACCAACGATCGCATCATCAACCAATTGACCGATGGCAATAGCAATGCCCCCAAGGGTCATGGTGTTGATCGACAAACCAAGCGCCTGAAACACGATCAACGTCAACACCAAGGAGAGCGGGATTGCCGTTAAGGTGATGAAGGTCGTCCGCATGTTTAACAAGAACAGAAACAGCACCACGGCCACTAAGATCGCACCATCCCGCAACGCTTCTTCCACATTCGAGACCGCGGTTTCGATAAAGGTGCTCTGACTGAATATGTCGTCGTGCAGAGCAACGTCCGCGGGGAGCGTCGGTTGAATGGCTGCAAGCTCGGATTTAATCGCTGCAACCAGAGAGACCGTATCTGCGTCCGGCTGTTTCTGGATCGACAGGATAACACCGGGATCAGCATTAATGGACGCGTCCCCACGCGGTGCCATCGGCCCACCCAGCTTTACCTCCGCTACTTGATCAATGGCGACACGCCGGTCCGGTTGATCTGGCAGTGGTACAATCGTTGCCGCAATCTGTTCGACCGTCTGTGCTCGGCCAAGCACACGAATCAACCCTTCCGTATAATCGGTTAGGAGGAAACCACCTGTGGCGTTGAGGTTGGTTTCATCCAGCGCCTCCAACACCGCCGACAACGGCACACGGTGAAATACAAGACGGTCCGGGTCAATCAACACTTGAAACTGTCGCAGCGCCCCACCGACAACTGTAATCTGAGCAATACCGGGAATCGCGAGCAAGCGTTGGCGAATGTCCCACTCAGCTAGCGTGCGGAGAGTCATGGGGTCGGTTTCGTCGCCACTGGTAACACCGATGGCCATAATGTTGCCCATGATCGAGGTGATCGGACCAAGGACCGGGTTAACCCGGCCGTATATCGCTTCCCGCGCCTGGCTTAGTTTTTCCGAAACAATCTGGCGCGCAACGTAGATATCCATATTCCAATCGAATTCGACCCACACGATCGACAGGCCGATTGACGACGCGGATCTAACACGAACGACGCCGTTGGCACCGTAGACCGCGGCTTCGATGGGGCGCGTGACAAGGGTCTCAACTTCCTCGGGCGACAGCCCTTCAGACTCGGTGAATATTGTCACCGTCGGCCGATTAAGGTCAGGCAACACATCAATGGGCAGGCTTTGAATCGCCAAGCCGCCGTAAACAAAGCTGAGGGCAATCACCGCAACCACCAAGAGGCGATGGCGGATCGACAGGGATATGAGTGAATCTAACATTGCACCAGCCTCAATGGTTATGACCGGCGTGGGCATCAGTCGGCAAACCCGCTGATCCCTCACCCATGTATTGCAATTGATAATGCCCCTGAACGACAACGTCTTCGCCAGGGAACACACCCTCTAGAACTTCCGTATCCGCCCCGGCAACAAGACCTTCGACAACGGCCCGGCGCTCGAACTCATCACCGATACGGACAAAGACGAAGCGATCGCCTAACCCACCGAGCACCGCACGACGCGGAATCACAATGCCGGGCAATGCATCACCGACCGCGACCGACATCGTGCCCATCATGCCGGGGTAGAGCATTGCGTCCGAATTATCCGCTTCCGCATGAACGGTGAACAGTCCCGTTCCGGCTTCGCGCGCCATGTAAAACCGGGCGACCTCTGCCACCAGCGGTTTGTTGGGTAACGCATCGAGGCGCACCGTCGCGGTCTGACCCGCGCGAATACGGGTGATGTCGGGGCTTTCCATCATCGTGCCGTGCAACAACATGCGCGAGTGATCAGAAATCTCGAACAGTACAGACGTGGCGGCGACGGTCTGCCCAATCCGGGCCGACTGAGCCGATACCACTCCAGAAATAGGCGCTGACAATGTCAGCGTGCTCGCACCGGCAATGAGAGGTTCGACAACCACTAGTCGCTGCCCGGCTTTGACATGGTCTCCTAATGTTGCTCGGACATCTCGGATCTGGCCGTCGAAACGAGGACTGACGTGAGCCTGGCGTTCGGGTAACGCTTCGACCGAAGTGATCAATTCGACGGTGTCTTGCAGAGGCCGAATCTCAGCCCTCACAGTTGCAATTCCGAGATTGGCCATCTGAGCCGTCGTTAATATGAGTAGGCCTCCGGCTTCGTCGTCATGGTCGTCATCGTCGTCGTGATCGTCATGGTCATGGTCATGATCATCGTGGTCGTCATGATCGTGATCGTGATCGTCTTCTTGCGCCATCACCGGCGCCGTCATAGAGGTGAGGCAGCCCGCGAACGACAAGAACAGCGCTGCCACTAAGACTTTAAAGAATACCTGGGTCATCTAATTCACCTGTTCAATCTTGCCGCCGATCGCCCGCTCCAGGGCAACGCGTGCGGTGAGCGCATCAATTACAGTCGTAATCGCATCCTCTTCGGCATCGAGCAGAGAGGCCTGCACTTGCCAAAGGTCGAGAAGGTCGGTCTGACCCTGGTCATAGATAGCGCGGATGTCCTGATAGGTTTTGCGATAGGCCGGAACGATTTTCGTGTTGTAAGCCGTCGCGCGTGCATCGAGGAGCGTCACCTGACGGTACAAGCCAACAACCAATGCTTCGCGCGCACCGCCGTTCAGCTGGGCGAGATGCAACCGCGCCTGTTGCAAGGCGGCTTGGGCTCTCGCCACTTCTGCACCGTTGCGATCCCACAGCGGGACTTCAACAGCAATGCCGAGCCCCCAAACCCTGTCCGCACCACCAGGGTCAATTTCGTAATTGACGCGCGGCGTGATCAACGGCATCCGATCTTTCTCCGCCACACTGAGCCGGGCTTCATTGACGGTGATTCTGCCTCGCGCCAAGCGTGCACCGAAGTCTTTGTCCGCGGCGAACGCCACGACCTGCTCAAGAGGTGGCAAAGGCGACGGTGCGGCGGCTATCGATATGAAAGCGCGGCCGTCGCCGCCGGTTTCAAAAGCGAGGCGGGCTTCAAGGACTGCGCGTTCCGCCGCATGTAACGTCGCTTCCTCGCGGCGGCGCAGCGCCTCAGGCACGAACACATTGAACTGAACGGTCGGCAGAACCTGCTCGCTTCGAATGCGTTCAATACGATCGGTGACCGTAGTCGCTTCGTCCACAGCATTCCGAGCCATGGCCTCACGAGATTGCGCGGCCCAATGGGCCAAATACAACTCGGTCACACGATTGACCAAATCGAACAAGCCCGCTTCTTGTTCAACGGTTGCGGCCTGCCGAATAGCGGCGGCATAAAGCGGACGCAGTGTGAAATCTGAAAACCGCAATGGCTGGCTGAACTCAAGCTCGAGACCAGCTCCCTCGCCTTTGTCAGAATACCTGGCCATAACCTCAACTTCAGGATTGGTGCGTGTCTCGGTCTCAATGGCGTCGGCCAATCGCAATGCCAGATCGCGATCAAGCCTGGCCACATCCGAGCTGTTGCGGAGCGCGTCAGACAGCACGTCAGACAGCGACAGCGGTGTTTGAGCCACACTAATCGTCGGAGACCCAAGCACCAACGCAATACAAACAAGGCGTAGCAAGACGTGGAGACGGACTCCAAAGTGAATACAATTGGTCATAAGGGCACCCCATAGTGCATCGCAAATACAGTCCTAGCGCGTTCGGCCAGGACACAATGAACCAACGTCAGCTGGTTTGATTAAGCGATGGGGGGCTTAAAGGCGGGTGGGGTGCGAACCGAAGACAGCACGGGAATCACATCTGGCTGGGGCAGCAAAGCCGCAGCCCGCATTGATACCGACACGTCGACAGTTAGTGCGGCCACAACAATGTGGCACTGATCACAGTGAAACGGGTCGCTCTCAGCCGATCCATGGCGATCAAAATCATCACCGTCTGCGCCATTGGCGGACGTATCGTCGCCGTGAGACTCACAGTGATGATGGGTCAAATCGACGCCAAATCCGTCCGCAACCGCACTGGTTAGGGGCGGAAGAATCAGAAAAGCGGCCATTAGAATGATGAGAGCGCCGCGAATGTGCCGTCGAGTTGCCATGATTTTCACTATATCATGGCCGGGATTTGAGACCAGGAATGAAAAACCCACAGCAAACCTCAGAAAACCCCAAGATACAATGCGGGCTGGAATGGCGCGGGTCAGGTGAGTATGGTACGCCGCACAAGGGCCCAACAGGGCCGCTTTTAGATGATAACCGACGAACAGCGGGGGCTTGGACGCGGCAATGAACCGCCTTCTTTTTAATTCGATCCTTAAGATCACGGCCCTGATGGGCGTTGGTTGCCTTCTTGCGATCACCAACCCTCAACCGTCCATTGCTCAACAAGACGCGGTGCGTATTGCCGCTGTGGTCAATGAGGATGTGATCACGCTGTTTGATGTGCAATCCCGGATTCAGTTGTTCCTCATAACGTCTGGCCTCGAAGACACGGTCGAAGTACGGCAGCGCCTTCTGCCACAGGTGATGAACGCACTCATTGAAGAAAAGTTGAAGCTTCAAGAAGCGCGTCGTGAGGAAATTGAAACCGAAGAAAATGAAGTTCTGTCTGCGGTACAGGTTATCGAACAGAACAACGGCATGTCGTCCGGCGCATTTTTTAACATGCTCGCCGAACAAGGGATCGACTCTGGAACATTCTATTCTCAGGTCGAGGCGGATGTGGTTTGGCTTCGCGTGGTCCGTGAAATTCTGGCTCGCGACATTTCAGTTTCAGAAGAAGAAGTAAATACGGTTATTGACCGCCTCAAAGCCAATCAGGGCAAGCCCGAGTACTTGCTGGGAGAAATATTCCTCCCATTAGGGTTGGGGTCGCGCGAGGCCGACATCTTTGGTCTGGCTCAGCAATTGGCGGAGCGCGCCCGAAGCGGCACGCCCTTTCAAGCATTGGCGCAGCAATTCTCGCAGAGCCCAACAGCTGCCGTTGGCGGCGACCTGGGGTGGACCCATAGCGGAGACGTCGAGCCTGAACTTGAGCGCGCAATCCTCCGCATGAAAGCCGGCGAGACGTCTGAACCCATTCGAACAGCCTCCGGTTACACCATCCTCGCGCTGCGCGATCAACGAGCGACGGCGGAGGCCTCACCTTTGATGGCCGGTGTGGCCTTGAGCCAAATCTATCTCCCGACGGTTGGGCGGACAGCGCTATCACCGGATAGACTCAATCAATTAACCACAGCGATTCAGACCCAGATCTTCAGCTGCCCACAGATGAACGATTGGGCGGATGAAGTTGGCGGCCCAGGCTCCGGACCGGTTGACCTCATTCGGGTCGGCGGCCTTCCAGAAGCGATACGCGATACGGTGATGGCCTTGCCCGTCGGGCAGGTCAGTCAGCCCGTGGATATTGCCGGGGCGCGTTTATTCGTCATGGTCTGTGATCGCCAAGAAGATAGTGGCCTGCCATCGCAGAACCAGGTCTATTCCCGACTTGAAAGCGCGAAGCTCGATACTGTTTCACGGCAGCGGTTGCGGGATTTACGCCGACAAGCCCTGATCGACGTTCGTCTCTAATGTCCGGGCCGGTTGCCCCGGTTGTCGTGACTATGGGAGACCCTGCCGGTGTTGGCGGGGATTGCCTCCTGAAGGCTTGGACTGAGCATCGCGCTTCGCTTCCCCCCTTCTTTGTGATTGATGATCCAGGCCGCCTTGGAGCCCTAGCCCTCACGCTCAAGCTTGATTGCTCCATTCAAACAATCACCGACCCGGAAGAAGCGCACGTTCATTTTGCAAAGGCGCTCCCCGTACTTCCAGTCGACCCGCCGTTAACCGCGGCGGCCGTGTTGGGAACACCTGACCCAAACAACGCGCCCGCGGTCATTAGCGCGATCGACAAGGCCGTAATGCTTGTGCAGAGCGGCCAAGCGGCGGCGATGGTGACCAACCCGATCCACAAGGCAAGCATGCAAGACGCCGGCTTCGCCCACCCAGGCCACACAGAATATCTCGGGCATCTTGCGGGGCCCGGCAGCCAGCCGGTGATGATGTTGGCCAGCGCGAAAGTCCGCAATGGACTCCGCGTTGTGCCGGTTACAATCCACCTCTCCCATGCGGACGCTGCCAAGGCCTTAACCACGGACCTCATTGTGACTCACGGCACAATCACAGCGGCCGCTTTGAAACAGGATTTCGGAATTGATAATCCGCGCATCGCGGTGGCTGCACTCAATCCCCACGCGGGCGAGGACGGCAAGTTTGGTCACGAAGAGGCTGAGGTGATCGCTCCGGCTGTCGCCGCACTACAAGACAAAGGGATCGACGCCACCGGCCCGCTACCAGCGGATACGCTGTTTCACACGGATGCCCGGGAAAGCGCAGACGCGGTGCTGTGCATGTATCACGACCAAGCCCTGATCCCGCTTAAAACCCTAGACTTCTATGGCGGCGTAAATGTGACGTTGGGATTGCCCTTTGTCCGCACATCGCCGGACCACGGCACGGCCTTCAGTTTGGCGGGTACTGGAAAAGCGCGGTGCGATAGCCTCGTCGCGGCCCTTCGCATGGCCGCCGAGATCGCCAGCGCCCGCGCGCAGTCTTAGCCTCAGCATGGCAAACACCTTACCGCCTCTACGTGATGTGATCCGCGAGCACGAACTGACACCACGCAAGGGATTGGGCCAGCATTTCTTGCTCGACCTCAACCTTACGGCTCGGATCGCTCGCATCGCCGGTGACATATCAACCGGCACCACCATCGAAATAGGCCCTGGACCAGGCGGCCTGACCCGGGCGCTTCTCAACGAGGGCGCGACGGTCATCGCCATCGAAAAAGACGAACGCTGCCTCAATGCGCTTGCACAGGTGTCAGCGGCATGGCCCGGCAAACTAGAGGTCGTCAAGAGTGACGCCCTAAAACTGGACGCCTCGACCCTTGGCGAGACGCCGCGGCGCGTGATCGCCAATTTGCCATACAATATTGGCACTGAACTTCTGGTCCGCTGGCTTTCCAAGCCAGAGGCCTTCACCTCTATAACCGTGATGATTCAGAAGGAAGTGGCAGAGCGCATCGCCGCCGGACCGGGTACAAAAATATACGGACGCCTTTCGGTCCTCGCTGGATGGCGATGGAAGGTCACCCGCGCGCTCGACGTCCCGCCAGAAGCATTTACACCCCCTCCGAAAGTAGAGTCGACGGTGATCCACGCCGTACCCTTAGAGCGCCCCGTCGCAGAAGCCGACGCCGCGACCTTGACCCAGGTTACCGCAGCGGCGTTTGGCCAGCGCCGCAAGATGCTGCGCTCCAGCTTAAAAACGTTGGGCGACGCCCATGCCCTATGCGCGACCGCAGGTATCGACCCGACTCTCCGCCCGGAACAGATCTCCGTCGTAGATTTCTGCGCCCTCGCCCGGGCTGTGGCAGCACAAAGCGCGACCTGACGTCACCAACCGAATTCAGCGTACCGATGAGATGCCTGAACGCTACGCAGCGCCGCTGCGATATAGGGAACCGTATTTGACGGCAGCTCGTTCACGAGAAACCAAGATAGGTCGCCGCATTTAATTGGTTCCATGTTCCTCAGGTCTCCGGACCATGTCGTGGCTTCAAAAAACAGCGACAAGCGTTCATCATCCGCTTTGCGGTGCATCGTCAGAGCCAGCGATAGATCATCGACGTTCAGCGTAATGCCCGCCTCCTCTTTAGCCTCACGGGCCATAGCCTCTCTGAATATTTCCTCACCATCGACGTGTCCGGCAACCAAACTGTAGTTGCCATCCTCGTACCCGGTTTGAAATCGGCGACTCATAAGGAGCGTGCCTTCTTTTCGTAGAAGGAGATGAACCTCAGGGATGAGTTTGAATCTGCTTATTGCTCGACGTCCACTGCCTGGTCCGCCGCAAGAAACGCCTCGATCGGTGGAATGATTAACTCCGGTGCCTCCAGCGCAGGAAAGTGCCCCACAGTCGGGAGTTCATGAATCGTTAGTTGGGCCTGAGTCATGCGGCTGGTCAGGGCGGCCAGCTGGTTCGGCGGCAGCACGGGATCTGCCATCGCCCAAATTACCAAGGTCGGCGCCACCACGCCTTCGAGATTTTTATTGGCCTGCTCTGGAGAGAAGTTTGCGGGAATCAACGGTATCGCCATGGGCGCGCGCACGCGGCGATTTTGGTCGTACATCAACGTCACCAGCTCATCGCTCAACCGCTCAGGCGCACCCCAAAGGTAGCTGTAATAGGTGTCCCAGAATCCGCGTGTGCGGAATTGTAAGTAATCGTCGTTCAATATCATCGCGCGGCGGACGGCATTTGGGCGTGCGCTACGCGGCACACTGACCGGCGACGACGGCATGTTCATCACCACCACTTTCTCAACCCGATCAGGGAAATTGGCGGCTACACGGGTCGCTACAGTCCCACCGCTGGACTGGCCAATCAGATGAAACGAACCGTCGACTCCAAGCTCGCCTATAAGCTCCATGACCATACCGTGCAGAGTCACACCATCACCGAGTTCATCGGGCCCGACCTGAGCGGATAAACCACGCCCTGGCAGCTCCAAGCGGATCATGCGGTAGCGATCTTTCATTGCTGTGACGGCAGCATCCCACGTGCGCAACGTACCCTCGGACCCATGAATAAGAACGATGGGATAGCCCTCGCCCTCATCCTGGTAATGAATGGACATCCCGGCGATATTCATGAACTGAGACTGTTCGGTGGCATAGACCTCTCGCAGCTCAGCCAAAGTCAGCCGAAAGGCGTCGGAGCGGAAAATTGATAAAGCTGTGAGGACAGTCACCACGATCGCACCGAGAATGGCGATAACCGTCATTGTTCGTGTGCCCATCGTGTTGTCTCCAAACGTGTCTTGCGATCAAAATCTGTGGGGCATGATAGGGCGCAATAGAGTGGCCCGCCATTGACTTTCTACAACTTGGAATTTATCACCGTCTCCTTTCCGGCAACCTCTAGAAGGGGCGTTTGATGCAAAAATTCGATCAGATTTCGACCGCCCCGCATGCGGTCGTGGCACGCGAGACGAACGCGCGAATTATGTGCGGTGTCGTCTCGATGCCCGGGCGCCACGTTGCTCAATCGACCAACCTATCGATGAGTAGACCCACCCAAATTTAACTTTAGCGGTCCCAAACGGAGCCGCTGCCAAGCCGCTCCTACAGAAAGACCGTTGCCGTGACCAAGACACCATCACCCCATAGCCCCCCAACCACGCGCCAAGAGCTACGCGCGACCCTTCATTTGGCCTTGCCGCTCGCTGGCGCGACGTTAGCGCAAATGGGTATGGGGTTAACCGACACCATCATGCTCGGGTCCGTCGGCCGTGATGCGCTGGCCGCAGGCGGTCTTGGCGGAGCCGTGTTCTTTATGATCTCGGGCATGTTCCAGAACGTCGTGGCCAGTATCGCGATATTGATTGCCCACGCCCGCGGCGCCGACGACACCAGTCAGATCGATGCCATCTTTAGGGCGGGCCTCGTGTTGGCCCTTATTGGCACCTTGCCTCTCCTCCTGATGCTCTGGAACGTCGAACCCTTTCTGTTGTGGGTCGGCGAACCCCCTAGCCTTGCCGCAGATGTCACGGCTTACATTCGCATCATCATCATCGGCACACCGGCAATCATGATCTTAGCGGCCATGAGGTTTTACCTGTCGGCGATGAACCACCCGCGTCTCATTTTGATCGTCTCGATTATTGGTCTATTCGCCAATGGTCTGTTGGACTATGGGCTAATCTACGGCGTGTGGGGTCTGCCCGAAATGGGCTTCCTTGGTGCGGCAACAGCAACAGCCGTCATTGTGTGGGTCAACGCCATCTTGACCGCCATCGCGATCATCATGTCTCCAGCACTAAAACCAAAACGCCTGATCGCTGCCATCGACTGGTCGGTATTTCTTGAGCTCAACAAGCTGGGCTGGCCGATCGCGGCGCTCTTTAGCGTCGAAACTCTTTTGTTCATGGTCGCTGCTCTGCTGATGGGTACCATCGGCACGACGGCTCTTGCCGCCCATCAGGTGACAATCATGATCGCGGCGACCGCGTTTATGATGCCTCTTGCCGTCGGACAAGCGGCGAATGTACGCATTGGGTATCACATGGGCGCAAATTTACCGGCGGCGGCACGGCGCGCTGGGTTTATCGCGCTCGGCATTGGCCTCGGAATCATGTCTTTGACGGCAGCGATCATGTTGGCCGTGCCCCGTGAACTTGCTTTGCTGTTCCAGCTTGATCCGAACAACACCGAAGACGCCGTGGTCATCGCCTTGGTGATTGAACTGCTATCGATCTGCGTCCTGTTCCAAATTTTTGACGGCGCCCAAGCGATTGGGGCGGGCGTGCTGCGCGGATACAAAGACACCCGAATCCCCATGATGCTCGCCACCCTGAGCTATTGGGGTATTGGCTTTAGCGTCGCATGGACGCTGGCCTTTCCGCTCGGCTTTGGGCCGGAAGGGCTGTGGTGGGGTTTGGCAACCGGACTAGCCGCGGCCGCCATACTGCTGTGCGGGCGCTTCGCCATTATCAGCAAGCGCGCTCTACAACAGTAAGATCTAATTGCTGAGGCGGCGGTCGAAGAAATTCCAGATCACGGAGTAGGCGGTCGCCGCTTCCTCTGTGCCTGGGAACAAAAAGAAGTGTCCGTGGCCGAGGCCCTCTTGCACAAACAACTCTGCGTCGACACCAGCCTTGAGAAGCTCCGTATGGGTGACAAGGGCATTGCTCATGGCAATGTCACGGGTGCCGGTAACCACCAATGTCGGTGGGAATTGCGCCAGTGTGTCTGGAAACAAACCCGGGGTGATGGTGGGTGTGTTGACGTCGAGGTCTCCAAAATAGTTACGCGACTGAGCTGCCGAATCTTCTCGACTGATCGGCACCGTCCCATTGAGCAATGAACTCACTGATCCGGAATCCCCGCCAAACCAAAAGGTTCCCATGGCGCCCGAGCAGAAAATACCAATCGCCCCGGGCAGTGGTAGGTCTTTTTCAATAAACCAGGGGATAATCTGCGCCGTTAACGTACCGCCGGCTGAACAGCCATAAATGCCAATATTTTCCGGTTTCGTTGTCTTCAAAACGTGACGATAAACCGCTTCCATATCTTCGCTGGCAGCTGGAAAACTATGCTCCGGCGCCAAGCGGTAATCGACAGCAATGACTTTGACTCCGGCGCGACCGGCCAATGGAACAGCTTCCAATTGTCCGCCGTAGGCGCTGCCAAACATGAACCCGCCCATGTGTGCGTTGATCATCACTCGGTTCTCATTGCCCGCTGCAATACCAGCTTCCGGTGTCACGATATGCGTTCGGACGCCATCGATCATCGTTTCTTCTACTGAGGACGGATAAATCTCAAGCCAGTGATCGAGCTGTTCCTTCGACATATCGTCGGAGCGTTTCCGCACAGCATCGAGACCATCTTTCATCGATGGTGGTTTTGAGTCCGTCAACCGGCGTGCGAACTCGTCTCTGATTTTCTCACTGAGAAAATTGGACATCGGTACAGCTGCGACAGAACCGCGGATGGTTCCATCGTCATCGACGGTTGGACGTGCGTTATCTTGCGCCGATAAGGGCGCCACCAACGCACAGACGATTAGAACACCTAGAGCGGCTGTAGAAAAACGCATGACGAAGCTCCTGCAATTTCTGAGGAGCTTACTGACAGAGGTGGGTTAACGCTAGACGAGGCCGAATAACCTGAAAGGTCAGCGGTTATGCGCGCTCGAGGCACATGGCAATACCCATGCCGCCGCCAATGCAAAGTGTCGTTAGACCCTTCTTGGCATCCCGTTTTTGCATTTCATGCAGCAAAGTCACCAGGACACGACAGCCCGATGCACCGATGGGATGACCAAGAGCAATCGCGCCGCCGTTGACGTTGACCTTTTCAGGATCAAACCCGAGGTCGCCACATACCGCCAAGGACTGAGCAGCGAACGCTTCATTGGCTTCAATTAGATCAAGATCACTGGCGGACCAGCCCGCTTTCTCCAGCGCCTTCCGTGAGGCCGGGATTGGTCCTGTTCCCATAATGGCGGGATCAACACCGGCTTGCGCCCAGGAGGCCACGCGCGCAATCGGCGTGAGACCACGTTTGGCCGCTTCATCGGCCGTCATGAGTACGACCGCCGCGGCGCCATCGTTGATACCAGAGGCATTGCCAGCTGTGACTGTGCCGTCTATGGAGAACGCTGGCCGGAGCTTACCCAAGGACTCCGCCGTCGCACCCGCGCGCGGGTACTCATCCGTATCAAACACTTTCTCTTCCCGTTTGACCTTGATGGTCACCGGTACGATTTCGTCTTTAAAGCGACCCTCACCGAGCGCCTTCTCGGCCTTCTGCTGTGAATGCGCCGCGAATTCATCCTGCGCGTCACGGGTGAGCTGCCACTTCTCGGCTATGTTCTCGGCCGTTGTTCCCATGTGGTAGCCGTTGAATGCGTCCCATAGACCGTCTTTGATCATGGTGTCGACGAGTTGGGTGTCACCCATCTTTGTTCCGCTGCGCAAATATGTGCAGTGAGGAGAATTGGACATACTTTCCTGACCACCGGCGACGACGATGGAATTATCACCGGCGAGAATACCGCTGGCGCCAAGCGCAACCGCCTTCAACCCGGAGCCGCAGACCTGATTGATGGTCATCGCAGGAACTTCCTTCGGCACGCTGGCAGCAATGGATGCCTGACGGGCCGGGTTTTGACCGGTCCCAGCGGCGAGGACTTGCCCCATCACAACTTCAGACACATCAGCGGCGTCCACTTGCGCGCGGGACAGCACCTCCTGAATTACAATTTGCCCGAGTTCAGAGGCCTGCAAACCGGAAAGGCTGCCAGCAAAGGAGCCGATAGGGGTGCGAACGGCAGAAGTGATAACGATGTCAGTCATAGCTGGTCCTGTCAGATGGCCCTGCGACTCTGTTAGAGTTTAGATGCCGCAGCGCGATATTAGTTATTGCGATGCAGCATTAATAATCCAGTCGGCGACCGGTTCATAGACCTCTTTATCCGCGCGGCTGCCCGCCATCATCCCGATATGACCGAGGGCCACAGACTGAACAGTCGCTCCGGGAATGGCGTTTGCCAGAGATTCTGCCGAGCGCGGCGGCACAATGCGATCCCGCGACGGGATCACGGCCAGTGTTGGACAGTTAATATCCTGAGGGCGAATAGCTGTCGCTCCAACCCGCCATTCCTGTTTGAGGGTTGTGTTCTCGAGATACCAGTCGAGCAAACATGTCCGCGCGACCGGTCCCGCCAGTGGCACGCCATCGTTCAACCAGTCTTCTAAAACAACGAACCGCTTGGCCCCGTCGCTCTCGGGATCCATCGCTGCGAAAGATCGAAACTTACGTCCGACCAAAGTTGGATCGAGTCCAGCGAACAAGCCCTGAATTAAATCAACCGGCGCTTGACCAAGTGAGTCGAGTGTCGCCTCAAAACCAGAGCGCGAAACCGCCAACCAGTGACGCAGGCCTTCACTGTCGGCATGGAAATCCCATGGCGCGGCCAACAGGACCAAAGCGGAAACAAGATCAGGGCGCAGCACCGCGGGCGCGATGGTCAGAGTACCCCCCATGCAATACCCCACCAGAACAGCAGACTGACCGTGGACGCGTTTAATGGTTTCCAGCGCCGGTATGAGAGAACGCTCAATGTAATCATCAACAGTTGTTTCAGCGGCAAAGTGATCCGGACTGGTCCAGTCGAGCAGGTAGGGACGAAAGCCGCGGGCGGCCAACGCACGCATAAAGCTCCGGTCTTCAAACAAGTCGAGGACATAGGCTTTGTTAATAAGGGACGGCACAACCAACACTGGTTGGCCATGGGGGGAGCCACCGTAATTTAATATTGGCAATGTGCCGGCTTCGGCCCAGCGCTCGGGCGGTGACACCACGCGACGATGACCATGACCCTGGTACGCCGATATGCCTGCGGCAAATGTCGCGAGTTTGTCCTGACCAGCACGCGTCAGAGCGTTCAGAAAGAGTGTCGGATCAATTTCTTCAGACCAAGGGACATCCCCAAGCGAGTTGCCGGTCGCTTCCTCAATGGCCTGCTCAATCGGCTTCGAGAGCGGTGAGCCGACGCTCCAAGGCGTCAAGCCGGCGAAGCACATCTGCAAGGTCAGCCCCTCCATCGCCAGATGCAGCGGCAGCGGCCTCGGGCCCTGCCGAGCCGCTGTCCTTGTTGGCTCCATGGGTGGCCCCAGCGAAGGCTGCGGTGTATGCGGCGAATGCGTCAGGGGCTATTCCTAGGTTCTTAGCAGCGTTCTCAAAGACCGACCGCCAGGCGTCTGTGACCGACGGATCGGCCGAAATCTGGGCCATTTGATCTTGCCAAAGTTCAATGTAACGCTTGGCAAGCGCGTCCATATCCACCGTATCCGTCATGTGGAGGACTATATCGACCTCAGGAACGAGGGGCCAGAACTGCATCCCGATCACTAAAAATTGTGCAAAGCACACTTTGACTCGTCACGTTGTGCACAGCACAATAGCGATGCAATCAGGGGGCCAAGACCGAAACGGAACCCGATAGGAAGGACCCAGGCGATGGGCGCAAAGTCCGCCGATTCAGGCGTTATCACAATCAAGAAGTACGCCAACAGGCGTTTGTATAATACCAAGACGTCGAGTTATGTGACCCTCGATCATCTGGCTGAGATGATTAAGCAGAACGAAGACTTCGTTGTTGTCGACGCTAAGACCGGAGAAGACCTCACCCGAGCGGTCTTGACCCAGATCATTGTTGAGCAAGAAGGCAAAGGTCAAAACCTACTGCCGGTTAAGTTTCTACGTCAGATTATTGGATTCTACGGTGATTCCCTGGGCGGCGTTTTGCCCCGTTACCTCGAAGAAAGCATGGACGTCTTTACTCAAAACGAAGGCGGCATGCGCGATGCCATGCAGCATGCGTTCAAAGGCTTCTTTCCGGTTGAGCAGTTCGAAGATATGGCCAAGCAAAACATGGCGATGTTCGAAAACGCGATGAAGATGATGACCCCTTTTGCATCGCAAGCGCCTGGACAATCAGCGGCTCAGCCCGAGCCACCGCCTGAGCCAACAGCACCATCCAGTCCGCCCGGCAATGTTGATGACCTAAAAGCGCAGCTTGATGCGATGCAGAGCCAGCTTGAGGGGCTGATCAAGGCCCGAAATTCGTAGCCCGTATTTATCGGTCACCACAAGCCTCCGGCCATATAACGAGCCGCCCAGACCAGGGTAAGGCGACTAAACCCCTGGTTTAAAAGCATCGCCTCAGCTTTACATTTATTTACAAAATGATTGGCGCGTTTGTGCGGGCAAAGCCCTAAGTTACGTCAATTGCTTGCGGACGAATGCTGCTCACGGTTGAGAGCGCGCAGGTCGAACGAGTATCCAAAGACTTAGCCTTAGGGGTTACCCATGTCACAACCGAATGATGCTGTCGCCACACTGCCGCGCGAACGAACAGTGCCTGCCAACCGGGCGAGCGATATTGATAAGCATGTTGGTGCGCGCATCAGAGAACGCCGCATCATGATGGGACTCAGCCAGCAACAGATGGCCGATATGATTGGGGTAACCTATCAACAGGCGCATAAGTATGAGCGTGGGATCAATCGAATCTCGGCCGGACGGTTATATGAAATCACCCGGGTCCTTAGTGTCCCCGTGAGCTATTTCTTTGATGGCCTTGAGAACAATGACGAACAAGTCGTCGCGCCGCGGCAGCGCATGTGTCTTGAACTCGCCCGTAATTTCTCGAGTATTGATAACGAACGCCATCAGGAAGCGCTAAGCCAAATGGCTCGTGCTTTGGCCGCCGCGACCTAAACGAACAGTCAGCCGCCAAAAAGCCGGCGGGCCGTGCTCTATTCTGAAAGATCGCGGACCACCCGGAATCCAATTGTATAGCTCCACAAGTTTGGAGCGTTGGGCTTCCGCGCCGCCGACGTCGACAAAATTGGAACGTAGTACCAATCTCCGCCCCGAGTGACCCGTGTCGCACACGTGTCAGGCGTCTCCCCGACTTTACCAATAACCTGATGCCGCACAGCCCAACAGTCCGCGACCCATTCGGACACGTTGCCATTCATGTCGTATAAGCCGAAGGCGTTTGGGGGAAACTGGGACACCGGTGCCGCACCGGTGCCGCTCCACTTCGTGCCACACCGTCGACAATTTGCATTCCCTTCTCCGACACTCTCGCCCCAAGGATAGCGGGTTACCGATCCGGCGCGCACGGCGTACTCCCATTCAATTTCTGTCGGTAACCGATAAACAAAACCGGTTCGTGCGCTAAGCCATGCTGCATAGTCGACAGCGTCTTGCCACGAAACATTGATGACTGGTTGTGCATCCCGACCCCAACCGTGGTCACTTTTATCTCCGGCGCACCCGCCATCAGCGACACAGGCTTCGTACTGAAAGAATGTGGTTTCCGTGGCAGCGATCGCTAACGGCTTGAGCACCACTTGGTCATGGGCGGGGCCGTAGGTCTCTCGCTGATCATCAGTCCCCATAATGAACCGGCCCGCCGGCAACGTGATCATCGTCGGACAGTCAGCGCAATCCTTGAATGACACACCGGGCTCCGACACGTCGACGTCCTGGCTTGAGGCCAAGGAACTGATTGAACACACGAATGCTGCAAAGATTAGAATGCGGCCCATTCACGCCTCACATCTGGATCTGGCTCCTGCGCCATTTCAGTCTCTCGTTTTTCTACGGCCCGCGCCAAAGATATACGGCTTAGCGCCCATATGGCCATGGCCCGAACCAACGGAGAGTCGTCAGCACATAGGGGTTCAACAACGCGCCCGAGACCGGGCATCCCACTATTGCCGATAGCGATTAGGACATTTCGGACGAAACGATCCCGGCCAATACGCTTGATCGGCGAGCCAGAAAAAAGAGTCCGAAAATCTGCGTCATCAAGCTGAACCAGCTCGGCTAACTGAGGCGCCTCCAACTCAATTCGCGAATTCAAGACATTAGATGCCGCGACCTCTGCAAATTTATTCCAGGGACAAACCGCGAGGCAATCATCGCAACCGTAGATTCGATTACCCATCAGTGGCCGAAGGTCAGCGGCAATATGACTCTTATGTTCGATGGTCAGATAGGAAATGCAACGCCGGGCATCGAGGCGACGGGCGTCAATAAAGGCGTTGGTCGGACACACATCAAGACATCGAGTACAGGATCCACAGTGATCCTGCTCCGGCTCATCGGGCGGCAACTCGAGTGTTGTGAACACTTCACCGAGGAATAACCACGATCCATATTTTCGCGAGACCAAGTTGGTGTGCTTGCCCTGCCACCCCAGCCCCGCTGATTCCGCCAATGGCTTTTCAAGAACAGGCGCCGTATCGACAAACACCTTCACGTCCGCCTCTTCGACCTGCTCGACCAGCCAGCGTGCGAGGCGTTTGAGGCGCTTTTTAATAATGTCGTGATAGTCCCGCCCTCGGGCGTAAACACTGATAGCACCGGAGCCTGGTTGATCTAAGAGCGCCAATGGATCGGCTGCCGATCCGTAATTAACCGCGACCGAAATCACCGACCGCACCTCCGGCCATAACGCTTGAGGGGCGCGTCGTCGATCGGCCTTGTCCGCCATCCATACCATATCGCCGTGGTGACCACCGGCAATAAACGCATCAAAATTATTCGAAACCTCTGACGGAACCTGAGCCTTGGCGATACGAACATCATCAAAGCCCAAGCGTTGCGCCTCAGCGATAAGCGCAAGCTTGATATCCGTATATGAGTCAGATCGGTTCAATGTCGCCCTGTGCCCAATCGGCGCTGAAGGCCCTTGCAAAACTATCGAGTGAGCCCTTCCGAATTGCATCACGAAGATCTGCCATCAACTTTTGATAGAATGCAACATTATGCCAAGTCAGCAGCATCATCCCGAGAATCTCATCAGACTTAATAAGATGATGCAGATACGCACGGCTGTAGTCGCGGCTAGCAGGACAAGCAACGCTCTCATCTAGTGGGCGGTGGTCATCCGCATGTCTGGCATTGCGCATGTTCACCGTACCGAAACGGGTAAACGCTTGGCCGGTGCGGCCAGATCGCGTTGGCAGCACACAATCAAACATATCGATGCCCCGCTGCACGGCGCCAATAATATCCAACGGCTTGCCAACGCCCATGAGGTAACGGGGCTTGTCGGCGGGAAGATGCGGGGTCGTTGCCGCCGTAATATCAAACATAAGATCTTGGCCCTCGCCGACCGCAAGTCCGCCGACCGCATAGCCATCGAATTCGGTTTCGATCAGCGCCGCCGCTGATTCGGCCCTGAGCTGTGGATAGACCCCACCCTGCACAATACCAAACAAGGCATACCCTGGACGTTGCACGAATGCCTCGCGACAGCGACCCGCCCATCGCATCGACAGGTGCATGCTGTCCGCTGCTTCCTTTTCGGTCGCTGGGAAAGGCGTGCATTCATCGAGCACCATGGTGACGGTTGAATCCAATTGATCTTGAATTTCAATCGCCCGTTCTGGCGTCAGCATATGTTTGCTGCCATCAAGATGAGATTGGAAGGTCACGCCTTCTTCCGTTAACTTGCGCAACTTGGACAACGACATCACTTGATATCCACCAGAGTCAGTCAGGACCGGCCCGTCCCAGCGCATAAAACGCCGCAAACCGCCAAGAGCTTCTATGCGGTCAGACCCTGGGCGCAGCATCAGGTGATAGGTGTTGCCCAAAATCATCTGCGCGCCGGTCGATGCAACCGTATCCGCGGTCATCGCTTTTACGGTTGCCGCCGTACCAACCGGCATAAACGCTGGCGTATCAACAACCCCGTGCGCCGTGTGCAGCTGCCCGACACGCGCCTGACCATCGGTCGCTTCAATTGCCAAAGAAAAAGCCGTCTCCGTCATGGCCGATCCGCACAATCAAGTAAGCAGGCGTCGCCGTAGGAGTAAAAGCGATATCCCGATTCAATGGCGTGAGCGTAAGCCGCCTTCATGCGATCGATCCCGGCGAACGCCGACACCAGCATGTACAACGTCGAACGAGGAAGATGAAAATTTGTCATAAGAACGTCGACAGCCTTGAACCGATACCCTGGCACAATAAACAGGTCCGTCTCAGCCGCGAAGGGGCGAATCGACCCATCCTCACCAGAGGCCGACTCCAATGTTCTTAAACTGGTCGTCCCGACAGCGACGATCCGGCGACCATCGCGCTTGGCGGTGCTGAGAAATGCGGCATCATCTTCACGGATATGACCCCACTCGTGATGCATCACGTGATCGTCCGTGTCGTCGACTTTCATCGGTTGAAAGGTCCCGAGCCCGACGTGGAGAGTTATAAAAGACGTCGCAATGCCCTTCGCTTTGAGGCGGTCCATTAAATCTGAGGTGAAATGCAAACCCGCGGTTGGTGCCGCTACGGCCCCGTCCTCCGCCGCATAAATGGTCTGATAGTCCTGACGGTCCTGCTCGTCGTCGTCTCGACCCATATAGGGCGGTAACGGCATGTGGCCATGCTCCTGTAGGGCCGCCGACAGCGCGTCTGGCTGCAAATCGAACCTCACCCGAACGGACCCGTCGTCCGCCCGGCCAACGACTTCGGCGGAAAAAGACTCTGAGAATTGAACGATATCGCCCGGCTTTAGCCGTTTTGCCGGCCGTGCAAGCGCCTGCCATATCTCCGCCGTTTCAGCGCGGTGGAGCAGTAGTTCGACGTCGATCTCGCCCCTTTTTCCGAAAAGGCGGGCGGGGATAACCCGCGTATCGTTAAACACAAGGACGTCACCATCGGCCAGAAGGTCGGGCAAATCACGCACGCCGAGATCCGTGAGCTTTTCATTCGTAACGTGCAGCAGCTGCGCTGCGTCGCGCGGACTGACTGGCCTCCCAGCGATCCGGTCAGCCGGAAGCGAAAAATCAAACTGATCGACTCGCATGGGGGTATGCCCTAATCCGGGCGACACGCCGCCGCCACAATTATCCATTATGCGGCGGTTTATAGACCGGTGCACTGCGGATTGGAATGAACGACGCCCACCCGGTATGATGCACGATCACTGAGGGAAGGTTGTTCGTTGGACTGGCTCATACAGAAACTTGATATGCTCATTGGGGCAGGCCTTGCTGCCGCGGCGGGCATGGCGGCCTCCCAGGTTCAGGCGTTTATCAATCAATATCTCCAGCGCTTGGGTGGCCATCTAGATGAAGCAAAGCTGAATTTGGACCGCATCGAGAACGGTGTGCGCTATCAAACGATGAGCAATACGGTGAGGCAGGAACTTGAAGCGGACGCCAGCCTGCGGGTTAACGAGCTTCAATCGGCATACGACACCATCTCTGAGTCCGGGTTGCTCTCACGCCCCTTCACGTTTCTCAACAAAGCGGACGACGGCATCATAGCCGGCACTTTGAACGATTTTGTTCCGGCCCTTCCATTAGATACAAATGCGCTTGTCTACGTGTGCATCGGCATCGTTCTAGCGCTTGTCGCATATGAAATTATCAAATTGCCGATCACTCTGGTGTTCGGCCAACCACGCCGGCGGAAATTCAGGAAACGTGGCGTCGCCGATTAGGGCCGCCACACGCCTCTTCACGATTGGACGACTGACGGCGCCGCAGCCTTTCAGCGCATGGGCATACTGTGTAATGAGAGGACATAGAAAATGATGAACCAGGATACAAGCCAATGATCGAACTGCTCACATCACGAACACCGAACGGGTACAAGGTTTCAATCGCTCTTGAAGAGTTGGAACTGCCCTACACAGTGAAGACCATAAGCCTGAAGGAGAAGGTGCAGAAGGAGCCCTGGTTTCTTGCGCTCAATCCGAACGGGCGCATCCCCGTGATTATCGACCATGATGCTGATGATTTTGCCGTGTTCGAATCTGGTGCCATTTTGGTTTATCTCGCCGAAAAAACCGGGCGCCTGATGCCGACCGACGTCAATGGTCGGTCACTGGTTATGCAGTGGCTTATGTTTCAAATGGGTGGGATCGGCCCGATGATGGGGCAGGCGAACGTATTCTTTCGATACTTCCCTGAAGAAATTCCACCGGCGATCGCACGCTACCAAAATGAAAGTCGACGTCTATTCGAGGTGTTGGATTCGCACCTCGCCAACAATGAATGGCTGGCGGGCGCGTATTCCATTGCCGACATCGCGAACTGGGCCTGGGTCCGTACCCACGATTGGTCAGGCGTTTCGATCGACGGGCTAGACCACGTCAAAAGATGGCACGAAGCCATGGCTGAACGGCCAGCCTGCCAGCGCGGTGTAGAAATTCCTGAGCGTCGGGATGAAGTCGCGCCGGAGGAACTCATCAAAACCGGGCAGGGCATGGTGACGACTTAATGCGTTGCAGCAGCGCGCGGTGACTATTAGCTGTTGTTACCGAGCGCACACTTGGCAGACATGTCCGTTAGAACTTCGGAGCGTCTGTTGAGAATAGTGTGCTGCAGATAGCCATTAAAGTCGCTGGAAAGCTCAACGTTAAGATGCGCTGGCAGACTATCCGCGATGTCGTTCGTTTCGCCGCCGGTTTCGATATCGGTGATGATCTCCGACAAAGACGCCTCGTAGGCAGCACCGGCCTCAATAGGCGGAGACGTCCACTGTCCAACGGCTTCACCGGTCGTCGCATTGAAGATTTCCAATACGCCGCTGCTGGCTGAAGCGCTATCGTTGTAAACGCGAACGGCGGATGGATACTGTAAAATATTGGGGCTATGGACATTGAGAAGCGTCCGCTCGCCCCCCGACACACCGTCGGGACAGCTGGTCATATTTGATAGAACGCCTGCAGTTCTTTGCCAAAGAACGTGTTGCATAGAGCCGTCAAACCCCGACTCCACCACCAAGTTATAATAAGTGCGGTCGTCGCGGGCGATGACTGTATCGGCCTCGGCCTCGGACTCGAGTCGGCTGACGTCAAACTGAAAAGACGCATGTGCCGGAATATTAGGACTCGTCCAACGCCCGAGCGGTGCGCCCGTTTCCGCATCGCGCAAGGTGACGCGGGCGCGGCCTGTTTCAGACGAGGAATTATGAAGACGGATAAAGGACTCACCCACATCCGTGGTGCGTGATCCAATAACGTTGTTAAACACCTTAATGTTGATGCCCTGCAGTTCTAGAATCGCTTGGTGCACCCGAATTCGAGGCAAGGTGAAATTCTGCCCCGTCCTCGATACATCTAACCCGGTGACAGATATTGCCGTATCAATCTCGTCGAGAGCGGCCTCGCCCATCGCAGACCGAATGACAGCGTAGGCACCAGCAACGTGCGGTGTTGCCATCGACGTACCACTCAAGGTCCGTAAACCACCCGCAGGATCAGCAGCGCGGATATTAACGCCGGGCGCCATGACATCCATGAAGGATGCGAAGTTTGAGAATGACGCAACAGTCGTGCCGTCATTGGTAGCACCCACGCCAACTGCCGAAGAGATACACGCTGGCGCATTGGTCGCGCCGTTAGATCCTTGATTGCCCGCCGCTGCGGTCGTTGCCACTCCTTTTTCACGTAACATGTCGATCACAACTTTACGTGGATCCGAATCGCACGGGCCAGTATTTGAGCCGCCGCCAACACTGAGATTCACCGCAACGACATTAAAAGTATCGACGTTCTCATTGACGTAATTCAATGCATCAAGAACTGCTAGAGAATCCGTCAACTCACAAGGAGCAGGATCGGGATCACAGACACTCTCATCGGTCACTTCGGAGAACACATCAATCGGCATAAGTTGGGCGCCGCGCGCAACACCAAAATTGGTTCCGTCATTGCCGACCGCTACGGATGCAACATGAGTTCCATGATCGCACCGATCCGACCCAAATGGGCAATTGGAAGCCGCGGCTGGGCCGATCTCCGGTGTCTGACCAGAGGGGCATTGGGTAAACGTATCCCCACCAAACGTGGCCGAGAAACATGCTGCACCAACAGCCTTGCCACTCAGCATCGCATGATTAATTGCAATGCCACCATCTATAACAGCGACGGTTAGACCGTCCCCATCGTAACCACGGGCCCAGGCGTCTTCGACATCAATAGACGGAACAGAAGAGGCTACCGCCGGACCTTCGAATGCTGAGGATGTTTGTGGCTTGGCCTTACGTTCAACGGTGACTGGATAGACACCGGCAACGTCGCTCAGAGAGAGGAGTGCCCCTAATCGCTCACGGTCGATTTGCAGACCAACGAAAGGCAAGCTGGAAAATGATTGATCGATGACAAGATCGCTGGCGGCCAAAGACGATTCTAAACTGCGACGCATTTGCTCGACGGTGGCCCGCTGCTCATACACGGATGCCGCCTGTGTCCACGCTTGGCCCTCAGCCGCCGCCTTCATGCGAACGATAACGCGCGCATGGCCGTTGGCTTCCAATTGTTGAAGAATGCTCTCTATTTGGGCGTGGGCCGGAGTCGCGGCCGCACCGACAAGCAGAGCAACGACGCCATACCGTGCCGCCCGCACCGTTCTGCTTATGCATTTTTTAGCCCAGAGAATCATACTCAGTTGTATGCCTTTTCAGCGAAAAGCAGCCAGACAACGCAGAAAGGCGCGTTACGGTTAATCCGTCGCGCGCCAACGTCAGGTCTAACGTGTCTCGGTCGAGTGAACCGAGGTCTCATGTGATCGCGCATAATATGGACCCAAATCACGCCTATTGTCTATAAACGCTCAGATCGACTTCTAAGATGCTTCAATAAATCAATGACTTAGCAGCATTTCCTTAAGAGAGTCTTATACGGCAGATGTTGAGAATCCCGGATTTCTTTACAAAATGGGGGAATCGACGCTCCGGTGGCCAGATATCTCTAGGGTCGGCTCTCAATTTGGTCGTACGGGAAAGCGCCTAGATTGATGGGCCCTAAAACCACCCAAAAACAGCTGTACATCACCACTGGCAAGAGAATCCATATCCAGACCGATTGGATTGATGGCATCACGAAACGAATCCACAGCACCAAGGGCAGAGCAGACACAACGCCAAGAACAAGGATCGCTGTAAACCACACGGGAACGTCCGCCGGTGGCGGCGCGATTCCATAGATCAGCCATAGAGTTGCTATTACAAACGAAAGACCAAGTGCCACGGACCGGCGAACCGCGTGGTCGCCAAGACTGAGTCTGAGCGCCGCCGAACGCCACAATGCAACAGCACTAAAAGCGAGAGCAACCCAAAGCATCGCGAAACCCCGCCACAAGCCGTCTTGCAGTGTTAGGGCGCGAGTCTCAACCAAACCCGAAGGCAGCTCTGCCGAAAGCGGGATGGGGAACAAAAGACTGAGCACCAATCCGACAATGATCACCATCGCTACGAGTGTCGTTAGAAAAGTTCGGTCGCGGCGTTCAAGGATAACAAACGCAACGATCCCTGCGGCAATACCTAGGCCTGCCGGATCGAGAAAGATTAAAACGCCACACACACCACCAACCTGCATAGGTGCAACAAACGGCCTGCCCTCGCTCACTCGTGTCGCGGCCATAAGACCAACAATGGTCAGAAGCATCATAAGCGCATGGGGTGTCGCCAAAGCAAAAACAAACGCGGCTTGGGGAAACATAAGTAAGCCGAGCGGCATAACAGCACCGACGATCACATCACCTGTCCATGACGCACAAAGGCGAGCTAACAATACCAAGCCGGTCATGGCGCAGATCACAGAGAATGCCCGGCCAACCACAATTGAATCGCCAAACAAAGATTGCAGCAACGTTTGTACTGACCCGTAGACCGAAGACCCAGCGCTAGCCTCGACATAAAAAGCTTCGAGGTCCGTCGGACCAACCCCAATCGCAAAGAAGCCGAGATGCGTTAGAAATGCCAACGCGATTAGGCCGAATATGATCAAAGCCGCCGACACAGGGCCGCTCCAGGCTGGACGCGCTATGGCATTTGGCTGGTTGGGGGTCATGAAACCTTCGCGATCCCGACTAAATATAAATGAATGACATCGGGAATAGACCGAGCATTGTTAAGATTGCCATGAGCACGATACGTCGATCAAGACGATAGCCGCCCTTTATGAGTTATAGAACGGCGTATGATGCCATTGACGCAGGGCGACCGCTAAGGCAAACCGATGACTGGTACACATCGCGTCACACGTTGCAGCAAACTAAACGAATTGCTTTTGGAATATGTCTGATCACGATTCAAAACTTGCACCTTGGCCATTCTATGATGAGGACGAAATCCAAGCCGTCGCCGCTGTCCTGAAATCTGGGCGCGTCAATTATAGAACGGGCGATGAAGGAACAGCTTTTGAAGCGGAATATGCCGCTGCGACGAAAGCGCAACATGCTCTGACCGTTGCCAACGGCACGGCCGCGCTGGAACTCGCCCTTTCTGCTCTCAATATTGGGCCCGGCGATGAAGTTGTCGTTCCTGCACGAACCTTCGTCGCGACCGCCGCGGCTGTCGTTCGGTGTGGCGCGACACCGGTCGTCGCCGACATTGATCCGATTTCACAGAATCTTGATCAAGAAACGCTCGCGGCCGTTCTAACCGAACGAACGCGTGCGGTTATTCCGGTCCATTTGGCTGGTTGGCCCGCCGACATGGACGCCATACTTTCCGTTGCCCGCGCTTCTGGCCTAGCCGTTATTGAAGACTGCGCTCAAGCGCATGGTGCTTTGTACAAGGGCAAGGCAGTTGGCACGCTTGGTGACATCGGTTGCTTCTCGTTCTGTCAGGACAAAATAATTTCCACCGGCGGCGAAGGTGGCATGGCGCTAACGAACAACACTGCGTTGTATGAGCGCATGTGGTCTCTACGGGATCATGGCTGGAATTATAAGCGCGCCAATACGCCAGACGATTCAACGGGCTTTAAATGGCTCGTCGATACGTTTTCCACCAACTGGCGCTTAACAGAATCTCAATCTGCGATCGGCCGGCTACAACTGCGTAAACTTGACGGCTGGGTTACCGCGCGCCGGCGCAATGCCGCTGCACTCACCTCAGCGCTTAGTGGTCTGGCCGGTATCGTTGACCTCACACCGCCGGATACCGTTCAGCACAGTTATTATAAGTACAACATCCTGATCGACCCGAGCGCTTTGTCTGGAAGTTGGACGAGGGATCTGATTGCAGATGAACTCAATTTACACGGCGTGCCGGCGCGTATAGGCGCTTGCCCTGACATTGCAGGCGAAAAGGCCTTTGCCAACGCTTCTATTAATACGTCTAATCCGCGACCCAATGCGGCGAGCATCGCAGACCGTACACTCATGCTGCCCGTGCATCCGACGTTAACCGACGGAAACATTGCATTCATGGCAGATACACTTCGAACAACGATCAGCGCTGCAGCTCGATAGATCTAAATGAATTCAGAATGATTGCTTTCCTGGGTTCATAGCGACGGCAGCGCAATAGCCTCATAGTCTGGGCCAGTTTTGAGCATTCGTTTACGCGCAAAAGCGCGCTCTACGGCTGATATTAGGCCGCCTTGAGAAATAGGCTTCATGACATAAGCGTCGACATCGAGAGCGAGAGCCGTCTTCACAACCTCTTCATCGCCATGCCCCGTTAACATAACGAAACGCAAGTTACGGCTTATCCCTAGATTATTTCCTGCCCGAATCTTTTGCAGCAATTCAAGGCCGGTGACCGGCTGCATACCGTGGTCAGACATGACGCAATCAACAGATACATTGCCGTCGGTCAGAATGTTCTGTGCCTCCTGAGCAGACTTGCACTTATGGACTTTCTTGACTCCCGCATTAACCAACATCGCGCCGATTAAATTAAGAATCGCGATTTCGTCATCAACGATCACAAAATTGAGTGGCTTAAGATCTAGCTTAGACACGACCACGCCGTCATCGTCGATTAAACCGCTGCGTGAAACCGAGTCCACCTCTTGCAGTGTGCGCCTATCGTCATCGGATAGCGCCAACGCTTTGCCAGGCTGGTCAGACGAAAAGACCACGGTACCGTCAGGGCGGTAAACACGGTAGTGAACAATCAGTCCGCGCACGATCGCTGTGTTAAAACGTCGCTCTGTGACACCTGAAATAAAGTGTGACTCATAATCTTGCCGAGGGTCTTTGACCGCGAATGCCAAAGTCTGCGTCCATTGCTCAGCATAGTTGATTGCGATGCGGCCCAGCATGCCGTCTCGGGCGCCACGCATGCCACCAGCGGCCAGCAGAAGGCAGACCACTGCAAGCCCCACGACGATTACCGTGAGCCGACCTAACGGTGTGGCAGAACTGAACATGCTATATTGGAGCCCCAACAGTACCCTTTGAACATACTCTACCAGAGATTCCGGTTCTAGAACGAGTATGGCGTACAAATCGCAGCTGGCTTGGCGTCGGCCTAAAGCCCGCCCACTGTCGGCTTGTCAGGATTCATGATTACTTGCTACAAAGACGGCGCCCAAAGGGAATGTTGGCGTGGATTTGCGTCACAGCGCACACCGGTTTCACAAGGAAAAACATGAGCAACTTCAACGCCGATTGGCACATCCAAGAATCTCTGAATGAAGTCGGCAAGGGTGTGATCAAAAGCTACCTGCGGGGTATAACCGGCGACGTCGTAGAATTTGGCACAATGACCGGCCGTTCCTCAGAAGCATTGGCCGCTGCGATCGCTGCCTCTGAATCGGTATACGAAAAAAAAATGCCTCGCTTGGGCGTCGAATCCCGCAATTTGTATCTGTTTGATAGCTTTGAAGGCCTACCAGCGGCTACTGAGGAAGCCGACATCAGATCCCCAATAGTGGCGAGCGGCGTGTGGGGTCCAGGGACGTGTTTCGGCATTACCCCTGAGCAGCTCCGCGCCGTATGCGGAAAACACCTGGCCGACGAACGAATCCATATCTTTGAAGGCTGGTTTAAGAACACGATCTCCTTATTAGACTCGGAAATACAGTTCGCTCTCGTCCATGTGGATTGTGATCTATACTCGTCTACCAGAGACGTGCTCGACGGCTTGTTCAGTCGAGGTCAAATTGCAGATGGGGCCATGGTCTACTTTGATGATTGGGACTGTAATGCGTCGCGTCCGGATTTGGGAGAACGGCAGGCCTGGAGTGAAGCGGTAAAAAAATACAGCATTGAGTTTTCCGCCTCGCATGCATATGCAGCCGTCGGACAGGCCATGATCGTTCATGGTTACGACGGGTTCTCACGATAACAGCGCCTTTGCTCACCAACCTTAGTCTTCGGCGGACAGGCCGACATCACTCATCTGTGAGACTCACGCCCATCTAATAGGTCGTATAGTCACTGCACCGTCAGTGAACTGGAGCCGTCCATGACCAGCAGCCCTGAACAAGTTCAACTTGTTCATTACATTCCCATACTAACCACCGCCTTCGCGGCCGTATTTGCTTTCGTTCTGATCCAACGTTGGCGCACGCGAAAAACGGGGCCGCACCTTCTGTGGTGGACTGCTGGCGTCGTCGCCTATGGCATCGGCACCGCCCTTGAGGGCAGCGTTACACTGTTTGGGAATTCAATCGTATTGACCAAAGCGTGGTACGTGGCAGGCGCCTTGCTCGGCGGCTACCCCCTCGCCCAAGGCAGTGTCTACTTACTGCTCGAACGCCGCACGGCCAATATTCTGACGGCCGTATCGCTCCCGTTCATCGCCGTCGTCGCTGCCCTTGTCATCATAGCCCCTGTTGATATGGCGGCATTCGAGGCCCATCGTCCGACTGGCGCTCTCATTGGGTGGACTTGGGTTCGGGCAATGACGCCGATCATTAATATCTACGCTGTTATCTTTCTTATCGGCGGCGCCATTCTGAGCGCTGTTCGCTTTGCCAAGAAGACAGAGCCCGGTGCAGGATACAGAGCCGCAGGAAATGCGCTCATCGCGTTTGGTGCCATTCTTCCCGGGATTGGCGGCACTATGGCCAAGATGGGTGTTATCGAGGCCCTATACATCGGGGAGTTCGTTGGGCTTCTCTTTATATGGGCTGGTTTCTCGACCGCAACGCGCTCAGCTAAAGTTGTTCCTGCCGCACCTAATGCTGCCTAACGCAAATCTATAATCTCAGATCGAATTAGGTTAGGGCGCGACGCAACAGGTCACAGCCCACGATAAACAGCAGGACTAATATAAGCCTGCGGAAACGCTCTTCGTCGAGGCGTTCGCGAATTTTTTGCCCGATCAAAATCATAAGTCCGATAATGACAGCGCCAATTGCGCTGACCGCAGCAACATCGAGAGTTAAAATACTTGCAGCCGCCAAGCTGCCATAGAGCGCAAACGAGCCTAGAAAATACATCAAGGCCAAAGCCGACACGAACTCATCCTTCGGAATACGCAAGGCCAATAGGTACACAATTAAGACCGGGCCGTAGAGACCAGAGACCCCACAAAGGGCGCCGGCCGCGATGCCTACGATCGGATTCAAAACCCTCTCACGCGCCGCTTTTATGACAGGCTGAACCGGCAAAATCTGAGTCGCGACAAACGTCAGGGAAATCAGGCCAAGAATCAGAAGGCCCGTCTCCTGCTCGATTTGAATCAGGATCTGCACCATTAATGGGATAACGACCAGCATCGGAATGAGGAGCCATTTGTAGCGACGCAGAGTATGTCGCCATATGCCCTTACGAACAGCTTGTTGGAAATTAGCCGTAAAGCTAGGAACAAGCATGAGCGCCACAGCCGTCTGGTACGGCAAGACTGTGACGAGAATTGGGAGCGCCAGAAATGGCATGCCTAGCCCAAATGTTCCCTTAGCCAATCCGCCCACAGCAAAACCGGCCGCGATCACAAGCATCGATAGAATATCGAGATCGTTCATAGCGGGGTCTTCCCGCCGCTACGGCTAAAGGGTCTCTTCAAAAAACTTCAGCGAACGCTCAAGGGCAAGCTTGGTGGCCTCAGCATTGTACTGGGGCCGCCCATCACAACTGAATCCGTGGTCCGCGTCTGGATAGACAAAGTGCTGACCCCCGGGTTGTTCCGCCATCACCTTTTCCACCGCGTCCATCGGAAAGGATTTGTCCGTCTCACCGTAGTGATATTGCATCGGCACCTTGGGTGTCATTTGTGGGCTGTATTGAATCAACCGCGTCCCGTAATAGGACACGCCGCAATTCACGTTCGCTTTGCAGGCCCCTAGAAAGGCGATGGCACCGCCCCAGCAATAACCAATCACTCCAACTTTTCCAGCCGGCCGTACCCGATCCGCCGCCGCATTGAGGTCGGCAACGACGGCGTCATCAGCCAGCTCACCCACGATCTCCCGGCCTCTGCCGAAATCCGTGTAGGACAGAACAACGCCCGGCTCAACCCGGTCAAAGAAAGCGGGGCAGATGGCTGTATATCCATGGCGAACAAACTCATCTGTCACATCGATCATGTGATCGTTCACACCGAATATCTCTTGGACAACAACCACCCCACCCTTTGACATCCCGTCCGGCTCTGCCAGATAAGCGTCAAATGAATGACCATCAGCAGCCGTTAGTGTCAGTGTCGTGCCCATTAAAACCATCCTCGTTTTGGAAATTAACGCACTCGCATACGTCCCGGTTTGCATGACGCACCAGCGAGCCGATTCATATTTATAGGAGTAGCTGTCTCAAGTCACGGCAGCTGACAGATCAGAGTAAGCCCGCAGCCTCTAACGCGTCATCCATCGCCTCAACATGCTCTGGTTCGGGCGGCATGAGTGGCAGACGACATTCACCAGACGTAATAAGGCCCATTTTCCAGGCCATATACTTAACGCCAATCGGGCTGGTATCCCGGAAAGCGAGGTCATTCAATTCCTCTAATTCCATCCGAAGCGCAATCGCTTTGGTGAGCTCGCGTTCGTCGGCGGAAGAACAGATTTCGGCAATCTTGCCTGGCACTAGATTCGCCAGCGCAACAATGAGGCCGCTGGCCCCCTCAGGAATGCGTTCCAATTCAATTCTCGGCAACCCCATAAAGAGTCGGAACTCGCCGCCCAGACGGGAAATCACCTCGGTGTCGAAGCCCTCATCGTCGGACGACTGCTTCAACCCAACTATTGAGGGGACCTCTTCACACAAGTCTTCAAGGGTATCGATTTCTATAGTCGATACCGTTCGACTGGGAATTTGATACAGCAGAATTGGTTTTGTTGTTGCGCGCGACACGAAGGACAGAAAGGACTTGAGACCACGCTGTGGCGGTTTCACGAATGGAGGCATCATCAGCATAATCGCGTCCGCCCCGACTTGTTCCGCATGCTCGGTCAACGACCAGGTGTCTGCCAGCGAAGCGCCGCCCGTTTGGGCAACCACAGGAACGCGACGACGCGCAGAACTTACGGCTATCCGCAGTAGGTTTTGCCGTTCGGTAATCGTCAGAGACATTGGTTCGCCCGATGTTCCCCCAACGACCAGTCCCTGGGCACCATTGCGAATTTGCCAATCTACAAACCGGGCATAGGCATCGTAATCAACCGCCCAGCCGTTGAACGGTGTGATGAGCGGTGTGTAGGCCCCGCGAAGAAAATTTTGCCCAAGTTTAATCATGACGTTCTTTTATAGCTGTACACGGCCCTGTTCGTCAGTCCTGATTCAACGTCGTTTGCCAACCCCGCGCGAGCCAGGTGTGCGATCGACGCCGGAGCGAACGGTGAGCTTGAGGGCTTGGCCAGTTCAGCCATAAATTAAGGGTTCCCCGCGAACATTAGAAGCTGGGTTCTAGCACACTTTAGCAAAAAGTGAGGCCCCTAAGCACCGATCAACGACGGTGATAAAGGCATAGTAAATAAGGATTCCGGGACCTAAATGGGCGGGAAACCCCCGTCGAACCCTAGAGTCCAGCGGCCGAGACTTGACCGAAAACAACGGCTGCGCCCATGAGCGCGAAAAGCGTGGTGGCTCGGATTGTGGTCTGCATGGCGTATTCCCCTATCTCAAACCGAATTAAGTCGAAAAAGCCCATCTCAGGGCGATGGGTCATACTCTCTAAAAAGATTGAATCCAGGGTTAACGGAATTCAGCACCCACGTCGGGAAACTGGCAGAAAATCAGATCAATTCCCGCACGTCGGCGAGATGCCCGGTGACCGCCGCCGCCGCCGCCATCGCGGGGCTGACGAGATGGGTGCGCCCACCGCGACCTTGGCGACCCTCAAAATTGCGATTTGATGTAGAGGCGCATCGCTCACCAGATTCGATGCGGTCCGGGTTGATACCCACACACATAGAACACCCAGGCTCTCGCCACTCAAAGCCAGCGTCCTTGAGAATCACATCCAAGCCCTCTTCTTCGGCCTGGTATTTTACAAGTCCCGATCCGGGCACAACCATAGCGCCAACACCGTCTGCAACTTTACGGCCTTTGGCGATTGCTGCCGCGGCCCGCATGTCTTCGATCCGGCCATTGGTGCACGACCCAATAAAGACACGATCAACCTTCAAATCTTGCAACGCAACGCCAGGGGTAAGCCCCATGTACTCTAAAGACCGTTCCACGGCCTTGCGCTTATCAGGATCTGCGTAATCCGCAGGGCTTGGTACCGAGGCCGTAATCGGTGCGGAATCTTCCGGGCTGGTTCCCCAGGTGACGCGCGGAGCAATATCAGGTCCGCTCAGCACGACGTCACGATCGAACACGGCATCAGGATCTGTTGCCAGCGAACGCCAATATTCAACGGCGCGATCCCAGTCGTCCCCGGCGGGGGCGTATGGGCGGCCCTTGATATAAGCGAAGGTAATGTCGTCCGGCGACACCATGCCGCTTCGCGCACCGGCTTCAATGGTCAGATTGCAAAGGGTCATCCGCCCTTCCATCGACAACGACCGAATGGCCTCTCCTGCATATTCGATGGCATACCCTGTACCGCCCGCGGTGCCCAACTCGGCGATGACAGCCAGCGCCAAGTCTTTAGCCGTCACGCCCAGAGGGAGAGCACCGTCAATTGTGACGCGTAACGTTTTCGACCTGCGCATGATGTGGCATTGGGTCGCCAGAACATGCTCGATCTCAGATGTGCCGATCCCAAAAGCGAGCGCCCCTAAAGCACCGTGCGTTGAGGTATGAGAATCACCGCAAACCAGGATGGTGCCTGGAAGCGTGAAACCCTGCTCGGGACCAACAATATGAACAATGCCCTGGCGCCGGTCGGCCAGTTCAATATAGGGAACTTCAAATTCGTTGGTGTACTCGATCAAGGCCGCAAGCTGCGCACGCGCCTCTGGGTCATCGATTTTCTCAAGGCGGTCTGGCGTCGTCGGCATGGCATGGTCGGGCATAGCAAGTGATGCGGTTGGACGGTGAACTTTGCGGCCGGCGTCTCTCAATCCCTGGAAGGCCTGCGGGCTGGACACCTCTTGGACCAGATGCCGATCAACATAGATCAAGCACTCGCCGGATTCCGATTCTTTGACGATATGAGAGTCCCAGATCTTATCGTAGAGTGTCTTCGCCATTTCGATGCCCTTTTGTGTCACGCTGAGTGCTGAGAGACCTTCTTATTACGCCTTGATCTGAATGTCTTCTCTTACGGGCGGAACAGGGAAAATCTCATCGAACCCTTTTGACCGGCCAGTTTCGGTCACAATGCGCGCGTGATAGCGCTTCAGTTCACCCGGTCCCGCGACTCCACAGGAGTGCGCGATAACGCCGACATCATAGGCAACAGTTTCGGCATATCGACGGACCCGCTCCGCTTTGTTTTCTGGGTTCAAGCCTTTCTGCAAACGCTTGTCGTGGGTGGTGACGCCGGTCGGGCAGGTGTTTTTGTTGCATTGGAAGGCCTGAATGCAGCCGAGCGCAAACATAAAACCACGCGCTGATACGATGAAATCTGCGCCTGCGCATAACGCCCAAGCCACTTCGGCGGGGTTAATAAGTTTACCGCTGGCGATCAACTTAACGCGATCCTTAAGGCCGTACTCCGTCAACTTGTCTGCAAAAGCCGGAAGGCTCTCAGACAGTGGTAGGCCCATGTAATCCATCAGCGCCGGAGGTGCCGCACCAGTGCCACCGTCCGAGCTGTCGACCGTGACAAAATCAGGCGCCGCATCCAGGCCGCGCGCGACAATCAACCGGCATAATTTGTCCATCCATTCGTACCCGCCGATCACCATCTTGAAGCCAACCGGCTTGCCCGTAACGCTACGGATATGGGCAATCATATCCAGGAGATCAGGAATGCTTTCAATCTCTGGGTGACGATTGGGGCTGATAGAAGATTCTCCGACCGGGATACCTCGAATGGCAGAGATTTCTTTCGTCACCTTCCCACCGGGAAGAATTCCACCCTTACCCGGCTTTGCACCCTGACTGATCTTCAACTCGAACATTTTAACTTGGTCATGGGCGGCGGCGTCACGCAATCGATCGTCGCATAACGCGCCATTGTCATCACGTACACCATATTTCGCAGTGCCAATCTGAAAGACAATATCCGCACCGCCCTCAAGGTGATAAGGCGACAAACCACCCTCGCCGGTGTTCAACCAACAGCCTGCCATTCTCGCGCCATTGGACAACGCCTGAACAGCGGGCTTGGATATAGCGCCGTAACTCATGCCCGAGATATTGAAGAACGAATTGGTTTTATATGGCGACTTACAGGTCGGCCCGATGGTCACGACAGCCGCCTCAACGGCGTCGGTTTCAAGAGTCGGATACGGCGTGCTTACAAAGAAAATATTACCGACACCGCGAATGTCGCGGGTCGAGCCAAATGCGGTCGTGGTATCCACGCCCTTGGCCGCCCGATACACCCAAGACCGCTGCGACCGATTGAACGGCATCTCTTCACGATCCATCGCGAAGAAGTACTGGCGAAAGTACTCCCCCAGTTCCTCGAACACATAACGGAACCGACCTATGACAGGGTAATTGCGGCGAATGGCTTGCTTGGTCTGGGTTTTGTCGATGACATACATCACCAGAACGGCAACCAAGCCGACACCGAACAAAAGGATAAACGTAAAAGCAAACAGTTCAATGAACGCAAATGCGGTCGAACTTGCGATATCTTGTACTAATGAGTTCACAACTTTACTCCTACACCACTCACCCAGAATCGTTACAGACCCTTATAAAGCGGTAGTCTTAAAACTACGACTGGCAAAAAGGAAATAGCATGACAACGGATAGCGTCACCATAGAGCGCGACGGCGCCCTCGCCAGAGTCCGGTTTGATCGCGGCGGCAGCCTTAATGCCTTCGATCAAGACACCATCCTGGCCCTGACCGAGGTCGCACAATCTCTACAGAGCGACCTATCGATCCATGCGGTCGTTTTAACTGGCGCTGCGGACGTGTTCGCAGCTGGGATTGACCTCAAAGACGGCCGGATGTGGCAACAAGAGGGCATGTCTGATTTAGAGAAGCGCGAGATTTTCTATCGCGGGGTGCGTCTCTGCCAGGCCTGGGAAGATATGCCTCAGGTCACGGTTGTCGCCATGGAAGGCTTTGCTATTGGCGCGGGCTGCGCCCTAGCCCTAGCCTGTGATTTCAGAATCCTCGCCGAGAACGCCTTTCTTCAGGTGCCGGAAGTCAAAATCGGCCTGAACCTGCAATGGGGCGCATTGCCGCGATTGATCACCCTTGTTGGGCCAGCCAAAGCGAAACGGATATGCCTTCTCTGTGAACGCCTCCCCGCCAAAGACGCATTGTCATGGGGACTCGTCGATGATGTTGCACCAGCCGGTCAAACTCAAACCCGTGCCGAAGAGTGGGCTCGTAAAACCTTAGAGATGCCAGCCACGACGGTGCGCATGGTGAAAGAAGGGATCAACGCGACCGCGAATGCGCTGCACCGCGCAACGGCCTTTGCCGATGCTGATCAAAGTCAATTGTCCGGGGCATTTGCCGAAGCGGTTGCTGCGCGGGATGCCTTCGCCAATAAATCAAAAGGCTGAGCGAAGAAATTAGGGTCGCAAAGGTCTTAGAACGCTGAAGAGAGCCGCAGATAAACCACACGCCCGCGCGGGTCATGCACCTTGGAATCAAACCCAACATTCGTTTCAACGGGCGGCGGATCTCTGTCGAATAGATTGGTCACACCCAAGGCCACAACAGGGCCAGCCTTTTCCGATCGTTCGGCAGGAACAAATGCATAGCGAAGCTGCACATCAACAGTCACATGATTGTTGACCGGAATATTATTCTGATCGTCGAAGTAACCAGAAATCGTTTTCACATACACCGCTGCCCCTAACAGATCTCTCGACCATGTCGCGCCCAAGGTTGTGCGCCACTTGGGCAAGGACCGCGCGAAGCTTCTAAAATTTCGGCTGCCCGACACGTCGCGTTTTGTCCCGTTCGAGGTTTCTTGAATGAGGTATTTGTTGATGTATGTCACGTCAGCGGAAAGACCCCATGCGTTACCGCCGATGCCAATGTCGTACGCCATCGTAATATCGACGCCGTCGGTCTCTACAGCCGGGGCGTTGACGTAATTGGTATCGACCCGCAGCACCTGACCCGCCTCGCGGATGACACGGGGGTCAAACGGATTGGCGTCGATGATGGCCTGAGCGTTCTCTTTGACGATGATGTTGGAGTAATCGAACCGCCAATAGTCGACGTCTAGTGTGAGCCCACCAACAGGACTAAACGATACACCGGCGTTAAAGACGTCGGCCTGTTCCGGTTCCAGGTCTTCCGTACCCACAGTTCGCACACCGCGAAACACCAATGAATCGTTTACTGGGTCTGCGATATTTTGCAGCACCGTTTGGGATGAAAAGCGCTGGAAAACGCTAGGCGCCCTAAACGCGGTACCAAAAGATGCTCGCAGAGAAAGCTGATCATTCGGTTGCCAGAGGAGTGCAATCTTCGGGTCGGTTGAGTCAGGTCCGCCTTGATACGCCTCATGGCGGAGGGCGACCTGCATATCCAGCGTATTCGTCAGCGGTATATTGAGTTCGCCGAACCCGGCAAGCACCGTTCGATGGCCGGAGAAGTCAGGGCCGCCAATTAAGAACAGATAGTTCTCTGCATTGAACTGGTCATCCAGATCACCGGCAATCGATTCTCGGCGCAGTTGCCCACCCAATGCGATCGCGAGGGGACCCCGGGATGTTTCAACAACAGCGCCCGAAACATGACCATCAAGCGAGAACAGTGATGTCTGATAGTCGTAAGTCGCGGTCGACAAAAAGTCTTCGATCACAGCCGGGTCGTTGTGCGTTGCGTCGCCGGGTTGGGACAAAGCAGCCGAGCCGAAGGGGTTAAAGAACTGGTCGTTGTTGGGGCCGCCCAGGCCATTGAGCGCCGCATCGAACCGATCCGCCAAGGCGTTGCTGATTTTCACGACATGGCGGTTGGCGCTATAGCTGGCAGCCAGGTCCCAATCCCACCGCTCTCGCAGTTTGCCCCGTGCTCCACCAACCGCACGCCATGTTTCGGAGGCGTGAGTCACGAGATTGATCGGCGCATTAGCCCCCAGGGGGCGACCAAGGAACAGGGCCGGCACATTGAACACGTTGCCCGGGTTGTCTGCCGGCACCGTCGCCAGATTGAGAATCGGAAACGACGGCGACGTGCCACGAAGCACATCCGTGTGGGCGTACCCAGCGTCAGCAAATATCTCGACATCATCCAGGTCCACCACGGCGGACGCGAAGCTCAGCCACCGGCGCTCCCGTGGCACGAGATGGTAAAACGGCGAAAAGTCGAACGTACAGGTCCCGAGGCTGGACCCCGGTGCGGTTTCGTTTGGCGATCCACCTGCAGGACCACAGTCAGGATCAATAACGCTTTGCGGATCGGTCAAACCCGATGGCAGCCCGGGGAAGGTCGGCGAAGGCGCCAGCAAGATAAAAGCGCCCGGCTGGCCGAACCCGGAAACTCCTTTTCCTTGGGTAAAGTCTCGGTCGACGGAGGGCAGCCAGGATCGGCGAAGATGGCTAGCCGCAACCATTGCTCTAATGCGTTCTGTTTGCAGCCCGTACAACCCACGCAAGGTCACGTCTTGCTGAGACGATCGCGTGGTCGTGCCGAACTCCCCTTCAAGCTCCCAACCCTCAACATCTGTACGCGTCAGCACGTTGACCACGCCAGCCACCGCATCCGTGCCGTATAAGGCTGCGGCACCGTCCTTTAGAATTTCGACCCGGCCGACAGCGTTGAGCGGCACCAGTGCATTAAGATCAACAAACGTCGAGCCGTCATCGGCCACGCCACCGGACACGGTTTGTCGCCGGCCGTTGAGCAACACCAACGTCGAATTCAGGCCAAGCCCACGGAGATTAAAGTTCGACGTCCCGGCTGACAGGTTTTGGGTAAAGACGTCCGCGTTAAATTCAGAGCCGCTATTGAAGGGCAGGTAACCAATGACGTCGGCAATATTTGTCAGCCCATAGGCACTGAGATCTTCGGCTGAAATCACAGTCAGCGGAGAGCCACTACTCAACTGATCCCGTTTGAGATAGGACCCCGTCACACGGATTTCTTCTATGGGCGTTTGCGCTTGAACAACGGACAAAGACATCGAGACCGATAGCAGCGCAGCACTTAGAAGGCGGGGCTTTAAAGTCATCAATGAGTCCAGGACGGGCTAATTTTTGATTGAGTCTAATAGACGGAGGCTGGGTAAACCATGAACGCAATAAAGAATAGAGGTGAATGAGGGCTATCGACAGGGAATCCAAGATTTGATCGCTTTGATCGCGTCCGCCGTGGCGTTAGAGTTTTGTCATGATTAATCGAACAAGCGGCGTCCTTAAACTCGTCCGGACAATCTGCGTCATTGCGCTCGGGTATTTTGCGAGTCTCAGCGCCGCCAACGCCGACACGATCCGCATTGGTTTGCAGAACCTTCCAACCAGTCTTGGAACCCCTTTTGGGTCATTTAATATTCCCACCGGGATTCCCTTAACGACGGTTTTTGATGCGTTGACCTGGATCGACGAGAACGGCGACACGAAGCCAGCGCTCGCCGAACGATGGGAACAGGAATCTCCAACGACCTGGCTCTTTTATCTGCGCAAGGGTGTCGCCTTCTCAAACGGCGAGGTGTTTGATGCCGACGCGGTTGTCGCCGTTATAGAAACGCTCATGTCTGGACCCGCCGCAAGCACGTCGCTGGGTACGACCCTCAGACGCTTAACGGTCACCGGTGCGACGGCCCGCAGCAGCCACGTCGTCGCTATCTCAACACAAAAGCCAGACGTCCTTTTCGCCCAGTACATGAGGGCTCTGCGTATCCCTGCTCCTAAGGCGCTGGCCGAATTGGGATTAGATGAGTTCGCTCTCGCACCCGTGGGGACCGGCCCCTTTGCGGCGACGGAATGGGGCGAGAGCAAAATCAGCTTCACGGCCTATTCTGACTCGTGGCGCGCGCCAAAGGAATCTGCGCTGGAAATTATTCAACTCTCCGACGGCGCGTCCCGGCGACAAGGTGTCATTTCTGGATCAATCGACGTCGCATTTGGTCTTGCGCCAGATGATGCCGGCCCCGTTGAGGCCGCTGGTGGACGCATATGGGTGCGGAACGAACCGGGGGTTCATTTTCTCGCATTCGTCACTGTTAAAGAAAGCCCACTGCAAGACGCGAGAGTGAGGCGCGCCCTCAACCACGCGGTCAACAAACAGCGCATGATCGACGTCTTCATGGATGGCGCGGTCAAGCCCGCCAGCCAGATCGCTCACACCATGTCATACGGATATAACGACGATCTCGAACCTTATGCCTACGACGTGGAGCGAGCGCGCCAACTCATTACCGAAGCGGGATATCCGGATGGGTTTGACCTCCCCATACTTTTAGTTCCCGGTGGCGCCGCAAACTCGCAAGACTGGTACCAGCAGATAGCCTCTGATCTGTCTCAGGTCGGCGTACGGATGGAAATTCGGGCAACCCGCCTGCCGAACTATTTTGATTACATGTATAACGGCGGGTGGCCGAGCTTGGGTTTTGCGATGGTGACCTACACCTTCGATCCGTTGGCCGCCTATCGCACCCGGTCGTGTTCTTGGACTCACCCCTACCACTGCGACCCAACAATTATGCCGTTGATTGACAAGGCCATTGCCGCATCAACACCGGGGAATCGGAAACGATTGACCCGTGATGTGCTGCGCCATGAATATGAACAACCGCCCGGCATTTTCCTGTGGCAAAGCGTTTCCTTTGAGGGCCTAGGCCCGCGTGTGAAAACCTATTGGTCTGGGGCCGACACAGTCCGGGTCGAGGACATCGTCCTATCCGACTGAGCCAGCGCCTAGATTGGTCTCCAGCGGCCCGCTGAGCGGAACCCCAGAACCCACATCCATCCAACCAACCCTGCGCTTCGTTCTATACTTCGACCCTTTATCCTCATACGCATCGACCTCGTCTAAAGAATGGCTGAAAGAACAAAGGCGCAGTGGTCGACCCTCGTCAACGGCGAGCGGCAGCATGATGCTTTCCATGAAAAAGGGCCGCCCGCTGGGGTTGGTAAATTCAGCCAATTCAGCCATGCCGCAGGGGTGTGTTGCTATGAAATCGCAATTCGCTCGCAACGTGTCTATCGCTGGCTCTGGAAGCCCGGCGCCGAAAATAGTGTTGGTATGGTCACTTCCCCAAAGCTCAACCAACGCCGTCCCCATAAAACGTATGATCGACCCGCTTTCGGTGACCTCCAAAATAGTGGTGAAGAGGATAAGTGTTGGATCCGCTAGATCCAGGAACTCGCGCGTGTGCGGCATTGCATCTCCGACCCGAAGTGCATTCCAATGCGCATAAAACGCACGACATGATTCAGTCTCTATCAGACTATCGTTTTCCAACCTGCGCCCCCTACCGCATTGTGGTTGGCTATCCCCAAGCCCTATTCTGTACTGGATAGAAAGATGGTTCAATTAATCCGCACAAATGGATGCAGCTAGAAGTGAGTCAGAGTTTTGGATATTGATCGGGCATTTATTCGGCTGGAAGAAGGCCTTGTGCATATCCGCACATGCGGCGAAGACGATAGTAGCCATCTCCCCGTGTATGTCGCCCACCCTTCCCCCGCATCGGCCCGCGGCATGGAACCAATCATTCGCCTGTTTGGTGAGACCCGGCGGGTCATCGCGCCAGATACTTTGGGCAACGGAGATTCGGCCGCGCCATCACCCGACGAGCCCGACATCACTTATTTTGCCGACAGTGTCGTCCGGTTGCTCGACAAGCTCGGTCTGGATCAGGTGGATTTTTATGGCAGCCACACCGGTGGCCGAACCGGTTGTGAAATGGCTGTGCGCCATCCTGATCGGGTGCGCCGCGTGGTCATCGATGGTCTGGTCGAATATGAGCCGGACCTCAAAGCTCAAATTCTAGAAAACTACGCGCCGGCCATCTCCCCTGACGATCACGGTGGGCACCTGTCATGGGCGTTGAATTTTGTCCGCGACCAGGCTTTTTTCTTTCCCTACTTCATGCGTGATGCGGATCACATCCTCGGCAATCCAGGGCGTACACCGGAACACCTGCATGCCCACACCGTCGATGTGTTGAAGGGGCTAACCACTTATCACAAAGCGTACCTGGCCGCGTTTCGCTACCCAGCGCGAGAACGCATGCCACAAATCAAAGTACCGGCGCTGATCATGGCGGGAGAGAGTGACCCCCCACACCTCATCAAGGGCACGAAGGAAATGTCGGTGTTGTCGGACCTCGCCGACATGATTGTGGTCGGCCGTGGTCCCGAAGTAAAAGTCGCAGCGGCGACCGCTTTCTTCGATAAGCCTTAAACTAAACCTAAAGGACGCCCCCATGAGCACGTCAAACCCTAAGCGCCCCAGCGGACCCGGTCTTATTTTTGGACCCGGGCCCGAAGGCTGGTGGGATTCTGAGCGGGTTTCGTGCCCGAAGGTTATGCGCCTAAACGATGGCTCGTGGCGCATGTGGTATTACGGGCGCGATAAAACCTTTGACCGCATGATCGGCTTGCCCACCGGCCGTGTTGGCTTAGCGACATCACCTGACGGCATCAATTGGGAGCGGGTGGCCGGCCCCGGCGTGATGGGTTCCGTGCTCGATCCGCATCCCGATCCAAAGCGCTTTGATTCGTCTCATATCGGCGTCAACGATGTTCATTACGACAACGGTTTGTATTGGATGTGGTACTTCGGTGGCGATCAGACCGTCAACAACATCCGCGGCTTTGACGTCAAAGGTTTTCCCATGCGGTCGGGCGCCGCCGTTTCACGCGATGGTATTCACTGGACTCGAATTGAAGGGCCCTACAACGGCGCGCTTTTGAACCACGGCAAACCGGGCGAGTTCGACGCGTTCATGGCGGCCTGGCCACAGGTCATCCGCTGGGACGACGGCAGTTGGCGGCTTTACTACCATACGCTCGACCCCAATGAAGGCTACGTCATGGCTTGGGCAGAATCAGAGGATGGTCTGCGCTGGGACAAGCGTGGCCCGTTGCTGGGGCGCGGCCCGAAAGGCCGGTTCGACGACTACGGTCTTGCCACGCGACAGATCATCAAGATCAACGGACAGTGGGCCTTGTTCTATGAAGGCTGCCAGGACGTCGGCACCAACCCTGAGGTTAACCGCCAGATCGGTCTTGCCGTGTCCGACGACGGCATCACCTGGGAGCGCGTCGACGGACCCAACGACAATGGATCGATTATTCAGCAATCGCCGAAAGGGTCCGGTCTTTGGGACTTCCGCCTCGGTTGCCCGTGGGTTGTGCCCATGGGTGATGGCAGCTTGCGCCTTTACTACATCGGCTCAAACGAGCGAGACAGCGAAGGCGGTAGTGAACTCAGCAGCACGCACCAAATCGGTTTGGCCGTCAGCACCGGTGACATCACCAAATGGGAGCGTTGGACGGCCTAGCCTCGCGCGCCCCTAAAGTTTACTGAGATCCAAATTTGTGCGTTCACCCGCCCAGGCGTTGCTGAGTAAGTCTTCGGTATACTTGGCGGCAACAGAATCGCCCTTAGCCTTGTAAACCTCTGCAAGACCAAACAAAGCCAATCCATTGTTGGGCGCATCAATAAGACTCGCCTTTAAGGCACGCTCGGCATCGTCGGCGCGTCCCGCCGCCAAATATGCCGCGCCCAGTGACTGGCGCACCGGATAATACCAATAGGGTGGCTCCATATAATTGACCGTGTCTTGCAGGGACACAGCGGCCTCAAAGTGACCAACAGCCGCGTCGACATCACCGCCGGATTGAGCGATGCGGCCTAACACCACCTGCTGTGCAATCGACAACAACGTAGGGGCCGGCACACCATTACCAACCAAGCCGCGGAAATTTGCGCTGTCATTGAGCGCGGCGATCGCGTCGACTTCAGCAAGAGCAGCATCTGGTTGATCATTTTTTACAAAGGATATGGCCCGGGCATAGTGCCACATGGCTTGGACGTAAGGAGCCTCGGCACCTGGGTCGGGCAATGACATCACTTGGTCTTGGGTACCGAGTTCAGCATAGATAAACAGAGGCGACACCTTAACCGGTTGCACCCCCGGCGCAGCCTTGGCCATCGCCATCGGAATCAGGGCATCAAGCTTGGTTGCATACTCCAAGCTTCGATCATGGTCGCCGGCCATATACGCCGAGACCAAAACAAAGTGCACGTTGTGGGGATAGTAGCCGAATTGATACATCCCGCCGCCAATCGCTTCGGGCCGTTGGAAATAGGCCTCATCAACAGCGACCGCCTCAACATTGATTTCGAGAGAATCGAGATAACGACCGATGCGATAATAAATATGGGACGGCATATGAACCATGTGGCCAGCGCCGGGCATCAGGCCTTCCATGATCTCAGCATAGGGCTCAACTTTAGTCGGCATCACAGATGCTTCAAGCAGATGGATATAGAGGTGTATCGCACTGGGGTGACTGGGGTTGTCTGCCAGCACCTGCTCGACCAGCGCCACAGCGGTGCCAATCCGGCCCGCCGGCGTTCGACCGTCGGACTCCCAGTAAACCCAAGGTGTTTCATTCATGATCGCATCAGCGGTGATCAATGCGATGCCATGGTCATCCGGATATCGTGCTTGTACGGCCAGCATCGCTGTCGCAAACGCGGTGTTGTAGGGGGCCGGACGGCGCGCAGCGTCATCACCGTAACGTGTCGCCAACGCGGCGATGAGCGCCTGCTCCCTTGGCGAGACTGCGTCACTGCTGGCTTGCGCCCGCACCACAGCCGCTAACGCTTGCTCCAAGACAGCTGGCGTCATCGGCAAATTAATATTGGGCCCAAGAGCATAGGCTTCACCCCAAGCGCAGAGGGCACAGTTAGAATCGAGCTCTTGCGCCGCCTGGAAAGAACGCACCGCCTCGGCATGATTGAAGGCGTAGGCGAAGCGGAGGCCCTGGTCAAAATAGGACTGCGCCAATGGCGATTCTGATGTCGCAGCGTAGGTTGCCGTTCCTAGGTCAGTATAGAGCGGTGGCAGACCCACCTTTTGTGTTGCCTCTGTTGCCGCCTCGGCCTGACTCATAGCGGCAGCGGCCAGAACTTGCCTGAGAAGATTGGGACCCTGCTGACCGGCTGGGCCACACATCGCGCCACCAACGGTGGCAGGACTGAACAGTTCCGCCATCTTGTCTGGAGCTGGAGCCGCAGGCTCTGCTGAATCGAAACGCAGCCCCACCAGCCCCGTCGCTAACAGGATTGTGAACAGGGCGATGGAAATTCTCTGGGGTGTCAGCATGGCTCTCTCCTTCTGGGGCAGAGATCAGACAATAAATACGGCTCACCGCATCACAACATGAAAATTCGCATAGCAGCAATACGGTATTCACCGGCAACCCGGGACGAACGCCAGGCGTTGTATGAGGTTCAGCAGCGCAAATGCTTCAAAGTTTTGCCTTAATTGGCACCCATCATACACTCCCAACAAATGGGCGATTCGCTTCAATCAAAGGATTAGACAATGTCTCGACGCATTCTCCGTAGTTTTGGGCTCACCAGCGCCGCCGTTGCCATGGCGACCGTCGCAATGCTAGCGGGTACATCGCCATCGCTGGCCCAAGGCAATGTTCCAGCCATCGGCGAAGTCGATCAATGCATTCCGCTGAGCCGGATCAAGCGCACCAAAGCCGTCGACAACCAAACCATCGTGGTCGAAATGCGCGGGCAAGACGGCTGGCGCAAAATGGAAACAGCAAGCCGGTGCATCGGATTAAAAATCGAAGACAGCTTCAGCTATTCGACGTCCCTGACTCAGCTTTGCAAAGGGGATATCATCCGCGTTCTCGGCACCGGCGGTGCCAGGTGCGGCTTGTCACAAATTACAGCTATTTCGGAAGAAGATGCGAAAGCACTAATGAAAAAGAAATAGTCGCGATTGGATAAACCAATATCTCGCACCCAAATTTTCAGGAGTTTCCCGTGAAAGCTTTTATTCTAGCTCTTCCCTTCACCCTAATTGCTGCAGCAGCCGCTACATCTGCGCTGGCAGAAACCGAAGGCGGTGAAGAAAAGACTCAGCAGTGCATCCGCTTGCAGTACGTCGATCAGACTCCGGTCATCGACAACAAAACTATATTGGTCGAGATGAAAGGTAACACCTACAAGCGCATCGACTTGCGCAATCGGTGTAGCGGTCTCAAGATCGAAGGCGGCTTTAGTCATTCGACATCGATCAACAAGCTCTGCATCCAAGATACTTTGCGGGTGTTGCGATCCGGCAGCTTTTGCATGATCGATAAAATCGTCGATATTACGGAAGAAGAAGCCAAGGCCCTTAGAACAAAGAGCTAAGAACTCCCTCGTTAGTGTGCGGGCGGCCCAATCGTAAAATAGATTGTCGCCGACCCATCGCACGTTAGGGTACGGCGCTTAGTGCCCGGTGATTCAAAGCTGTAACAACCCTGGCCGTAGGTTTGGCCGTCGGAACAGCTCAACGACCCGTCAAGAACGTACATCTCTTCAAACCGAGGTAGCGGCTCGCCGTCTTTTCCGGACGACCAGCCGGCTTCGGTCTTTAGCAGCACCGATCCTTCGCCCGTCTCTGGGTCAAGACTAAGGGTAAAGCAGGACGCCTTGTTCACTGGCTCCCAGGATTCACCGGCTGGATCAGCATGATAGGCAACCGACCGCACCGGCGGTGATTCGCTGACGTAATAGGGCGAGAGCTGCTTCGGCTCTTCGACGAAATTAAAATCCAATTCACGGCCGACGCGAGATAAGAACCACGACTCTTCGGGAACCGCGCTCTTAAAACCATGCACCGTCTCCGGCGGGTGAAAACAATAGGACTGGGGTGTTAGCCACACTTTACTATCGAAAGACATACGGCCTTTTACGATCAACAACTCCTCGGTGGTGTGATGGTAATGAGCGGCACCGGGCGGGTTCATCCCCTCTTCCGGTAGCAACCGGTTCAACGCCGTGCGCTCACCAGTTTCCGGATCACGACTGAGCAGCTTGGAGTAAATGCCCGGCGGTCCAGGCTTTGCCCAAGGCATAGCATTGGTATCAAGAAAGGGAACGGGATCACGCATGACTAAACCACCAGGAATTTCAACAAGTGTCTAGTATGTCCCGCACCCACGCCTGGCACTAGTCCAACTTACCCCGCGCTCAAGACGTGAAATTTATCTCCCACAGGCCATCATGCCATTCGAGGATTGTCGCGCCCCCTTTAGAATGTTCGTGGTAGCCATGTACGCCATAGGCAGGGTTATGCAAATAGGTGCCCGGCACCATGAGGCGGGTGTCGTCCGGTCCGATATCGCCCTCGAGGCAGAAAATCTCCTCGTGGACCGGATGCCAATTGGGGCCTTTCCCTTCAAAGCCGCCCGGGACCGTTAACAATCGCGTGTCGGCTCCAGTTTCAGGATTTTCCCACAACACACGACGGGCAAAACCTTCCAAACGTACGCCATCAATAACAGGAACGATGGGGTCGACGTCGTCATATGCCGACACCAGAACCACCGGCTCCGCGGTACTGGCTTTTGCAGTTTTAGGGTCATCAAAAATAACGACCAGTTCAGCACCGGACTCTGTCGCGACGCTTGGCAATGGCGCACCGGTCGGCACGACAAAGAAGCCGCCTTCATTAAGCGCTTTTTCTCCGAGCACAATCGACCCGGACAACACGAAGCCCTGTACAGTCGCCGGCGCGGCATCAACAGCCACGCTGGCTTGTCCCGCATGAAGACGAACAATGGCGCTGCGCACCGATCCATCGTCTAACGCGCGCAGCACCTTTCCATCACATGCACCGGGCCATTCATCACCTAGGTCATGCCATGGAATATCGGCCGACGGAAAACACCGCGACAAATTATGGGAGAGTGTTGGGTTCATATTGCACCACTACGTTCGATCAAGAATTTCAAAGGCCGCGCGCTCACCGGATTCCATAGCCGCCTCCATGCCGTACTCGAGCCGCCGTGTGTGCTCTCCAGCAAAATGAAGCCGCCCATGCGGAACGATCATTTCATTGGCGAACGCGGTCACCTGTCCCGGCGCAAACATCGGGCTACATCCACGTTGCAAGGGCTGGTTACCCCAAGAATGATAGCGCAAGATTTCAATCTGCCCCTTGGATGAAGGACGGACACGCTCCAATTCCTTGATCAAAAAGTCTGACGCAGCTTGGGGCGACCTGGATGCAACCTGGAGCCCAGCTTGGCCGGTTACAACAAACATGCCGCGATGCTCCCCTTCGCCAGTGTGATTGTCCATTGCCCAAAACATGCGAATGGGACCATCGGTATTTAAGGACGGCTCAAAGCCATCCTCCTGCCAAAACGGCTCCTTAATACGACAGAACGCGCGGGTGGTTTCTGCGTAGCTTAATTTTTGAATAGCTTGAAACTGAGGTCCTGGCGGCCGTGGCCAGATGGACACTGCGCGCAGAACAGTGAACGGCAGAGACGAAATCACAAAACGGGCCCGGAAACGGCTGCCATCTAGTGTGCGTACATCAACGGCACCCTTCTCGGCATCAATGGCCGTGACCTGTTGGTTGACGTGGACCCGGTCCCCAAGTTGAGCCGCCATGGCTTGAGGCAGCATCGCCGTGCCGCCCAGAATATTCTTCGGCCAAAATTCCATTGGTTCGCCATCTTCATCCAATGGGCCAACAAACTGTGATTCCAAAGTGCCCCGGGTTCGTTCTTGGAAGTACCGCAGCGCTGACACGCCATGCAATTCTGTTCCAAGGCCCGATACAGCCGCAAATCGGATGCCCTCCTCTGACACTCCGTTTCGTCTCAGAAGTTCGGCAACCGAGACGTCGTAGTCAGAGAAACGCGGATCAAGCCAGTCGTCCAGTTCGACCAAAGGATTGGCCTTCGCCATCATGGCCGAGCCAAATGCCGTTGCGGCAATCTCCCGCTCTTCTCCTTGAAGCGGATTGGCTGGTGAGTCGGCCCAATCTTCAGCTTTGATATGCATTCCGTTCATGTGGAGAGAGAACGGCAGCACAAATCGATCCTGATCGATCAAAGTGAGGCCCAACCGGTCCGTCGCATCGAGCACCCTGGCATAGGACCCACTGATTTGAGAGGCACCCAACTCAATTGGCACTGCGCCGGCATTGGTCTCCCAAGTTTCCTTGGTTGACCAGACACGGCCTCCGATTCGCCCGCTGCCTTCCAATACCAACACGCTTAGACCAGAGTCCGCTAAAATACCGGCAGCGTTCAAACCCGATAGTCCAGCGCCGATCACGACCACATCGACCTGCTCGTTGGCCCGAGCTTGGCGGGTGTGGACGAACGGGCCGACGGCGGACGCCGCAAGCACAGAGGCTGCCGTTGCCTTACTAAAAGCGCGGCGACTAATAATCTTGGTCATAAGCTCACTCCGCGAAATTCAAACACAGGGGCCTCTCCCCTACTCTTCCTTGCGAAAAAGGATGCGGCCGCGTTGTGCCAGAATCAGTTGCTCTCCGGTTACCGGATCAAAATAGCCTTCAACGCGCTGGCCATCGGGCGTGGTGCCATACACTTCCCAGCAGCCGCCATCGGGCTTCATACGACGCACTTCTTGCCAACCCTTTTCCTTGAGCTGTTGAGTCAACTGCGTCTCGGTTAACCATGTCGATCGATCAACCTCTTCGCATTCATATAGTCCGGACGCATTTGCTACCCCCGACACAAAGAACACCATCGCAACTATAAACAGACGCACCATTTCCTATTACTCCCAAATTAAACTCAAGTGTTCGCAGGTCTTTTTGGATTGAAGGTCATCCAAAGACGATACCCCTCCAGAAGCGCCAACGGAACGAAACGCGCCAACGCCGGTCCAAAATTGTTATGTATAAATATCCAATGCACGAGTGTTGCGAGCGCAGCGGCGTAGACGTATCGGTGGAGTGATTTCCACGACGCCCCTAGCTTACGGACGGCAAAATCATTGGATGTCAGGGCCAGCGGAATGAATATGAAAAAGGCTGCCCAGCCTGTCCAAATCCCTAAAGCCGTGAATTCATCAAGCATCGCGCGAATGCTGCCCATATCAACCACATAAAGCACCGTGTGAAACACGGCATAAATGAACGCAGCAACACCGATATGCCGACGCCGGTTCATCATCCATAACCAGAATCTGTTTTGAGGTAACAGCATCCTCAACGGCGTAATAATCATGGCCAGAACCATGATCTGCGCTGCCGATTCCCCCGAAGGATGCAAAAGCAATTCCTCAGTGGTCTGGCCTTCGGGGCCTGTGGCGCCGGATAAAAGAGTGCTCGTCATGCGAAAACCAGGAAGCGCTAGAATCACCCACATGAACAATGGAGCATTTACAATTTTTCGAACCATCTAGATTTCCCGTCACACCCGTTCTTCGGAGACACTATCAAAACATAACCGGTCAGGGGCGGCTATTGAATGTGCTGCCCAAACAAAAAAGCCCGGCACCTCTTTAGGAGGGACCGGGCTTTCCGTGTTTCTTTTCGCTAACCCTACGGCCAGTGACTGCCGTCCGGCTGAATAACCTGAGCTGTGTCAGCAACCATCGGATCAACATGATCGTGCGGATTCTCAAAGTCGTGCGGCACGTGGTTATGATCTTGGGTCAAAATCCACTTGTACATCGCTGGCTTCTGACGCGCCAAACGAGACGCGGCACGCTCTGCGTTTTCCTGCGGTGATGAATACGGATCATGGTGGAAGTGATTGTGCAGCTCGCCGTCGGTTCGACCGATCGCCAGAATGCCGTGTTCTGAGGCAAAGCACCCGTGGTTGATATAGGCCGGACGCCAGAAATATCCACCGGTGGGCAAATTACCAAACTGCATCATCCAGGACGTGCCCCAGATGTGATAGGCCTCTTCAGCAACATCGTGGTAGCTGATGTTGTCCTGCCAGAACCCGGGGACCATGCAATACAAGAAGGTCATGCCGTGGGTCTTCTCGTCGTAATGCAGCATCTTGAGCAAGCAGCCCGGCGCCGTCGCTGGGTATAGGGCGTTGCCCGTCCAGTCGAGGCCTTCGTACGAGTTCACACTGGCGAAATGCTTTTCGTTGCACTCGTCGTGGTTCTCGTCAGATTCCTGAAAGCTCGGCTGACCATAGTTGTAAAAGATCAGGCACAACGCGCCTTCATCTGAAGACATCGCCGGCATCGCCTTGCCGGCAGGAACGAATAGGTAGTGGCCTTTCATGCAGATTTGATCGCCGTACCTGAGCGAGCCCTCCTGCACGAAAATTTCCATTTCGTTGTAGCAAAATCCGGGGGGCTGTTTGTAACCGGCATCATACTGCACGGTCATCGTCACAGCACCGTCGTCGGTGTCCATGCTCAGCGTTTTGTACTGCATGCCGTTGGGCATGCCGGCCATTGTCATTTTCTTGAAGCCGACGTCGCGATCAACGAACGGTTCGATATGTGGGCGGGCCATAGTGCGTCTCCTACTTTGCGGCGCTTGGTGGGAAGTTCATGCTTCCGCTGCGCTGCATCGAATAAAATTCAAAGGGCAATTCGCCCGTCTTAGTAAATGACCTGAAGCAGTCGACCGTCGCGCGGACGAATCTCTTCCTTCGGAATCACACGGCGATTTTCAGCATGCCAGTGATAACCGCGGGTCTGAATGCGATGCAGAAAATCTGCGACCCACTGCTCCCGTTCCGCTGAAAGCGCTTCCTGTTCCTTAACAATGGTTTCGTAGCGGTCGAGCTGCTCTTTGAGCTCTTCCTCAAACCATGCTTTTTCGTCGGCCGACATTTCTGGCCGCAAATTGCCTTTGCCTATCAGGCTACCGAGTGTCACAACGCCCCTCCTTCATTATCGAACGCTACTTATAGCAAGAAAACTTGCCGTGAAAACCGGGAATAGGACGAGATATCCTACAAACCCAGGATAACAATAAAACTTCCCGAAACCGCGACCGCACCGCCGGCTAAGGCGTGGCTAAATCGGGCCAGGGGTACGAATGAAACCTGCCGAAGACCGAACAATGTAATCGCCACAACAGTCGTCATCGTGACGAGCGTGGTCAACCCGAAAATCGCCGCCACAAGCATGACGCCGCCCCAGCTTCCCTCTGCCGCCGGATACATCAGAATCGGTATAAGCGGCTCACATGGGCCAAGCACAAAAACGATGAATAGCGCGAGCGGCGTAAATCCAACTTTAGATTTCGCTGCGTGCATATGGGCGTGATCATTGTGGTGGGTGTGCCCGTGGCGATGGACCACTCCATCTCCGTGATCGTGAATATGTTCATGCGACTTATTCTTAAATGCGGTTTTTAGTCCCCAAGCCAGATACGTAAGGCCAAACGCGATCAGTGCCCACGCGGCCCAATCGCCGCGCACGGATTCGATAATTTCCAGATTACCAACGGCAACACCAAAGCCGATGCCGATAGCGCCCAGCAGAATTGAACTGGCGACATGCCCAAGCCCGCACAAGCCGGTCACCGCGAGCGCTTTCTTGCGAGACCAGCCACGCGCTTTGGCCATCACGATGAAGGGCAGATAGTGATCCGGCCCCAACAGCGTATGCACAAATCCGATTGAGGCGGCTGTCGCCACCAACACCATGAGTTCAGGTGTCACAAGTCATCCCTAGTGCGTGTTTCTTATTATTTCTGCCTCTGGGGTAGCGGGATTCTGGAGGCGACGCAAGACCGGAAAACTGCCCAAAGACCTAGGTCATGCGAGCCTGATGGAGCCGGTCCAATCGCAACCGGTGGCGCTGGTCTGTCAGATAAGAGAGTCCGCCAAAAACTGTCATTAGCACGCCGAGTCCCGTCGCGCCGACAATGAGAAACATGACCAATATCTGATACCGCACCGCTTCCGTTGGTGGCACCCCAGCCAAAATTTGCCCGGTCATCATGCCCGGCAATGACACCAAACCGGCCGCTGCCATGGCATTGATCATGGGCATCATACCGGTGCGAATGGCGGATCGGGCGATGGGTCCACAGGCTTGCCAGCGAGTCGCCCCAAGACAAAGCTGAGCCTCGATGGCGGTTCGATCGCGGGCGACGCCGGAGGTCAGCGTGCTAAGGCCAAGCGCAATCCCGGTCATGGAGTTGCCAAGAATCATACCGAGGAGGGGAATCGCGTACTGCGGGTTATACCAGGGGTCTGGACCGATCTGTGTGGTGAGAGCCAATATGGTGACAAGAGTCGACGAGAACGTCATTGCAGTGGCGCCGAGTCCGTAAGACCACAACCCCTTCAATCGCCGATCCTGACGGGCCGCCACTTCGTATCCGGCAAACACCACCATCACGAGAGCGATCGCGCCGGTCCACAACGGCGACGCCAAATCGAATACGGCTGTTAAAACGTAACCCACCAAGGTCAGTTGAATGACCATGCGGAACGTCGCGATAAAGAGTGTGCGTTCGAGCTTAAGGCCAAAAGCCAACGACAAGAGACCATTGGCAACAATCAAGACCGCACCAACGGCCAAGTCGGCGACAGACAGGCTGATGTAGGTCATCGCTGCACCCCTATATCGGATACATCGACTTTCCCATTGTCGACAACCGCCTGCACGTCAGCCAACCGGCGTCCCTGGTCGATGTCGTGGGTCACAATCACCACGGTCATGCCAAGACCCTTGCGTGCCGTGATCACCCGTTCCACTGCATCAGTGGCACCATCGTCCAAAGCCGAAGTCGGCTCATCAAGCAGCAAGACGTCTGGCTCGACCATTAGCGCGCGCACCAAAGCAAGACGCTGTCGCTCGCCGGTCGACAACCGCGATACCTCCCCAGTCGAGACATGATCGATCCAAACCAAGAACGTCTAACAACGGGCCTGGATCGCCCTTTGGCATGTGAGCGCTAACGCGATCCGCCCACCACCCGGATTCCGCAGGAACATAAGCGACCGCTTTGCGCCAGTCAGGGGCTGCAACCTGAGAACGGGTGACCGAACCCGTTTCAGCGTCTCCGCAGTTGCGATCCAAATCCACGATCGCTCGAAGCAGAAGGCTCTTCCCTGCACCGGACGGGCCGCTGATCGTAAGACAGGCTCCGTCATCGAGAGTCAGATCAACTGGCGCCAGACCAAGTGGCGTGAGCTGCTTGAGACCCAACACTTACGTAAGATCGCCGCCAACGCGGATCACAGCACGCCCTCGCACCTGACGACTTTCAAGACGATGATGAAGGTCGGCAACACCAGCCAGGGACACCTCTTCGGTAATCGGTACCCGCCACGCGCCTGTTGCCACGCTTTCAATGATCGTTCTATCGGTTGGGCTATCAGGTGGGTCTTCGATGGGTGCCAGATTCATCCCGGCAACGCTGGCGTTCTTGAAAATCAATGTCGGGATATCAACCGGATCCGGCATGTCGCCGGCGGTCGCGCCGATGTAAACAACCCGGCCAAGCGGCGCGAGAAGTTCAATGTTATGGGCCGCGTTCGGCTTGCCGTTGCCGTCAACGATGACATCAACGCCACGGCCGCCCGTTGCGTCTTTGACTTGCTCAACCCAGCCATCCTGGGTGTAATCGAATACATGGTCAGCGCCAAAGGTTTTCGCGAAGGCAACCTTATCGGGACCGCCTGCCAATCCTATGACGGTGCAACTGCTACTCTTGGCAATCTGCGCACCCATAATTCCAATGGGGCCAGCGGCCGAATGCAGCAAGCACGTTTCACCGAACTGAAGGCGCCCCGCTTTGTAAAGCGCATGCCAAGCGGTGAACGAACAGCCGCGATAAACAGATCCGGTTTTAAGGTCGATGCGATCATCGAGCATCAACAGCACGTCGGCTTTCGCGATGGAATATTCGGCATAGGCGCCAAAGTTTGCGCGAGAGATCACGCGCTGGCCAACAAGACCGGCATCAACACCTTCGCCGACCGCATCGACGACACCGGTGTGTTCCAGCCCCGGCGTGAACGGAAACGAAATCGGCATGAAATTAATTTTGCCAGCGCGCGCCATGGCATCAAACGGGTTCATCCCCACGTAGGCGACCTTGAGTCGCACCTCGCCCGGGCCCGGCTCTGGGACCGCAACCTCGCGCAGCTCCATCACCTCTGGCCCACCGAAGGCGTCCATTTGAATCGCTTGCATCGTGGTGCTCATAACGGGGTCCCCTCAATCAATTCCATCAACGCGCCAGAGCCTGGGTTGCGCACCACGGCGGCAAAGCGGGGGCCAACGCCCGGTAGCATAATGTCCGCGGGGTCAGAAAACCTTTCTGCACCGATCTCATCGCAAACGGCTAACGCTTTTTGAACATCCGGCACCAGGAAACTCTGAGCCAAATACCCAATGTTTGGCGGCACTTGGATATCGCCTTTGCTCGATGCCTCGTAGTTCAGCGGATGAGACAGCGCAATCTTACCGAACGGATGCGCGGCCGAGACGAACGTCGCCCGCGTTTGAGCCTCCTTGGGCCGGCCGAGAAAGTGATTGGTTTCCGGCTTGTCCAAAACATCATCAATAATAATGTGGAGCCCCAGAACTTGTTGATAGAACGCCAGCGCTTTTTCGTGGTCGATGATTGAATGGGACGTCGTCGAGACAGGTGTGTATCCGGTTTTGGTTTTGCCTTCGGCTTCGACGTCTAGCCGCAATTTACCAACAGCCGTTGAGTCATCGCCGGTGAGTTCCACGAGATTAATCGCTAAGCCATCAGGACCATCGAACAACACCTCGACCGGCAGCCCAGCCTTGGCACTGACTTCGTAACCAACCGGCTCCGACCAAAAAACAAATCCTTGTGCCTGCAACGCCTTGGTGGTGGCGCGGATGTCATCGACATAGAAATTCAAATTCCACAGCCCACGATAAGTGCGGTCGCCAGGTTGTGGAATAGTCACCCGGTCCTCAGCATGAAACTTGATCGCCAACACGCGCCCGACCTGAGACTCGCCCGCCGCAAACATAATGGCTTCCGCCGTTGACCCCAGCGGCAAATTCCAATGGGACTCAAAACCCGGCCCAGCCAGAACCACGGGATCACTCGCATCTAACCCAACGATATCGCCATAAAAACGACGCGCATCATCCAGCGACGAGACACCAAGCACTGCAATAGAGAGCGGACTCCCCGTCATTCAGAGACCGCATCGATATCCAGGCCTGATGCCTTGTTCTCCATCGCCAGCGCCGCCAGCCCTGCAATGAACAGCGGCGGTACGGTGGCCAAGGCAAACGCCCATTCCCACCCCAAGGGTTCGACGGCCCAGGCCACCAATAGAGGAAAGGCGACATGACCAGCATTGATTCCCAGCGTCCCTGCAATAGCAGCGCCGGTTGCGCGCATGTGGGTTGGAAACTGTTCGGTCAGGAATGTCCCCATAACGGCATTGGCCCCATAAAAGAAGGCGGCCATGAGACTGAACCACAACACGTCTCCAGAGTAGCTGGTGGGAATCCAAATCAAACCGCACATCGCCAGCGCTCCAGTCCACACCCAAATCACGATGGTGTTGCGGCGGGTGGTGATGAACTCGCCAACCAAAGACGAACCGAGGTATCCGAGAATGCCGATGCCGTAAGAGATGCCAACCAGACGGGTGGCCGTCTCCGCACTGTAGCCGCGTACTTCGTTAAAAAAAGACGGGAAGTAAAACGCGGTGCCTGCATAGGCCCCGCCCATCATGAAAAACATGGTGAAGCACAACAGTGTGCGGCGGCGCATGTTTGGCGCAAACAACGCCTTGATGCGCGACTGCCACGGCTCGACCTGTCCGGAGTCCACTTTGGCTTGGCGCTGCTCTTCGAACCGCCGACTCTCTGGCAGAAAGCGTGCGAGGATGAACGCGATAGGCACCACGACGAGCGCTGGCAGGAAGATCGCGCGCCAGCCATACACGGCCATGATTGGCGCCGCGATCATCGCCGCGAGGAACCACCCAATGGGAAACCCGCATTGCAAAAACCCGGTCACCAACCCTCGGTAGCGGGCCGGTGCCGCCTCAGATGTATAGGTCACAACAATCGGAGCCAGGCCGATCGAGACGGCAAAACCGACCGTGCGCAGCACCGCTAAGGTCATAAAGTCTGGCACCCAATAGTGCAGCCCTACCAAAAACGCAGATGCACCCAGCGTGCCGACGAAGATTATTTTGCGGCCGTATTTGTCGGCCATCACACCCATGACGACGGCAAACACCGATGCCAGCGCGAAAGATGCGGAAAGAATCCATGCGATATCGTCCAGACCCTTGCCAAACTCACTGCGAATACCGGGAACCGCATAACTGAATAACGATTGGTCAAGATTGGTGAGGGTCCAGCCCAAGAGGCAGACACCGAATATCACCAGCGGATAACCTCGGACTTGCGTTGCAAAATCTCTTACCGATCGCGAACTCATAAACGGTCCTCAGTTAGGGTTATCGAAAACACGGTGTTAGGTCTATTGAAGGTATAATTGGCCTGCATTTAGCAGGCAGTTTGCGGTCACAACCGGAAAGACGCAAGGCCAGCCGTTGCCTTGAGATATTGAAGCGCGCGGGCAGTTAGAATACCGCGCTTAGTCTTCGGCCAATCGACGTCGCCAAATTTCGTTTGTCGTACAATCAGTAAAAGCAATTTCTATTACCGGCATGTTCACCGGCACAACACTATCGATGATGCAGGCCGAGGTGGCTTGCCCTCGGGTTACACCGCTTGCACCTGAAAAGTCAGCACCGGAAATATTTGCCATTCGCAAAGTCGCGCCGGTTAGATTTGCACCAGTCAAGGTGGCGCCAGACAAATTCGCGTAACTCAAATCAGTCGTCGTTAGATCAGCCGCATCCAGAGACACGCCCGAAAAGTTCGCCCCGGAAGCCGACACACCAACCATGCTGGCCCGGATCAGGTTAGCCCGACGAGCAGAGAGTTCATCAAGAACGGCAGAATCAAACCGCACCCCCGGCATCACCGCGTCATCAAGACGGCTCTCAATCATGACCGCCCCACTCAAATCCGCATTGGTCAAATCTGATCCAGACAAGTCGGCGTGCGAAAGGGAGACACCGGCGATCTGGGCCCCGGCGAGATACGCCTTGCGGGCATCGGTGCGGTCGAGCACCTCGTCGACAGAGACCAAGTACTCCATCGCCTCTGCTTTGCCGATGTTACCGGGCGCCGTCGACGATAGGGTTTGCCAGGCACGAAACTTTGTCGCCGCTTGCCGATCATCAAGATCAAGGAAGAACCCAAGCGCTATGAGGATGATCCCGGCGCGGCTGAAGGCTCGCAGATACATAAACGAAGCGGAGTTTTCCAGACGAATAGCACCACGCCTAAAACTGCGCGCGATGCGGCCCAGGAAACTTTTTTTCTGTGGCGTCTGATCGGGCGCAGCGTTGTCTTCGGCCATGGGATTTTACTCACAAGGTGTTTTGGACACCTATGTTAGCCCATTCCAGCAACGTCTGCCTTAATGGAAGCCAGTTGCGCGCCCGTATCATCGCCCGTGGTTTTGAGCACCAGTGCGAGTTGTCGCCAAGCCCGAACGTTTTTAGGCTTCAGGGCCGTGCGTTCCGACAACAGGCTACGCGCCAATTCCCATCGTTCCGCGCGGATCGTGGCGTCGATCAATATCTGTGCGAACAGATCCCGCTGGGCATTCGACCCGCCGATCAAATTGACGTGATCGCGCACGGGCTCCAGAGCCTCGATGCACCCATCAAAGTCTTTCGCTTTGTAAGCCACCAGGGCGGCACACAGATCATGGCCGACAATCTGCGCGACATGAGCGTAGGTGTCGTCTTCGGCATCGCTGTAGTCATCAATGGACGTGACATAGTCCTTGGCGGCAGCGCCATCCGTTGCGCCCAACGCCAACGCAAAGTGCGCATCGACAAAGGCCAATAACTTATCGTCGACACGGCCCTTGGCTTTCTCACCCATCACACCCCACCGGTCGCCGACATCGACACCTTCCAGTTCGAGCCGGGCAAGAACGGAAATGTCGTTGGTGAGATCGAGATACTCATCGGATTTAGGGTCGAACATCCCGTCGTCATACAACGCCAGCACGTCGTCATGGCGGCCCGCCTCAAACAGCATCAGCGCCTTATGCCAAACCAGATGATAGCGAAAATTGTTCCAATTGCCGTACCCGCCTTTGGAGTCCAACCACGCGACGCCATCGGTCTGGCGGTCTTCCATTTCACACACATGGGCGACCGTATGGACCGCCCAAGCATCGGCTTCGTTCAGACTGGCGGCGGCACGGCCAAGAGATTCCGCCCGGGCATAGTCACCGGTTTCTTCTAACCCGAAAGCCCGCATGGACAGCATGTAGCCATAGGTGGGTAAATCTTCGCGGCCTTCCCAGGCGTGCCACACCCGGCCGACCGAGTTCCGCACGTTCACCGAATCACCCATGTAGAAGTGCGAGTAGTGCAGCATCTTCACGGCCAACACATCCATCGGGTAGGCGCGGGTACATTCTTCCCAGGCCGCCGTCGCCCCCGCGAGATCAAGGGCGCACCAAGCCTCTAGCGCGTTGACATGCAACTGCTCACGCGGCGTTGCCGCTGATGCACCGCGTTGCGCGGCCTCAAGCGCCTGTTGCGCTTTCGGCACGAGGGCGCGAACGCCCATCATGTGCATAAAGTACCCGCGCAACACATTGGCGAAGACCATCTCGCTATCGAGCGAATATGTGGTCTTCAGCAGTTCGCCGATGTCGTTGCCGAAGCGCAGATAGGCGACAAGGGTGCGGTCAAAAGCATCGGCCGCCTCTTGACTGGCGGCCGAAACTTGCAATCCCGTGTGATCAACAATCATGGTGCATGCTAACTAGTCATCCTGCATGGCCTTGCCCCAACTGGGATCAAGGGGCTGATAATTTTCCGGCCCGATATCAAGGGACGAGATGTCCATAATATGGGTTCGCATGCCGCGCATAAACCCAGCGGTTGAGCGCGCCCAAGCCAGCTTGGTGCCATCGGGAGAGAGGGACGGCAAACCATCAAAGCCTTCATTGGTGGTCATGCGGAGCGGCTCGCCACCGGCCAGGTCGCCGATATACACATCCCAGTTGTTGGGCGGCAAAATGCGGACAAACACGTAGTGCCGACCATCAGCGGCTGGATACGGAGCCCAATTCATATCCTGGTCAAAGGTGTAGCGGCGCCAGTCGGAGCCGTCGTGCTTGATCGTAAACACCGTCATTGGGGTTGGGCTGAGCTCGCCGTACTCGGACCGACGCCAGGCACGGAACATGATGGTCTCGTTGTCAGGGAGGTAGAACGGCGCGCCTTCTTGCCAATCTTCGGTGAAGGTCACCTGTTGTTCGTCGGATCCATCGGGCCGCATTTTCCACAGGTCCATCTGGCCTTCGATCATCCGGCCAAACACGATCCACTGGCCGTTGGGTGAAATCGACACCTCAGCTTCGTAGTACTCGTTGTCGGTCAAGCGAATGCGGTCGTTGCCATCGAGATCAGAAATATAAAGTTCCGCACCGTGCGGATACTCATCTTGGTCAGACCAGTTGCCCGGCGGCAGGTCCATACGGTCGCGGGTCGAGGTAAACACCACGCGTTCTTGGTCGGGAAAGAAGTACGAGCAGGCATCCTGACCTTTGTCGTTGGCGCGACGCAGATCAGTGCCATCGATCGAATAGGTGTAGGTCAGGTTACCCGAGGTGCCAAACCGTGACTTAACCGCATCGGGATCATTGGTCTGGGCGATCATGTGATAGCTGTCCGGCGCGAAGTAGGCTTCCGCCGAGATCGGAATGTTTGGAATGTCGTAATAGGGGAAAACCTCGTCCCTCATCAGCTCTGCCCCAGACGGGGCTTTGAAGGCCATCTCGCCATCCATTCCGCCCGTGTTCATCCCATCCGACGCGCAGCCCGCCAACAAGGCGGTCGCCGCCAACAGCGATCCGATTGATTGTGATTTCATGGCCATCCCCTTTTCGTACCAAAACAATAAGTCCTCTGAGCGCTATGACACCCGAGCCGCCTTCCGCTGGCAAGGCCTTTAGGCGTAACATCGTGTAACGCGGCGATAGCCCAACACGCTTTGACCTAGGAAAAGCAAAAATGATGCGACTCCACGGCCTTTTCTCCGCCCTTGGTCTGGTCATTCTTGTTGCCACGACGGCGTCGGCCGCCGACAGCTTCACTGATTGTGCAGACTGCCCCGAGATGGTTGCCGTTCCATCGGGTAACGCCGTTCTCGGATCGGAACCATGGGCCGCTAACCGAAGAGGCGGAGACGGCGCCATCCGAGAGGTCACCATTGCCTACAGCTTGGCCATCGCCAAAACCGAAACCACCCGCGCCCAATATCGCGCCTTCATTGAGGCCACCGGGTATCAAACACCCAGCGCGCCGGGGCGAGAGGGATGCAACACCTGGACCTTTGATCGTGTGTTGGGATTTGTCCGCAATCACAACTGGGACTCACCCGGCTTCGATCAGCGCGAAGACCATCCGGTCATCTGTGTCAGCGGAGTCGATGCCGAAGCCTATGCCGCATGGCTAGCGGAAACCACGGGCAAGCCGTACCGCTTGTTATCATCAACCGAGTTTGAATACGCTGCTCGCGCCGGCACCCGTGGTCCTTGGTTTTGGGGCAACAGCAATGCGGCCGCTTGCGAATACGCCAACGTGGCGGACTCAACCTTCCGCCGCCTGTACGACTACGCCCCGGTGTTCGCCTGTGACGATGCCCAAGAACGCACCGCACCCGTCGGCAGCTACAAACCTAATCCCTGGGGCTTACACGATATGTTGGGCAACGCCTGGGAATGGACCGGAGATTGCGTCCACGCGGACATGAACAAAGTTCCGACCGATGGCCGCTTATGGCGCGGTGAGGATGATGGCGACTGTACCAAGCGCGTGCCGCGTGGTGGCTCATGGGCGTCGGGCACAGACTGGGTGCGCGCAGCGGCGCAAGCCGCAGATGGGGCGCTGTATCACAGTCAGCTTTTGGGATTTAGGGTGGCGGTGACTTTAGGCGAGTAAAGAAACACTCTGTGGTGAAAGCAAACTCTACACGCGTTTTGGGGGCTTCATCACTTCGCCAGCGGACACCATGGTCCCGGCGCAGAAGAGACAGGCGAGCACGATCACTGGAACGGGATCATCCAAGCTAGCCAGCAGGACGCCACCGCACATAAAGAATCCGATAACGCAGCAGATGCAGATGACAGCCATGGTCAAGCTTTCAATCCATGAACACACGGCTTGGCTCGCGCCTCTAGGCTCTTGTTTCCGAGTCTTGCTCATCGTCTCAATCCTCTGACCCGATGCCGGGTCTTATTTTTGTGCGTCGTCTCTATCGGCAGCGACGCATCAGGGTATCAACGCCCGCGCCAATCTTCGGGTTGCAAAGCCCATCAGGGATATGCGCGTTTAAAGAGTCTGACGGGAAAAGGTTAATACCGGGTTTCCGCCAAAAAACATGGCTTTCCAAGGGGTTGGCTCAGTGTTCACCTAGGTCCCACTCTCAGCCTTGTGAACCCACACCCCATAGGCCTTGGCCGGCACCCATGGCAGGGTCCGCTTCATTCAAGGTGTGAAATGGCGAGAGACATATATCTATTGTGACCGTGCTTGCTGCTGTGTTTGGACTGTTTCTGGCGTACGCCAACGGCGCCAACGACAATTTCAAAGGCGTCGCGACCCTGTTCGGCAGTGCCACAGCTGACTACCGCCGCGCCCTCCTGTGGGCAACGGTCACGACCTTCGCCGGATCTCTCGCCGCCGTAACTCTGGCCGGAAGCTTGGTGATTGCGTTCACCGGGAAAGGGCTCGTGCCAGACGCCCTGGTTGGAGCGCCGGCCTTTACGTTAGGGGTTGCCGCCGCCGCCGGAATCACTGTCATGCTGGCAACACGGTTTGGTCTCCCGATTTCAACCACCCATGTTTCCTGTGGGGCGCTGTTTGGTATTGGTGCTGTGACCGGTCATGCCAAATGGAAAACCATCGCAACCATCGTCGCTGCCTGGGTGACCACCCTGCCTCTTGCCGCTGGATTGGGTTGGGCGGCGTATATGATTTTAGAGGGATGGGTCTAAAACGATCAATTCGCGCTACACTCTTTCCCCATAGCAACCAGAGGGGACACAGCGTGATGATCCGGCAAGCCGCTTACCTTTCAGCCGCCCTCACGCTGGCGGCCTGTGATTCAGGCCAGCCCACCGCTCCGTCAAATCCGCTGGCTGAAACTTTCCTTTCTGGTGATTCGATCGAGCCCACACCTCGGGCCGCCTGGGACGTCATCACCGATACGGGGTCACGCACGCAGAGGGCCTGGGGGCAAGCGGCGGTCGATCAAGCACCTGCTAACGCCGCGCGCTATACACAAAAGTCTTTTGTCTTTCCCACCGGCTCCATTCGCGTGCTCGAATTCAACAAAGCAAATGGCGGCATGATCCATGTCCTCACCGATGAGACCACGCTGTACATGATGAAGGGTGCAGGCTCGGTTGAGGTGGCCGGGGAAACCGTGTCGATCCACAAAGGGGATGCGGTGAGTTATCCCTCGGGCACATTACGCGGTGGTGACGATGCCACCGTTGTCCTCTGGACCGTGACCGGCACCGACAGTGAAGGCGAGCCCATGCCCAAGGTGGTGCGGTCTGCCGACACCACCTTCAGTCAGTTCGGCTATTGGCCGGGGCCCGACGGCGACAGAATACTCGTCACGACAGCCGAAGAGCTAAAAGATGCACCAGCCAACGCCATTCGCCTCGACATGACAAACTACACCTTCGACGACAACGGCTTAGTGGTGACGGAAAATTATAAGAGCGGCCCCACCAACAAGACCCGCGGCGACCGTGACGCGCTGCTTTATATAACGTCCGGCAAGATGCGCTTTTTCCAAGATGACATCGATGTCATCGCCGGACCAGGCGACGCCATCCGCGAAACCGCAGGCCGCTATCACAACTGGATACGGATGGAAGATTCCTCGTTCCTCGGGATTGGCACTAAGCCGCTTGCTCCACTGGCAGCGGATGCGCCGAGCGACTATTGAGGAGCGCGCCCAAGGAAAACAGGAACGCCCGGAAACATGGCATTACTCGGCAGAGCGACTAGAAAAGATGAGGCGATTTCGAAAGCTATTCCAGAGCGCGGTGAGACATCGAAATGATGAACTAGTGCCCTATTGCCCGCTAAATGCAGGTATGGTCGATGTTAAGAGAGGTGCCCGAGCACCGAACTCGTTGGGTCCGGATTTTAATTGCTGAGGAGGACACGTGAAACCAATACTCCCAATTGCACTCGTTGCGACGGTCCTGATTGTCGGCTGTTCTGATAACGGAGAGTCAGAGACGTCTGCGGCGCCGAAAATTCGACCGGCTAAATTAGTCACGGTTGAAGCCTCATCGAACCAACGCGACT
>JABJAH010000005.1 GCA_018666155.1 Rhodospirillaceae bacterium | reverse complement strand
CTACCACAAGCTGCATTATCAGCTAAAAAAAAGGATGCTTTATTGTTTTTATTCGAAAACATAAGCCTCCAGCCATTATCCCTGGTCTAAACACACAGGCCCGTCACCCGACGCATGGCTCTGGGGTATGGTTGCAATAGAATTTTCTGGGCCTAAAGAGGCTTCGTTTCATCACTGCTCACGGGTCCGGGAGGCGATGGGAACACGACTGAAACGGCTAAACCTGGGGCATTATCAGACAACGTCACTGAAAGCCCGTGAGACCTGGCCACCGCCCTGACCAAACTTAGGCCTAATCCTGACCCAGGCGTGCTGCGGCTATTATCTAAGCGATAGAGCCTCTCGAACACTTTGCCATGGTGAGACGTCGGAATACCGGGTCCCGAGTCGGCAATTTCCATTGTGGCGGACCCGCTTTCGTCTTTAACTGAGATCGAAACCCGTCCGCCCGACGGCGTGTATTTAACGGCGTTATCGGCCAGGTTCGCCAAAGCCTGCGCCACAAGATTAGGGTCTCCCCAGCCCTTAACGGAGAAATCGATTGTCGAGCTGAATTCGACTCCCTTTTCCTCAGCGAGCGGCTGATAGAGATCAACCACGTCCTCAACAATTAATCCTAAATCCAACGACCCAAAGGAGCGTCGAAGCGACGCCTCCGCCCGTGCAATTCTCAACAGCGATGAAAAGGTCGCCAGCAAACCATCGGCGTCGGCGATCGCCTCTTCAAGCTCTTCTTTTTCTTTTTCGTCTGTCGCGCTGTTGGCCGCAATCTCCAGACGCACGCGCAACCTGTTAAGGGGGGTACGCAAATCATGGGCAACGTTGTCTGAGACCTCGCGCATACCATTCATCAGTCGCTCGATTTGGTCGAGCATTTCATTGACCGATGCAGACAGACGGGACAACTCATCACTTTGCCCTGTGCTGTCGATGCGTTGGCTGAGGTCACCACGCATAATGCGTCGGCAGGTTTGAGTGATTTTTTCAACTCGCCCCATTATGGAGCGGCTAAATAGCAACCCACCGAGCACGCCCAGCGCGACTGTAATACCCAGCCCAATATTCAATGAGCGCAGAAGCTGGGACCGAAACGCACGCGCTTCCCGGATATCCCGGCCGACCATGAGCCGATAACCGCCTGGGATGAGGAATTGTAGGCCGCGAACGTCAGCAAGGCCGGGCTCGGCAGCCTGCAAGTCGACAATCGAAAAATTGATCCACAGATCATCAGCACGGATATCATCGGGCCACGCTGTCAGATTGCCGGCTATCCTCTGCTGATTGGGGTTGGTGAGAATGTAGATGCCGTCGGTTCTCGTATTGGGATCAATACGCCGATCAATGGCATTGACCAGGCCCCCAACGCCTTCGCGCCTAAATGTATCCTGAAACCCTTTGACCTCAGCCTCAATCGCGGCCTCGGTTTGCTGTTCGGCAAACACGCTTGTGTTGATAAAAACGAAAACGAAAAGCGCGCCCACAGAACCGGCGAATACCGCCGTGTAAAGCAAAGCGAAGCGAAAGGTGGTGGTTTTGACCAGGCGTCCGAAGCGAGCCACGGCTTAGACGGCGGGCTCTAGTTTATATCCGGCACCGCGAACAGTCTGCAGAACCGCGGTTTCGAACGGCTTATCAATCTTCTGCCGCAAACGGCTAATGTGCACGTCGATCACATTGGTCTGGGGATCAAAATGATATTCCCAGACATTCTCTAAAAGCATTGTACGCGTGACCACTTGCCCAGCGTGGCGCATCAAAAATTCGAGCAACTTGAATTCGCGCGGGTGCAGATAGACACGCTTACCTTCTCTCGTGACTTTGCGCGCCAGAATATCCATTTCCAGATCACCGACAGAGAGTTGAGTGAGCTCGCCCTGCCCGCGGCCGCGACGCGTCAACGCTTCAATTCGAGCCAGCAGTTCTGCAAGGGCGAAAGGTTTGACGAGATAGTCGTCTCCCCCCGCCTTTAATCCTTCGACACGGTCTTCAACGTCCCCCAAAGCACTGAGAAAGAGGACAGGAGAATCAATGCCTTCTTCGCGAATGGTCTCAACCACTTTGATGCCGTTGGGACCAGGCAACATGCGATCGATAACCATGACATCATAGGTGTCCGACAACGCGCGCTCGAGCGCTTGATTGCCGTCTTCAGCATGATCCACCACGTAACCGGCCTCACGCAGACCTTTCGTGACAAAACCCGCTGTCTTGAGATCGTCTTCTACGACCAGAACGCGCATGGTGGGCTTTCCCTATTATTCATATGACCACGGATCAAAGCAGATCATTGCCAACATACCGCATAAGAGCACACTGTCCTTAGCCCGCACATTATATAGTTTTCATGTTATTGGTTAGGGAGATTAGAAACCCGCCTCGGGATCACATTGTCGGAGACCACATGAGCGACCTAGATACTGAACTTGAAGATTTACTCAGTGGATTTAGAGATCGCTGGTGCCGTCTCAAACCCACCGAATTGAGGGAATTGTGGGACCCCGAGGAATCCAATCCGTTTTACATCGCCGAGGAAGTTCCCAATCCAATGTACGGCTGGGATGTGATCGAGCCCTATTGGCGCGCAGCCGAGAGCCTATTGTTAAAATTCACGATCCGCACCAAGGATCTTCAGTGTAAACAAATCAGTGATACCCATGCCGTGATGAACTTCATCATGCATTGGAACGGACTGATCAAAGGCATGGAAGACGCCCCCCTTGGACTCGATGTACGGGTCTCGGCAATCGTAAAACGCACGGCAGAGGGCTGGCGCTTTTGTCACTACGTTGAATCACCGCTCGGCGCTTTTCCCTATTTGAAAGCCACTTACGTCGCTAACGTTGATCCAGGCTTTATGGACGATTAGTCTAAGTTATTGTTTTATATGTATTTATTTAAGAAAACTTGCACTTCGATCCAAGTCTGTAATTCGCGTATACTGGGGTTATGAAAGCACATTCATCCAAATTGGTATGGCCTAAATCAAACGCTTTTGGCGGCTTTGGGTTGGCCGTGGCCATGATGCTTCTGCTGGGAGTGTCGTCCGAACCCGCGCAGGCGCAACTCGGACTTCGGGTGAATCCGGCACCGTTGGTGGCGCCCATTACGGCACCGATCAATCGCAGTCTTAATGTTCTCAACAATCAGGTTTCGCGTGGCCTAACGCAGTTTAACAATCAGGCGACCAGAGGATTGAACCAGGTCAACCGGTCGGTCAATCGCAGCCTCAACACGGTCAACCGAACCGCTTATGGACCACGTGGTGCTGTCCGCTACCCCAATACCAACACCTATCAACCGCGCAGCCTGGCCAATCGGTCCACTGCAGCCCGCTCGTCCTACACGTCCCCCCAAACCTTGCAGCGCCAACAGTTGCCGCAAACTCCGCCAGCACGCCTTAGCAAAGAACAAATCAAAGCAATGCAGGCCTATCAAGAAAGCCGAGCCACCACCGAAGCCGCCTTAGGGATTCTTCCACCGGCTGTTCTCGCACAATTGTCAAAAGATCAGATCGGCCTTCAAAATGCAGCGCAAGCCGCAGCGACGGACGCGCAAATTGGTGAAATTATTGAATGGACCTACGAAGGCGGATACGGGTCAGTTCAGGCATTGTCTGAGCACATGTTGGGCACCTTGCGATGTCGCGACTTCGAGCAAGTGATTACGTTAAATGGGGTCAGCAAGACCGCAACGGGCAGCGCCTGCGCGCGCGGCAACGGACAGTGGGCGCGCGCGAATTACTGAGTGTCATCCGCTTTAAAGTGCTCGGCGAGAGCAGCCCGATCAATTTTTCCACTTTGTGTGCGGACCAAGTTATCCGTGAACACCCATTGCCGAGGACACGCGTAGGGCTCGAGCGTCTTGCGACAATGATCAGCGAGATCCGTCTCTGATAACGTTATGCCGCCTTTCGGCACAACGGCGGCAGCGATGACCTCACCCCACCGCCGATGAGGCAGGCCTAGCACGGCGGCATCTGCAACAGCTGGATGACTTTGGATGACAGCCTCAATGGCTGAGGGATATACCGTGTATCCTGCCGACGTAATCACCGACCCTTCACGACCATCGAGAAAGAGATAGCCCTCAGCATCTTGGTGACCGTAGTCACCAACGGTCGCCCAGGCGCCATCCGTACGCATACCGCTGCCATCGGTTGGGCCAACATAACCAGTACAAAGCATATCGCTGTTGACCCAAATGGTGCCGACACTGCCAGTTTTGACAGGACCCCCATCTTCATCACGAATTTCAATTTGAACGCCGGCGAACACCCGCCCCACCGAGTCCGGCGGACAGTCCTCCATTCCTTTAGCAACAGTGATAAAGCTCAGCTCCGACGCTCCGTAATACTCGATGGTCTCAGCATTCGGGAAAACACGTTCCGTACGCTGTCGCAGCGCCGGCGATAATTTCGCGCCCGCTGTAATGATCTGTTTGACACTGTTGCAGACATTCTCCGACGCTTGCTCCAACACCACGTCGAGCATCGTTGGTACGAGAACGAGAGTCGTTACGTCGTGTTTCTCTATAGACTCCAGCACCGCAGCGGGATCGAATCGGGACTGAATGAGTGCCGTCGCACCGCCGCTCAACGCTTCAATGACGGCGTACAGAGAAAGACCGTGACTCAGCGGCCCAGGCGCAAGAACGCGACCGTCTGACGTGGTGCTAAACTCTGCGCCACTTTGGCGAAAGCTCTCGGTCCACGTCCGATGGGGCCGAATAAATCCCTTTGGCGGACCGCTTGAGCCAGAGGTGAAACCGAGCAGGAACGGTGTCTCCGCCAAAGACTCGGACTCCAGAGCCACTAACGGTCCATCCCGTTCCGCGGCGGCCTCGACGTCTCGTACAGACAATAAGGAATCCTGAGTAAGTACATCAGAAAACTGAGTCAAAACCTCTGCAGGTGCGACAACGATATCGGGAGCATGATCAATCGTCAGACGTTTAAGCAGCGGAACCGGCCATCCGGGATCAAATAGGCACACACAACCACCAGCCATGAGCGTGCCAAAAAACGTATCAATAACTGCTGGGCTATTTGGCAGACACAACGCCACACGACGAGCGCCGTGTTTCTCGACATGCATGGCAAAACGATGAGCGCGAGCCGTTAAGTCTGCGAAGGTAAAAACTTGGTCGTCTGCAATAAGGGCGATCTTGTCCGGCGTCGCCCCGCCCGCACGCAAAAACCCACTGTGGACCAAATCTGAATCAGTGGCTGTCATTGCAGGTTCATTGTCCTGCCGCCGGGTAGGCTCGTCGCACCGCGATAGCGACCACAGCGGCGATTCCTGCTTTGATCAGATCACCCGGCAGGAAGGCAACAGACCCCAGCGCTGCGGTGGTCAATGGGAGGTCAAGCACAACGGCCATAACCGGAATCCCAAACGCATAGACGACGATGATCCCACCGATGCAGTTCGCAACAAACAATGCAGCAGTACTTGAGCCCCAGCGCGCAGCCGTGACGCCTATGGTGAATGCGCCAACAACCCAACCGAGTAAATAACCCGCACTTGGCCCAACGAAGACGGCTAACCCACCCCGCCCCCCCGAAAGCAGAGGCAAGCCGAGAGCGATAAGCACAAGTAGGAGAAGCATCGCTAAGCCAGAGCGACGCGGACCAATCAAACAGCCAGCCAGCATGACACCAAGTGTTTGCGCCGTTACAGGCACAGGGACCAGCGGCACAGGTATGGGCGGTAAAAGTCCCAGCGCTGCTGTCAGGGCGGCGAACAAAGCGATCAACACCGTATCCCTTGCCGTCACTGTGTATCCCACCGATCAAAACCACGAGCGACCAGAGCATCGGACAGTACGTCCGCCTGACCCAAAACGCGCGTCAGGACGGGGACGAAAGCTGCAAGATACGCGCGTTCGAGGCCACGTGCGCGCTGTACATCACGCACCTCTCGCACCGTTTCGAAAACAGCAGGGATAAGACGAATGGTTAGGGCTATGAGAAATGCTACGCGGTCAGGCGAAACTCCAAGTGGCCGAAGCGGTAAACACAGCCGCGCGATCACATCGGCCATATCGGTCAGCCGTGTGGAGAAAGTTACCAACGCCGCCGTCCACACCAAGGCAACGAGCCTAAAAATGACACCGATCGCCGCTTCGCCGTCTGCGATCCAAATCTGTGTGGCCGCTATTATGGCAAGCCAGATCAAAAGTGGGCGCGTGGCCGACCACAATCTGCCCGCCCCCAACCCAGCGACAGACGTGAAGACGAAACCAATACCAATCACCAATATCGCTAGGGGGACTAAGCCGTCTAGGAACACCAGGACCGTGCCGATAGCGAACATCACGATCAGCTTCAATGCAGCACTCACGTTGTGAATCGTGCTGTCGCCAGGCATATAAAGCCCGACGATCATGCCAGTGTTTCCAAGTACTGAGGGATCGTGTCTTGGGGCGGGCCGTCGTGAGAGACACGGCCATTTCCGATCACTAAAACCCGGTCGAAATCATTGAGGTGCTCTACGTGATGGGTAACAACGATAACCTGGCACGGCAGATCAGCAATAAGTCGCATGACATGGGTCGCATTGCGGCGATCGAGCAGGGTTGTCGGTTCGTCACAGATGAGTATATCTGGCTCTGTCACCATCACACCTGCCAGTGCGACCAACTGCTTCTCCCCACCCGACAAAAGATGTGCCGAGCGATCAACCAAGTGCGCCAGAGCAAATCGCTCTAGAACGTCAGTCACGCGATGCGCCTGTTCATCCTTAGAAAGATTGAGTGGTTTCAGACCAAGCGCCAAATCTTCGGCGACAGTCGGCATAACAATTTGATTGTCGGGGTTTTGAAAGAGAAACCCGACCTGGGAACGAACCATCTTACCATCAGCGCGGGTATCAAAATCATTGACCGTGACGTCCCCTTGGTCAGGGAGAAGAAGTCCATTAAGCAGCCGCGCAAACGTACTTTTTCCAGATCCATTGTCGCCAATGACACCGATGCGATGCTCGGTCAGTGAAATTGAAATGTCGTCTAGAATAATCCGATCCTGAAACCGGACAGTCACGTGGTCTAACTCAATCATCACAGAGGCCAAGCGTACATCAAGACGGGTACGGAAACCGCCACCACAAGAATCTCGAGCGGTAGGCCCATGCGCCAATAATCGCCAAAGCGGTATCCTCCCGGCCCCATGATGAGTGTGTTGTTCTGGTGGCCGATAGGCGTGAGGAAAGCACAGGATGCGCCGATGGCGACGGCCATTAAGAAGGCGTCTGGGTTAGAATTAAGCCGCTCGGCGATCTGCACAGAAATGGGCGCCATCACCACTGCGGTCGCAGCATTATTCATAATGTCAGACAACGTCATGGTGACCACCATGACCAGAATAAGCGCAACGACGACTGGGAACTGATCTGTGACCGCAACGATGCCTTGAGCGATCAGACCAGCAGCACCAGTCCGATCCAAAGCCTCCCCAACAGGAATCATGCACCCCAATAAAATCAAGACAGGCCACTCGATACTTGCGTAGGCGCGACTGGGTGAAACGATGCGCCCAAGAATCATTACTGCAATGGCGACGCCGAAAGCGATTGTAATCGGCACGACTTTAAACGCGGCCGCTGCAATCGCAGCCGTGAACACGGCGGTAGCAAAGAGAGCCCGTCGATGACGACCCACGCCAAGTGAACGCTGCGCCAGCGGAAGACAGCCAATTCTTCGTAGCGTGTCGCCGATTTGATCTGTGTCACCTTGTAATAGGAGAACGTCGCCAGGACGAAAGCGATGTTCGTTCATTCGGGTCATCGTCCGTTTGCCATGGCGAGAGACGGCGAGAAGATTTAGGCGATATCGCGTGCGCAGACCGATTTCGCGGAGCGTCATACCGGCGATCCGCGCACCAGGTGTAACAACGGCCTCAATGAGACTTATGCGATCCGACTTTATCGCACCCGGCTCTATCTCTTGGTCTCCGACCAGATCGAGTTTGAAGTCAGCGATGGCTTTTTCCAGGGCGTCTGCATCGCCGGTCACGACTAAGATGTCTTGATCGCGGGCCCGTTCCGTCATGCCCGGATATGGGATTAGCTGGTCGCCCCGGATGAGGCCAGCGACCGTGACATCTTTTTCTGCCAACTGATCCATCGCCTCAAGCATGAAACAACCCGCCAGCGCAGATGCTTCTGTGATGCGAATTTCAGTCATATAGGGCTGGATATCGAACTCGGCATCGCCAGAGGCGGGCGAGGTCCGGCTCGCGGGGATGAGGCGCCAGCCGACCAACGCGATGAACGCGACACCGGCAGCAGCGACTGGAACACCGACCCAGGAATAGTCAAACATACCGAAGGCTTCACCCGTCCGATCGGCCCGAAAATTCGAAACAAGAATATTCGGTGGCGTACCGATAAGAGTGGTCATACCACCAAGAATGGACCCAAACGACAATGGCATCAGAAGAAGAGCCGGCGACATTTCTGATCGACGAGCCGCTTGTAAGGCTACGGGCATGAGCAACGCCAACGCGCCAACGTTATTCATGAGTCCCGACAGCGCAGCCGCCAGCCCGGCGAGCACGGCAATTAGAAGCGTTGGGCTCCGCGTGTCCGGGATCGCATATTCCGCAATGAGATCAACGACACCGGATTGCCGCAGCCCTTCACTGATCATCAGCACCAAAGCTACCGTCACGACCGCAGGGTTGCCAAAGCCAACGAACGCCCCATCGGAGGGCACGATCCCAGCAACAACCGCTGCAAACAAAGCACCGAAGGCGACAAAATCGTAGCGCAGCCAGCCGCCAATAAAAAAGACAAGCACGCCTGCGAGAATTGCAAAGGCAGATATTTGATCAACAGTCATGAAGTATCAGTGCGGTAAAGTCGGCACGCGCCAGAGGACCGCTTCTACCGGCGGAGGCCACGGATCAAGAAGCTATTAAAGACGGCAACTTGAGACCGCGCTTCACGCAGCTCTTTATGGCCGGGGTCATTCCAATAGCTGGTCGCAGAGGCTTGCGTTGGAAACGCCGCTACTGAAAAATCGTGGTCGACTAAATCACCTTCGAGGCGTTCCGCATCCTTGTCTGCCGCTTTAAGAATATAGGGGACACTTCTGTTTGTGAGCTTCTCTTCCTCTGCCTTGGCCAGGGGCGCATAGGCGTCTGGATCAAGGACACGATAGACGGACACTAAAAATGCAGGTTCCCCGTGGGGGGCTTCGTGCTCGTTGCCGGCAATCTTGAAGACATTGAAATCGCCGCCATCCTTCCGAAGTTTTTTCGCCTCTTCATATTCTGGGGAGTACCAGAACTTGCTGACATCGTCGGGCTGATCAAAGCGACCCAGCACGATTGAGTGATCAAACCAGGGGCCTTCCAAATGCTCCACGCCACGACCGGGGCCGCCGATACCGAGATAAAACCCGCCGTATTTGTCATAAATCGGCGGTAAAGCGGCAGAGTAAGCAGCCATTTTCTCTGGGACCAGAGAATGGCCTAAAACGAGCAAATAACCGGGCACGGCCATGATGCGATCCTTTGCGCCGGGGGTAGAAAAATTGTCCTTATGGTGTGCGGCAAACACCACAATATGTCAACGTAGACAACGTGTTCAGGGCACAAGAGCCGCCTTAACCGCGTCCGTAAAACCGATATGGATTGTGTTCCCGGCCTCGATTACTGGCCTCTTAATAAGGGTTGGGTTGGCAATCATAAGGGCTTCTGCCTTCTCCGCCGTGAGATCCGACTTTTGGGCATCCGCCAGCCCACGCCAAGTTGTGCTGCGACGGTTCAAGACAGCCTCCCATCCACCAGCCTTTACCCAGCCAGACAGCCGCCCTGTGTCTAAGCCGTCAGCGCGGAGATCATGGAACGAATGCGCCACATTTTGTGCCGTCAGCCAGGCCAAGGCCTTTCGGCACGTATCGCAAGACTTGATGCCGACAACGATGATCATGATATACCCCTACTGAACTTGTTTTCGATGAATAGACTTAGAGATCGCTCCATGTATACCGTCCTCTCCCCCGCAAAGAAATTGGACTTCTCGGCACCTGCCAAGGGGTTGTCCAAAACCAGGCCGCTGTTCCCTGAGGATACCGCTGAACTGGTCACCCGCGCCCGCAAGTTCACGCCCCAGGATCTCAGGCGCCTTATGGGTATTAGTGAGGATCTGGCGAGTGTGAACGCAGAACGTTTTAAGACATTCGACCCAGCCGGAAAGACAGACACTAAACAAGCCGCGCTCGCCTTCGCCGGGGACGTCTATATCGGATTGGACGCCAATTCCCTTAGCAAGGACGATCTAAAGTTTGCCCAGAACCATCTTGGAATTTTGTCCGGGTTGTATGGCTTGCTCCGACCACTCGATGCAATGCAGCCCTATCGACTTGAAATGGGCTCGCGCGTTGATACCAAGCGCGGTACCAACCTGTACGATTTCTGGGACGGCAAGTTGAACGAGATGGTGACCAAGATGGTTGCCAAATCAAAAACTAAGACGCTCATCAATCTCGCATCCAACGAATATTTCTCTGCGGTCCAAGCCAAGACCTTAGACCTGCCCGTGATTCAACCCGTGTTCAAAGAAATTAAAGACGGCAAAGCCAAGGTCATTAGTTTCCTAGCCAAGAAAGCACGCGGCCTTATGGCCAGGCACATCATCGAGAACCGAATCAATGAGCCCGATGATCTCAAGGCATTCGCCATCGACCGGTACAAACTTGATGCTAAGGCATCGACGGATACCCAATGGGTCTTCACCCGTAAATTCATCTCCGTATCCGAACAGCGATAATTTTAGGGCCGTTCGACAGAGACGTAGCGCCCCAGATTGATCCCCCGGACATTGTTCTCCAGCCCCGATACGTAGGGCTTAACCAGCCTTTTGCTGACGTAATAATTCAATGGCGCGATGGGGGCTTCGTCCATGATTATGCGTTCAGCCGCTTGCATGAGTCTCATACGCTCCGGGATATCCGCTGAGGCATAAGCCTGTTGCATCAGGCGGTCGAACTCTGGATTGCTGTATTTGGAATGATTGTCTCCGACAGCGTCTGACTCCAGAAGGTATAGAAACGTCGATGGATCACGATGCTCCCCAAACCACTGGTACCGTGCCACTTCATAGTCACCATTGCGCAGGTCTGCGTTGAGAACATTCAAGTCGCTGTTCAGCAAACTCACTTCGACATCTAGGTCACGCTGCCACATCGCAGCGGCCGCTGCTGCAACCCGCCGAAGCACTTCTTGCGTGTTATATCGAAAACTAAAAGACAGAGGATTCTCTGGACCGTAACCCGCTTCAGCCAAAAGTGCCTTTGCGCGCGCCTTTCTTTCGGCCTGGGAAAGGTCACGATAATCCGCGAAAGCCGGTTCGTATCCGACCCGAGACCCTTCAGGGATTAAACTATAGGCTGCTATCTCGCCCCCGCGCATGACACGGTCAGTCAGTGTTTCTCGATCCAAAGCCATGCTCAATGCCAACCGCACACGAGGATCATCAAAGGGCGGCTTCTTCGTATTGAACGTGATGTATTCGAGACCCAGGCTCTGCGTCATGCGCAAATCGTCCGACAGGTTTTCCTTAATCCAGTCGAGCTGAGCCGGTGGAAAGGAAATCACCATATCAAGCTCACCGGCCCGATATCGATTGAAGGCCGCGGAGAGGTCTTCGGTCGTGTAATACACAACCGCATCAAGCTTCACGCTGTCCGCCGCGAAGAATGAAGGATTGCGCACCACCTTAACCGAGGTTTGCGGCACCCACTCTTCGAGGGTGAAGGCACCATTGACGACAATGTTCTCCGCGCGAGTCCATTCCCGGCCATGTTCCTCGACGACCCAGCGAGGAACGGGGAAACATCGATGAACAATCAGTTCGAGAAAGAAAGGTGTCGGCGCCTCGAGGCGTATTTCAAGTGTGCGCTCATCAATGGCGGTCACCGCCAAATCATCTGACGGCATTTGGCCAGCATTTACCGGTCGGCCATTTTCAATCATGTACAGCATCGGTGCCCCGCGCGAGGCCGTGATCGGATCAAGCATTCGTTTAAAAGAAAACTCGAAGTCACTTGCTGTTACGGGGGTGCCGTCTGACCACGCCATCCCTTCTCGTAGGGTGAAAACGTAGGTTTTACCGTCTTCAGAAATCGTCCAGGACTCAGCAGCACCGGGAACAATATTGACGTCCGCATCGACCGTTGTCAGACCAATAAACATGTCAAAAATAATGTTGGTTGCGTATCCGCTGGTTGTTAAATGTGGATCAAGGGAATCAGGCTCACCAATATTTCCCCGATGAAATACTGTCTCGGCAGACACTGGCACCGCAGAAATACAAAATACAAACAATGCGAAGACGCGCGAAACCTGACTCAGCAAGGTGAAAGCTGTCATGATCTTGAGTGGCCTTTCGGGGTGGCACAGAGTAGAGCAACCTTAACGGCGCTTGACGGTTGCGAAAACCCAGGATGTTAGACGCGCAGGATACTTCAATGATCTCAGATGCACAGAGGGACCTGGAAAAAGCAATCCGCGTTCTAGCGAAGCGTGACCCGGATCTTAAGAATGCAGTTCGGCGGTTCGGGATGCCCAAGTCCCGCCAACGCTCAGCGGGCTTTTCAACGTTAGCCAAGATCATTGTGGGGCAGCAAATCTCAACCAAGGCAGCTGATGCGATTTGGAAACGATGCAAATCAGCGCTGGGATCCGTCAGCGCAAAGACAGTCCACGCTGCAAGCGACAAAGAACTGAGAGCCGCTGGTCTCAGTTCAAGCAAACTAAAAACATTGAAATCAATAGCCGTGGCCGTCAAAGCCGGGGACTGCAACTTCCAATCTTTCAATCGCAAGGCTGATGATGACATTAGAGCCTTGCTCACTGCGATATGGGGCATCGGCGATTGGACGGCCGACATTTATCTCATGTTTGCCATGGGACGACCCGATGTTTGGCCGATCGGAGACTTGGCCTTAAGAACGGGGTGGCAGGCGATTAGAGAATCATCACGAAGAATTGAAGCGGACGACCTCGCGTCTTTGTCGGAGCAGTGGACGCCCTATCGCTCGGCTGCAGCCGTTTTGCTTTGGCATGCGGTGGCTGCGACGCGTAAATAGCCACCCTATACGTTCGGAGACGAAACTTTATTTGTGGTCGTTGTGCAAATACATTCATTTTCCCCGGTGTGATTTCCCGCTATTATTGATGATAAAGTGGATGAGAGACGTCTTTGGACCTGGGTTAATCGGGCAAAGATGGTGATGGTCGGATTGCCGCAATAAGCAGTCCTTTTGCCATTTCAGGTACGTTTGGGGGCCGAGTGGCAACGACGAAATCTATTCGAGGGCAAAAAGACAGTGCTCGGCGTCAAGCGCGACGAGAAACGCGTAATGCTGCCGGTGGATTGGGGAAAGGCGGTAAGCCTAGCCTCGCGCTTATTATTATCCAGTCCCTCGGGATGGCGGTGTTCGGAACGTTCGCCTGGGTCATGCTCTTTCGTATAGCGATTGCCATGGGTGCGGACGTCAACCCAGAGCTTCAGACACTGATCGTCATGCTCGGTTTTATTATTCTGTTCCTTGCCACTTTGATGACCCGATTAAAAAATACATGCCGCCTCGTGCGATAACGGACTTTGAAGAAGAGGCCCCTGAAGAGAAATTCGGCGGCACCCTTCAACCGATACAAGCCAAGTACGATAAAGTATTTGATGACGCCGTTGCGAAGATGGGCACCACCACCCCCACAACGTTGGATGAACAGGACGGTTTCGATATGCCCGATAGTTCAGGACCACCTCCCCCGACGAGGAAAATATAAGCAACCAAGGTCAGGGACCCGGCCAGGGACCCGGCGCAGCACCAGATCAGGGCCAGGGGCCCGGCGGAAACACCGGTTCGTCCGTCAGCGGCGGGCCAGCCGCTGAAACAAATGAAGTGGTCGACGATGAAGCCCTCGCCGACCAGGCGATGGCAAAAGTGTTGGTCCATCTCAAAGTTATCATTGCAGAAGTTACGATAGCACTACAAACCCGCGAAAAGGCCGTCGACACTTTCACTAAATTCGGACTCAATTTGTTCTTCGCAGGCGCCTGCTCAAAGTTGAGTCGCACATTTTCACTGTCGGCAAAAGAAGGGCAATCGATCCTTGCGCGTCTGATGGAGTTAACCGGTGCAAGCAAGGAAATGGCGCAAGCTTTCGCTGACAATACAAATGAATACGGTGAACGCACCCAGTATCGGGACATGATCGACGCCGGTGACGTCGCGATGGCTAATCACCTTGAGGACAAGGCTGGAGACAACCAAAACCTAAACGAAATGCTCGATAAATGGTGTAGCCCACAGACAGCCGTCGAGTTGCCAACGGTTCGGACATTTATGTTCACCGATATTGTTGACTCGACAGCCTTAACCGAAGAACTCGGCGACAGAACGATGCAAAAGATCATTCGGGCACACAATAAAATTGTGAGAGATGCGTTAAAGAAGTTTACTGGGATCGAAGTCAAACACACCGGCGACGGTATTATGGCCACCTACAACAGTCCTCGATCTGCGATTGAGGCTTGTGTCCAAATGCAGCAGCAAATCGACCTCTACAACAGAAAGAAGCCGGAACTCTCGTTTGATATTCGCATCGGTTTGCACACGGGTGAGGCTGTGGTCGAAGAGAATGATTACTTCGGTGCCACGGTCCAAACAGCGGCCCGTATTTGTGCTGAGGCCGGTAGTGCGGAAATATGGATCAGCAACGAAATATGGCGTGCGGTGCCAAGGTTCGCCGATGACTGCAAGTACTGCGGTGAATTCGCTCTAAAGGGTCTCAAGGAAGAAAAAGTACTCTATTCGGTAATGTGGGAGCCCCTGCCGACAAAAGGCAAGGTCGACTATCAAGACCTCGGAGCGAAATAACGCTCTGTTCCTATGGGCTGTCAGGCCCACCCTCCTGCAACAGGTATAATTTGTCCGGTTATAAAGTCCGATCGATCGGAGGCCAGAAAGGCAATCATCTCGGCCACTTCCTCGGGCTTGCCAAGGCGACCTAGAGGAACTTTGCTCGTCATCTTGGACAGCGCTTTTTCGTCGGCGAGCAAGGCCTTTGGAAAGTAGCTCTCACTTTCTACATAGTTCGGTGCGACGGCATTAACCTGGATGTTATCGCGCGCCAATTCTTTTGCCACGGACAGTGCCAGGGCGTTTGCGCCGCCTCTCCCGGCGGCATACATGCAGTAGTTTGGTAGGCCATGTAACGGCGCAGCAGACGTGACAAAGATCACCTTGCCTTTACCTTGGGGCTTCATATGTCGTGCGGCGGCCGACGCTGTTTCAAAGGGTGTGACCATGAGCGCCTCAAGGCCTTGCCGAAAATCATCGGCCGTCGCCTCACCCATCGGCGCTCTGAGAGCCGGAAAGAAGTCATTAATGACCGCTATATCAAGCCCATTGAGCTCTGCTGCTGTTTGATCGACCGCATCCTTAGTCGTATGGGCGTCAAGCACTCTTAAGTCAGGATTATCAGATACAAACGCCGACCGTGCGGCGGCGTCAACGAAACTGACATCATGACACCGCACTAACGCGCCATGGGCCTGAAGCACCTTGGCCGCGGCAATCCCAACGAAATGGCACACGTTTGTCACGACGGCAGATTTCCCAGACAGCATCATTCCACCTCGTTTATCGTTTCAGCTTCAAGCTCTCGACAACCATACACAGGGGCTACAATCGGATATACCTCGACTGTACATCAGCCCACCGTTGACCCAGCCACAGAAGGCTTTATTTTGCGGCCAGAATAGTGAAATAACCGAGGCGCTTCGCTGAGGTGAGGAAGGAACAGACATTGACTGACAAGACGGACGACTCACCTGTCGCAAATGTGGACGAAAACAACGAAGAGCGCATGCCACCGCCGCTTTTTTACCATGACCCCCGCGCGGTTACTGCTGAAAGCCACGGTGACTTTAAAATCCGGCCTGCGGAGGATTTCACCTTCGCCAATACAACCAACGCCGTACCGATTACGCTGCCCGAGTTCGTTCTCGCCGCTCGCCACTACCCGATCGTCTTTGTCGGGGCCGACTTGGTGCCGACCGTCGCCCTTGGTCTTCGAAATGACCAGAACGTGTTCGTTGATGACAAGGGCCAGTGGGAACGATTCTGCTACATCCCTGCCTATGTGCGCCGCTATCCGTTTATCTTGCTCGGCAAGCAGGAAGACGAGCGCTTGCAACTCGGCATCGATCACGAAGCAAATTCTTCAGACTCCGAAGCCCGCGCCCTATTCGATGGCGAGAAAGAAACGCAAGTGGTGAATGACGCTTTGGATTTGTGTCAACAATTCCACGGCGCGTACGGCGCGACCGCAGAATTCTCACAAATGCTTAAGGATTCCGATCTCGTTGAAGAACGCTCACTTGAAGTCGACCTGCAAGACGGTGAGAAACTGGACATCGGCGCTTTTGCCTCAATCAATGAACAAAAGCTTCGAGAAATGTCCGACGATACGTTCCTCGAATGGCGCAAAAACGGATGGCTTTCCGCTATGTACTTTCACGTGGCGTCTCTGAACAACTGGGAAATGATCATGGGCCGTCTCCCCGAGGCACAGGGCAAGAATGCCTAGGTCCGATCAAACAAAGGCTTAGTTGACCGCCCTACTCATCCATCGTAAATCGCCACTCCAGTGAGGGGCGCTTGATGATTTCGTCATACCATGCCGATAGGTTGGGCCGGCCTTCCCGCCAATCAAAAGCGTCATCACCGTCAACGATTACGTATTCTTGGATAGGGTTGCGCAAATCCAGATAGCTCAACCCCCCGGCCATACAAATATGACCGATATGGAATTCCTCGTCCCTAAACTGAGGCGTTTCTAATTCCATTCGATCAAGACTATTGATCATTTTACGGCGCTCGCGGAGCATGTAATCCATGTTCCAGTCGGGCTTATCCCGCCACCCTTCGACGCGAAGGAGCGTAGTGGCATCGAACATCCCGTCGCCCAAGGATATCTGCCGTAGAGCTGGCCAGCGCGCGTCCCCGGTAGGGTAGACGTGTTTGCCGGTGGTCGAGAGCGAATCCAAATACTCACAAATAACGAGGCCGCCATATAGCGGGTCGCCGTTATCCATGACTAAGGCCGGAACTTTACCCATCGGATGAAAATCCCAAATCGTTTCACCGTCGAAAGGCCGAGTTCTTTGGAATTCCAACCGATCAACGATGCCACCCTCGTGCGCAACAACAAGAACCTTATGGATGTATTCAGGATTAGGTGTGAAAACGAGTTTCATCTGTGCAGTTCCCCAATGGTACTTTGAGCCTTGGTCAGCACCATAAACGCATGGATAACTTGATGTCATCCGAGATCGGTCGGAGTCGTCTCATTGACAGACCAAGCCACCGCCGATTATGTGCGGGGATGCCCCCACCAAACCCCGATAGCGCATCAGCATCGCCAGCCGACCCGCCAGGTCAGCGGCAGTCAATTTTTGCTGTCTGGGGCACGTTGCGCCTACAAACCTTTCGCGTTTTCTGGATTGCCGGTCTGTTTTCTCTGATTGGCACCTGGATGCAAGGTATCGGCTCGGCATGGCTGATGACCGACCTCTCAGATTCGCCCTTGTTGGTGGCCCTGGTTCAATCCGCACAAATGATTCCGAGCCTATTCCTCGCCTTCATCGCAGGTTCACTAGCAGACATGATCGACAGGCGGCGATATATGATCATCGTTTCGTGGTGGATGATTTTGGTCACCCTTGTGATGGCTGCGCTCACGCAACTTGGGCTGGTCACACCGACTTCGCTGATTGTACTCACCCTGCTGCTTGGCGTTGGTGGGGCCTGCCTGATGCCAGCGATGTCTGCAACGCTGCAAGACATTGTTCCGCGAAGTGAGGTGGTCAACGCGGTCACTCTAAACTCTTTGTCGATGAATATTTCACGGCTGGTTGGTCCAGCCCTTGCCGGTCTATTGATTGGGTGGGCCGGCGTTGCACCCGCCTTCATAGTGAACGCCCTAAGTTATTTCGCCTTCATGTGGGTGGTCTACCGATGGGAAGGCCCACCGCTACGTCCGCAGCAAAAACAGAGTCTGTGGTCGAACATGACGGCGGGGATTATGTATGTCCGCAGGGCAAAACGCTTCCAGGCCGTTCTCGTGCGGGGCTCAGTTCACTTCTTTTGCGCCAGCGCTTTGATGGCGCTCCTCCCCCTTCTAGCGAGGGAAGAATTGGGTGTCGGCCCCGAAGGCTTCGGCACACTGATGGGCGCAATCGGAGTTGGCGCCATTGTGACCGCCCTGTTTATCGCCCCAGCCCTCAACACTCGGTTTTCAAGGGACAGCATTGTGTTTTGGGCGAGCCTGATGATCGCCGCCTCCCTATACGGTGTTGGGACGGTTCGCGACCCTCTTCTCTTCGCTTGCGTATTGTTTTTCTATGGCGGTGCATGGATGATTTGCATGCTGTCATTTCAGGTGGCAGCCCAGATGGTTCTTCCATCTTGGGTGAGAGGACGAGGACTTTCGATGTCAATGATGAGTTTTACCGGCGGCATGGTTGGTGGCGGCATTCTATGGGGCGCAGTGGCAAATTTCACCAGTATGGAATTGGCCTTTGACGCAGCGGCCGCAGCCATGGCAGTCGGCACATTTGCAACAATGCAGTATAAAATATCGAGCAATGAAACAGAGGACGCATGACGCAATCCAGAAAACTCATAATGACACAGTACGGCGAGGACTTTGCAGCCTGTACGGCAATCGTTGACGCAGAGATAGGAGAGCCGGGCCCAGGAGAAGTCCTGATTCGAAATGTATATGCCGGTGTAAACGGGGTCTACGACCTCAATATGGTGCGTGATGCCGTAAGTTACATCAGCTACACGCCACCAACTGACCTCGGCATTGAGGTGGTTGGCCGTATTGAAAAACTTGGGCCGGACGTAAGCGATTTCGCTGTGGGTGACTCAATCGCCACGTGGAAAGTTGGCTTTGGTTATCGCGATTACCAAGTCGCAGAGACATCCCGCCTGTACAAAGTTCCCGCGGCATCGCCAGAGATTTCATGCCTTATGCCGACAGGCATTTCCGGCATGGTTGGCATCGAACAAGTAGGCGAAATGACAACGGGCGAGACGATAGCCATCTCTGCTGCCGCTGGTGGCCTCGGACATATCATCGTGCAAGTCGCTAAGAAGGCGGGGAATCATGTAATTGGCATTTGTGGTTCCGACGATAAAGCAGCGCGCTTGACAGAAATTGGTTGCGACCGGACGATTAACTATCGCGATGAGGATGTCGATGAGGTGCTCAAGCGCGAATATCCCAAAGGCATAGACATCGCGTACGATTCAGTTGGCGGAGTGATTTTCGATGCCTTCGTGAACAATTTGGCTGTCAAAGGGCGATTAGTCATTTCAGGCTACACCTCTGAGGTCGGCAAGCCCTGGGAGCAGGTCACCAGTCCGCGCATCTACCAGAAGCTCTACTTCCGCTCAGCCTCCGTCAGGGCCTTCATTAATCCGCATTTCGAAGAATTCCACCCAGATGCCGCGCGGCGCCTGATTGGCATGTATCAGCGCGACGAAATCGAAGTATTCGTTGATCCTGTCGAATTTATCGGCCTAGAAGACGTTCCTGGCGCCGTTGAACACTTGCTCAGCGGAAAGAATCTTGGGAAAGTAGTTGTAAAATTGGAAACCTGACCTAACTTAGGACAGTTTCTTAGATAACTATTCTACATTGGGGCGATCTACTGAAAGCCCAATAAACCCGGGAGTAACGCATGTTTAAAAAAGGACTCATGGCAGTAGCGTTCGCGCTAGCTCTGCCCGCCCTAGCAAGCGCAGGGCAACACGACTTAGATACCGCCGAAGGTGTCGCTAAGGTCATGCGCAAAATTCAATGCTCATTGAACGATGGCGAAGCCGTGACGTATTGGTGGAAAGGCCGCGCGTTCGGTCGCCGCATGGGCATGTCGGACAAGTACCTCTTCGATGTCGAAGGTATGAATATTCGTCACTGCGACACCGTGCGTGATGAGGACGGCAACTACGGGTATGTCCTGCGCACTCGTGAAATCTTGCTCTACAAAGACAAGCGCACCGGCGAATACATGAAAACGTGGGAAAACCCATACACAGGCCAGGACGTTGAAGTCATTCACGTCGACAATGACCCGGTCAATTCTGGCCCCTCGTTCGGGATGGGACGTGATGGCAAACCATCGAAATTCCCTGCTGAAATGGTGAACGGCCGCTGGTGGATGACCTCGGCTATACCGCTCTTTTATACAAACGTCCTTTCCGGCGATTATCAAAAATACATCGGCGGACAATACCGAGCCACAGAGATGTTCAATTTCATGGGCGACGTTGAAAGCCTGTTGGATGAAGACGTGGCTAAGCCCAACGTCCAAATAGGCTGGGTCCGTCATTCTGACTGGCTTCCGTGGATGGAAATGGCTGGCCGAGACGGCATTATCTACATGCACACGGCTGGGCTGAAATTGAAGAGCTGGGACGACATGCCTGATGGGATTAAGAAAGAAATCGCGGAGACTTATCCCAAGTACACGGCCCCACCACCGCTCGATGACGATCGTGAGAACGAAACCAGTTGGACATTCTTTAAGAAGCTGATGGAGTCTCGTGGTGGCCCAGAACCGCTTAAGCGCGAATTTCCGTTCTAACGATTGGCGTTATCGCTAAATTAGAAGCCCTCGGCCTTATGGCTGAGGGCTTTTTTTATTGATCAAACGTTTCCGGTAAATTTTTCGGCCGACCGACGAAGCGTATTGATTCTTCTGCCCCTAGAACCCTGCGCCCCTCTTTGAGTTCACGGGCAACTCCGGCGATATGAGCGCCATATATCTCCGCTGTCTTCCGATCCGACGGCGGCGGCGCCGTTTCAGGCCGTTCGTCAATGTTGGCCTGAGCCATGACGCCGAGGTAACCGCCCAACCGGTTGATGTCTTCATCGCCGCCCTTAGTTGAATACTTGCCACCGAGCACCGGCAGGGAGACCCAAATCATCCCCATCTGAGCGGCAAACACGACCAGTTGTTGTAGGCAGTTCAGCTTGTCCCCGCTCTGACCAGCGGACACGGTGAAACCGCCCGCTACTTTCCCTGTCCAAACGCGTTTTAGCCAGACTTCGCCGGCCAATTTTTCTATGAATTCCTTAAACTTAGCCGCGATGCTGCCAACGTAGGTCGGCGTACCGAAAATGATCGCATCGGCCTGGTGCAAATCGTCCCAATGCTGTTCCACCTTATCAACTGGAATGGAGACGACCTGAACGTCAGGAACAGTCTCAGCACCCCTTTGAATGGCGTCTGCCAAAACCCTGGTATGACCCCGATACTGACTGAAATAGACGATTGCAACACAGGTCATTGTGCGGCCTCCGATGGTTTCGTCGCAGCGATGACCGTCCATGGAAAACGCCACGCATCATTGGCATTCAGGTCAATATGGTCAGACTCTTGAAACGGTTTGATTTCAACGTCGACAAACCCCTTCGACGCAACCAAGGCAGACAAATCCAACTCCGCAAGGGGCTGCATGTACGGCTCATTGTTACGTCGTGCATGCCCATAGTGAACAAACCGTCGAAATGCATCAGGGAGGCAGTAAAAATCGAGATGAACCATACGGCCCCCAGGCGACAGCACGCGAAAAGCCTCGCCTAGCAGCTCTTCGATCGTCTTTGGCGGCAATTCATGCAAAACCATTGTCGAAGTCACGAGATCAAATGTGCCATCGTCGTAGTCAGTGTTACAGGCGTTCATCTGCCGGAAGCGGACATTGCTGGCTTGTGACTCACGAGTGCCATAGGCAGCCAAGCGGAGACAGGGCGCCGAAAGGTCGACGGCATCAACAGAGCTATCAGGTAATCTACGAACAAACGGCTGAGTGCTTTTGCCAAAACCGCAGCCCATATCCAATATCTTCGCCGGTGTCCGCTCACCCAGCGCGAGGTCGGTAAAGCGCTCATGCACATCTTTCTCGGCCACACCAACAAGCGGTGTCGTCGTCCGAGCACCGCGCTCGTAGATCATCCCGGCCACGTCGTCAGACCACACGCCGCCAGGGTGCTGGTGGATATCAACCCCGGTGTAATATGCAGGCAAAGTCAGCGATCCATCTATTTGCACCGCATTGTCGGCATCGATTGATTGATCAAAGGTAGCGAGCAACTCATCCCGCCGCTCATGGTGATACGGCACCAGTCCATACCGACCTACGTACTTCATGCGCTGCAGGTGACGCTCTAACCAAGAGTAGAACTGGTATTGAGTCGTATCCTCTAAAGCGTGGGCGATGGCGGCTACGGGTTCACCAGCGTCTCCGCTAGCCGTCTTTTTTGCCGCCGCATGTTTATCACGCAACGCCTGGTACATCGTTGTGGACCAGAATGTTTTGGCCGATAGCAAAAAGTCTTGGGCGGCGGCGAACGAGCGATCATCCATAATTAAGTTCCAGACAGAAATTACTTGAGGCTGAACTTACCAGCCGCGCCCAAAGCCTCTTGTTCACCAAGCAGCGGGCGCATTAACGCTTCGATAAAGGCGGTACGATCAGCTGATGTTTCAGCGCGTTCCACCTCATCGGGCTCGCGGCCCAAGGAACCCCTATTGAGGGTTCCGGCATTTACCAACTCTCGCTCCATCGCCCGCACTCGATCCAACAGGACATAATGCTCCGTCGCAAGAGCCATAAACGCTCCCATAATGCGATCGATTGCCGGATCATCGAAAAATTGCTGTTCCGAACGCGGTGATTTGGACCCTTGTTTCATAATAGTGTTCTCATAATGGGCGTGACACCTATCACTAAGGTATCTCAACCTTATATCATCCCCGTCCGATGCAAAATTGGGGACTGAGAGTCATGCCAGAACCTTTACCGAAGGACGGCCAAGAAAGCAGACCTTATCCCCCGACAGCCTACGCTTGGTATGTCGTGGTCATTCTGACGCTTGCCTATGTTGTATCGTTCATAGACCGGCAGATTATGGCGCTGATGGTCGAACCCATCCGCCGAGATCTGGATATTTCTGATACCCAGATTAGCTTGTTGCTCGGCCTTGCTTTCGCGATTTTTTACACGGTTCTCGGTATCCCTCTGGGACGGTTAGCAGACACCTACAACCGCCGAAAAATTATTATCGTTGGCGTGGTAGTTTGGTGTGCCATGACGGCGGCCTGTGGCTTAGCTCGCAATTATGTGCAGTTGTTCGCCGCTCGCATTGGCGTTGGCGTTGGCGAAGCTGCATTGAGCCCAAGCGCCTTATCAATGATCAGCGACTACTTCCCGAAAGAAACCCGGGCCAGGGCCGTCGCCGTATACACACTCGGCATCTCCATCGGTGTGGGCCTGGCGATGATCATCGGCGGACAAGTCGTCGCATACGTGTTCAACGCACCGCCAGTGGACCTACCACTCGTCGGCACCCTTTTCGCTTGGCAAACCGTATTTCTAGTCGTCGGATTACCGGGATTGCTCGTCGCCCTGTTGATGACAACCGTCCGAGAGCCGGCCCGTCGCGAACAAATGCAACATACCGCCGCCGATGGAACACAAACCGGTTACATGCCTTTTTCCCAAGGGATGCTTTTTCTCTGGACCAGAAGGAAAATGTACTTGAGCCACTTCCTCGGCCTGTCGGTGGTCGGCATTCTGTCCTACGGATACTACGCCTGGATCCCCACCATGTTCCTGCGAACTTGGGACTGGAAGATTGAAGATATAGGGCTGGCATACGGCTTGGTGACCATCGTGTCGGGCCCCTTAGCGGTTGTTGTCGCAACTTGGATGGCGGAACGGCTGACCGCGAAGGGCTATGACGACGCCCATATGCGCACAGTGCTGTGGTGCAGCCAGGTCGGTATCGTGAGCGCGATTGCGGCACCACTAATGCCCACACCGACCCTTACCATCCTTATGCTCATTCCGGTTTCCGTCGGTACCAGTGCCGCGACGGCCGCAGGTTTGTCAGCACTCATGATCGTGACCCCAAATCAGATTCGGGCGCAATCATCAGCTTTATACTTTTTCACGATCAATATCCTCGGGCTGACGGTAGGGCCCACCGGAATCGCCTTATTCACGGATTACGTCTTTAAGGACGATGCTTTACTGCGATATTCAGTGGCCTCTGTATCCGTACTGGCAGGGCTTTTTGCCACTGGATTCTTGATTTACAACCTGACTCACTACGCCGCCATGACAAAAGAGGCGGAATCCTGGGAAAATAACGACTAAATCCACCGGGAATATGAGGCTGGTCATTGACTTCCCCCGGATATCCCCTACATATCCCCGCATACGTCTTTGCATTTGTTTTGTGTTAGTTGATTAGCCGGTCCGCCGCGTTCTTTATTTATCCCCTAACAGTGTGAGCGTTAGACAACCTGAGCGATCACATGGTGTGACGCTCAGACCATACACTCCCGTTTGAGGAATACTATTATGACGATCGGTACTGTTAAGTTTTTCAACGCTGCTAAGGGCTTCGGATTCATTGAGCCTGAAGACGGCACCAAGGACGCCTTTGTTCACATTTCCGCTGTTGAGCGCGCTGGACTTTCTGGCCTCAACGAAGGCCAAAAGGTCAACTACGAACTTCAAGCCGGACAAAACGGCAAGTCATCCGCTGAGAACCTTTCTCTCGCTGACTAAAAACGACTTCCTCCGCCTCCATCTTAGGATGGAGGCGGAATTCGTTTTCTTCCCACGCTTGCGCCAATAGCCCTACGCGTAGATTATGGAACTCCCCTATTCTCGCCCACAGCGCTCTATTCGCGCTTGGAGATCGACCGATGGCTAGAAAACCAAATTACCAATTCGACAGGTTTGAGCGTGATCGTCAAAAAGCGGCGAAGAAGGCCGAACGCCTAGCTGCAAAGCAAGCTCGGGCTGCTGAAAAGCGCGGTGATACTGGAGAAGCTCCAGCCGATGATTCACCGACGACAGATGACGCTGTACTCCCACCCGACGATACACCGCCGCAATAGTTAGGCGAGGGCCTCCAGTGATGGGTGCCGACCAAGCCTATCTGGGCGGAATGCAATCAAAATGAGCGCTTACTTCGAAGAACTAGACTATCGGCAAACGCCGATTGGCGATTTGAGCCTGCGCCGACGGCGTGAGTTATCACTCGATGTAGATGTCTTCGAAATAAAGCTCGGCGATGAGTTTTTGATGTCGAGCCTATTTACAGCGTCTGAGATCGCTCTGGCCGACCTGGGGCTATCCACCCTGCCAAAAGACGGCGGTGATGTGTTGGTGGGAGGCCTCGGCCTCGGCTACACCGCACAAGCGGTTCTGACCCATACTGCGGTATCATCTCTCGTCGTCGTTGAAACGCTAGACGCAGTTATTGATTGGCACACCTCGGGCCTTTTGCCCTTGGGTCCTGAACTCGTCAAAGATACGCGCTGTCGTTTCGTGCACGGAGACTTCTTTGCACTGGCCGCGTCGGCGGAAGGATTCGACCCACAGGAGCCATCGAGAAAATTCGATGCCATCCTAGTTGACATTGACCATTCTCCTGACTTTTTGCTGGATCCGCAAAACGCCGCTTTTTACAAACCTGATGGGTTAAACAAACTCAAAAAACACCTGCGAGCGGGAGGTGTCTTTGGACTCTGGTCTAACGACCTGCCAGACGATGCTTTCACAGCCTTGTTGGCCTCAGTGTTTGAACAGGCGACTGCGGAAAAAGTAACGTTTAAGAACCCGCTTCAAAACAATGATTTTGTGCAGACTGTTTATTTGGCAAGGATGCCCACAGAGCCTCACGGTTCTGAGTAGAGCCCTGTTTTTCAGAAACAGCGGCCGTGATCCTTTTCCTCAGTCTATCGATTTTGCAATACGGAAGCCGTAGAGGTCGTGGCGCATATCGGCTCGGCCGCGACCACGATAGGTGGTCCGCGCAAGCCACGCTTCATTATCCCAAGAACCGCCGCGCATAACTCGGTCGGCGCAGAGCACATTGTCCTGTCGCGCGATAGCGATTGCCGGCGCGCCACTGTAGTTGGGATACCAACAATCAGCCGTCCATTCCCAAACATTCCCGGCCATGTCGTACAATCCAAACGCATTAGGTGCAAAAGACGCCACAGGCGCCGGTCCAACACGCTCCCACGGACTTCCACAATTGATGCAATTTGCCAAACCGTTGCCCACGTGAGCACCCCAGGGGTAGAGGCCGTTACCATTTGCACGGGCTGCATATTCCCACTCTGCTTCCGTCGGAAGCCGGTATTCATCGCCGGTTTCACGCGAAATCCAGGTCAGGTAATTTTGGGTGTCAAACCAACTGAGTCCGGTTGCCGGTGAACCGGCCGACAAAGTTGTAGCATTCGCAGAGCACGGCCCGTCCACGACACACTTCTGATATTCCTCGACCGTCACTTCGAAGGCGGACAACTGAAACGATGGCACGAGAACAGTTCTAACAGGCTGCTCAGTTTGATTTCCCAGCCCGGAGCGATCGCCCATGTCAAAGGAACCGCGAGGAATTGCGATCATCCTCGCCTGTACTTCCGCGGCGAACCGACGGCGGGTCTGAGACGCGGAACGCCAATCCCGGCGAAACTGTTCCGTCTGCACCACCACCGGCGCAGAATTTACTGGATCATCAGTGGACGAAATATCAGAGACACGCTCTAACACCATAGATTCCGCTTGCTCGTAATCTCGAAGTTTGTCGAGCAAAACAGCTTCGGCGCGCGTAAGCACGGACCTTGCCGCTAAAGGGTGCCCTTCGCGTATGTGATCGTTGGCAAGGCCAAGAAGGTTGATGGCATTCAACGTTTCCGGATTATTGAATATATCTGGATTAGCGACATCTCTTAGAGCGACAATACGGCGGTAGGACAGATCTGCGACTGCAAAATCCCGCTCCGCGTCCGCGCGCTCTGTATCCGTTTCGGCAAGATCAATCGCTTGTGCTTTTGATCGCCGCTCAATTCGATTCTCAATAGCAGCCCGACGCAACTTATTCTGGACACCTGTTAGCTCAGTTGTCAGGGCCAACACCTTGCTTTGCAAGGCAGCAACTTCAATGTTTTGGGGTGATGCTGTATCGAAACCAGGGATTGATTTGACAATCGACGCGACAAAGTCTGACACAGGATTATCTCTGCCCGTAACTATGGAAGTTCCGGTCAACAGAAGCGCCCCTATCGCTAAGGCCCCTATCGTGCTCGCGACCACCTGGATGGTGATTCGCTTTCGTGACGCCTTAGAAAATGCGGTCGAGAAGTCCGCAACCGATGCAAAACGTTCGCGTGGATCAGAGGATAGTGCCCGGGAAAGGACGTCCGCCATCAGCTTTGCCACGCCCATCTGACGCAACGCCATCGGAGATGGATCTGGATACGGGGCCGCTGAGAGCAACAAATAGTGAGCGATCGCGGCGACAGAGAACTGATCAGCGCGCTCGTCGATAGGTGTCCGACCTTGAGATCCAGTTTCTGACTGACGGGCTTGCTCTGGCGCACGATAGCGGCGCTGCTCGCGAGCTGTCGGACTCGTTATCTGAAGCGCTGGCCCGAGTATGGAGTCCAATCCGAAGTCCGTCAGCTTAACAAAACCATCGTCGGAAATGATGACATTGTCCGGCTTCAAATTGAGATGCAGGGTTTTGCTCCGGGCATAGTTGAGCGCCGTACAGAGAGCCTGAACGATATCAATAATATGACCGATGGTGAGGCCACTGCGCCGCCCGGGCCCTGTTGACTTCGGCGCATCCTGCAACAGAACTCTAAGGTTCTGTTGCGCCAGCAGTTCCGAGGCAACCATGACATGTCCGTCAACCTTGGAAAGGCCGTAGACACTCACAACACCTGAGTGTGCTAATTCGCTAACAGCCTGAACTGCTTTCTCCAGACGCTCATATGTTCCTGGAACCAGCAATAGCTCTGGCCGAATGACTTTGAGCGCGACCTCCTTACCCCAGGTCAGATCAAGCGCTGCGAAGACCGCTCCGCTTTCGCCAAAACCGATACGACGACGTACGACATAACGGTCGCCAAGGGTAGCGCCCGCGGGCAGCATGATTTTCGAACCGTTGGGGAGACTACTGTCGCTGTCATCGGCTGGTAGCGTGACGACAACATGCGCGCTTTCTAGTTCGGCCAACGCACGCTCCGACGACTGCCGCTGCTCGGCAGTTGTGGCGAAGACTATGCTTTGACGAAGCTTTCGCCGCCGATCGTTCACCAGCGCTTCAATTTCATCGCTACTGGCATCGTTCGGCAGACCAAGCACGGCAAACGCCCTTTGGCGATCCATGTCGATCATCGTCCGAGTTCCTTCCCCGGATCAGAGCCGGTCAATTCTTGACCGGGTGCGTCCTGCCTCTTTTTAGCATGGACGGGCCATAGGCAACAAATAGCGACAAAAGAGTCCAGAAAACCGCCGGACATTAGGCGATTACGGCCCTCGGCGACGACCAGTCAGATAATCCCTTTTTTAGCCAAGCGAGCAATAACGGACTTTTGAGTTTCAACGAAATGTTCGCGTTTAGGCGCGCGCAACGACCCATCTTTCTTGAGTAGACTATTAGCCGGTTGAAACGCGTGACCAGCGTAACTGGCTGCGTAGGCCTCAAATCTTTGTCGGATGAGGGTGTTGTTCAGCCCCGTCTTGCGACGTTCTCTCCGTAAAGCCGTTAGGTCAATTTCAGCGCTCGCACCGCTGCTATCTCCGGGACCAGAAAGACGCAAAACCTCGCCGCGGAAATCTATAATTCTGGAGCCCCCATTAGATGAATCCGGTGGCAAATCTGTGTCACGAATACCGCCAGTATTTGCAGAGACGACATAGGCAATATTCTCAACGGCTCGACATATCTTCGCCGCGTCTTTACGCGTCTGTGCTGGACTTGCGAACTCGCTCGATGAATGAGTGAAGACTTCAGCACCACGCATCGCGAAGCACCGAGCCACTTCCGGATATAAAATTTCCTCAGATGCAATTGGCGCGAGCCTCCCAATCTCGGTATCGGCAACCGGAAAAACACCTTCTAAGCCGTAAATATCAAGATACTTATCCCAGACATCATGAGGCGACGGAGAGAACATTGAATTAAGACGTCGGTATCTCAATATGACGTCACCTGACGGTGCGACAATGAACGATGTCTGAAAATAATATCCAGGAAAGTGAGAGTCTTTTTCATACGCGTTACCGGCGAGATAAACGCCGTTGTCTTGCGCGATTTCACCAAATCGATCGTACTCGGGGCCATTCATGTCCAGCGCGGCTTTGTCGGCCCACTGCGGTACGGGCTCCCCTTCCGGAAATGAAGTCAGGAGATACTCCGGCAGAACGACAAGCTTGAGACTCGGTCCCATCCACGTCTTGGCACCCCGCACTTTTTCGGCGAGATAATCCAACGTAGTAGCCATCCGCGCACGGGCACTTTCACGATCGGGGTATTTCGCAAGGCTATACGTCGCCAGTTGCATCGCCGTCGCGGTGTAGATCGGATCTTTACTAGAACGGTCCCCACGGGCTTTGGCTGGAATCTTTACTGCCAATGATTTCTTACGCGTCGATTTCTTGGCCGCCTTCTTTGGTGCTGAGTTCTTCATACCTCTCCCCCGCGGCTACGGCGCCTTTAGTATTTTAATCGCAAGCCCGTCCATAGGAACACCGGGGGACCAAGGGTGACAAGCCCCGCAGCTGTACGGCCAGCCTCAACACGCTCATCAAAAAGGTTCTCTGCCGCGACATACACCTCAATAGAGTCCGTCAGATCATATCCAGCGTATACGTCGACTGTCGCCGCACCTTTTAAAACCCTACTATTGAGATCATCTTCGAACTGGTCACTGGAAAGGAGCAAATCGGCCGTTAATCGCAGCCGGTCGGTCGGTGTAAACATCAGACCAAATGTAGCCTGGTGCTTAGCGACTTGAGCAAGGCGGTTGCCCTCTAGAGCTGGCGCAACGCGGCTATTGGCAATTTTTGGATCGGTGAACAAGTAACCAGCTCGCGCCTGAACTCGTTCACTGATTTGAAGTGACGCGTCAAACTCCACGCCCCACGTCTCCACTCGATCGACATTTCGCCGCTGGCGAAGACTTCCGCCTCCCGGAATGAATACGCCGAATTCAGAATTAAACCCGGGCGTGTTCGTGATCGTCGTGTTTAGAACGGGATCAAACAAATCATTGCGAAATACTGTTGCCTGGGCAGAAGCATTGCCCCGAGACCAAATCACCGCGGCCTCGGCACCGACCATGCGCTCATTGACGAGCGCCTCGTTCGCTTCGGTTATGTCGTTCCCAACGCGAAATGGCCGGTATAGTTCATTCAATGTCGGTACGCGGAATCCCGAATAGACTGTTGACCGGACATCCAGTGTTTCTGAGATTTGTGTACGAAAACCGGCGCGGCCATTGACTGAGACTCCGTCACGGCCAGCAAAACTCCGATCAACAAGAATGCTATCGTTGGTCAGGTCAGTTTCTCGGCGAATGCCTTTGGACTGACTCCAATAGTCTGCTCTTACTCCAAAAGTTATGAGTGTACGTGTTGATAATTGTCGGTGGCCTTCAACAAAAGACCCCGCAACCAATTGCTCGCCACCGGCCGTGCGCTGCCGCGTAAAACCAGCGCCAAAATTACGAAACGCTTCATTTGTTTCACCGTCCGAAAACCGGATATCAGCGCCACTTTCAATGGTCCAGTCATTAACGTCAGACCAGCGCAGTAGGAAATTGGCGCCCAACCCCAATACGGGAACGTCAAACTGATCCAATACGGGCCGGACGGACGATCTTGTGCCATCAAACGCGGCGAAGACACTCTGAAAGTCCTTTTGTCGGGCGTAGACGTGAGTTTGCCACGCTGGCCCGGAGCTTGAACCAGGGTTAACAGCGCTAAGAGACAAGCCGTACGTGTCAGTTTGAGCGCCAGCCTCCGAGGACCCATTCACAAACGTGTCCGATGCAGCGTCCGCGGACAACGACCACACAGTTCCTGACTCGGTTTCCGTGCGCCAGTTCAGACGCAAGCCTTCGTTGTGACGCGCCGCCGGTAAATCCGCCGCCCCTCGTTGATCCGATCCAACCAAAAAGAAGCCACCAGAGTCTGAAAAATGAACGGCACCAGACAAACTGCCACCAGCAGCATCAGCGTTAAACAACGCGCTTCCGGCAATGCTGTCCTTTGAGCCGTAGCGAATCTCAGCTCTCAAATTCTCGTCGGATAGCGAACGACTGTCCAACCGGACCACCCCAGCAAGAGCGGCATTCCCCCATGTGCCAGAACCGCCGCCTCGAACGATTGTCGCGCGCTGAATTGTGGAGGGCGGCAAATGAACCCATTCGACCCAACCTCCTAACGGGTCATTGAGTGGCACGCCATCGAGCAGAACGAGTGTACGGCCGGCTCCATTCGGGCCAAGGCCGCGCAAGCTAACGCCTTGTGTTGTTGGGTGTGCGGCCCGCGACGCTTGGCGGCGAAAAAGTCCAAAACCCGGCACCCGGCGCAGCGCTGCGTCAAGACCGAAAGATGGGCCATCAAGGACGGTGCCTGTCAGCTCTTGCGCGCTATACACGCCGGATGACAACGAATCTGGCAACCGTTTTGACGTCACCAGTATCTCGTCCACAGACTGAGATCGAGTTTCGGCCGCAACGAGGCTGAGACAAATGACAGCGAGAATTGAAAAATTACGGGTCATAGTGGCCGTGGGTAGACAATCTTAACGACAAAGACAATGGTGAATACCGCAGGATTCCTGACCTCTGCCGTGTCGGCCCTGGATCGCAATTGTCCTGGAAGTCAGCTGTTACAAGGGCGATAATACCAATCATAAATCAACTTTACTCTGCCTGGAGGCGGTTAAGAATGTCACGCCAAGCTGAGAATTTGAGGGCGGAACAGGGCTGCGTTAGAGCCATAGTAGGAGTATTGGCCTTTGCTTTATTCCTTCCACTGAGCCTTGCAACGGCCGCTGACCTCACTGTTACGGTAACGGACAAGGATGGAAAACCGGTCCCGGACTCTGTTGTTTTTCTGATGGGTGGCCCACCAACCGAACCGGGGCCTACTGTAAAAATGGTCCAGCGTGACCAATCTTTTAACCCAGATGTCCTTGCCATATCTGTGGGAACAAAGATTGAGTTTCCAAACGAAGACCCGTTTCGTCACCACGTCTATTCTTTTTCACCAGCCAAACGATTTGAGTTGAAATTGTACGGCGGGGACGAAGTACAAGAAGTTACGTTTGATCAAGCGGGCGAGATTGCCATGGGCTGTAACATCCATGATGACATGCTGGGTTACATATACGTGGTTGATACCAACCTACTTGGTACGACGAATGAGAATGGAGCAGCGACCATATCTGGCCTAGAAGACGGATCTAGTTATGAGGCTCAAGTTTGGCACCCGCGTCTACGCGGACCGACACGCCGTACGGCTCAGACAGTGACCGCCACCCAAAGCGCGACGATTGAGATCGGCCTAAAACGTGATCGCCGAAAACAATCAGGGTCCGACTTCGAAGAAGGCGCATACTAAAGTGTTCAATAGTTTTCAGACCAAGCTGACGGTATTCTTCACAGCCTTGTTCCTGCTGTTGCAAGGCGCTGCTTTCTTAACCGTGCGCGAAGCCATCGTGCAGAATATTTTCGACCAAAGCCGGGACCAACTGGTTGCTGCGAATAGGATTTTTGCAACCCGGATTCAGGCGACGGTCAACGCGCTCGCCGAAGGCGCTCAAATCCTTGCCTCAGATTTCGGATTTCGCACAGCCGTCGCCACCAACGATAAAGCAACGATTCTTTCTGCCCTGAACAACCTTGGCGCCAGAATTTCGGCAGACCGAGTCATACTGGTCAATCTCGACTACGCCATAACAGCGGACACGGGCAACCCAGACGCCTTGGTCACCGACTTCCCGTTCTACGACCTTATCGATAGGGCCGAAGAAGAAGATCGAGCTGAGTCTTTTACAGTTCTCGACGGCATAATCTACGAATTCGTTGTAGTCCCAGTTTTAGCACCTGTCCCCATCGCTTGGATCGCTATTGGGGTTGAAATTGACAGAGAGTTTGCAGACGACTTTCGAAACGAGTCGACACTGCCCTTAGACGTCACATTCGCCACCGGCCGTGACGAAGATGGATGGGCAGCGACAGTATCTACCCTACCGACTGCGGCTCAGAGCGACCTCCCCGGAGCGTTAGCGGCAAAAGGAGCCATGCTAGGCCGAGAACCTGAGACTCTCGTTTTGGATGGCGGTGACTACGTAACACTGGTTGAACGGCTTCAGACACCTACTGAGAGCGTGAGTGTAAATGCGGTTCTACAATACTCCCTGAATTTGGCATTGGTGCCCTATCAGCCGTTGTTTGTTGTTTTGGCCGCTCTGGCTGCGACGGCCTTAGTCGTGTCGCTGCTTGGCTCAGTCGCCATCGCCCGCGGTGTCGCCAAGCCCATACAAATTTTAGATTTGGCGGCACGGCGTATTCAGACGGGCACTTACACGGACAAGGTTGAGGTCAACCAAAGCGACGAGATTGGTCGGCTGGGTGAAACTTTTAACCAGATGATGGACGGCATTGCCGAGCGCGAGGCGCGCATTGAGCATCAATCCCTCCATGACGCCGCGACGGGCCTCGCGAACAGAGCACTGTTTGAACGGAGCTTGGGTGAATTCATTGTCAAAGCTCCAGCGGACCCCCTTACAGTTTTGCTGATCGAACTTGGGCGTGTTTCGGAAATCAACTACACCTTAGGTCATGAGACCGGAGAGGATTTGATCCGAGTAATCGGTGAACGGCTTTCATCTATGGTCAAACAAGGTGACATGGTGGCACGCCACTCAAGCACCATGTTTAGCGTGTTGATGCCCGGTGCTGCGGCTGATGATGTCCAGCCTATCGTTGACCGAATCCTAAAGTCCTTTGAAGACCCCGTTCCTATTTCCGGTATTCAACTAGACGTAACCGCGGCAATTGGCGAAGCCTGCCATCCAGACCACGGTAGTGATGCCAAAACGCTGTTACAGCGTGCAGACACGGCCATCTACGAAGCCAAGGCGTCATCTAGGCTGTTCGCGACCTATGACCCGGAAGCCGATCCTCACAAGCCTGAGCGTCTGACAATGATGGGCGAGTTGAGGAAAGGTCTCGATCGCGGTGAATTCCAATTCTATTACCAGCCGAAGGTCGACATCGCGGCCCAAAAAATCACCCACGTTGAAGCCCTTGTCAGATGGATTCATCCCGAGCGCGGCTTTATGCCGCCGGATGATTTTATTCCTCTTGCAGAGCAGACTGGCAACATACAGAAACTTACACAGTGGGCTTTGGACGCAGCCATTGCGCAGTGCAAAGCCTGGCAAGATGTAGGTATCAACCTCATCGTAGCGGTCAATCTGTCAGCTCGGGATTTAACCAATCGGCGATTACCCGAGCAGATTGGCAGTCTTCTGGGAAAATATGGCGTAGCCGCAAAAGATATTGTGCTCGAGATCACCGAGAGCGCGATCATGGACGACAAAGACAATGCCATGGCCGTTCTGACAGCCCTCAATAAGATGGGGCACACGCTGTCGATTGACGACTATGGAACAGGCTATTCGTCGATGGCTTACCTCAAGGCCTTGCCAGTTCAAGAGATTAAAATCGATAAGTCCTTCGTGTTAAACTTAGCGAACAACAAGGAAGACGAGATCTTGGTCCGATCCACCATCGACCTTGGTCACAACCTGGGACTGAAGGTCACCGCTGAAGGCGTTGAGGATGAAGACTCACTCAACATTCTAAACAAATATGGGTGCGAGACGGGACAAGGCTATTTCATCAGCAGGCCTGTTCCAGCGGCCGATATCGAGGCATTCTATCGGGAATCCCGATGGTCACCGGACCGGCAATCTGACGGTGCGAAAGACAATTCGGACTCCTGACATGAGACCCACCCTCTCTGCGGTTCTCCTTGTTGGTGCCTTGAGCTCACCTGTGCTGGCTCAGGACAGCATGCCAACCATCGATGTACGCGGTCTGGTCGACGCTCGACTGATCCTTACCGATAACACCGTGAGCTGGGAGGACGGAGGCCTTGGCAAAACGCGCTGGGGTGGAGATGCGTCCGGTGACAACCGAGTTGTCGGCAGAATTGCAGAGGCCTCGCTCATTTTTCTACCGAAGTTCAGTTGGGACTGGTCTGGCGTTATCCATGTGAAAGTGGATAGCCAGCAGCATCAACCGGTGGATGTGGTAGAGGCGTTTCTACGATACAAACCCGTTCCCAAGTCTGATTTCCGTTACGAAGCACGGATCGGAGCTTTCTTCCCTCCGATTTCCCTCGAGAACACAGGTATCGCTTGGACAAGCCCCTACACCATTACCTCTTCCGCCATAAACTCCTGGGTCGGTGAAGAACTGAAGACACTCGGCGCTGAGTTTACTGTATCGCGAGAATTCGAAGACTTTGATCTGTCGGTCACCGGCTCCGCCTTTATGGCAAACGACCCGGCAGGAACACTATTGGCTTGGAGAGGGTGGGCTCTTCACGATAGAGAGTCAGGATTATTTGAACAGCTCCCACTCGCCCCTATTCGTACAATTGAATCTGGAGGTGAGATTGATAGACAGGCACCATGGGTGGAGCCCTTCCATCAGATCGATACGCGGATCGGCGGCTACGCCGGAATAACATTGGATCATTACGCTCTGGGTCAGCTAAGCGTTCTGTACTACGACAACCAATCTTTCGATCGGGCGTTTGATGGGTTCCAATACGCCTGGGACACTTACTTCGTTAGCGCTGGTTACAAAAATGAACTCCCGGGTGGCGTTGAACTCATTAGTCAAATGATGATCGGCAACACGTCAATGGGAACACGGCCGATCATCGGGTCGAAAGTCAACAATGACTATTGGTCGGTATTTACGCTGTTGAGCAAACGTTTTGGCGATCACCGGGTTTCGTTTCGCTATGATCACTTTGAGGTTGTAGATAATGATTTTACTGATGATGACCTCAACCAAGAAACTGGGAACGCGTGGACAGCGGCCTACGTATTAAAACCCTTCAGAAAACAGCGTCTGACCCTAGAAATTCTTCATGTGGATTCGAAGCGCCCGGAGCGAGAGTTCCTAAATCTGCCTGTCCGGGCTAAGGAAACCACGATTCAGGCGAGTTACCGTTTCTTCCTTTAACAGTACGAGCGAGTAGCCATGTCGGACAGTGACGCCCAAAACACGGCTCAATCTCGGCCAACAGACACTGTTACGTTTGCCGCCGCCATTGGTCTGGCGGCATTGACGCTCTACTTGCTGGTCGTGGGCCAGAGCATTCTAGTGCCATTGGTTCTCGCGATCTTCATTACGTACCTCTTGAAAGCTCTTGCGCACGGCCTGGAGAAAATAAGCGTCGGCGGCAGGACATTGCCGAGCAGCATGGCGCTGGCGGGTTCTATATTCATTTTGATTATATTTATCACAGTCCTCGTGCAGCTCGTTGCTGGCAACGTCAACGCCATCGTCGACGCGGCACCCGCCTATCAAGAGAAGCTTCAAGCGCTGTTCATAGACCTGCGCTCCAGGCTTGAGCTGTGGTTTGGCACGACGCTAACCATAGCGGACTTAAACGAGAGCATAGATTTCCAGTCCGCTGTATTGCGCCTGGTCGGTGCCCTCCAGAGTATTGCCAGCAATACCTTCCAGATTTTCCTCTATGTCGCCTTCCTGCTTCTCGAAAGCCGCACAATCGACCTTAAAATCAAGGCATTCGCATCCACAGACGAGCGAGAGACGGCGATCAAATCGACCCTTTCGGCGATTGGTCGGAATATAGAGATGTATATTTGGATCAAGACGGCGATGAGCTTGCTTGTTGCCGGACTAAGCTATGTGATCCTTTTGATGGCTGGGGTCGATTTTGCAGCCTTCTGGGCGTTACTCATCTTTATTTTGAATTACATCCCCTACATTGGGTCGATCGTCGCTGTCGCCTTTCCTGTGGTCTTGAGCATCCTGCAATTTGGCTCCCCCGGGCTAACCGGGTTGGTGCTCACCGGTTTGATGGCCGCTCAAGTCATTGTCGGCAATGTGGTTGAGCCTCGTATTACCGGAACCTCACTCAACCTGAGCCCCGTTATCATTGTTCTCGCGTTATCGGTCTGGGGTTCGATTTGGGGAGTAACCGGTATGATCCTAAGTGTGCCGATCATGGTCATGGCTATGATCGTTTTGGCGCAATTCCCCAGGACTAAAGCCCTTGCCGTTTTGATGTCACAAAGCGGAGAAATTAAGTAACGGCGACATAACATTCCTGTCCGTTTGGCGATCAGAACGACAGAGCCGTTCCCACCTCCCGTAGTGCCATGGCACTATAGGTGTAGGCGACCAGCCCCAATCTAGGAGAAGACGATGCCCGCACAACATGCTCATGCCGTATTGGTTGACCCAATTCACGATGAACAGTCGCGTCAGGACTACTACATGGATGTGAGGCGCCACCTGGCAACTCAGGTGGCCCCGGGAAACAAAACGGCCTACCACAGCCAGGTCCAGCCCGGTTTCGTTAAGGAAAATGGACGCGAGCCGAAGGACCGCCATGAGGTTCGTGGGGTCATGACTAAAAATGGGTACTACCAAATGTACTCGGCCATGCAGCGCCATACGCAGGAAATGACATGGGACGCTGTTATTGATTCAGTTGAACGCGACCTACCGCGGTTAAAAGAAAACGCGAAAAAAGTAAGCGGAAAATCCGGTGGCACACTCAATTTGGATCCAAATTTTGAGGTACCGAACTACCTTTCTTATTACGATATTCATCTTCAACCCGGCGCGTATCACATGACACACGACGACGAAGATGTTTCAGCCGGTGCGTTGTATGACCGCGGAACGTTTCTATACACACTTGGGAACATTGGTTCGCGCATGGACTTTCTGGGTCGCACGCTTCTCGAATACTTCAAGAAGCAGTACCCCGATGTCCAACCAAAGCGCATTTTGGACATGGGTTGTTCCGTCGGACAGAGCACAATTGCATGGTCGGAAGCGTTCCCAGATGCCGAAATTCACGCCATCGACGTCGGCGAGTCGCTACTTCGGTACGCTCATGCCCGTGCAGAGGACCTCGGACACAAGATTCATTTCAGTCAGCAAAATGCCGAAAACACCAACTTTGAAGACGGAAGTTTCGATGTCGTCCTGTCCCACATCATCATGCATGAAACCAGCACCAAGGCGGTCGTGAACATCTTCGCAGAGAGCCGAAGGCTGCTTAAGGAAGGTGGGATTATGATTCACATGGACAACCCTCGCTTAAAAGAATTGCCGCCGTTAGAAAGCTTCCTGGCGGAGTGGGAAGTCTACAATAACAACGAACGGTTTGGTGGCACGTACCGCGAAATGGATGTTGCGGCAGAGGCCGTAAAAGCTGGGTTTTCTGCGGAAAAATCGAGCATGGAGATGATTGACGTATACATGCCAGGTAAGGTTATGAACTACGGTACTAATGGTATTAAGTTCCCCGCGTGCGTTGCAGAAAAGTAAATCGTTGAGACCGTTAAACGGAACAAAATACCAAGCGAATAAGAAGTGCGCCGACATTGTTCGGCGCATTTTTTTTGGTTTAATGAGAACCAAATAGTCGACTCATGCGTTTAGAAAAGTGTGACTCAAAAGCCACCGTTGGCAAAAAAGAGAGACGTTTTGTTAATCCTCTCTTGAGCATAGTTATAGGGTTGTGAGTACACTTCTGACATTGGCGCGTGCGAATTGCGCGCCAATGTGATAATATAATTGTCCTTTCGGCGAATTATTGTTGTTAACCACTGCAGGGGATCTAATCACTATGGCAGTTAAGAAGAAGACTAAAGCGAAGAAGAAGGCAGCTCCTAAGCGTAAAGCTGCGAAGAAAAAAGCGGCTCCTAAGCGGAAGCCTGCGAAGAAAAAAGCAGCGAAGAAGAAGGCCGCTCCTAAGCGGAAAGCTGCAAAGAAAAAAGCTGCGAAGAAAAAAGCTCCTAAGCGTAAGGCCGCGAAGAAGAAAGCAGCTAAGAAAAAAGCTCCTAAGCGTAAAGCAGCTAAGAAGAAAGCAGCTAAGAAAAAAGCTCCTAAGCGTAAAGCAGCTAAGAAGAAAGCAGCTAAGAAAAAAGCTCCTAAGCGTAAAGCAGCTAAGAAGAAAGCAACTAAGCGGAAAGCCGCTTCTAAGCGTCGTCCGGCTGCTCGGAAACGCTAGTAGCTTTAGTCAGCTCATACAGCAAATACAAAGAAAGCCTGCCGTGTCTCACGGCAGGCTTTTTCTTTTTGGGTTGGCGGCTCTATCTCCGAGCAAGCTTCATTACGTCCGAGACAATATCGACCACATCATCAACGTCGCCCTCCGTCATCGCCGGAAAGAGCGGCAAAGTGATTGCGGCATCGTAGTAGGCCTCGGCCACAGGAAAATCACCCCGTTGGTGGCCATATCGATCCCGATAGTACGGGTGCAAATGAAGCGGCATATAGTGAACCTGCACCCCCAGTCCGCGATCTCTCAGCGCTTCAAAAACTTGCAGCCTGGACCAAACCATGGCCTCCAGGTTCAGACGGATGACATAAAGGTGCCATGCACTGGAGCGATCCGACTTAATTTGGGGCGTACGAATGAGTTCAGACCCAGAGAAAGCAGCCGTATAGCGATCCGCTAGGACGCTGCGCCTGTTAACGAACATGTCCAGCTTATCCAACTGGCTAAGCCCCAGGGCACAATGAACATCCGAAATCCTGTAGTTCAGACCGATATCTTGAATTTCGTAGTACCACGGACCGACATCTTCAGAATTTTGGTCTGGCAGCGAGAAACTCAAAGCATCACGATTAATGCCATGATTACGGACCTTGCGCAGACGATCAGCCAATGAATCCGAACCGGTGACAGTCATTCCGCCTTCTGCCGTTGTGATGGCCTTGACCGGGTGGAACGAAAAGCACGTCATATCGGCCAAAGACCCGACGCTTTGCTCTTTGTAGGACGCCCCAAGGGCGTGCGCGGCATCAGCAATCGATAAAATGCCGGGCTTTGCTCCAATGGCGTTCAAATCATCCCAATCACAAGGCTGACCGGCGAAGTCGACTGGCAGTAGTGCCCTCGTCTCTTGGGTCAGCAGCGGATCAACGGTCTGGGCGGATAAACCCAATGTCTCATCATCGATATCCGCAAATCGGACCTCGGCCCCTGTCAGCCTAACTGCCGCCGCCGTCGCGCCGAAGGTCAAGGCCGGCACAATCGCTTCGGTTCCCTCCTTTAGGTCGGCAGCAAGACACGCGCTGTGCAGGGCCGCCGTGCCGGAGGAAACAGCTACACCGTGCCGGGCTCCTACTCGATCGGCGACCGCGGCCTCAAACGCTGGGATGCGGGGGCCTTGAGTAATCCAGTCGTCTCGCAGCACCTTTTCAACGGCTGCAATATCCTGCTCATCGATAGATTGGTGCCCATAGGGAAGCGGCGGAATGCGGGTTTTAGGCACAGTAGGCTCTAGCTAGGCGCCATGTAGAGATTTCAATGCTGCAACGTCTAACCACGCCTCATTGCCATCGCTCACATAGGAAAAACGTTCGTCCACCGGCACCCCTTGATCAACACCCTTCCGCTTTGCACCGAACATGTTGTCGAAAGCGGGCGCAATAACGAAATGATTGCCGCAGTCCCTAGTCAAATGGCCCTCATCTTCAGAAATCAACACCTCATGCAACTTCTCACCCGGGCGAATGCCGATAACGGTTTGCTGTAACGTGGGGGCAAGCGCAGTTGCTAGATCCGTTATTCTGACGCTGGGGATTTTCGGTACAAATATCTCCCCGCCTTCCATCACACTCAGAGAGGACAATACGAAGTCACAGACTTGCTCTAGCGTGACCCAAAAGCGGGTCATTCTTGGATCAGTAATCGGAACGCTATCAGATTGTTCAACTACAAGCCGGTGAAACAGCGGCACGACACTGCCTCTTGACCCTGCAACATTGCCATAGCGCACGACAGCAAAGCGGGTGCCGGTTTTTGCGCTCAAATGATTGGCCGCCGTAAAGATTTTGTCGGCCGCTAGTTTGCTCGCGCCATATAGATTAATCGGATTCACAGCCTTGTCTGTCGAAAGAGCAAGGACCTTCTTTACGCCGGTCTTCAAAGAGGCTCGCACAATATTCTCAGCGCCGATTACATTCGTATGGATACATTCAAACGGGTTGTATTCAGCGGTCGCGACTTGTTTTAAGGCCGCTGCATGAACGACAATATCAACATCACGCAGGGCAAGCTCAAGTCGCTGTTGGTCCCGAACGTCTCCAATAAAAAAACGCAGTTTTTTATGGTTCACCGCAGAAGCTGCGCGCTGCATTTCCGATTGCTTGAATTCGTCCCGAGAAAATACGATCACGCGGCGAGGAGACATTTTTTCAAGAACCGTTCGGACGAATGCCTGTCCAAATGAGCCGGTACCGCCAGTGACCAGAATACTATTCCCGTCGACTTGCTTTTTTAGAGCTTCTAGCTCTTGCCCTTCTGGTGCAAATGAGGTGCTCATTCTCGATTTTCTCTCGTTGTAAAGTGCTCTGACCTTCTGGCTTATCGACAACCCAGGCGTCACGCAAGCACTTGGGCTTTCGTTGATCCATCTTATCGCGACTGGTACAATCGACGAACTAGTGATTGAGGGGCAAAACAGATGAGTGGCGGGAAATACCGCAGAATTGCTGTGATTCCTGCACGAGGCGGGTCCCAGCGCCTACCGCGAAAAGCACTGCTCGAGTTTGAAGGCAAGCCCCTCCTCGCTCACACAGTTCTGGCTGCGCTCGAGTCTAACTGCTTTGAGAAAGTTGTGGCGTCGTCCGATGATGACGAAATTCTTGATGTGGCGTCCAGCTTCGGAGCGATTCCTTTCAAGCGCGATCCAGCTTTAGCGGACAGTGCGACAACAACTGCACCAGTGCTGATTGATGTACTTGAGCATGAGCAAGATCAGGCCGAAAACTGGGACGTTCTGGCGTGCCTTTACGCTACCGCGCCATTGAGAACGGCTGAGGACATTTCTGCAGTCGTTGATCTGGTTGAGCCAGGGGTGTGCGATTACGCCATGGCTGTCAGCCAGGCTGACCGGCCAATTCATCAGGCTCTCAAGTTTGGAACAGATGACTCGTTAGAAAGTGTGTGGCCAGACCACGTAAATTTAAACTCTCAAGATGCGCCTCAGTTCGTATTTGGCAACGGCTCCACTTATGCCGTGTATGTTCCCGCGTTCCTTGAGAACAAATCACTTTATGGACCCGGACTAAGGGGACATCTGATGCCGCACGAACGATCAGTGGATATTGATACCGTGGATGATTTTGAGCTCCTCAAGTTCTATGCGCAGAAGCGAGCTAGTCAATAGCTATGAACCCAGTCGTATACATTTCCCTTGAGCTCAAGGCCCGGGACCTTGACGCCCGTCTGCTGGTTGCCGCCGAGGCGGTTAAACTAGGCTTGAATGTCGTTATCGGGCAGCAGTGGGCGTTGTCTAAGAACTTTTACACGATGCCGACAGGCGTTTTTCTATTCAAAACTGTCAATGAGATACAAGCCGGTTACATGAAAGATGCTGCTGCGGCCGGACACGCGATCGCAGCGAGCGATGAAGAGGTCCTCGCCTGCGCTTGTGACGCCTGTTTTGAGTCGGGCATGGGGCCAACCGCTGCAGAATTTCTGGATGTGTTCTTTGCACAGGGCCAACGGCATGCAGATACTGTTATTAGCCAGTATCCCAAATTGTCTGACCGCGTTTGCGTCACTGGCAACCCGCGGATCGATCTATTGACCAAATGGGGTCGTGCTAGTTTCGAAAACAAAGCCGCTGAAATTCGCAATGAGGTTGGCACCTACATACTGTTCAATACGAACTTCGGCTGGATAAATTCAATCTGGAACGCGCGAGAGGATACGAAACAAATCGCTATTCGCACGGGCCACCTTGTCCCCGACGACCCCGCCAGCGTTGCTGCTTATGAAACAGAGCTCGATTGGGAGCGCACAAACATGGCAGAGCTCGAGAAGGTCGTGGAATGGATGCAGAGCGGTTTACCGGGCTACACGGCAGTCATACGGCCACATCCCGCAGAAGACCCAGAATATTGGAAAGCCAAGTATAGCTCTTCGCCACACGTCCTTATTGCCAATAACACGCCGCATATTCCATGGACTCTGGGCAGCACAGCACTCGTCCATACGACTTGCTCAACCGGCATGGAAGCCGCGCTCTTAGACATCCCGGCCCTGAGTATTACACCGCGGCCAAATGCGCCCCAACACGCTTACATTATGTCTAATTTGGTAAACCCAACGGTTCAGAACGCCGAACAAGCCATCGGCGTTCTAACGCCATTCATACAGACTGGGAGCGGGCCTATGACCGAAACAGGCCAATACCTAGATACGTTAGACGAATTCTATCCAGATAGAGAGGGCGGGACGTCAGCCGCTCAGATTGCGGATGGTCTTATTAACCTCATAAAAGATAAAGGAGGTATCGTTGATTCGTCATACAGCTGGGCTCTTAACCCGGGACAACCTTGGTATCAGTTGGAACGAAGACAGGAATGGCGGGACAAGTTCACAGTCGAAAATCAAGAATTTGCTGTGCGGCTGAAGGCGATGACGAACCTTGCCGGACTGAATCAAACCGTCGGCCTGCAAAAGCTCGATGACAGTCTGTTTCTTATGTATTCGAAATAGATCAGGCCAAGAATTTGCCCTCTAAACAAACCACATCACCGATACAACAGACCGTTATGATCGCGGACAGACCCGTCGGTCCAGACCATCCACCTTTTATTGTGGCCGAACTATCCGCCAATCACGGCGGCGATTTTCAACGCGCACTTAAGATCATTGCCGCGTCAGCTGATGCGGGAGCCGACGCCGTCAAATTTCAGGCATACACCGCAGATTCATTGACGTTAGACGTAGACCGTACAGACTTCTACGCAAGCGGAGATAGCCCTTGGGCCGGCCAAAAGTTGCACGACCTTTATAAGAAGGCCTCAACACCTTACGAGTGGTTTCCTGACCTATTCGCAGCTTGTAAGGATGCCGGTCTCATTCCATTCGCAAGTCCGTTTGATCAAGCCGCTATCGACATGCTTCAGGATCTCGACGCCCCAGCTTACAAAATCGCCTCATTTGAAGCCGTCGACCATGGTTTGATCGCCGCATGCGCGAAGACGGGTAGGCCACTCATTATTTCGGTTGGACTCTGCACTGCAGAAGAAATTAAAGATGCGGTAAACGCGGCCCGCTCTGCTGGTGCTGAAGATATCATTTTATTGCAATGCAACAGCGCTTACCCATCCCAAGAAGATGATGCAAACCTGTTAACGATTCCGTTTCTCAGTCAACATTATGGAGTCCTTGTCGGATATTCAGATCACACACCCGGTGCGTTATCTTCCATAGCGGCCTGTGCTCTCGGCGCCTGTATGATCGAAAAACATGTTATAGATGCCAAAGAACCTGAAACTGCGGACTCAAAGTTCTCGCTCACACCGGACACCCTAAGTACCGTTGTTGAAGATTGCCGCGCGGCGTGGCGATCCCGCGGAGGTATTCGCCAAGGACCAACAGACTCAGAGAAAGGAAGTTTAGCCTTTCGGCGATCACTTTACGTTGTCGACGACATGCAAGCAGGCGATGTTTTTACTGATACTGTGATTAGATCAGTACGACCAGGTCATGGCCTTGCGCCCAAGCACCTAGATGACGTCCTCGGGCGTCAATGCACCCGTGACATCGCAAGAGGTGCAGCTGTGGATTGGTCGATGATCTCCGGTGTAACCAAGAAATGAAATCCACTTAGCCTATGACTAACATTGTTAGGCATACGATCTCGCCGGGCCTTGAGATCAGGATCTCAGGTGACAAAAAGATCATCTCAAAAGAGCTGAAAACAAAAGTCGATGAGATTTGGGCCGCCGCCATCCCCCCCCCCGGCCCCACTTTGTTTAACGGCGCGCTTTACTCCGTCATGGATATCCAGCCAGATCGCATCACTGTCCGACCAACCGAGTTCAAGCAATTTTATGCTCAGAACCAAGACGATTCTTTGTTCGTTGAATTGGGCATTCGACCCCTCGCGTGCACTGGCGTCGTACGATGCGAGGGTGGTTTGGTTTTTGGCAAACGGTCTGAATCCGTGATGCTTAACCAAGGTTTTTGGGAATTAGTGCCTTCAGGCGTTTTTGACGATGCCGCTAAGAGTCAGGATGGCACTCTCAGTACGCAGGCGGTTTTCACAACCGAGCTGGTCGAAGAATTGGGTATTCCGGAATCAGTATCCAGCACTGAAGACGTTTTGATCGCACTTGAAGATAAAGAGCAGCGTTCCGTTGATCTGATCCTCGGCGCATCCGTTTCCATCAGTACTGCCGGCGTTCACAAATATTTTAGCGATAGAGAAACCAACGAGTATTCGGATGTTAAAGTCGTACCAATCGAAGGCATTCGAGACTTTATTGCTCACCACGCCCGAGACATCTTGCCCTTAAGCCTAAGTATACTTGACGTTCTTGGCTTCGAGTAAGGCCTGTTCTCACCGTGGTTAGCGCTTGGACAGGCGTTGGGTTATGCCGCCCCCTCACCCACAATGCGGCATACCTGAATAGCCAAAAGAGATTGATATGCAGCAACGGACATTCGCTTTCTCAGCTGGGCTCTTCTTTGCCAGCTCAGCTATCGCAGACACGCCACCTATTCTTTTTGAGGACGTAAGCGATGCCGCCGGCGTAACGGATATGGCCGTCAACAGTTCGGGGCCAGCATTCGCCGATTACGATAACGACGGAGATCTCGATATTTACGTAGCGGCGGAATCTTTGGCAGAAGGCATCAATAACCGCCTGTGGGAAAATGACGGCACGGGAACTTTTCGTGACGTCGCGGCGGCCAGAGGTGTCGACAACGCTGGAAGTTTAAGCCGAGGCGCTTCTTGGGGTGACTTTGATAATGATGGTGATCAAGACCTCGTCATATCAAACATGGGCCCGGGACCAGGTCGCGGCGAACATATACCCACGACCGTTTATAGAAATCTCCTAACAGAAACCGGCACCGCTACCTTTGAGAATGTCACGCGTACCGCTGGTGTAATGCGAGCGCACAATGAGGAAGACATGCGCATCGGTGGTGTTTCAGACACCGGTGCCGGGGTCGCCTGGGGTGATTATGATAACGACGGCGACCTTGACCTGTTCTGGAAATGCGCCGATTCCGACGTTGAAAACGCACTTTTTCGCAACAACGGGGATGGAACTTTCACGGATGTCACTGATGTGTCTGGCGTCGCCATTCAGGGTAAAATTCTAGAGGCCAATTCTCAAGGCGCCCCGAACTGGACGGACGTCAATAACGATGGCTGGGTCGACCTTCTGATAACGAATGAAGGCGAATCAAAGATCCTTCTGGTGAACAATACGGACGGCACGTTTACAGACATCACAAAGAACCGGCGTGGCCCAAACGGGTTTGCTTTTCTGAACCCTGGAAATGCCAACGGAGCCTGCATCGGTGACATCGACAATGATGGAGACTTTGACTTCTATCTACCCACTGCGGATCAGGCCAACCGCTTGATCATCAGTACACTGTCTGAAAAAGGTGAAGTCGGGTTTGAAGATATCACGCTAACGTCAGGGGTCGGCGATCCAGGTGGAGCGCGTGGATGTACCATGGCCGACTTCGATAACGATGGTTTGCTCGATATCTACGTCAACAACGGTGGCCTTTCCAACGTTCTAATAAACGACGTTATCTTAGATATGGCGCCATTCGTTCAGTTCTATATCGCGTGGGAACCGGCATATAACAAGCTATATAGAAACAACGGCGACCACACGTTTACGGACATAACCGATGGCTCTGGCGCTGAAGGTTTTGGGATCGGAAGTGGTGTGGGAGCGGCAGATATTAATCAGGACGGCTTTCCCGATCTCTTCTTGACCAATCGCACCTACTACAGCAATAGCGAGCTGGTCAATATTCCGCAACAGAACCATTTGCTCATGAACCAGGGTAACGACAACGGGTGGATCAAAGTCGCCCTCTCCGGATCTAAAAGTAATAAAAATGGGTATGGGGCCAAGGTCAAAGTGGTTTCCGGCGAACTCTCGCAAATACGAGAGCACACCAGTGCGCATGGATACAATTCGACAAATGACCCAATTTTAATGTTCGGCCTGGGCAACACCGATACGGTGGACCGGATTGAGGTATCGTGGCCGAGTGGCGCGAAACAGGTGCTGAACAACGTATCTGGGCGCCAGACCGTTCAGATTAATGAACCACAGGGCTGAAACGCCCATCCCAATGGGCCAGTACAATCAGGCAGAAATCCGCCACTTAGATTGTATTCACGGCCTATCCATGGCAAATCTCTCTGCGCTGCATCCATCGCATTAGAGATCGAGCCTTTCCTGGCCAGAGACCGGATTTTGCAGCCCAGGAATAAGGCTTTCGTCCGCGACAACAGCAAGCTTTCAAATGAAAAAGTCTGACACCGTCGTTTTTGTATCCGGTAACTTTTTTGCCCTACATCCGGGGCACGTCAGGGTACTTAAATTTGCTGCGGAAAGCGGCGACACTTTGGTTGTCGGCGTCTCGGCTACACGGCCATCCAATGACGTCCCTCCACCGGAAGAACGTGCAGAAGCTCTTAGAGAACTTGGGATTGTCGACCGCGTTGTCGTTCTTGACGACGGTGTAGAGACCTATCTGCACGACCTCCGACCAGATGTCGTGATCAAGGGAAAGGAATTTGAGACTGTTTCCAATCCGGAAGAGTCTATTCTTAAAAAATATGGCGGCCGTCTCATATTTGCGTCCGGAGAATCAACCTATTCCGGGTCTGACCTTCTTGCCCACGACAATAGGGCTTCCCAGCTAGCCCCACTGAACATTCCACGAGACTTCCTAGAACGTCATGGACTGAGCACCGATCAGTTGATCAATCGGGTTAAATCATTTTCCAACTTATCTGTCGTCGTGGTCGGCGACCTCATTGTAGATGAGTATGTCAATTGTGAGCCTTTAGGCATGTCCCAAGAGGAACCGTCCATTGTCGTGTCGCCCCAATCAACCGACCGTTTCATTGGTGGCGCAGGCATTGTAGCAGCGCACGCTGCAAGCCTTGGCGCCTCTGTTGATTTTCTGTCTGTCGTCGGAGATGACGAGACGGGCGAACTGGTCGCGGCTTGGCTCCCGGATTACAACGTCAGCGCTCACTTAATAATCGACGAGAGTCGCCCAACGACATTGAAACAGCGGTTCCGTGCCCAAGACCGGACCATGCTGCGCGTCAGCCATTTAAGACAGCACGAGATTTCGCGAGATCATCAAGCTCAGATAGCGACAAAGTTTGAGAGCCTCTGTGCAAAAGCTGACCTCGTTATTTTCTCAGACTTTAACTATGGGTGCTTACCACAGCCTCTTATTGATCAATTAACTGAAACTGCCAAAAAGACTGCGACAATGTTCGTGGCAGATAGCCAATCTTCTTCTCAAATTGGCGATATATCCCGATACAAGAATGCCCAGTTGCTGACCCCGACGGAATTTGAGGCACGGCTTGCGCTTCGAGATCAAAACAGCGGGCTCGCCAAGATGGGGCATGATTTGCTCGCAGCGACCAACAGCACCAACGTGTTTGTTAAGCTTGGAGCCTCAGGCGTTCTCATTGTCTCGTCGGAGCCCTCGTCCACAGAACAGCAGGTCGACCGTTTACCTGCGTTTAATGCACTGCCTAAGGACGTCTCCGGCGCAGGTGACTCAATGCTTACGGCCGCTTCTCTTGCACTGGCCGCCGGGGCATCAACCTGGGAAGCCGCGTTTATAGGATCCATAGCCGCAGGGATACAAACGGGCCGGCTAGGGAATGTGCCGATCTCCACCGACGAGCTCACAGACTCTCTGATAAAATGACAAATACTCCTAGTCGCGCACTTCTGCTTTCTGGTGGTCTGGGTACGCGACTACGTCCCCTAACGGATACAGTTCCGAAATGCCTGGTACAGGTCAGAGGCAAACCTGTCCTTGGATACTGGATTGATATGCTTTTTGGTGCCGGGGTCGAACGCATACTGATCAACACGCACTACCTGCCGGAGCAGGTGGAGAAATACTGCAACAACAGCGATTGGTGTGACCGGATTGATTTGGTGCACGAAGATCAACTTTTGGGCACGGCAGGCACTTTACGGACGAACCATGAATACTTTCGTAGTCAGGGCACGTTTTTCGTGGCTCATGCCGACAACCTTTCGGTCTTTGACCCCGATGCATACTTCTCAGCCCATATGGGCCGTCCTACTGGGTGTATCGGTACCATCATGACTTTTGAAACGGATCAGCCCCAATCTTGCGGAATCTTAGAACTCGATGCCCAGGGGGTCGTGCAATCCGTTTTTGAGAAAGTCGCGAATCCGCCGGGAAATCTGGCAAATGGTGCTGTTTTTCTTCTTGAGACCGAAATACTTGATTGGGTTTGCGCCAACCCAGCCGCTTTCGATTTTTGCGGCGACGTGGTGCCATCCATGGCAGGTAAATGGTATACGTTTTTTAACGAGACATTTCACCGTGATATTGGAACGATAGAAGCTCTCAAGAAGGCTGAGTCGGACTTTGTTTGGAATACAGAATGAAACTTATTGTTACCGGTGCCTGTGGCTATAAAGGCAACGTTCTTGTCCCAAAGCTACTCAACGCAGGGCATCACGTTACTGCCATCGATATTATGTGGTTTGGCAACGACCTTCAGCCTCATCCCAACCTAGAGGTTCGGCAGTTCGATATTCGTGATCCAGAAGATCTCGAATTGACTGGCTATGACGCAATCATCCATCTGTCGTCGGTCGCAAACGACCCGTGCGGAGATTTGGATCCCAAACTCACCTGGGAGGTATCTTGCCTCGCCACAATGCGATTGGCCGATAAGGCCGTGCGCCAGGGCGTGAAGCGCTTTATCTACGCCTCTTCCGGTAGCGTTTATGGCCTCAAAGACGAAGAGCATGTCACCGAAGACCTCGAGCTAGTGCCCTTATCGGAATACAACAAAACCAAGATGGTCGCTGAACGGGTCCTTCTTAGCTACGCCGCCCAAATGACCGTCCAAATCGTTCGCCCGGCAACAGTTTGCGGTCTTTCACCGCGTATGCGGCTCGATGTCGCCGTTAATATGCTGGCTATGCAGGCGTTAACCAAAGGGGCAATTACAGTCCTTGGCGGTGATCAGACACGCCCTAACATTCATATTGACGATATAACCGACCTCTATGTGTTTCTATTGGACCGACCCGATGTCGAAGGCGTGTTCAACGCCGGGTTCGAAAATCTATCGATCCGGACGATTGCAGAAACCATTGCTGAATACATACCGGCTACAATTAATATAGAGCCATCCAATGACCCGCGGTCCTATCGCATCAACTCAGATAAAATTCTGGCGACGGGCTTCAAACCCAAGAAGACCGTCAGAGATGCAATATCGGAAGTCGCAGAGGCGTATAAGTCTGGTGCCCTTAAGGACGAAGACCGATTCTACTGCCTAAAATGGATGACTGAGAAGGTTCTATAATGAATAACCATCCCAGCGGAACGGCAATTGAATTCGCGCCCTTCGCCGCCAGTTACTTTGAACGTTTGACCGAGGCAAGCAGTCGCATCCCAGTCGACACTGTCGCGCGCTTGGCAGACGCTTTGATCGCTTGCTGGCAAGACGGTCGTCAAGTTTTCATATTTGGCAATGGCGGATCCGCTGGCAACGCAATGCACCTCGCCAATGACTGGATTTACGGCATCTCCAAGACCTTTGGCAGCGGGCTGCGCGTGACCGCATTGCCGGCAAATGGATCGGTAACCACCTGCCTCGCAAATGATGAAGGGTATGAGAGTATTTTTTCATACCAACTTGCCGTCCTTGCTCGGCCCGATGATATCGCCATCGCTCTTTCGGGTAGTGGAAACTCACCCAATGTCGTTAAGGCGCTGGAGTACTGTAAGGAGTCCAAAATCGAGTCCTATGCCATCCTAGGGTATTCGGGTGGCAAGGCGTTGGAACTCGCAGATCATCCGATTCACGTCGCCATTGATGACATGCAAATATCAGAAGACCTGCAAATGACGGTGGGTCACCTGCTCATGCAGTGGCTTTACACCAAGCGCGGCAATATTTCTCCCCGGCAGGCTGACTAGCATGGCGTTGATGAACGACGGACCAACGACCACACGCGCAGCTGTCCTGGTCGAGCAAAACTCCGACCTTGTTATTGATGAAATATCGCTTCCGGAGAACCTCGATGTCGGACAGGTGCTCGTCGAACTAAAATACAGCGGCATCTGTGGCTCCCAACTGGGCGAAATCGATGGTGTTAAAGGCCCAGATCGTTGGCTGCCTCACTTACTCGGGCATGAAGGCTCCGGCCAAGTGTTAGCCATTGGCCCTGGCGTCAAACATGTACAACCTGGTGACACGGTCGTGCTGCACTGGCGGCCTTCCCGCGGTATTGAATCAGCTGCACCGAAATACCTATGGGATGAGAAAACCGTAAACGCGGGCTGGGTTACGACGTTTAACAATTTTGCTGTTGTTTCTGAGAACCGATTGACCACGATTCCAGCAGAAACTGATTTGAAAGCAGCTGCTCTATATGGGTGCGCCGTCACAACGGGATTTGGCGTCATCGACAACCGCGCTGATATCCGCCTAGGCGAGACCGTGGTGGTGTTCGGAGCCGGCGGTATCGGGCTCAATATCGTCCAAGCTGCTGCTTTGGCCGGTGCGCGGACTATTGTTGCCATAGACCGGTTCGCCAATCGGCTTGAACTCGCCAAATCTTGCGGCGCCACCGAGACAATTGACGGCTCTACGACTGACCCCTGGGAACGCCTCCAAGAAATCTTCGCGGCCGACGCACTAGATGTCTTTATCGACAACACAGGAAACCCGGCCATTATTGCGGAAGGTTATAAGCTCACGTCAGGCCGAGGCCGTACGATTCTGGTCGGTGTCCCTAAATCTGGCCATGACACTGCGATACACACCCTGCCCCTGCACTTCGGTAAAACGATAACCGGCACGACTGGTGGGGAAGCGATTCCACATGAGGATATACCGCGCTATATGGCGCTCACTGAAGCCCGCAATATCGACCTGACGGACCTTATCACCGAAATCGAACCGCTTGATGGCGTCAACACATTGATTGCCAAGATGCGGAACGGTGAGTCCGCCGGGCGTTGCCTGATCGATTTCTCATCGCAATGAATCGACCATCTTCAAAACTCAGATCCTGGCGCTGCTATGAGTAAGGTCCTTATCCTCGGCAGTAACTCATTCTCAGGTGCCAGTTTCATTGGCTACCTTCTGGATCAAGGCGTCGATGTGATCGGCACCAGCCGCTCGCTCGAGCCTGACGACGTTTTTTTACCGTACCGCTGGGGCGCAAAAGCAGGCAACTTTCGCTTTGAGAAAGTTGACCTCAACCACGATTTAGAGGCGCTCGTATCCCTCATCAACGCTGAGCGATTTACGACCATCGTCAATTTTGCGGCTCAAAGCATGGTTGGGCAGAGTTGGGACCATCCGGAAGATTGGATGACAACCAACGTCGTGTCGGCCTCAAAACTGGCTGAAAAACTGCGCCATATCGATTTCCTCGATAAGTATGTGCACGTCACAACACCAGAAGTGTATGGGTCCACTGACGGCTGGATTACAGAGGATCATAAATTTGCGCCGTCTACACCTTATGCGGTCTCCCGCGCCGCAGGAGATATGACATTCGATATTTATCGGGAAGCCTTCGACCTTCCTGTCGTGGGCACCAGAGCGGCAAATGTCTATGGGCCAGGTCAGCGTCTTTATCGCATTATCCCGCGAACGATCCTGTCTGTTCTTATTGGAGAGAAACTACAGCTCCATGGCGGCGGACTTTCGACACGGTCATTTATCCATATGGACGACGTGTCGGCGGCAACTTGGGCAATTGCACAAAGCGCTCCGGTCGGCGAGACCTATCACATATCAACGCCGCGCATTGTTTCCATACGGGAACTGGTAGAGTTAATTTGCGCCATGCTCGAAGCCCCATTTGAGGACTGTGTTGACGTCGCACCGGATCGAATCGGTAAAGATGACGCATATTGGCTGAACAGTGATAAAATTCGGTCAACCTTGGGGTGGGCCGATCAATTAAGCCTTGAAACCGGCTTGGAGCATTGCATAGGTTGGGCTAAAGACAACTTAGAAACATTGCGTACCCAGCCGCTCAATTATGTCCACCGCCCCTAACCGGACCATTACAGACCATGCCTGAAGCGCCGATCCAGAATGATATCGGATCCTTAGAACCAATAGCGCAGATGCTCCGATATCGGATCATCAAAACTTCTCATGAGTCGGGGACACCGCACCTGGGCTCATGCCTTTCGTGCACTGATCTATTGGTGTTCTTCTACTGGCACATACTCAATATCGATCCGCAAGACCCATCGAATGCGCAACGAGATCGGTTTTTGCTCAGCAAAGGGCATGCTGCACCGGCGTTATTTCAAGTTCTTGCCGAGCGTGGGTTTTATCCGAAATCAGATTTAGACGGTTACGGTGAAGACGGGTCGCTCTTTGGTGAGCACCCTCCTACCCCGTCCGCCTTGCCGGGTATTGAAGCGGCCACCGGCTCACTAGGCCACGGCCTACCGATGGGCTTGGGAATGGCGCTGGCATCCCGCATTTCTGATGTTCCCTATTCTGTTTATGCCATTTTAAGCGATGGCGAATGCAATGAGGGGTCAGTTTGGGAGGCCGCGCTGTTGGCAGCGGCTCAGAACGTCTCAAATCTCACGGTGGCCATCGACTACAACAAGTGGCAAGCCACTGGGCGCAGCGACGAAGTGCTTGGCCTTGCGCCCTTGGCTGAAAAGTGGCGAGCGTTTGGCTGGTGCGTCACCGAAATAGACGGGCACGATTTTGTCCAAATGTCTGATGCCATTGAGAAGAACAAAGCGGACCCGCGCCCTAAGGCGATCATCGCCAACACAATCAAGGGGCGGGGTGTTTCCTTCATGGAAGATGACAACAATTGGCACTACCGCATTCCGACTGCCGACGAAGTGAAGTTGGCGGCGCAGGAACTTGGAATTGAGGCGTAGGGTCCGATTATGAGAAATGCATTCGCACAAGAAGTGACCGCCATGGCAGCTAAGGACCCTAAACTGGTCCTTTTATCTGGTGATATTGGTAACCGTCTTTTTGATAAATTGCGGGGCGGCTACCCGGCTCAGTTCATGAACTGCGGTGTCGCTGAAGCGAATATGATGGGCGTCGCAGCGGGCATGGCTCTCAGTGGCTTGCGACCAATTGTTTATACGATCACGCCCTTCACGACGACCCGGTGCCTTGAACAAATTAGAGTCGACGTCGCCTATCACAATGCGCCGGTCGTTATTGTAGGCACGGGCTCAGGTCTCTCTTACGCCAGCCTCGGACCGACACACCATTCGCTCGAAGACTTTGCAATCTTCCGGGCAATTCCTAACATCCGGGTATTGGCACCTTATGACGCCCCCTCTTTACGCAGCGTTCTTAGAGAAGCCGTAAACTCTGATATTCCGACATATATTCGGATCGGCAAAAAGGGTGAGAAGGACCTTGTACCGTCCGAGAAGGCGGTGGGCATTGGTAAAACGGCGGTTGTACGCGAAGGCACAGACATCTGTTTGCTATCGGTTGGCACCATTGGACCGGAAGCCATAACGGCCGCTGATACGTTGAAAGAGTCTCACGGCATTTCCGCAGAAGTCGTTCTGGTTAATACCGTAAAACCCTTAGACGAAGTAATGCTCGCAGGGTTGGCCAAACGCTTCAAGGCCATCGTAACGGTCGAGGAACACTCAAAGAGCGGCGGTTTCGGCGAACACGTGTCTGCATTCCTGGCTCAAAATGGCATACCTCTACCCATCGTTTGTCTTGGGACAGGAGACAAATTCATGCATTCCGTAGGGTCTCAATCCTATGCACGGACCTACTTTGGGATAGATGCGCCAAGTATCGTCACTGCTGCACAGAACTGCCTTAAAGGGCCAGTGGGCGCCACCCCTTAATGATCATCGGACTCGATCTCGACAACACGATCGTTTGCTATGACGCAGCGATCGAACACCTCGCATCGGATATGGAGTCTCTCCCTCCTGATGTTCCAAAAACCAAGTTGGGCGTGCGTGACTACCTACGCGCAGAGGGCAGAGAGCCTGAGTGGACAGAGTTTCAGGGGAAGCTGTATGGCCCAGGCATGGCACATGCGGCTCCCTTTCCAGCTGCGCTGGAGTCAATCGCAGCATTCCAGAACGCTGGCCATTCCACCGTCATCATTAGTCATCGCTCCCGTTATCCTTATTTAGGGCCGCGGTATGATCTCCATGAATCTGCACGAGAATGGATTGGGGATAAGCTTCTGATCTCCGGACGATCATTGTTTAGCCCCGAAGAGGTGCATCTCAATGAAAGCCGTGACGAAAAAATCGCCCTTGTTGATTCGTTGAAGTGCGATGTATTTCTCGATGACCTAAAGGAAGTTCTGACGGACGAGGCCTTCCCGCCGACTACAAAGAAACTCTGGTTTTCGCCAGGTTCAGATGAAAAGGCCGCGGACACACCTGATGAAGTAACACTGATCAAGCACTGGACCGATCTAACGTGGCTCAGCAGCAACTAGACGATTTGCCTCAAGATCTACGTGCCTGGGGCGAGCAACACCTCGGTACAGCTGAAGGCACGGTCACACAGCAATCCGGCGGCGCGAACAACAAGGTCTATCTGTGGCAAACAAAACGAGACCGGGTGATTGTTAAGCTCTATGGACCGATCATCTCAAGCCAACCTGATAGACACCAAGCCGAAACGGAATTCCTGAGCTACGCCAATGAAGTAGCGAGTGAGTTTGTGCCCAACCTCCTTCATAGCGACCTTGATCACCGGATTGTGGCGATGGAATACCTAGAGGGAACTGGTTTCCAGGCATCCTATGAACCGACGGAAAAAGACGTCCAGCGCGCCGCTGATTTTCTATCAGCACTTAACGCCAACAAAACCGATGCTCGAGGAAAAATTAAAACCCAAGCGACCGATGGTTTCTTGAGTCTATCTGAGCATGCGAATGACGTAGAAAATCGTTTAGCAACACTAGGGAGTGACCATCTTCCTGTGGGTTATCAGGGTCAGGCTATGGCTTTGATTACTGCCGCAAACAGTCGTTGGCAGGTCATATCTGAGAACCTTAGAAACAGTCTCTCTACGGCCGAGGTTAGCGATTCTATAGAACAGGCCACTTGTGCTTTATCCCCATCAGACTTCGGGTTTCATAATGCTATTTCCTGCACGGACGGTCTTAAGTTTCATGATTTTGAGTTCGCCGGCTGGGATGATCCAACGAAAGCGGTTGTCGACTTCTTCCTACAACCGCGCGTCAGCGTTTCCACTAAGTATTTGAATATAATAGAGAATGTGGTTGCATCCACGATGCCTATGGATATATTGCGGCCACGAACGCGGGCGTTAAGCGCCATCTTGCATTTGAAATGGGTGACCATTGTTCTTGCGGTGTTGAGGCCACAGCGACTAGACGCCATGCTCGCCGCTGACATCTCTCAAACAGCTGATACGCTCATCAAAGAGCGGCTAGCGCGCGCCGAAATATTGTTATCCGAAGGAGTACCCATTGGCCTACCTTGATCTTATGTCCCCTCTGCACAAAAGCACGCAGCGCGACTATTTAGCGCGGGTCAACGACCCCGATTACCCTAAGGCGCATGCTGCAAATCTCGCGAAAAAATGGGCCTTCGACTATTGGGACGGTGACCGGCGGATCAACTACGGTGGCTACCGCTACATGGAGGGGCGCTGGTCAAAAATCGCGTCCCTTATGGTCGAGCAATACGGGCTTAAACCGGGTGACCGAGTGCTCGACGTCGGCTGCGGCAAAGGTTTCCTAATGTTCGATTTCACTGAGGTTTTGCCCGGCATAGAGGTTCGCGGGATAGACGTCTCAACCTACGCCATTAAAAATTCCAAGCCTGAGATTAAAGACTTAATCGATGAGGGAAGCGCCACATCCCTTCCCTATGGCGACAACGAGTTCGACCTCGTGATCTCCATTAACGCTCTTCATAATCTTCATTCTTATGACCTGGACCCCGCTCTACGTGAAATGGAGCGCGTAGGTAAGCAGAAGTACCTTTGTGTTGAGTCGTATCGCAATGAAGAGGAAAAAACGAATTTGCTGTACTGGCAGGTCACCTGCGAACAATTCAACACACCGGAAGAGTGGGATTGGTGGTTTAAGCAGACCGGCTACTCCGGTGATCATTCCTTTATTTATTTTGAGTGACAGTTGCCGAAAACAGCATTTATTTAATGCCATCTTCGAGAGCACTCAGACCCACTCGCGCGCGCGCCTTTAGATGTCGGGATTAATTTTATGACATGCAGACTTTGTTCAGAAGACTCTGTCGAGTTGCACTTTGACTTTGGTGAACAACCGATCGTTCACCATCTTATCGATAGTGAAGATCAGCCTTACAAAAAGCATCCGTTCAAGGTTGGCTATTGTCATGTCTGTGGCTTGCTTCAGTTAATTGATCACATCAAACCTGAAGACCTCTATCAGAACTACTTCACAGTGAGCGCATGGAAAGCCCAACCACACGCACCGCGATTGATCCAGCTGATGGAGTCAGTTTTTGGCATTGAACACCAGACCAGAATACTTGAAATAGGCTGTAACGACGGCACCTTTATGGAATTACTTGCCAACCACAAGTACAAGAATGCGATTGGGTTCGAGCCTACTCAAGATGCGTTCGAATTAGCGTTAGGGCGAGGCTTGAACGTCGTCAACGACTTTTTCGACCCTAACACCGCGACATCCTTAATGGGTGGAGAGAACCCCGATCTCATCGTCTCTCGCCAGGTGATTGAGCACATTCCAGACCTCCACGCGTTCTTGGATGGTGTCTCTGAGGTTTTAAACCCAGGTGGCGGACTCGTATTAGAAATGCCAGACCACTCCATGAATTATGAAACGTTGGACTACACGTTCTGGGAAGAGCACGTAAATTATTTCACGCTCAATACGATGAGAAGCCTGCTCGCTCTCCATGGATTTGAGATTGTTCACCACGAATCAACATTATTTTCGGGCAAAGCATTCTTCGTGTTCGCCCGAAAAAGTAACAGCGACACTCCGCGATCCATTTCGGTTAATCCCGATCATGAACAAGCGATTCGGTATCGCGATCTCTACCCAGAACTCCGCAATGGCATGATCAAAATGCTTGAAGGGGTTTCAGATAGAGGTGTCGCACTCTATGGCGGGGGCGCCAGGTCATGCAATTTCATTAACTTGCTCGGGCTAGGCGACTACATAGACTATATCATCGATGACCAACCTGAGAAACAAAACAAGATTGTTCCAGGGGCCAATCTTACGATGCGGTCATACTCTAGAGAGCTCGACAAAGATAAATTCTTTTTGCTCGGCGTAAACTGTGAAGTCGAGGCCAAAGTAGTGAGAAAGCGGGCTCTGTCTCAGTTCGCATCGGTTTTACCTCCGAGCGTCAATCTCCCACGATTTTGGCAAGAACTGGCTCAGATTAAGATCTAATATTGCAATGCCTCGCAAACTCAATGGACTCACCTAAAGCCCTGCAAGGCCCTCACTATCCACCGGCACTAAAGCATTCTTTTCAAACGGGCCCAGTTTCACCTCTAGGTAAACACAATTCTCGCTTATGGCTTTGGTTAGATGGGTGACCCCGACTGGAACAATACTGACCTGTGAATTCCCAGGCCCCCTGCCTAGAACAATCCTCTCGGGCTTCTTATCCGCCCCTTCATTCCAAACAAGCAGCTCCAGCTGACCAACAATAGCGACAGACACCTCGTCACTATCGCTATGAAAATGAGGTGGGAAGCTGACGTCCGACTTACTCTCCACCAACATGGCGTGAAGGGGTGACGCCTCTGACTCGTGAAGGCAAATCCGACGGGTTCCCGTCTGTGAAAAGGGTAAACTAGACAACTGATCGATCAATGCGTCGTCGACAGCGAGCGCTCTAAGAAAAGCGACTGACGTGTTCGAAGTTAGTTCGCTCACGCGCTATGCTCAGCGGCAACCGATCGGATTATTGATTCCTGAGACAAATCCGACAACGTGCCATCAAGCGTTATGGTTTGGCCCGAGACGTACTCAGCCTGGTCGGACAGTAGAAATGTAATAAGATTTGTGATGTCGACTTTCGAACAAATTCTTTTGCCAAGCGTAAAGTTCGCAAGTTCAGAAAACTTCTTCTGCTCTTGATCGGTATAACTATCCCTTGGATATTTCTCGAACTCCCCGAGAACGACGCAGTTGACCCTAGTCCCACTGGCAGCGTTACGGTTTGCCAGCACCTTTGTTGCAGTCAACGCCGCGGATTTGAGAACGTGATACCAAACCGGAATATCATTGTGGGAAAAACGGCCTGCAACGGATGAGATCAGAACAATAGAAAGGGGGCCATTCTTTAAAGCGTCGAATTCCTCTAGCAACGTAATAACAGGAGCTAATTCAACGTCCAGGCCTGCTTTAATGGATTCCAATTCCCCCTCTCCGCCTTCGTTGCGATAACGCTGACAAAAGACGACGCCCAAGGGGCCTTCGCTCGGAAGGCGATTCCTGATCACTTCACGTAGTTGAGCCGTATTGGAAAAATCGATGGTAACAGACTCGTGATTGTCACCTTCCAAGTCCGCTTTAGAGCGAGAAAATGATACAACCTTAGAGTCCGCTGAAAGCGCCTCGCGTAACGCTACGCCAAGGGGCTTCGACCCACCAAAAACCCAATATTCACTCATCACCATCCAACGATACTATTCTGAAATCTGGTAACGGCACGATAAAACGACCACCCTTCTCCAAATATTGCTGATTCCTTTGGATGATCATATCTGCAAAGCGCCAAGCTGAAATAAAGGTCATAGATGGCATCGTGTCGCAAAGCATGTCGCTAGAAACAACAGGGGTTTTGAACCCAGGACTGAGGCGACCCTGCCGTCCTGCGTTATCGTCTACAATGAAAGAGAACAACTCGTTTAAATCATACATATGGTTGATGACGGTCGCAGTGGCAGAAGCACCGTACGATGCCACTTTCTTTCCGGCATCGACTTCAGTTTTTAGAACTGCTCGCGCGCGGTCACCAATAGCATCCATTTCACGTTTCAATTCGCTATACGTGTCTGGGTCATAAAGTGCGCGCGATTCCTCTTCGGCAATCATGTCGCCAATGATTTGCTTTTCAGCCCAACGAGATGCCTGGTTAGAGGCGAAGCACCGGATGCTTCCGCCTTTGACAACCACGCGTTGCACATCGATTAGGGTCATATCCAACGAGTCGAAGAAGGACTTCAATGCCTTAATACTGTGGTGAGCGAGATGCTCATGATAAACATAATCAATGACTTTATTCTCGACGAGGTCACGTAGATAGGAGACCTCAAAAACGAATAGGCCATCGTCTTTCAGAAGGCTCTTAACGCACTTAGCGAAACCGATAAGATCGTCGGAGTGTGAAAACACGTTGTTAGCGCAAACGACATTAGCTAACCCATAATCTTTCCGCACAGAATCGCATGCCGTTTCATTAATAAACGAAACAACAGTTGGTATGCCCTTCGCAATCGCTTGTTTCGCGACTTCAGCTGCTGGGTCAATTCCGACAACACGAACACCGTGACTAAGAAACTTGGACAGAAGAAGTCCGTCATTGCTTCCAATATCGACGACAAGGTCGCCGTCACCGAGTCCTGCGTACTGCACCAGCGTATTGGCATATGCCGTAAAGTGGTCATTCAAGTCTGGAGAACTGCTGGACGTATAAATGTAATTCCCGAACAGTATATCGGGGTCGACAACATCAAGAAGCTGCGCATGACCACAGGATTGGCACATGTACAGGTCCATTGGGAAGCCAGGAAGGTCAATGTCGGGATCGTCGGCAAATCGATAGTTGTCGACCGGCGGACAATGAGGCATGGCATAAATCATTTTGACGTCGGGTGACAAACACAACCGACAGTTTGATCTTTTTTTAATCAATCCGCTCCACCTTCCTCATCTTCTAAGCTAACACTCTATTCACTGGCAAACTACGACGTGGCTCAATAAAACTGAACGTCAATGATAGCTCAGCTTGTCTGTGTTGTAGGGTAGGAAATAGCAGCGTCTTTGCGCTCTTCGAGAACCGACACCGCGCGCTCAATATTATTAAACTCTATACCCTTAAGACTTTTCATATCCAACTGCCACCACTCCAGATTCAATAGTCGGTCACGAATATCAGCGTCAAAACGGTATCTCAGATGCCGAGCAGGGTTGCCGACAACAATGCTATATGGTGCCACATCTCGCGTGACGACTGAGGACATTCCGATTATTGCCCCATGGCCGATGCGTACACTCCTCCGAACCGTTGCATTGTCGCCGATCCAAACATCAGAGCCAATAACGGTGGGGCGATCATCACTCGAAAGATTATTTTGTTTGTTTCGTATTAATGAGTCGCCATAAATTTCACCAACGTCACGGTACTGAAACTCATGGATAGAGAGCCAATCTGTCGGGTGCTCAAACGCCCCTACAGAAACTCTACTCGCAAATGTACAGTAATTTCCTACAACAGAATCGGCAACGTATGAAAAACATCCCATGCCGGAATACTTACCAATGGCTGAGCGGTTAACGCAGGAATAATCGCCAAGGACAAGCCCCGTTTCGATGTCAGACCGAAGCACCTTGGATAATGGCGCGAGACGCATATAGGGGTCAGCGTGATACTTCGTTTCTAGTGTTGGGTTTTCTACTGTGAGGCTTGACACTGAACAGCCATTTCCTTGGACTGGATTACTATTGATAGAGTAAACCGACTACTGAATCTTGCTTAGGGATTTCTTCAAGTTCTCAAGAGTATCCGGCTCCCAGACCATCTCTTGATTCTCTCCCAACCAGGGAAACTTGCCACCAACTTCAACACCTTGTTTGCGATAGAATTCGGGCGAAGCCACAGCCGACCCTTCGACCATAACGGAGTACCACATAAATGGCGCCTTAGAGTATATGAATAGACCTATTGCACCGCCATTCGTGACATAGTTCATTGCCGCTTGGTTATACAAGGCCAACCTCAGGTCCACGCTCATGGCCGCCACATTCAATACACGCCAATCGAACTTGTTTATTGACTCCGAACCGAGCGCATCATCTTGATCTGGTATGATGATTGGTTCGTAGCCGCGTTCTCTGACAAGCAGGGAAAATTCGTACCACTCTTCAACCCTTGAATCCCGAATTGCCTCATAGTCAGCCTTCCGCAGGGTAATGGTAACAAACTTGCCACTGCTATCTGCCGTAAGTCTGGACGCCGCGGTCATCGCATAGTCGGAAGGCGCAAATAGCCTTACATCAATTCCAGCGTCATGGGCCTTCCGCACCAAAGGGATATCATACGGAATTTGTGGGTTATATGTCGGGTGGTATCCTTTGGGATACGAATTCGCCGCAATCACTGCCGGGGCGGTAACCGATATTGATACGTTTCTTATCGACGGAACAACCTTGGCGATCTCTAAGATGAGATTCCATACCCGCCAACGACGTTCCGACAATGTGTATTGCTTCTCTCTAACCGTAACGTTACGAAATCCATCCGCGAGAACAACAAGATCAAAGTACTTCTGCCCCTTAGCAACGGTGTACGCTGCGGCAGATACAATAAACTGGCAAAAGTCAAATGTGATGGGTGCGGTCTTTAAATCGTAATAGGCCGTTATCGTCGAGTCCGATTGACTGATATTAGACATGAATATCTCGAGAGCCAGTTTTGAGTAAAAGAATCAATATCACCTAAACAACGCCTTTCCACGTAACGACATTATAGCCGAGCCAAATCAAGTTTTTGTGGACAGCATCGCTTTATATTTCGACTGAACTGGCCACCTAAACTTTTCCACAGACGTCCTACGTGCCACACACATCAATACTGCTTCAGGTGGAACAATCATCCTCTTTGTTGGCCTGGGACCGAAGTCTATCATTTGCACACCGGAAGCATCTTTTGTACGGCCTTGCAGAAACTGCAACTGAAAACCATTCTGATCAAACCCGTCGAAGTAAGCGGTCGGACTAAAGTTCCAGAACCCATGATTAACGATTGTCATTGGTGCCATGGTTATAACCACGCCCCCCAGTTTCGTCATCTCACACATCGATCGGAATGCATTTCCAACATTGAAGCAATGCTCAAGCGTACCGGTGTCTATGACAAGATCGTAAGCCTGATGGTATTCAGGAGGCAGCGGCTCGTTGAGGTCAACGATTTTCTCCGGACCCCTCAATTTTTTGACATCAATAAAATCTGTCTTAATCCGAAGTTTCTCAAAAAGACTTTCCGTTTCATATAGGGGGCCAAAGTCTTCAGGCAAACTATGGTATTTCTTAACCTGGTCGCCATCACTTCGAACTTCCAATTCTGATGTGATCTCCGCACCGAATAAATTGGATATGACCTTCCCGGGGACCAACAGGTCAGGGTAGGACAAGCACATTGTTTGCGTCCAAGTGGACGCCACTAGATCAGGGTCCCTTTGGGCTAATACGGATTTTAGAACCGATAAATATGTTTCGTCGATTGCCATGGCTGGTCACTGTGAAGAATTCAAGACGTGTGTTTGTATGGCCGAGACCACCGCAATGCAAGGCTACCCTTGCTCTATTTAGAGAATTGCTCTGATCTAGCCCAAGGGCTACTGAAGCTCTTTAGCCTATTTTCGACGGCTGCTCTAATTCAGGCACATCGAACCTTAGCTCAGCCGGCTCCTCACGGAATTTGATCGGATTGCCAACGTGCCTTAGTCCGGCAGGGTCAGTTACAATCATGTCACGTGCGATCGCGTGTTCTTGCTCGAACGCCTCAACCATATCGAGCACGGGCGCCCAGGCCAGTTCGAGTGGCTCTAACATATCGATCCACTCTGCTTGCGTCTTGCTCTTGAACGCCTCGCGCAGCGCTTCTTTGACCGGCTCCTGGGCCACGCAGTCGTCCAGGCAGCAAAGGTCGAACAGATCCATGCGTCCTAGAATCGTCAATAAGCTGGTTGCGAACTTTGGCTCACGGCCGGTCAGAGCGATAAAGCGGCCATCCTCCGTTTCGTAAACGTTGTAGAACGCCGCCCCGCCAATAGAGCGGCCCTCCCGCGTTGTCGGTGCCACACCATCTGCAAGAACCGGTCCGGTTAAGTGGGCCGTCCAGGACAGCAGCGTGTCGTACATGCTCGCATCAACGTAATCACCCATCCCGGTTTTTTCTCGGCGGTAGAGCGCCATCAGAATCCCCGAAAGACCGACCAACGATGACCCCATATCGGCACCGGGCAAGCCTGGCACAACCGGTTTACCGTCGCCGCCATCGTTTATAGCAAGCAAACCCGTTAAGGCTTGAGCTCCCATGTCGTGGGTCGGGTTGCCGGATAGTGGACCGGTCTGGCCAAAAGCAGATACGGAACAATAAATGATCTTAGGGTTACGCGCCTTGACGGCGTCATAGTCGACGCCCAGCCGTTTCACCACACCAGGTCGAAACGCCTCAACAAAAACATCTGCCGTCTCACACAACTTGAGCAGCTGCTCACGATCTGCATCCGTCTTGAGATTAAGGCATATGCTTTTCTTCCCGCGGTGTGTGTTGCGGAACCAGACAGAATGACCATCTTGAAATGGGCCGTACTTCCGTGCCGGTTCACCACCGGGCGGCTCGACCCGCAACACGTCAGCGCCATGGTCCGCCATCATAAGAGTCAGATGTGGCCCTGGCAGATACATGGACAAGTCGATAACGCGGACGCCCTCAAGTTTCATGATGGCTCACCTTTATCGCAATTCTCAGTTTGGCCAATCGCCCGCTGTTCACGGATCAAATCGCCCCCGCGTCTCTAAGCGCGGCAATACCTTCGTCGTCATAACCAATGTCTTTAAGCAATTCGTCCGTATCGGCCCCAAGCTTAGGAGCGCTGCGAATAGGAACTCTCTTGCCATCTAGTTTGATCGGATTGTTGAGCACGCGCAGCCCGGGTCGATCAGGATGATCAACTTCGGTAATCATATCGATCTCTTCTAGGAACGGATTGTCTAAGGCTTGCGCCATGTCGTAGACCGGCGAAATCGGAATAATGCCTTTGAACTTTTCAACCCAGGCCTCGGTGGACATTTTGGAAAACACCTCGTCGAGGATCACGGTCAACGCTGCACGGTTTTCCAGCCGCGCCGCAAGGTCGGCGAACCTTGGGTCTTCCCCTAATTCCTTGCGGTCTAACCCATCGATCAACAAGCCCCAGAACTTCGGATTCTGGCACATAATAAAAACCCACCCGTCCTGGCTTTTTACGAGTTGGCTCGGCGTAACAGATGGGTGTGCCCCGCGAGGCGCCCGTCCCGTGACTAATCCTTCATTCAGGTACCACACCCCAGGATAAGTTAACTGATGGAGCGCCGCTTCCATGAGGCTAACATCAACGTCGCCACCTTCACCCGTTTCCTTCGCTTTGACGATTGCGGCCGTCACACCATACGCAAGCATCGTTCCGGTCATAAAATCGACAAGAGAGAGCCCGAAGCGCGCGGGCGGTCCGTCTGGCTCACCGGTAACAGAAAGGAACCCAGCCTCAGCTTGCATGAGGTAGTCATAACCAGGCCATGCTGCCCTTGAGTTGTCACGTCCATAAGCAGAAATGTGGCCACATACAATTTTGGGATTCACGCTTTTTAGCGCCGCATAATCGATTCCCAGTTTCGCGGGCTGGTTGCCTCTCATGTTGTTCACGATCGCATCGGATTCCTTCACCAGCTTATGAAGAACCTCCTGTCCTTTCTCAGTTTTGAGATCGAGCGTCAGGCTACGCTTATTCAGATTGAAGGCTTGAAAATACTGGCTATCGTTTTCGCCCAGAAAATAGGGTCCAGTAGAACGAGCAAAGTCACCGCCGGACGACGGGTTTTCGACCTTGATGACCTCGGCTCCCATATCCGCCATAAACATTGAACAATATGGACCAGCTCCGTACTGCTCCATTGTAAGAACACGTAACCCAGAAAGCGGTAGAGACATTAAATTTTATTCCGTTCAATGAGCTGCCTGGCAATAATCACCTTTTGCATCTCGTTTGTACCTTCACCAATCGCCATCAACGGCGCGTCGCGATAAAGGCGTTCAACTATAAATTCCTTGGAGTAGCCGTATCCGCCGTGGATCCGCATCGCCTCAAGCGAATTCTCTATCGCGGATTCAGACGCATGATACTTGGCCATTCCAGCCTCTAGGTCGCAGCGGCGTCCTTCGTCATAAGCTTTCGCCGCTTGCTCTACCAGCAGACGAGACGCCTCATACCGCGTCGCCATCTCAGCCAGCTTTAGTTGGATTGCCTGATGCTTATAAATCGGTTTGCCGAAAGTCGATCGCTCCTGACTGTAACGCACAGCCTCGTCTAGAGCTCTTTTGGCAATGCCCACCGACCGAGAGGCAACATTGATCCGGCCAAGTTCCAACCCACCAACGGCTTGATAAAAACCCTGACCCTCTTCACCACCAATCAGGTTTTCGGCCGGCACACGGAAATCTTCGAATACCATTTCACCTGAATCGATGCCCTTGTACCCGAGCTTCTCTAGGCGCTTAGAGATGCTGAAGCCTTCCCCCTTTTCGACGATGAACATACTCATGCCTTGACGTGGAGGGTCTGCGTTTATGTCTGTCTTGGTCAGAAGGGCGAAGCAGGTGCCTTCGATGGAATTCGTTATCCAGGTCTTCGTACCATTGATAACGTAGTCATCGCCGTCGCGTACTGCCCGCGTGCGAATGCCTTGAAGGTCCGTCCCGGCATCTGGTTCAGTGAGTCCAATGCCACCACGCAGTTCACCGGTCACGAAGCGTGGTAAAAATCTTTGCTTTTGTTCTTCAGTTCCAAATTTCTCAACCGCTGTCGCCATCATCAAATGAGAATTGAAAACACCGGTCAGTGACATCCATTCTTCTGAAACCTTGGTCACGATCTTGGCGTAAGTTGACGCGGATAAGCCTAGCCCGCCCCACTCCTGCCCAATGGTCGCACCGAACAGGCCCATATCTTTCATCTGTTCAACCATGTCGGTCGGATAGGTGTCGGAATGCTCGAGCTCCATCGCGTATGGCGCGACGTCGCGCTCAAGCCATTTGCTAATGCTGTCCAGTATGAGGGACTCGTCCGCCTCTTCGAATTTCGCGTCTTTAGGCGCCATGGGGAGCCTCCTGGTTTGAACCTCGAACGGGTGTCTTAGCCAATCAATGCCAAAGTAGCGAAGTGCATGCGCGCTAAACGGCCATTTATTGATATTTCTCGGACAAATACTTCTTTTGTCTGTTCAGACACTGTATCTAAGATAAGATGTACAGACAAATTATATTTGTCCGGACGTATATAGGTTAGTGTGCGCGCCGACGATGAAGGTTATCCGGGGATGGGTATACAGCCCCTTGAGGCCTTTATTGAAAGAGGTAAGTGGGGACCGCATGGGGAATTCAGAAACTCAGACCCGCCAAGGCGGCCCGGCTGGACGGCGCTACCAAGCGTTAGCGGACATTCTCCAAGACGAGATTGAAACAGGGGTCTATCCAGTCGGAACGCGCATGCCGACAGAACTCGAACTCTGCAATCGTTTCAGTGTCAGCCGTTTCACAGTTCGAGAAGCGTTACGGCGCATGATCGATAACGGCATGATTTTAAGACGCCAGGGTTCCGGTACGGTCGTGGTGTCAAAAAACCCGACCACAATGTTTGTTCAGAAACTGAGCTCGATTGATGAACTGCTGCAGTACTCGATCGACACCCGTTTAAAGGTGGAAAACTCAGCCTCTGTTGAGGTTGATGCTAAAACTGCAAAAATGATTGGGTGTGACCCTGGCGACGCTTGGCATCGGATTGAGTCCGTTCGCTATCTCGATGAAAAATCGCCAATTTGCTGGTCTGATGTTTATGTCCGCCCAGAGCACCAAAATATTGCGGACCGCATCGGTGAAGATACGACCCCGGTTTTTATGGTGATTGAAAAAGAATTTGGTGTTGTGGCTGAAGAAGTCACGATGGATCTATTCGCTGGTTCAATCGAAGAATCCAAGGCGTGGGTTATGGGCGTGAAGCCGGGAAGCCCCACACTCATCATTGTACGCAAGTACAAAGATAAGACAGGACGAGTGTTTGAGGTATCGGTCAGCGAGCACCCAGCTGGCCGGTTTACCTTCTCAATCGACCTGCTTCGCAGTTCGAATTCAGACTAGAGTTATTCCACCGCAACAGCCGGGCAGCTAACATTGGTTCCGCCTAAACCACAGTATCCGTTCGGGTTCTTGGCCAAGTATTGCTGATGATAATCCTCTGCATAATAGAACTCAGGTATCTCAAGAATTTCAGTCGTGATCGGCCCATATCCAGCCTTCTCCAGCTCACCAGAAAACGCACCCTTTGACGTTTCAGCCAAAACGAGATGCTCCTTTTTCGACACGTAGATACCTGACCTATACTGAGTTCCCGCGTCATTGCCTTGGCGCATACCCTGTGTTGGGTTATGGGCTTCCCAAAAAACCTTGAGCAAATCAGAGAACGATATCTTTTGCGGGTCATAGCAAACCAAAACCACTTCATTGTGGCCCGTCATACCCGAACATACTTCTTCATAAGTTGGGTTGGGTGAATGACCTGCGGCGTAACCCACGGCAGTCGTGAAAACGCCATCCAATTCCCAGAAAACTCGTTCTGCCCCCCAAAAACAGCCAAGCCCAAAAACAGCAGTGTCCAATCCCTCCGGAAAGGGAGGTTTGATTGGATTGCCGCTCACATAATGCGAACTCGCAACCGCCATAGCCTGAGCCCGGCCCTGCAAGGATTCGTCGGGGCTTGGTAACTCGGTTTTTTTGCGTGAATTAAAGAACATGGCTTGTTTCCCATCTATTTAGCGGGTTTGTACGAATATCGTGTGCCTTGGCGTTGCAAACAAGCCACAGAACGGGAAAAACAGGACGATCGCGCCCATTATTTGCTCATCTGCTGGGCGTTTTGTATGGAATAGCGGCGTGACACAATTTGTACGTTCTATTCATTAGTCAGACATCGTGTAGGGCTTTAAAAAGCCTACAGGAGCACCGGCTAGTTTCAGCCTATTCCTTGGGGAGAGTAGATAGCATGTCTAACACTAGACTTTTACGAGCTGCACTATTGGCATCTGTTGCCTTCGGTTTTGCAGCCCAAGACGCCGCGGCCCAAATCGAAGAGATTTTGGTTACAACTCGTAAGCGTGAGGAATCCCTGCAGGAGATTCCGATGTCGATTACGGCATTTGACGCGGCTGCAATCGAACGTAATCGCATCAATGACATTAGTGACTTGGCAAAATATACGCCCGGCCTTGTGTTTGATGGCGGCTTCGTCCCCCAAGATACGCGGCCACAAATTCGTGGCCTTCCGGCGACACGTGGTCGCCCACCCGTTGGTGTCATGATCGATGGGATCGACGTATCGTCTGAGTCCATGCTCACCGCTGGCGGTGGCATGTTGGCCAACCTTCGCTTGATTGACGCGGAACGGATCGAAGTCGTTAAAGGCCCCCAGAGCGCCCTATATGGTCGTGTCGCGTTCGGTGGCGCCATCAACTACATTTCGAAGAAACCCGGTGACGAATTCGAAGGCAACTTCACTGCAGACGTAGGCGACTACGGTCAATTCGAACTTCGTGGTGCCGTCAGTGGTCCCGTGACAGACAAAGTCAGCCTTGGGGTCAATGTGGCATACGCGGAACATGACGGTTACTACGAAAATGCTTTAGACGGTCAAAAACTCGGCGGTTTTGAAAGCGTTGGCTTCTCAATTGCTGCCCATTTCGAGCCGACTGACAATTTCACCATGGATACGCGGGTTTCATACTCAGAAGATGATTATGCACCTCGGGCGCAGACGCTACTCTCGTTGTCGACCAACAGCAGTGTCGCAGTTGATCTGCCGGCCAGTGCAGTTGGCCTTCTTATTCCAGGACAATTCGGGCCCACCCCTCTCCCGGCCCAAGCATTTGTTCCACGGTTCGGCGAGATCACCTCTTCCGGTCAAGTATTCTTGAGCCAGGATGCGATCACGGGGGAACGCTTTAAAGGTTCCACACTCGACTCACTGATTATCAGCAACATCTTTGAGTATGAGTTTGACGATAATATCTCGCTGACATCTTGGACCGGTTTCACCCGGGCTGAGGCCACCCAAAATCAGGATGTTGATTTCTTTGGCGCAGCACCAGCGTTTAGCTTGCTTCCACCACCCGCTGGATTTGCTGAACCGCTGCCATTCCTGTTCCAGTTTGACCTGGACACAAAGACAGAGCAGTTCAACCAAGAAGTCCGCATCGGTGACCTGAAATCGGATGGTCTGCGGTGGTCTGTCGGTGGCCAGTACTGGCAGGAACGCGTTGAACAATTGAACAACAACCTCATCTCTCTGATGTTTGGCATACCTGGCTTACTGCCATCTGCAGCCCACAACATCAGCCAAGTTGCGATCCCGCCTGCATCACGGGAATTCAGGGATACGGACCATTGGTCGGTCTATGGGATTGTTGAATACGACATCAGTGACCAACTTACCGCGACTGTCGAAGCCCGCTATTCTGACGAGAGCCTTGAGGTTGGATACGTCGCTGGTGGACGCGGAGCCGTTGGCTTTGTCGCACCCTTCCCTCCTTTCAACGCACCGGTTCAAGTCAACGTTGGGGCGGATGCAGTTCTTCAGTCAACCGACGACTTCTTCACACCGCGCTTCGCTCTAGAATATCAAGCGACCGACACAAACCTGCTCTATGCATCTGTGTCTAAGGGTGTGAAGCCTGGTGGCGTATCGACCATCGCTGGCACAGCGCCTGGCAATGGCCGTTTCTTCCCCGAAGAACTGTGGAACTACGAAATCGGTTCCAAAAACACCTTTGCGGACGGCAGAGCGGTCGCAAACGTAACTGGGTTCTACATGGATTATTCGGGCAAGCAGGTCACCCTACTTGAGCCGAATCCTGATAACGCCCAAGGCAACGATCTCGTCGTTCGGAATGCCGGCTCGGCTCGGGTTTATGGTTTGGAAGTTGAACTGGCTGTTAATCCGACGGACGAACTGAACTTGTCGCTCGGGTATACATACTTGGACAGCAAGTACACCGACTTCGTTGTGACGACCACGAGCGCACTTGGTATTGCGTTGGCTGGGAACTGTACGCCGATCGCACTGCCAAACGGACTTGGGTCTTGCTCGACGGACTTTTCCGGAGAGCCCCTCGAACGCACACCCAAGCATTCTTTGACCGTGGCCGCCTCTTACCGCGCGCCAATTTCAAACGACTTGGATTTGGTGATCGACCTGTCTGCTCAATATCAGAGCAAACGGAACCAAGACTCTAACGCGTTCCATTACTTCGGTTCATACGTCAACGTTGATGCCCGAGTTGGAGTCGATACGGATCAATGGTCCGTCTTCCTTTATGGAGAGAATGTCCTTGGTGACGATACGGTAAAAAGTGGCCAGGGCTCTGGCGATTTCTCAGCCCTTGGCAATCTCGCCATCATCACGTTTGAGCCGGACAAGCCTCAGGGCGGCGTTCGCTTCAACTATCGGTTCTAAACGACCGATCAGCGACACAAACAAAAAGGGCGCCTTAACTAAGGCGCCCTTTTTCGTGCCTGCAAGACTTTACTCCGCCGCTTGGGACACCGCACCCGTGAGCTCATCGACAACGTCGTTAGTGCTCATAACCCGGCCCCATAGGCGCAAAAACATAGCCTCGTAAGCGGACTGTGCTTCATCGTCGCAAGTCCCTGTTGCATCCGATACCAAGACAACGCCAAACCCACGGTCTGACGCCTCCATCGCGGTCATACCAACACAGTTATTTGTCGACACCCCGACCGTCACAATATTCGATATTTCCATCGCGCGGAGGCGGCTCTCTATGCCCGTCGACGCAAAGGCGCCCATCGTGACTTTGTTGAGAACCGTCTCGCCCGCTTTAGGCGCAATGGCTTCAACAATCTCATGCTCCCGTTGGCCTTCGATATTATTCGTCGCCTTTACGATGCCCCTGATGTGAAGAGGCACGTCAGAACAATCCGCATGTTCTGCACCATAAGTGACATAAATCACCGGGGCCCCTGACTCACGAAACGTCGAGAGCAGACGTTGTGTGTTGGGAAGAATGAGGCTCTCAATACGGGAAAACCGGTAATCAGCTTCTTCCAGCCGACCCTGCTCCCGCAAGATATTTCCCAGCCCGTGAGTGGGGCTACCGGTCGCATATTGCAGATCGACCACAACAAGAGCCGTTGTTTTAGGATCGATAGAGAATGAACTGCTAAACTCTTCGATGTAGTCTGAAGTCATTGCAACGCTCCCGAAAACGTGAGGTGTTGTCTAGTCATTTCGATGTACTTTTAGCACCGGACCACAACATTCCAAAGATATGACCATCGAGCCTATGCCATAAGGCGGTCAACGTGGTTTGCCAACTTGGCCAGGGCCATAAAAGACTGAACACTTGGTATTCACCCATCAATCCGGAGCAAACACCATGACCAGACCCGAAACCGATATAGCACTGGAAAGACGAGCAATACTGGGTGGATTGGGCGCTGGCTTAGCTTTGGCCCTAGGCACAAGCGCTAACGCTGCCGAACCAGGGGCTGATCCAGCTGTTGAAGCTGAAAAGGAAAAGATCGTCACCGATTTCTGTAAGGCTTGGGCTAAACGAGATGCCGATGCTCTGACCGCGTATTTAGCCGATGACGTCGAATATCACATGTTTGAGGGGCGTCCGCCGATCAACGGATTGGCTGAATTTAGTGGTCAGCTAAAGCCATTCATGGCGTCGATGCGTGAGATCGATTGGGAAATTCTGCGGTCAACGGTTATGGGCGATGTGGTGCTCAACGAACGCATTGATCACTTCCTCAGGCCAGACGGGTCTCAGGCACCCGACAATCACTTTCATGTGGTCGGTGTCTTTCTGGTCAGAGAGGGGAAAATAAAATACTGGAAAGACTACAATATGTCGGGGTCTTTGTAGGGCCGCTTTTGCGCCCCCAGGCTAGGCTGCAGCAGCCTCCGCTTTGACCATCTCATCAATAAGAAACCCTTGGTACATCTCGATGCCAAGATCAGTACCGATTTCCTTAGCTCGCTCCACATCGACGCGGCTGAGGATCGGCTGAACGCCCATTTTTTTGAGCTTCTCTATAAGCTCTCGATTATCATACAGGTCTTCTTCCGCATCCGGATGCCATAGCAACTTGGCTATGTGGGCTTCGAGAAAACCAATATTCACAAGACCAATTGCCGACGGCGAAATTTTATCGATAGCGATTTGCGCTCCTTTTGAGCGCAGATGATCTCGGGCGATGGCGTAACCGTCATAGTTCTTCACTGCATCGTCTTGACGGAATTCTATGACCACGTCGCGCATTACGTCAGAAGACGTATTAGCAATAAAGTTATCAAAGGCCTTACTAAATACGCTTGGTATGTTCAGGTTGATAGACAGCTTCTGACCGCCGGCACGCTTTACGAGCGTATCGAATGAATTGAGCATGATGGTATCTAATATCTTCGTCAGCTCGCCAAAACGATCGCTATTCTCGCTCAAATCAACGCCGTCAAAGAAAGGCTTTTTGAGCGAATCAATGCCTATGAAATATTCGGTCATTTTAGTTTTAATCGGGCCGCGCTCAGGCATCACACATATTTGTTGCCCGCGGCAGAATGTATTTAGGAATTTATCGGGGCCCAACTTGCGATAGCCATCGATAAGCTTCTTGAGGTCATGCTCCGTGAGTTCTCGATCTCCGCCCTCATTGCCCTGACCACCTTTAGCAGCCTTACCATATCCAACAACGATCTTCGCTGCCGCGGCGAAATCAACATCGAGATTATAGTGTTCAAAAACCAGGCCGCTATTATTTGCGGTGGGCTGGGCTGCACCTCCGCCCGCGCCTATCTTTGACAATACTTTGAACAAAGCGACTTTAACGTTAGGAATAAACTCGCGAGCAGCCTCACTTTTGTCATTAAGAATGAGGCCATAATCCAATCTACTAAGGCGATAGCTCTCACCCTGCGCAGTAGCGACCATCTGCGTTAGCACAGCATCGATATTCTGCCTGAGAGATGCGACCTGCTCTTCTTCACGCGCACAGCCGGACGCCCGCATAACAACCAATGTCTGGCCATTACGCGATTCCGTTCTAAGCTCACCAAGTCTATTGAAGAGGCTTTCTAACGCACCAATTGTAGTCATAGATTCTGATTAAACGGCTGGTGATACTCCAGCCTACCCTTAGTACCGACGTAGTTTCTTCACCCAAGCCGAGGTCAATTTTCAGTGCGGTCATAACACAACCAACCAGCGAGTTTCCGCCTCGTTAAATGCATCATGCCACGAAGTGCCCTCTACCTATGAGCACAATCTACATTTTGGTTGCGATGCACGACGGTTTTGATTGGGAACCTGTTGTGTGGGAGCGGCTAAAGCGTTGATAGACTTAGCCTGTTCAAGCGTTGGCCTGATTCTACTTTTTGAGGTGACCTCAACCTTGCGTAGAAAGTCTACGAACGTATTCCTCGAATGTGTTTGCTTTGCGCCTCAACACCAATTCAAGGATTCTTGAATTGCCTAGAAAACCGAATGCATCGTAGTGCTCATTCATGATTGTCATCTGTTTGATACGATCATCTGAAGCACCCCCAGCTCTCGCTTTTTCTTGCATTGCCGCAATTGGTACCTGCTCTGCGCTAACGGTTTTACCAATCACGTTGCCAATGATGTCAGCCATATCCGTTTGGCTTAAAGAGATTGGTCCGGCCAACTCATAGGTGCCGTAGAGCCACCCGTCTTCAAGCGTGATCCTCGCCGTCGCCTCTGCAAGATCGAGCAGATCAACAACGTTGAATTTAACTTGGGTGTTGAAGGGCATCGCGTGCACGCCGTCATTCATCACCCTTTTCCAAATCGGTTCCAAATGCTGCATGTAGCGCATGGGCTGTACAATCGAGTACGGCATCCCCGACTCAATCAGCATTTCTTCCGTATCAAGCTTGAGACTATGGTGTCGCACGTCGCGGCGCAGGGGATGCATAACCGAGTAATAAATAAACTTTGATAACCTCGCCTCTTTCGCCGCCGAAACGAAATGACTGGTCATCGTCTTCTCGTCCGGGTGCATCGGCGGACCAATATGAACGATGGCATCACAGCCCTCTAACGCAGGCCTAATCGTCGCGGGATCATCCATATCCCCGACGGCTATTTGGGATGCACCCAATGCCTTCATTTCATCTTCTTGGCTCGCATCTCGGACAAAAGCCGTAACGACAGCGCCCTGATCAGACAGAGCCTTCACTAGTGGCTTGCCTGTACGGCCGTGCGACCCAGTAACCAGCACCGACATCGTCATAGCCGCGCCCCCCTATGCAATGAGATTAGCTAGAATTCAGACAACAAACGCCCAAGTCCGTGCACCTTGTCGTCAATGCCGTTGGCCCGCAACGCATGCCAATAGGTTGCCGTGTTAATCGCAATCACAGGCTTGTCGAGCCACGCCTCTGCTTCAGCGGCGAGGCGAATCATGCTGAGGTTGGTACCGACCTGAACGATGGCATCAACATCATCACCATCAAGTTCTTCTCTAATGAGTTTTCGAAGCTCATCCTCTGGCACTTCAGCAATAGCCGTCCAGCTCGGGCATTCCAGGCAAATATCGCGTACAACCTCGAAGCCGCATTCTTCGAAGTAGCGTTTTACCTCGGCGTTTGCGATCGGGTAGTAGGGAGAAACGAAAGCAATCTTTTTGATGTTGCCATAAGCATTGAGCGCCGCCGACGTGGCGTGTGAACCGACACTGATTTTAATACCGGACTCGTCCTCAACCTTTTTGACGAAGGCGTCTGCTCCAGCAATCCCATCGTAGAACGTCACCGCAGACATCCCCATAACAAGGTAGTCTGGGGAACAGGTCATGACGCTGCGAACCGCGTCTAACACACCCTCAGAGATCTTAGTGGTACCCGCCAGGAACGTTTCATTACTGATCGCCTGTGAGTTAGGCGTCAAGATACGGCTGTAGTGATTGGTCACTCCGGGCACCCGCATCGCCTCGAAATCTGGCTGCACAATGGTGTTGGTTGATGGACCAAGCACTCCGAATTTCTTTTTCCACCCCTGAACGTCCGTCATAGCTTCCCTCATTTTCTATGTGTTTCCGCACCTTGCCGCAGCTAGGGCGCTTAGCGCTTTGATATACCGCAAATGAGCCATAAGCAGCGCTCAGGGGCAAGGGATAGTCGGGTCATCCAGTCACGCGATGATCATAATACATCATATAGAGGGTGCACTGGGCGGCTGGCTCTTCGGGAGTTTATCCGGTGGGCCGCTAACACTTTCATCGGTATTGGTCAGGGTTTGAAACCGTCTCGGCAAGATCGGCGTTGAACGCTTGTTATGACGTAGTCGGTCCGCCCTGGTGCTGACAGCTGAAACTGATGGCCCTTGATCAGTGAGCGCGTATAGAAGTCCGCTGACATCGACCAGCGTGTCAGCCAGAACGTGAATCACGATCCCGTCCTTCTGCACAATGCCCTCGGCATAAAGCAAGCTAGAGCGCAAAATCTGCTTACGGAATACTTGAAAGGTCTTTGGCCAAACAATGAGGTTAACCACCCCGGTTTCGTCTTCCAGGGTAATGAAAACCGTACCCTTGGCACTGCCTGGTCGCTGACGGCAAATCGACAATCCCGCAACAGCCACTTTGGTGTTTGCCGGAAGATTACACAAATCACTGGCGGTAACAGCGCCCCGCTGGGTTAAGTCGTCGCGAAGGAAAGAGACCGGATGCTGACGCAAGGTCAGCCGCAAGGCCGTATAATCTTCCACCACCTGCTCGCCAAGAGAAAGACAAGGTAGGGGTGGGGGCAATTCGAATACGGCGTCTGCTCCGCCTTGCAATCCGGCAGGAGGAGGTTTCTCATTTTCTTCAGAGGCAAATAACGGAAGTGGTGCTTGCTTGAGAGCCTTAACCGCCCACAACGCCTGACGGCGACTCAAAGTCGTGCCTTCTAGAGTGATAGAGGCAAAGGCATCAGCCTTAGCCAGTTTCTCAAGCGTCTCGATTAATGTTGTGCTGTGGCCTGGAAAGCGTCGCCAAACATCATACGGATCACGATAGCCATCCCCCCTTGCCTCTGCGATGGCGCGTGCATCAGAGTCTTTAAGACCTTTGATTTGCCGGAAGCCAAGCCGCAACGCTACACCCTTAGCCGCGGTCGCTGGTTCAAGAGTGCAATCCCATTCGCTGGCATTGATATCAACGGGACGCAGAACCACACCATGCCGTTGCGCATCTTGTATAATCTGAGATGACGCATAAAAGCCCATCGGCTGACTGTTCAATAGCGCACAGGTAAACGCCGCCGGGTAATGGCACTTCAGCCACGATGAAACATAAGCAAGTAAGGCAAAGCTAAAGGCATGGCTTTCTGGAAAACCATATTCACCAAATCCCTCAATCTGTTTGAAACACCGTTCTGCAAAGGCTTGCGTGTATCCGTTGCCCAGCATTCCTTTGATGAACTTTTCCCGGAAAATTTCGATTTTGCCGTTGCGACGCCAAGCGGCCATAGCCCGGCGCAAAGAATCGGCCTCATCAGGCGTAAATCCTGCGCCAACAATGGCGATACTCATGGCCTGTTCTTGAAACAGCGGCACACCAAGCGTGCGTTCTAGAACCCCTTTAAGGCCCTCGGACGGATACTCAACAGTCTCTTCTTGTCGGCGGCGACGCAAATAGGGATGCACCATATCGCCCTGAATCGGCCCGGGACGCACAATCGCAACTTGGATAACAAGGTCATAAAGGGTCGCTGGCTTAAGCCGTGGCAACATACTCATCTGCGCCCGGCTCTCGACCTGAAAAACGCCAACAGTGTCGGCCTGCTGAAGCATGTCGTAGGTCGCCGGGTCTTCTTGCGGGACCGTTGCTAGAGTCAAAGCTCGGTCATGATGCGTTTGAATAAGGTCGAACGATTTACGAATACAGGTCAGCATACCCAGTGCCAACACATCGACTTTAAGAATACCCAGCGCGTTGATATCATCCTTATCCCACTCGATGACCGTCCGGTCTTCCATCGCCGCATTAGAGATTGGGACGATATTCGAGAGCGGCTCTTTGGTGAGCACAAACCCACCGACATGCTGGGATAAATGCCGCGGGAACCTCTTCAGCTGCTCTGCCAGATCCAGCGTCAACTTAAGACGAGTGTCATCGGGATTAAGACCCGCCTCTCGTGCCTGTTCTTCAGGAATACGCTTTGACGAAGACCCCCAGACCGTACCAAGCAAAGCAGCAATGGCGTCTTCGGAAAGCCCGAGGGCCTTCCCCACATCACGCACCGCAGAGCGCGTGCGATACGTGATAACCGTAGCCGTCAGACCAGCGCGTTCACGGCCGTGTTTCTCGTAAATATACTGGATGACCTCTTCGCGGCGTTCGTGCTCGAAATCGACGTCGATATCCGGTGGCTCATTGCGCGCTGCAGAAACAAATCGCTCGAACAAAAGTTCTGTGTCATCGGGGTTAACAGCCGTGATACCGAGACAATAGCAAACAGCCGAGTTCGCCGCGGAGCCGCGCCCCTGACACAGAATGCCCTGGCCCCGCGCATAGCGCACGATGTCATGGACCGTTAGAAAGTAAGGCGCATATCCAAGGTCACCTATGACTTCTAACTCATGATGGATCTGCGCCTCGACTTTTTTCGAGGTGCCGTCCGCATAACGCCACGCCGCCCCCTTCCAGGCCAGCCGTGCCAACTGTGATTGCGGTGTCTCTCCGCTGGGAACGGGATCGGATGGGTACTCATAACGCAGCTCATCAAGGCTGAAGGTGCAGGAATCTACGATCTCAATCGTACGGGCAAGCGCGCCGCGATGGTTTCTGAACAACCGCGCCATCTCCAACGGAGGTTTATGATGACGCTCGCCGTTCTTTTGTATCCGCAAACCAGCTTGATCGACGGTACAGCGCGCCCGGATGCAGGTCAGCACATCCAACAACGGTCGCCTCGCGGGAAGATGCATGTGCACATCATTGACCGCAACCAACGGCACACTGGATTGCTCCGCTAGCTTTGCGACCTGCCACAGTCGCCGCGCATCTTCACCGCACGCGTTGGCACAAGCGGCGACTGAAACCGCAGCACCAAAAATGTCCTTAAACTGATTTAGCTTGTGCAAAAACTCCGTCGTGGTTTGCTCTTGCAACAGGGCACCTTCAGGCATCAGAGCAACAGCGACGAGACCATCGGCATAAGTGGCAACATCATCCAGCGTCAAAAAACATTGTTGCTTCGGCGCACGGCGTTTTCCAAGTGTCAGAAGTTGGCAAAGCCTCGCATAAGCCGCTCGATCCGTTGGATAGACCAATAAGCTCGGACCATCCGGCGCTTCGTGACTATCGGATCCTCCTTGATCCCGCAATTCCTTAGGTGGCATATGCCAGTCATGGACGCCCTTCCCCCACTGCCATGTCGGTGCTGCCAACAGATCAAGACGACAACCGGGAATGAAGCGCATGCCGGCTTCTTTGCACGCGATGTGGCTGCGGACCACGCCGGCCAATGTGTTGCGGTCCGTTAATGCGACTGCGGCATGTCCATGGGAGATAGCAGCACGGGCCAACTCCTCAGGGTGAGACGCTCCACGCAGAAAACTGAAATTACTGGCAACCTGCAAGTCGACATATTTGGGTTCAACAGACATCGCAATGGTTACGCAAACAAACCATGGAGAAACCAACGTGACTGATGACCAGCCTCTTTCCGCATCACAGGAAATGGCAGGTAAAAAAGCCAGAAGCGCGCACCGCTTTCACTTTCAACCCGCCAGTACTCCCGCACAGCGCCGCCGTCTTCGCACAGTGTGAAATATGACTGCTCTTCTCTACTGCGATCAGAAGGCAAAGCACCGCGCCACCACGCTCCCGCAATCCGTTCTGGTCCTTCCGCCGCCGCAAGCGGGTATGTCTGCCGCCGCCACGAAAACCCAGGCAAAGGAACCATCCGAACAGGCGGCGCATCGCTGCAGACGGGCAAAGGATCAACCGGTTCAGGTTTAGGCAAAAGATGAATAGGCCGCACCCCGGGACGTAAACGCCCGATGTCACTGTGCAGCAAGGCGACCTCACGTGCATCGCCGGGCAAAACTGTCTGATTCAGGCGATCAAGGGCCCGCACAAACCCAACGGCGCGTTCAGGAATATGACTGGCCCGCCTTTGCGGCCGAACAATGCGCCCAGACCCAAGACGGGCTTCAAGCCGATCAATCAGAAGTGCTAGATCGCGCCCGGACTTACTGGCAACCGCGGTTTCAGACTCCGCACCAGTTCGGATGCGCCCTTGCTCACTTTCCATCGGGTCAGTGACCGTCACAGTGAGCATCAAAAATTCGATGCCAAAACCGGCATCAAGACCATCGAGTTTGTCGCGGAACAACCGGAACAGATGCTCTGGCCGGCGCACCGCCTGCCCGGTACCAACAGCGATACGCTCGGCCGTATTGTCGACACGGAAAACCTCAAAGACCAACCGCCGAATCCCTCTGCGGTCTTTCTCAAGGCGCACACACAGGCTATCCAGCAAATCATGAAGCGCTGCTTCAACATCCTCTGTGCGGCCGATTGGCTCAGCAAAGTTTATCCGGGCCACATAGGGCAGCCGTTCCATCTCTGGCGACAAAGGTTCATCAACCCGACCGAGAAGTTGGTCGAGCCGCAGACACACTTCGCGACCGAACCGACGGGTGAGCGGCGCACGGGGTAGAACCAGCAAGTCAGATAAGGTCCGAACCCCCAGCCGGTTCAGAGTCTCAAGCGTCCGCGTGGACAACCGCAATGCTGTCGTCGGCAGAGCTGCAAGATGGGTTCTTTGTTCACCTTCAGGAACACGTGCCGACGCCCCTGAGGAAGCCAGAGACCGCGCCGCCGCCCATGCCGCGCCTGGGGTGTCAGCGAGGCCAAGACGGCTGGCAAAGCCAAGACGGCGGAGCCGCGCCTCAAAATCTTCCAACAAAGCCTGCTCGCCGCCAAATAGATGTGAGCAACCGGTGATGTCGAGCCACAGCCCGGCGCCCCCGCGCTCATCTAAGCCCTCAACTGCCAGCCACGGTGTGTAGCGCCGCGCCCACGTCAGCATGGCATCAAGGCAAACTTGATCGGCGATGGGATCGGCCTCAATCACCTTCAATGTCGGGACAACCGCACGAGCGTCGGTCAGGGATAATCCTGGATCAATGCCCGCATCACGCGCTGCTGTATTGGCCGCAGCGATACGAACAGATCCTGCGTCAGCTGCACTTGTTGCAAACGGACGCTTACGCCACGGCGCGTAAGGGGCCGGTTCGCTGCTGCGCTGTGATCGGGCTTGGGCTCGGGTCAAGCGATCGGTCGCAAAGTGGGGCAGCCAAACGGAAAGTACACGTCTCATCGCACCATTCCACAATCCATGAATGAGGGGTTCCCTGACGGCAGCGGTCCAGAGTCAGAGTCCAACGGGTCTTCCCAAGCCCGGGCCAGAGGGGCACAGCAGACGGTGCCGCCCCAACTCGCCACCGCGTTACAGCCGCACTGGCAGACGCCGCAGCCAAACCAGGTTGGAGAAGAAATCCGGTTGTCCCACCGCGCTCGGCCGCCAGTTGCAAACGTCGTTCGGCGGTCAGATTTAAGGGCGCAGCAAAAGAGCCGATGACCGCAGAAACATCAGGACAACACAGCCCCTCTTCCATCGCCCACAGAGCTTCGGTTTCATCTTTGGCGCGCGCGATAACCAGCGCCTCTTCGCCAAGGCCAAGCATATCCAAGGCTGGGCCATACAACGTATCCGCCGCCTTATAACGTGGCAGACACCACAGCACGGTTCCCCGCTCCTTAAGACGAGCCGTCAGAGCCGCCACGAACGTTACCGCCGAAGGGGCAAATCCGCGAGCGCCCAGCGCATCATCCGCGCCAACCACATGATGCAGACAAGCCAGCGGCAAACCGCCCCACGGCAGAACTTGATCAATATCCGCAAGGCCAAACGGCAACACCGCCTCTGTCTCACGCGGCAGACCTTCAATTGCCTGGATATGAGCCCGCAACGCATCAAGCTTGGGCGGTCTATGAGAGACATCGTGCATCATCGCCCTCCTTTGTTTGTACCTTTCAACAATACTTCTTGTATTTATGTTCTCTTTTTGTTCCTTTTTCCTGTGAAGGTCAAGAGGAATATCAAAGCTTGGCTTGACCCGCCTTGAAGCGGAGGCGACCTTTGAGAATTGAATGGGGAGTAGAGACAATGGCCAACGATGACACTGCAACGGCGCCAGAAATCATCGCAATTATCAAAGGCATTTTCACCGCCTTCGAAGATCATGATCCCGACGGGATCGAAGGCCATATGCATCCGGACTCAACCGTATGGGATGTGTTTACGCCGCAACTGATTCGTGGTGTTGAAGAGCGCAATAAGTTTCATGCGGAAGACCAGGAGCAGATGCAAGCCCGCGGCACCCTCACTCTGACCGTCGAAGAACCAGAGGTCGATGCCTGGGCGGATACTGCCCTCGCCCGCTACTACATCAACTACAGCTATGAGGCACCCAACGCGGCACAAGGACGGGTGCGCATTACAGATGTGTTTCGTCAGATCGACGGCAAATGGCTGATCGTGCATCACCACGAAGGCACAGTGCCGACCGGCATCCCGCCAATCACGGATGAGTCGTAATGGGTGGAGACCGTCCGGTGCTTTGATAACCGCGTCCTTATGGATTACACATCCTTGAGACTTCTTCAGCCCTGAAAAAACAACCTTAAGGCCACCGCGTTGTCCTCTCCCTCTACTCTCCCCTTGGCCGGAATTCGTGTCATTGAATTCTGCCATGTGGCAGCCGGTCCGTTTTGCGCCATGACCTTGGCGGACATGGGCGCAGATGTGGTCAAGGTGGAACCCTTAAAAGGGGACGGCCTGCGCGCTTGGCCACCATTTTCTGACGGCTACAGCGAGAACTTCGCCTCCATCAATCGCAACAAACGCAGCATCGCCCTCGATCTCAAGACTGAGAAAGATCTCGATATTGCGCGGCGTTTGATCCTCTCGGCGGATGCCGTGGTCGAGAACAACCGTCCCGGTGTGATGGCACGACTTGGGCTCGGTTATGACTCCTTCAAACAAGAAAAGCCTAGCCTGATCTACGCGTCGATTTCAGCCTTTGGCCAGACCGGCCCACGGGCTCAGGACGGTGGCTTCGACGTCACCGTGCAAGCCGCCTCCGGGGTGATGAGCGTGACCGGAGACCCAGATGGTATCCCAGTCAAAGCCGGCGTGCCGATGTCTGACTTCGGAGCTGGACTATATGCAGCCTTCTCGATCGTCTCTCTGCTACGACGGGTCGAGGCCGGCGGACCGGGCGGTCATATCGACATGTCTATGTATGGCACCAACCTGGCATTCGCCGCCTTGCAGACCAGCGAGTACTTCGGCACGGGCAAGGACCCCGTGCGCATGGGATCATCCCACCCGCGCAACTCGCCGTACCAAGCCTACCCGGCGGCAGACAACCACTTCGTTCTGGCAGCGGGTAATGACAAGCTGTTCGCCTCCGCCTGTGAGGCCATTGGTCAACCGGAGCTCAAAGATGACCCGCGTTTTCTAACCACCCGCGACAGAGCCACAAACCAAATTGAACTGACGGCAATTCTTGAGCCGATCTTCAAAACACAACCGGTGAGTCACTGGATTGCGTCGTTCCGTCCCCACGGCATTCCCTGCGAGCCGATCAACGGCTACGCGGCGGCGCTGGGCGATCCGCTGGTCGAGCACTTCGGCTGGGTGCAACCACTGACCTTGCCAAACGGCGTCGAGACCACAACCTTCGCCAGCCCGATTGAAGTCGCCGGAGAAGACTTCCCGATCCGCACCGGCCCGCCTGCTTTGGACGGCGATCACGACGACATCCTCGCCGAACTTGAGCGCCTCGAGAACGGATCATGAGCGGTAAGTTCGAAATCTTCGTCACCGGGATCACGACCCTACTGACGCTGACACCAAAGCCGAGCGAAATCGACTTGCTACCGGTCTGTGGCGTGCTACTTGAGAACCTGATCGCGACCGACGACTGGCTGCCGGATAGTCACGCGGTCTCAAACCCGGACACCTATTGCCAGTACTTGCTCTATCGCGATCCCGAGGCCCGCTTCTCGGTGGTCAGCTTTGTCTGGGGACTGGGACAAGAATCGCCGATCCATGATCATCGGGTGTGGGGGGCGATCGGCATGCTACGGGGTTCCGAGACAGGCACCGCGTTCAACCGCGACGACGACACCGGCAAACTCACCGAAGGCAACAGCGTGACACTAGAGCCGGGCATGGTCGACTTCGTCTCGCCACGCCTGGGTGACATTCATCGGGTACGCAATGCGGACGATGAACAGGCCTCTATTTCTATTCATGTCTACGGCGCCGACATCGGGGCGATTGAGCGGCGGCTGTATGACCCGGAAACGGGAGAGCCTAGCCCTTTTGTCAGCGGCTACACCCCGCTGGCCCCCACAGGCTAAAAAAGAAAAACGCGAACAGCGAGGAACGAGCCCATGCACTGTTCGTTCCACCCATCGAGCCCATGCGCTTACGTTCGCGCGAACGACCCCATGCATCAAAAAAATACAATCGAGCCCATACACCGCTAAAACGGGCGGGTCATATAGTTGCGTGCTCGCGCGATTAATGACGTGCTCGCAGGTTGAATCCAGAATTATTGCGAGCGATGGTCATAAAAGCAGCTAGTTTTGAATTGGTTTTCTCACTCGACCGAATCACACACTTCTTTGGCAATCCTCCACCCGATGATAGTCACTGACCATGCATCATCGGTGGGGCTTCAGGGATGCCCGCGCCAATGTCGACCCACTCAACATTAGCGAGGCTTTTGTAGCTCTCGGAGTATTCACCGTACCGTAACTTCCGCAAGAGTGCCGAGTAGGCGACCAGCCGCCCGGGTTTTCCAGGTTCAACAATTAATGGAAGTGTGACGGCTTCGATCAACATTTCTGAACCACCGCTGGCAGCCAGTTCTATTTCCGATCGTAGACCACAGGGATTCAATATGACCTGGCGCGTGTTTGAATAGAGCACCTCGCGGACAGACTCAGGTTGGCCCTCCCCCATGGCTTCACCGGTTTTATCTCTTCCCCACCGCTCAACGAGGCCAGTACCCATGAGTCGTACGATCATTGCACCAGTTTCGCTGATCTCTGAGATATGGACGAAAGGGGCGTATCGAGGACTTGGGTTATCAAGAAAGTCTTTATGGAGGGGGATAATGTCGCCTTCGACGCGCAGAGATTTCCAGTGCTCAAAAAAGCCACGGCATTCTTCTGACTGAAACATCGTATTGGCCACGTAGAGGTCCCATTGATCGCAACAGAATTTGTCGGTGGTGGATGAGAGACCCAGCCCCCGACTGTGGAAAGACCGAATTTTACGAACCGACTCACTCATCGCTGCTCCGCAAGTCTAACAGGAGTCCATCATTCTAACGATAGTGGAGTGCGACTAGAGAAGTAGATCATTATGGCAACTGCAATAAACTGAGGTTTAGAGGAATCACCAAAGGTGTCAGAACGAAAAACGACCCCTCCTGGGATGGAGAGGCCGGTTGTGGGCACAATGTTTTCCCTCAAATAAAATTGGGGTGATCGATCCGCAGTCGATCTCTGAGTTGAGCGGGAATTTCTTCCGGACCGGCAAGCTTCCGGCCTTTGAGTTGCCACAGTTGCAGACCCGGATAGTCACCCATATTCAACCATGAGGCCCAGGAGTTCGTTTGCTCGTACGCCAATGTTGCGGAGACAAAAGTGCCGTCTGGAGTTTGGAGATCCTTAACACGCGCTTGGAACGTCGTCAGGCTATCGCCGACATTGAATTGAGCCGTGCTGCGTTGGGATTCCAGCTCCGCCGAGGGGCTCGACGACGGCGGACTCGATATTTCTGTCCGAGAAAAATAGTTTTCCTCGACCCAAAGCGTATCCCCTGAAATTTCCACCGGGCTAATGCCGCCATAAGCTTCCGTGCGACCCGTACTGTCGTCGTGTTCAACATCGCCATTCATTGCGAAGTTATGACTGACCAACATCTTATAGTGCTTAGGCTGCGTCGATGCGCCGGTTACAGGGTTCGTCCATGAGTCCATGACTTCACCGGTTTCCAAGTCCGCGTAATATCCGCCTTCTTCAATGGAAAGAATGATCCCGCCGTTCTGACCGGCTGTGACCTTGTTGTGGCTTACACCGGTAACCTGAAACAAAGGCTGAGCATTCTTTTCGTATTGTTTGCCGTAAACGACGCCTTTGATCCACCAAAGGGCGGGTGGTTCGCCGATGCCGTTTCCCCGAATTCGCGCGTAGACCGCCAAGCGGTTCGCCATTTCACTCAAGGCCGATCGGCTGAGCGCGGCTTGTGCGCCATGATTGGTGATAGAGGACAGAGCCGCCGCTGATCCCCCCAGCAACATCGCTCGACGTGTGTGTGACGCAAATTGTTTCATGAATTCACCCGCTTCACTTTTGATCCGTAGCCGCACCCTTGGATACTATTCGGACACTACCCCCATAGGGCAAGGGATGAAGTCGCATGGGCATATTTATTTGTGGATGTAGCGGTGCCCCCGCTCCAGTTGGAACGGGGGTCCTAGCCTGAACAAGCAATCAAGACCCGTCGTCGAGAACGACAATCGTGCCCTTCATGTTTGCATGGTATTTGCAGGTGTAGGTGATCGTACCCGGCGACGATGCAACGATACGTCCTGCCTCGCCGCCTTTGAGTCGCTTGGTGTTAAAGCTGCTATCATTCGCCGTGGCGGTATGGGGCGCAAAGTCCTCGTTGATCCATTCAATCGTGTCGCCAGTGTTGACCGTTATTTGAGATGGCCCAAAGGCAAAATTTTTGATTGTGATCTTATGAACTTGTGGTTCCCCCGCATCAGCAAATGCCGAACTGGTCGGTGAGGACAATACCGTCCCCACCGCCAGTACCAGCACCGATACACGCGCTAACGTGCGCATCGGTATACGGGTTTTCATATCGTATGCCGCAGCCATTATCGACGCGCGACAGCTCTGGATTTAACGATTTGCTCAGCGTGTCCTTCATGGACTTGAAAGGTCACCAGGGCCTGAGCGAGGAACGCTTTCAGTTCAGGGGTCTGAACATTTGGCAGCCACATTTCGCCGACGATTTTGTTGACGGTTTGGTGATAGCCGAGTTCGTTGGTCGTATACGCCTTATCAAAGGCTGCGCCGCGCAAACTTAGAAGTTCTTTGTTCTTATCGGCAGCCCCTTTGAGAAGAGCCTGACTGAATGCGTTGTCTTGGGGCGCGACGTTGAGCTTGGTGAGCAACGCGAAAGCGCCTTCGTTGACAGCGGTGTGATCACGAATCATGAGCTCTGCGAATTCGCGAACCTCGGGTGACTCTGAAATGGCCAGAGCAATATGCGCATAGCGGATATCAATCAGGTCTGCCGTATAGGCAGCATGAGCAATTTCAAGGTCGTTTAGGTTTTCTTGGGCCGAAGCCGTACTAGTAATGGCCAACAACGTTAAGGCCGCGATTGCGAGTAATTTAGACATGGTCCTATTCCTTCCGTTCCATAAATGGGTGTCTGTATCGACACGCGGCAAGGTGCGGCGGATAGGACGAAGGATCAATATCGTGGGCTTAATCCGGTGTTTTTGGCAATATGAACGGGACGATCTGCAAACTTAGGCCGCTTTTCGGCGATATTCCGTTGGCGGCATGCCGAATTTTCCAGAGAACGCGCGGGTAAAAGCAGCCGGCGACTGATAGCCGGTTTGCGACGCAACTTGCTGAACACTGCACCCGGATTCATCCAGCAGCGACAAGGCTTTCTGTAATCGCCAATCGGCCAGGTAGGCCATCGGCCCTGTCCCCATAAGAGCGCTGAACCGTTCGGCAAACCGGCTCCTTGACATGCCGACATCCGACGCCAGCCCATCAACGGTCCAGGGGTCGCCCGGCCTGGCGTGAATCAGTTGCAGCGCCTGACCAATTTGTCGGTCGCGAAAGGCTTCAAGGATCGATGTCAGTCCGTCACTGCGATCAATCCCCGCCCGCAGAAGTTCGATAAACACGATTTCGGAAAGGCGGGTGACGGCCGCAGCCGATCCAATGTCTTCAGAAAAAGCCCGTTGCGCCACCAAACGCAGCATCTCATCCAGCAGGGGCTGGCGCGCGCGCATGGATGTTGTGGTCACAAAGTATTCGGGCAAAGCGCGTAAAATGGGATGATCCGCGCCGGAGCGAAAATTGAAATGGCCACAGACCATTTGTGTTGTCGCGTTGGGGTCACCGTCGCCGACAACGAGCACACCCTCGCCGTCATAGTTCACGCTTTCGAGAACGGTTTCGAGGGTTGGTGCAGTTCGGCCCGGCTGATCTGCAAGCACATGAGAGCGCCCCTTCGGAATCAACACCAAGTCGCCCGCCGCGAGGGTGACCGCCGCACCGGACGAGAATTCAACCCGGCAGGAGCCCTGAACCACCAAATGAAAACGGGCGGCCTGTTCAAGGTCGGGGACGGTCGCCGCCCAGGGGGCCGAAAAGTTGGTGCGGAAATACAAAACACCCTTGAGGTTCAGGGTATCGAGAATATCGTTCAGTACATCCATTTTGCAGTTCGTCCCAATGATATACATATCGTCCCACTGGCACGGACGACTGGCATATATATAGCAAACCCCCGTTCCATTGGCCAGTCAGCGCGAGGTGCGCAGCGGCTGCAAAATTGAAGCGCATTATAATCAGAGGTAAAGTTTTTCATCATGAGCCTCACCCACGCCCGCACCATGGCCCGCTACAACGCTTGGATGAACGACAAGGTTTATCAAGCCGCCGCTGCGCTATCCGATGACCCCCGCAAAGAAAACCGTGGCGCCTTCTTCGGTTCCCTGCACGGCACCCTCAATCATATTCTGCTGGCCGACCTGATTTGGTTGTCCCGCTTTGCGGTGGCGGAGTGGGACTTCCCCGCATTGGGCGGTCTGTCCTTTGAACCGGCCCAATCGATGACCGGCCTCGACATGGAAGTATTCTCAGACTTCGCGGCCTTGACCGCCGAGCGCGAGGTGATCGACAGCGCCATTCAAGAGTGGGCCAACACCGACCTGACCGACGCCATCCTCGACGCCGACTTTCACTACTGGCACATCCTCCGCAAAAAGAATGTCACCATGCCCATGGCGCTCTGCATCAGCCACTTCTTCAACCACCAAACCCATCATCGCGGCCAGGCGACGACGCTGTTATCTCAAATGGGCGTTGATGCCGGGGTCACCGATATGATTGCGATGCCACGACGGGATTAACGCATTATAAGCATCATTAAAGGGTCACAGCGGAGGAACATCAAAATGAAAGAATTGCTTAGAATCGTCCAGACGAGCCTACTGATGTTGCTCGTTGGGTGTTCAGCCCCTGTTGGCGCTGAGGAAAAGAATATGAACAACGAACCGTCTAAGTCGGTAGTTATCGAAGTCGTTACCTTAAGATTGCTGGATGGCATTTCTTACGCTGACTTCGCCGTCATAGATAAAGCAGTGCAAACCGACCACGTGTCACAGCAGCCGGGCTTCATTTCTCGCGAATCTGCTCCTGGCGAAGGTAGAGAATGGCTGGTAATCGTGCACTGGGCTTCAAGTGAGGATGCTAACGCTTCAATGTCCACCTTCATGGAAGCACCAGCCGCTAAAACATTTATGAGTAGCATAGATGCCGACTCGATGGTCATGAAGCGATACTCGAAATCGAACTGAATGCCGACTCTGCAGCGTTATCAAACGAACGGGAGATCGTCGATCAGACGATACAGAAATGGGAGTCGACGCAGGTGTCACCGACATGATTGCGATGCCCGAGCAGACATCATGGGCCATGGCCGCTTTCGTTTACATTCTTGGTAGCTCGGGCAATGGCGGTTTCCGAACCTACGTTGGGTGGACCAACGACCTGGAGCGCCGCCTGTCACAACACAACGCGGGAACGGGTGCGCGCTCAACACGCGGGAGGATGTGGTCCCTCTTGTATGCCGAGCGGCATGGGACGCGGTCGGATGCGATGAGCCGCGAATGGCACCTGAAGCGGGACCGAAAATTCCGCAAGACCTTGTCGCAACCCTTCGTCGCTGACACCTAGCGAAGGCATCACGCGGCGTAGGTCAACGCGCCCTTCACCGCTTCTTTACGAATTCGGCGCGCAGGACGAGGCCCTTTATGCCGTCGTAGCGGCAGTCAATCTCTTGTGGATCACCCGTCAGGCTAATCGATTTTATGACCGCACCACGAGGAATGGTCTGTCCCGCACCCTTGACCTTGAGATCCTTGATCAGCGTGACTTGGTCTCCGTCGGCAAGAACGTTGCCAACTGAATCGCGCACCACGACCTCGTCGGCTTTGGCCGCGTCCGTCTGCTTTGCGCGCATCTCGCTGGCCGGCATCCATTCGCCACTCTCATCATCGTAAACGTAATCGTCGTCATCGTCGCCGGGCATCATCAATTCCTTAAATCGGGCTAGACTGCATGTCAGACCAGAATTCGTCTCTAGCCGTCCTGCTGCTCGAATAATTCGATCCAGGCCCCGCTCGGCGCTTTGATGATGATCGACTTGACCGGACCGTAAAGCGCGATGGGCAACGTGGTCAGGGGCTGTATCACCTCAACGCCGTTGGCGATGATCTTCTCTGCATAGGCATCCAGGCCGGGCACATGCACCCGGTACATCAACACACCCAAATTGGGCGGATGGGCGCGGCTTGAGAAATTGGCGCCAGACGCCCCGGTAAATTTAAAAATCTCGATGCTGCCGCCGTCGGCCTCGGGCTCGAAGATGAAGCTGGCGGCCATCTCCGTCACGGTGCCATCCAATAATAGATTGTTGGGAACACTCATGTTGTTGGAGCCGTCTTCGGGCCACTTCGGCGCGGCCTCCCAGCGTTTGTACCAGCCCAGTTTATTCTCGAAGAAATCCACATTGCCGTCGTAGTCGTCGATCATCTGGGTGGCGTTGACCACATGACTCATTTTTGTGAAGGGCGGGACATCGGCATACGGATCATCGACCCGGAGGAGCAGGTTGATCACAACACCATCGTGGCCGCGCAACATGGCGCCGCCGTATTCCTTGCCGAAGATCGTGTAATAGGTGGGGTCGGCAAACCCGACGAACCCGTGGTCGCGCATATCTTCGAACACGCCCTCTAGGTCTTTGACCAAAGCATTGAAATTGAAAATCGCACCCGTATCAAAAGGCCGCGCGCTGGAGCGGATGCGCACTTGCTCGACATCCGCGAAATTGACGAGGCGGAGGTAGCCCTTTTCAGTGCCAGGAACGCGCAATACGGCTTGTTCGATTTGGGTGTTCTCAGGCAAGCCCCAATGGACGGCCTGGGCGGCTGGCGCCGGACCCCGGTAGGCGACTTCCCACCCAGCGATTTCTTTGTACAATTCAATGGCGTGGTCGAGAAACTTAACGCTGACCACCATTTCCTGAAGGCCGCGCCGCTCTGAAATATTGATGTCTGCGGCGGTCGCACCGGTTGACCCGCTGAAACTCAAAAGTGAGATCAAGCCGGCCGAAAGGATGTGTTTGAGTTTCATGCGCTATAGTCCTTTTATGGGGGCGATTGTCGCCATGAGGACGTAAAATCAGAATGATAGGGAAGAATCTTCAAGCCATAAAACCAAAGTAATACAGCGGCGGCGCTGTAACGCCGGCACCGATCATGGTGATCATTCCCGCGCGACCAAAAATACGGTGCCAAGAGCTGAAATCATTTGGACGCGGTGGGTTTTCAAACTTGAACATTGAAACCACGATCAAGCCGGCCCAGATGATGGCTGCCAAGACTGCAAAGGCTGTGTGAACCCAAATCGTCCAATTTAGAATGGCCGTCCCCTCGTACTCACCACCCTTTGTGAGTTCGAAAATCCCGCCTGACTGAGACAAGTCGTATTCGAATATCGCAACGACTATGCCGAGCGAAACCCCCAACGTGATCTGAATCTTACGGTGGAGCGCATAGTTCTTCTTAACCCGCGCCAAGCGCCATGAAATGACGAGGACGGGTAGAATGACGATGAACGAGAGCATAACGATATCGATGAGAATATCGGCACGCGATCCAAGTATACCGGGTGGAAACATGGTGATCTCCTAAGCTCTAAATCAATGAATACGACAGTATTGTTCTAATCGAATATCGCGGCACTGTTCTTAAAACGTCGTGCGTAACCTGAACCCAGCAATCCAACCGCGTTCGTCTTCCCGGAATGCAACGCGGTCGACGATGCCGCTGGCTTGATTGGGGGCAAATATTGTCCGCTCGCGCTTGTTGGTCACCTTCAGCATGTTGGCCCAGAACATCCGCAGGATGGTGCCCTGGGTGATGGTCTGTTCGAGGAATAAGCGCATATCGACGGTGGTGGCTTTGAGGTCAAACTCATTGTAATCGCTTTCCAGAGTCGGGCCCTTCTTGCTGAAATCAAAGCCATAGGACAGCCCGAGGGATTTCACGTCGTGGCGACCTTCTAGGCTGAGTTCATACTCAGGCTGATTGCCGAACCGCCGGTTGATGCCGGTGAACGGGTCTTGGACTTTTGAATCCTGAACCAGGACGGAGCCACTGAGCACCGCATCAACACTGGTAAAGCGTCCGAAACGGATGCTGGTTTCAAGTTCTGCGCCGTAATGATCGCCACTGCCCAGGTTGCCGGGCTGAGAGTCTGTGAGACCGAATGGGATGAGGTCTTTGACATCGTCGACGCGGCGATAAAACACCCGGCCGTTGATGACCCCTGCTCCGTCGCTCAAACGCCGTTCCGCACCGATTTCGAAATCCCACGATTTTTCCGGTGCCAACTCCGGATTACCGGACAGCACTTCGTTGTCCTCCCGGTTTACGGTGGCGACAAAGTCATCGAAATCGAGCTGACCAACATCGCGACGTGCTGAGAACCAAACCTGCGTGGCCGGATCGGTGTTGTACCAAATGTCCAAGCTGGGTTTGACGAAGGTAAACGTGCGCTCGGTGCCAACATCACTGCCAATCTGCGTGAGGGACGAATACTCGGCAGCCACACCGGTTTCAATTTCCAACCCATAGATCGGCTTCCAACTGTGTGTGGTGAAAGCCTCGACACGATCTTCGGTGATTTTCTGGTCGCTATTAATAATCGGGATATCGACGGGCAGGTTGTTAACGACGGAGAAGAACCCAAGGTCTTTATCCAGGGTGTTGATCGCTCCTTCGACGCCCAATTCGAGATCATGCTTCTTAGCGATGTTCCAGTTGATCGTGCCGCGCAGAATCTTCTCGGTGGATGTTTGGGCGCGGGTGTCTCCACCAAGGGGAAGTAAATCTTCAACGATGCGCGAGAAATTCTCGTTGTCCCGGTCGACCGTGGATTGGGAATAAATAAACAGCCCGGTAAAGTTCATCGACTTACTGAGAGACTGACTATAGTCGCCACTGATTTCCCAAGTGGTGTCATCACCGCGGATGCGGTCAACGATCGTCCCGGCTTCATTGAGTGAGCCATCGCCCGGATCCAGGAAGGTGGTGGTGGTATCCGTATTGTTGCGGGGGAAGTACGTGACCAAGCCGTTGACCTGGAGCGTTTGGCCACCCTCCCAATTATAAGTCAGGGCGCCGCGGGCTTCGTACTGGGCTTGCTTCTGGCGCCGCTCTTCCTCGATCACGCTCAAACGATCACCGGCGGGCGACTGGATGACATCAATCACATCAGCCGGCGATAGCGACGGACGGACTTGTGCTGAGACCGTGTACGATAAATCTCCGGACGACCCATTGTAGGCAACGCTGCCCATGGGCCGCGACTGACCCGAGGAGAACGTGAACGCGCCGATTTGGGCGACACCGCTGCCTGTCCCCGCGCCTTCTTTCAGCACGACGTTAATAACGCGGACACCGACATCCGTATCCAATTCGCGCACGTTGCCGGTGATCAACTCAATCCGCTCGACAGCTTTGGCCGGAAGTTTTTCGAGAAAGCTGGAGCTTTGGTTTTCCTTGCCGGTCAGCCGCTTGCCGTCGATCAGAATTTGATCGGTGTTGGAGCGCAGGCCGCGGCGCTCTTCCTGTTGCTGGCCGAAGTTACCGAGCAGCCCTTCCGTGCCGGGGATGCGGTTGAGCATGTCTTCGGCCGTGATGGGGTTATAGGGCGCGAAATACTCGGAATCGTAGACCACCACCGACGCCATATCGTCATCATCACGAGTGCGGACTTCCGGCTCTTGGGCCAGGGATACAAAGGAAAGGAAAAGGCCGCTTAGGCCAAGGAACACACTCTTGAAAACGAACCGTGGCGGCATACTCAAACAATCATCAATGAAAAAATCTCAATCTCAGGCGGTCATCCACCGTATCACGGGGCTCGTATTATTTGCGCGCGCTTTGTCATATCGCGTTCACAAAACGGAGATTGGTGCCCTATAGTCTGACCCAGCCATTCAATCGATGATGAGGGAACAGTCATGAAACTCAGCCAAATGGTCCGCGCGGCCTTGCAAGTCTCAGATTTAGAACAATCAAAGGCCTTCTATGGAGATGTGTTGGGCCTGACCGAGGTGTACTCGGAAGGCACCGCCGAAGGCGGCAACATGCATGAGTTCATTGGCATGCCCGCAGGCGTGACGACCCGGGTGTGCATTCTCAAACAACCGGATTTTACGGCCTACGGTATGGTCGGGCTGTTCGAAGTGAAGAACCCGTCGCCGCCCAAGATCGAACGGCCAAGCGAGGGCTGTAACCTTGGTGAGATATGCATGGTGTTTTATTGCAGCGACCTCGATGAGGTGATCCGTCGGGCCAAGGCTTTTCCTCACACCGTGGTTTGCGAACCAAAGCGGATAAGCGTGCGCGGCCACATCAAGCAACGTGAAATGGCCCTGCGCGGCCCGAACGGCGAAAAGATCAACTTGATCGAATGGGATCCCGACGAAGCCGCCAACACGGGTCACCGCCCAGAAAAATGGGCCGGCGAGCCCGAGTAGAAGGTCCGGCTAGCGTTACGGCGCTATCCGTTAAAACGAATAACTCAGGCGACCGATGAAGCCTTGGTCCTTGCCGTCGGAATAATCGACGGTGCCTTGGTAGCTGACGGAAACCGAGAACTGGTCGCCCACCAAAGCCAGACCGGCATTGGCGGTGATGCGGTTCTTGGAATCATCCCCGCGCCCGACACCAACGATATGTCCCGTCGAGGTTTGAATGCTGGCACCGTAACCGATGCTGTCCAGTTCGGTTTCGTATGCGACCCGCACGAGTGGCACGATCCGTACGTTGCCGCTGGAATAGGCGCCACCGATTTCGAGGCCGACGGAACCGACAATGCCGCTGGCCCGTTGACCCAACACGGTCAGGTTAAACATGGCCGCGCCGGTTTCGGCGTAGGTGCCGACATCACTAGAGAGATAACGCACCCCGGCATAAGGGCCGATGCGGAAGCCTCCGGTTTCCATAGTGTAGCCAACTTCGGCATTAAAATAAGAACTGGTGCCGCCGGCTTTGCCATTGGCGGTTGGCCGGAACACGAAGGAGGTGTTGCGGATGGTGTCGTAGTCATCGGTGCTGATGCCGCCGCTCAAATCGATGAACATGCCGCTCTCGCCGTTAAAGCCGATGTAGGCCGAGCCCATCAGAGTTTCGAAGTCGGTCAGACCACCGCCGACCAAATTAATTTCACCAGAGCCATAGGTTGCGGCGAGGCCAATGGCCCAGCCAGAGCCAACGACCTTATCGACACCGAGAGTGAAGGTGTCGAGATCATAGTCGAAGCCTTCAAGGCTGGTGTTGCCTGTGCGGTCACCGGTCGCGACACGATAGGACGCATACATATGACCGGGCGCTTTGGACCCATTGCTGGTCGAGCGGATCGTCATCAAGCGTTGTTCGGTGGTTTGGCGTTGGGCATCCATGATGATCGGGCCCATGTAGGAGGTCGCCGCAACCACGCGCGGCTGGTCGTACATCTCAAGGGTAGCTTGCGCGAATTGCGAGATGATGGCGTGCGCCGCCCCTGTGGGGTGAATGGCATCCCAGAAGAGAGTCGCATCGGTCGCTGCTGCGGTTGGGCAAACGCCCGTAGGCTGGGCCAGACCATCAAGGCAAGGGATCGTCACATTGGCCATGCCATACACCGATGGATCAGCGATGACGTCATCAAACAAGCCCTCAACATCCATGATGAAGACCTGGATACCGAGTGAGTCTTCCAGACCAATCAGCGTGGTGTGAAGGTTGGTGTTGTAGAAAGACGCAAGTGCGTTCAATTGCGGACCAAGGCCGGTGGATGCCCCGCCGGGTGAATTACCGAACTTAGGCAAATTGGGAACGAGAAAAGTCTGCGCTCCAAAAGCGTTCAAGGTGCCGATAGCCGTACCAATGCTGGTGACAACGGTTGTGGTCAGTTCACTCGCTGGCGTGGTTGCCGCGTTACGGAGGAAATCATTGTTGCCGGCCCAGACAACCGTCAGAGCATCGGATGGAACTGTGCCCCCCGCGCCAACAAATCCTAAAATCTGGTTGCCGACATCAATCGCATTGATGCTTCCGGCTTCAGCACCACCAAACGCAAAGTTGGTGGCTTGGGTGTATGTCAGGCCCAATGCTGGGGCGAGGCTTTCAACCCAGACCGGGCCGTCGGAGAAGCGTCCGTTGAAATAAGGGGGGGCTCGGCGGTGTCGTTCCGCCGGTTAAGCCAAACAGATTTCCTGAGTCAGACAGACTATCGCCGAAGACATAAAGACCGCTGTACTGCTGTGCCTGAACTGGTGCTGCAATCGCGAGGCACATCGCCGCCGCCGACAAATACCGTTTGATCATGGGGCCCACCCTTCCTGATGCTTTAATGAGAGTATTTAAGCACAAGTTCGCCCCCAGATAAAATTGGGACCTGAGGGGCACAAACCCTATACTTATTGAGTGTTAGCTAGGCCCTGCCGTGGCCCTATTTACGTGTGGGGATTGGAAGAACGGCGATAATTTCCGCCGACGCAGCGCGTAAGCGCAGCACAGACATAGAACAGCCAAAGGAGAACACCCATGCTCTCTTCCCAACCGTTGACGGTCTCTCTTGCTCTCGCCTTAGGGGTCTACGTCTTAGCCATCGCCATTGGTATGTTTCGCGACCCAACAAAACTTGGGCGCATCCTTGATGGCTTTAAGAGCAATGCAGCGCTGACTTTCGTTGCCGGCGCTCTTACATACGTCCTTGGCGTCACAGTGGTGATTGTTCACCCCAGTTGGGACGGATGGCTCGCGGCCTTCGTATCACTGATGGGCTGGGCCAGCATTGCCAAGGGACTCCTGTGGATGGTCGCTCCCGATGGGATCCTGGCTCTTGCAGGTCGGTTCTGGGGTGATCCCATGCCGCGCGGCTGGGCACTGGCGACCGGTGCTTTTGGCCTGGCCCTTGTGATTGGCGCGCTGGCTTGAAAGTGCACCTCTTTATCCAAGGGTCAACGGCCAGACACTTAATCGTGTGGTGATTATAATCAATATACGAATTGGCCCGACACGGCGATTTCCTTACTCTTCCTTTTATCACTTTCAATATTGAAAAAATCACCATGCCAGATGATGCAAGCAGAAGACCCATGTTGCCCGCCGTTGAGGCGTTTGTCTCAACCGTCCGTGGCTTGTTCGAGCAAGGCTTGAGCGCCGATGAGGTTTGGCCACAAGCCTGTGAACCGCTGAAAGAAATGCTGCGCGACCCGGCAGTGGCAGAACACGCCAAAACTTGGCCGACCAGCCCGGCCAAGCTCGGCCTAGAAGGCAAGCACGCCAACCTGTTGTTTTATGAAGACCCGGACCATGGCTTCGTCATCAACGGCCTGATCAAAAAAGCCAGCGCCAAAACAACCATTCATGATCATGGTGTGTCTTGGACGCTCTACGGCGTGGTTGATGGTGGCGAGCAGGTGCTGCGCTTCAAACGCACTGATGGTGGCGAGCCAGGCGATCTACCCGAAACCGCCGTGGTCGAAGAAACTGAAACCGTGGACGTGACCCCTGGCTACATCGATTTCATTAAACCCTGGGACATTCACGCTGAATACAATGGTGATGGTCCGACGGTGGCGGTGATTGTCCGTAGCCAACGCTGCGGCACCTACGTGCAGAATATCTTTTACAAGAAAGACAATTCGGTTGAGCAATATTACGGCCCGGATCAAATCCCCTTCGCGTTTGGGTAACTCACATTGTCCGGAGCAGTTGCGTTACCCGTCTTTCCCGATGGTCCGTTTGAGGTCTATCGCATCATTGAATTCGAAGGACCGTTCCGCGACCCGGAGCATCTGATTCCGTCGGCCACGCCGGACGCCATTAAAAATACCCGCACCTACAACGATGCGCGGTTCTTTGATCAAGGCGACCACAAGCTGATCATGGCGTTTCACGGTATCGTCGTGCGCACGCCAACATCCGTGATTTTGATCGACGCCTGCTTGGGCAACGACAAACACCGCCCCATGGTGCCCGAGTGGCATATGCGCTCAGGTCCGTTTTTAAATGATCTCAAAGGCATTGGATTGTCCGTCGACGAGATCACCCACGTACTGTGCACTCACCTGCACGCCGACCATGTGGGTTGGAACACGCGCCTGCTGGATGGGCGCTGGGTGCCCACATTCCCCAACGCAAAATATCTGTTTGGGCGCGAGGAAATGGCCTTTTGGGAACAGGATGCGGATGCCAATCATAAATCCTGGCAAGACAGCGTGCAGCCGGTGTTGGATGCGGGACTGGCGGAGATTGTCGACTCCCACCATGAGATTGAGCCAGGCGTTTCCCTCCTGCCCGCCTTCGGTCATTCACCTGGACATGTGATGGTGAAGCTGGAAACCACCAGCCAAGGCAAAACACGAACCGCCTACGTGATCGGCGATGTAATTCATCATCCCCTGCAAGTGGAGCACCCGGAGTGGTCGTCGCAATTCTGCTGGGACGCGAAGATGGCGGGTGATATGCGGACGTCTATTCTTGAAACGGTCGCCGATAGCGGACACTGGCTCGTCCCAGCCCATTTCCCCACCCCCACTGCCGTGCGGGTTGAGAGTAACCAAGACGGGTTTTGGTTAGAGGACTAAGTCCTACGCAGGCTTCGTTGCCATCACACTGTTCCAGAAACGCTGCTGTAACGTCGGCGCATTTTCGTTCACCGTCAGGCCTGCATCCGCCATCAACTGAATAAAGTCGGAGTCCCGATATTCTTCGGTCCAGACTTCATTGTTGTGGACATGATCCCACCACTGATTAAAGCGGCCGCTGGCCGACGGCTGAGACTGCGTGTAGGTCTTAAAGTCGACAGGGAAGAACACACCGCCCGGACGCAAGATGCGGCGCACCTCAGCCAAAATCTTTTTCGTGTCTTCCGTCGGCACTTCGTGGAACAGAATGTAAGCCGTCACCACATCAAAGCTGTTGTCTTCAAAACCAGAATCTTCGGCGAGACGTTGGGCCAGATTAATATCGAGGCCGTTCTCCGCGGCACGCATGTGGCCGTAGCGCAGCATGGGCGCGCCAACATCGATGCCCCAGACATCTGCATCGGGGAATCGCTCCTTAACGGCCATGGGCAACTGTGCCACGCCGGTACCGATATCTAAAAAGCGTTCCATCTTGCCGTCCTCTGGGACGGGAATAATCTCCGCCAGATCGCGGTGGAAGACATCCTCCGATGAAAGATCCAGCGTGAAGACGTTGACGCCGTAGTGATAGACGTAGCCGCCGAGCGGATCACCAATGTATCCACCGGGCTGAATATGAATCTCATGCTTGGTGTAGTCGGGGATTTCTAGTTCGGCGTTGAGCTCTAGTGTGCCCGGGCCGGATTCATCGGCCGCATCCAACTCGGCCAGATAGCCGTCTTTGTTGGCGTTAAAGCCATCGACCAGGTTGTTCCACATGATCTGTTGCGCTGTTGTTTTGCAGCGCACGCTTGTCCAGACGGTGAGATCATCACCAACAGCAGCCAGCACATCATCAATCGGCGGCGACGGATTAAAATCATACCCAGCGTCACGCACCAGCTGATTCACCCGGCGAGAGCTTTTGCGGCCAAAATTGCGCAAAGACCAATTGCGAAAACCTTGGGTGAATTCGAGGCGGCTTTCCATGTCCATTTCAGGGAGCCGCTCAAGGCGGCCCTCGGTGTAACTACCGCGTGGTTCGATATCCTTTGGCAAAGATTTCGAGGTCACGGCAGCGGTGGCCTTACGGCTGCCAAAAAAAGATGTGAACGCGCTGGCAACGGCAGCGGTGGTTCCGAATAGGGTGCGACGATCAATCATGGTGCTCTCCTACCCGGCGGACTTTGAATCGGTGTCGGTGTTCTGGAGGAACCCGTAAACCCGGTTGATGAAACGATCCCGCTGCTCTTCCCAAGCCACGTTTTGCTCTTCGGTCGGGCGATAGGCTTCAACCATCTCCTTCGAGACGGAGCCATTTTCTTCCAACAGCGTTTCCATCACGTTCATGCGCTTTTGCAACGCCCAAAATTCACTGCCCAAAGCAATAACGGTCGACATCACGTTGTCTAGAGCCCCATTGCTAAGAAACACGTCTTCGGCTTGCTGGGGAATGAAATCCCCACGATGTGTTTCTTTCGTCTTTGCGCCTTCGGCCATGATTTGTCTCTCATTCCAATGAAGAAGTATTGCCTACACTCTATCGCAAGTGTGGCAGAAATTCGTCAAACAAAAGGGCGGCCGCGGCCGCCCTTTGTCTCGCAAGGCGTGAGGTGGAAGTCGCCCCCCACCTCAATCATCTGCCTTAAAACTTATAAGACGCCCTTGCGCCGAACTGACGGCTTTGGGGCAAGCCGACCAAGGCGACTGCACCAAACCTAAAGCCTGTGGTCAGTGCATCACTGTTTGTCACATTATCGACAAACAAGGTGACACGGGCCGGACCGGTATCGATACCGAGGCGCAAGTTGACCAGTGTTTGCGGTTCAATGGTTTCTAGGTTCAGTTCATCAATGAACAATTCATCCCGATAGCTCAGGTCTGCGCGGGCAAACCATTCATAGCCATCGCCAACCATCGTCAGCGGCGCTTGATATTCTAGCGATGCGTAGAGTGAGTTACCGGCCGTGCGCGGGGTTTGATTACCCGAAACATCGGCATCGCCCAGAATTGTCAGAGCATTCGCTGATTCAAAGACTTTGAACTCCGTATCAACGTAGGAGTATGAAAATGAACCACTGAAATTCTCATTGAACTGTGCGTTCACAGAAAAATCAGCACCCCAGACCTCGGTTTCACCCGCATTGACGAAATAGCTGCCAATGGTTGGATCAGGATCGTTGAAGCGGAACACCTGATTGGTCCAGTCGATAAAGTAACCAGAAGCTTGGATACTCAGAATGTCATCCAATGCATTTACTTTGGTCCCGACTTCATAGGTCCACAGTGTTTCTTCGTCGACGACGGCAAACTGCGGCGGGCCGGAACTGTTAAATGTACCCGGCTTGTTGCCCTTCGCCGCACTGGCATAGAGCAACGTGTCTTCTGATGGTGAGTATTCGACAATAAAACGCGGCAAGAACGAATTAAATTCACCCTCTTGAATAGTCGAAGTGTCGAGGTTCTCAACCTTAATATCTTCATTCTGATAGCGTGCATCGAAACTGACGGAGAGCTGATCAGTCGCTTCATAAGACACCGAGCCGTACACCGACAGGTTTTCAGTGGTCTTCAATGACGGTGACTGACGGAAGTTGCGTAAGCGCGCGGTCGAGAAATCTTCATCAAAATAAGATGCACCGACGATCCAGCTCAAACGCTCACCTTCAGGTGACGTAATGCGGAATTCTTGGAATTTAGATTCGAGCCGACGTTCCGTGACTGTTTGGAAAATACTGCAATCCGATCCGACAAACGGACCCGCGTTACAAAGGAAGGACAAGAACCCGACCTTATTGGGGTCATAGTTGCCATCGGACTGGTTCACCGTGTCTTCTTCGCCATAGCCGGTGATCGATGTCAGCGTGTAGCCGTTCATGTCATAGTTCATTTGCAGGCTGCCACGGAATGTCTCGGACTGGATGCCCGGGTTATCCAACTGATCTACGTTGCCGCCAATCACGGACTCTAGTGGAAAAGCCAGCTCGCCGCTGTTTAGGGCTGTGGTCGCACGTGGCGCCTCACCCAGATCGGCATCAGAATAGCTGAGCGATAGATCGGCCGTGAATTCATCGCTGGGTGTGAAACGCAGAGCACTGCTGATGGAGTAGATATCGTCCTCACCCATCTCAGCGCCATTTGTGATGTTGGTGTATTCACTGCCCTTGCTGAGCAATCCGCCACTGACCCGAATGGCCAGTCGGTCTTCCACGATTGGCCCGCTCAACGAACCGCTAATTTCAATTTCATCATGCTCAGCGACTGTCGCGCTAACGGATCCTTCGAACTCGTTGGTCGGCTTTTTCGTGATGTAATTGATCGCCCCGGAGAACGTCGCACGACCATAGAGCGCACTTTGCGGCCCCTTGATCACTTCCACGCGCTCAAGGTCGGAGAGCAACGCGGTAAACAGTGAGCCGGAAACGTAAACGCCATCAATGAACTTGGAGGAGTTTTGCAGGGTCGGGTCGCCGGTGTTGGTAGATACACCGCGGAAGCTGGCTGAATCGCCACGACCTTCCGCTTCGAAACTGCCATAGGTTACGCCCGGCACAGCTTCCACCAAATCAGTGATGGTGGTGTAGCCAGCCTGTTCAATGTCGGCCGAAGAAAACGCCGATACGGTCAGAGGAATGTCCATCAACGATTCAGATCTTTTCCGCGCTGTGACAACGATTTCTTCTAGAGAAATCTGTTGAGCGGATGCCGGCATGGCGATGGCCATCGCAACACCTGCAAGCAAGATGGTTCTAAATTTCATGAATTCCCTCCCGGAAAGCGGTTTTCAATTTTAAAAACTGTGACGTTTTAAAGTTCAGCGCCCTTGTCCCCCATGGGTTGGCAGCCCAACAGCCAAAACCGGCATTTACTCGTTGAGCGATTACCGCCAGCCGTGTTTCTTCCGCAGCTTCTCAAACGCATTTTCACCCCCTTAATCACTGACCGAGCAATTGGCATGGAATCCTTCAAGGGCCGCCTCGTAACCCGATATGCTCACTCAATGAGTAATCGCTTGGAGAGTAGCGATGGCGCGCATCCAGCCGTTAGAGAGCATTGAGCGGCTCGCCAGAATCATGCGGTCCGTTAACGCGGTAGACGGCATAACGATGTCGGACCTCGCGCTTGCTGTCGATTTGCCGCGATCAGCCGTTAACCGCTACATCGTCACCCTTGTGAATTTAGGATACGTGTTTCGCGATGAGCGCACCCGCGCCTATCGCCCCACGTCCAAGACCCATGAGCTATCGAAAGGGGTCATGCGGGATCAAAAAATTCAGCACACGGTCCTCCCCATACTGAATGAGACCTGCCGCGAGATTGGCTGGTCACTGAATTTTACGACACTCAAAAATGCCCAAGTGACGCTTATTGCGAATACGGATTCCGTTTCCCCCCTCGCCACCAAACTGCGCAAGACGATGCTGATGCGTCCTGTCCTTGGTCGCGCCGCTGGGCATGTGCTCCTGGCCTACTTGTCCGAGGCGGTTAGACAAGACGTTTTGTCCATGGCGGAACAGCAGACTCCCGATCTCTACGCACAAGCGAACCTGGCACAGGACCAAATAGGCGGCCTCCTAGATGGGATAAGAGACAAAGGCTACGCCGCATCGAAGACAGCGAAACGCCGCCTCAATACGGTGGCTGTCCCGGTTCATATTAAAAATGCAGTTCCTTTTTGTCTGTCCGTCGGCGTTGATGAAACACTTTTGAGTTTAGCAGAAATTGAGGCTCGACTGCTCACGCCGCTGCAAACCTGCTCCAAACGATTAACTGAATGCCTAAGCGGCCTCGACACGGACAGCTGGCAAGAGGCCACGACACCATGAGTGGTGTTAGCCCCCTGGAAATCGTCGAGCGCGCGATAACCGTGCTACGCAATATCAACTCATTTGACGGCGTCACGGTTTCAGAACTCGCGAAACTGTCCGGCGTGACCCGTGCGGCGGTTAATCGTTACCTCGTGACATGGGAGCAACTGGGATACGTCGAGCGCAGTCGTGCAACCCGTAAGTATACGGTCACACCAAAAGTTCTTGAGTTCTCAAGCGGGGCTCTTCGCGACGATTGGATTACCACTCACGTGCGGCCCCACCTGATTCAAACCTGCAAAGTGATGGGCTGGCCACTTGGCTTCGCGGCGATCAGAAACAGCCAGCTTACGGTTTTGGAAAACACCGACGCAGAATCGTCGATGATCGTCTACCCCATGCGAGAGCACATCACTCTCCCCTTGGTCGGGCGGTCCGCTGGGCATGTGCTGCTCGCTTATAAATCCGAAGATGTTCGAAAAGACATCCTAAGTGCGGCACTGGCTAAGGATCGCTATCTCTTTACCCGGGCTCAAATGGACTCAACTCAGTTTGAAAACGACCTGAAGCGGACGCGCACTCAAGGATACGCCCTATCCAAAGTGCCCGGCGTAAACTGGGGAACCCTCTCCGTGCCTGTAGAGGTCAACGGCGATGTGGATTTTGCTCTTTCCAATAGATTCCACCCTTCGGCCATCCCCCTGGACCGTGCGGCCGAGCGCTTTCTTTCGCCGCTGCAAAAGTGTGCCAAAGCGCTGGCGAAGACGCTGAAGTCTATTCGG